>JAAYDI010000013.1 GCA_012729315.1 Planctomycetaceae bacterium
GAAGAGGCGGGGTCCCAGATGTAATCTACAGAGGCGGGGTAGAAGGCGCACAGAGCGGCGGGGTACCGCGGGGTCAAATAATCCGAACCGTTGGCCGCTTAATCCTGTCAGCTAATTTGCGCCGTCGCAACTTCCTTTGAAAAACCCTTAAGCGAAAGACGGACTAGTTTCTCTCGATAGGCGTAGGATGAACCAGCCTGCGCCACGAAGAGTCTACGGCGTTACGTCCTCCTTGCTGCGAATGCGATCTCCCCCGCCTTTGACCGCACTTCGATTCGGGCACGAACTGCCAAAGGTAAAGGCGTTGACTCTGCCGTCGTCCCACGACACGCCGTTTGGGACACCCACTACGAAACGCACACGCACGTCCACATGAACCAAGCGCCACAGCGGTGCGTGGAGGAGAGGGTCACTGCTCGCCGAGAAGTCCTGGTTGATCCACGCCGCCCGGTGGATGAAAGGTGCGAGCGACTTGCAAGGCAGCACGAAGAAAGAGTGCGCCAATGGAGGCAGTTCCCAAACTGAAAACCGCAAGGGCTGGCGGAAAACCCAGCCGCCGCTGTGTGTGAGAGGCCAGACTTCAATTCGATTTCAGCCCCACGAAGATTCGGGACGTAAGTTTCCTGACGACTTTGTTGTGGAAAGGAACTTGCGATGCCGAATCGACTCACGATGTCGAAGCCCGTCCATAGCTGGCATGTCGTCCGGGGGAGACTCTGCAATCGCCGAGTTCACGGAACTCGATAGGCGCTCCCGACCGCTCAATTCAGTCTATCTCGTTGCCCATGCACCAGCCAGCTTCCCTGCCTCACTGCCGGCAAGAGGGTTGATCCATCAATGTGCCCCTTTGCGGAGTTGCGTGGTGAGCAATTTTTTGGCTGGCCGCCTACTGGCAGATCACGCCAAACTGGAAAAAACTCGGTTTCCGTAACTGGCAGATTTACAGCCACTTCCATCGCGTGACGCGTTGGGGCCACGTCACGTGATTTCGAGACTCCTGGGCCATTTCGAGACTTTTCGGGCCTCGCGGGCGGCCACCGCGTCACGCGATTCTGGGCTGGCCGGCGACGCCAACCCTCGCAAATCCCGCGATACGTGCACCAAACAAGCAAGGCCCGCCAGTGGTTGCTGACGGGCCCTGTTTCGATCGAGACGGGTTGCGGAACCCGATCAAATGGAGGCGGCGGGAATCGAACCCGCGTCCCGAGATATTTCCATGGAAGCATCTACGTGTGTAGTCGACTGTTTGATTTTCGCCCACAGCGGCCCCTGTCGACCGGGTCCGTCGCGGACTAGGCGAGAACAGTTTTAGCCGACGACGTGCCCGCCATGACCGTCGGCGAACCGGATTTGACGACCGACTTTTGGGACTCTCCGGTTAAGGCCCGCAGTCGGGACTACCTGTTGCTAGGCAGCCAGTGCGAGGTTTTCCTCGGCAAGTAAATTTGTGGTCAGCTTTTTGCGTGGCCCACTGACCAACCACGACACGCCACTTCCACTTCAAGCTATCCGGTCGAATCCAAATTTCGCCCCCCGTTGGCAACATTAGCAATACGTTGCAGACAACACGCTGCGACACCGCGCGACGGCCGGACACGCCTGCACCCACAGACAGGCCTCAACTGTGTCGACACTGGCTCTATTCTACCAGCGCGGCGACGCTGGGCAAACCCGCAGTGGACCGGGCCCCAGCGGGGGAGGTGCAGGAACGCACTTTTTCGGGAGAGGGACCAGGGGAATTCAGGAATTCAGGAATTCAGGAATGTGACCGTGTGGCACGTGTTGAGCCGTGCTGAAGGAGCGGACCGGTGAGCCCAACCGCTGCGCTCCATGAGGTCGCATGCTCGGAAACGGACCTTGCGATCGACGCTGGTCGGCAGTCAGCACGGCTACGAAGCAGGCCGGACGCTCGCCGCGTCGCACGGCCAACAAGTAGGCCGTGCCGCACGACCGACCCGTTATGGATACTGCGGCCAACAATATGTCCGTTCCTGCACCGCAGCGGGGGCCGACGCGGTCGCATGCCGCCGCGTCAAGACGCCCCCTATAGGAGAAACCGGTCGGATTCGCCATACTGACACGGCGAGATGGGACACAAGCATGTACAAAAACCTCAATACTGCGGCTTTGGGTATTTCTGGCCGGCAAAGTGAACTGATCGAACTGGCCCTGACGTATGGTTTTCAAGGGCTGGACCTGGACATGGCGGACGTGATCAAGCGGACGCGAGCACGCGGGCTGGACGCCGCGCGCCGGTATGTCGTCAGTGCCAGCGTGCGGGTGGGGGAGTTTCAGCTGCCGATCGACTTGCGGCAGCCCGACGTTACATATCGCTCCGCTCTCGTGGAACTCCAGGAGGTCGCTCAGACGGCTGCCGCGCTGGGCGCCACCGTGTGCACCGCGACCGTCCTGCCCTGCGGGGGCGAGCTGCCATATCACGAAAACTTCGAGCTGCACCGGCGGCGGTTCGGGGAAATCGGTGATGTGCTGGCGCAGCATGGCATTAAGCTGGGGCTCACGTTCCTGGCTGCCGCCGCCGAACGTGAAGGGCATCCGTTCCCGTTCATTCACCAGGTCGATACGTTGCTGACACTCATCCGGACGACGAGCAACCCGCACGTCGGTTTGACGCTCGATACCTGGAACTGGTTCGTGGGAGGAGGCACGCTCGATCAACTGTACCAGTTCCCGGCGGAGCAGATCGTGGCGGTCCGCCTGGCCGACTATCCCGCAGCCCAGGACCGCGAGCGTCTCACCGACCAGGACCGGTATCTGCCGGGCGACGACGGCAGCATCGACTGTGCAGCGATCCTCCGCCACCTCGTGGAACACGGATTCACCGGCCCGGTCACCCTCTGTCCACACCCCTCTCGGTTCCGCGGGATGACGCGGGACGCGGTTGTGCAGCAGGCCGGCGCCCGGTTCGACGCACTCTTGCGAGCTGCCGGTATCAGCCGTACTGGGAAGCTTGAACCGCTGCCCGTGGAATCCGAGCAGGCCTGAGAGCTTGCAGCCCGTTGTATCGCAGCCCGTCGCATTGCAGCCCATGTCGCCGTCTGTGCGGTAGCTGACGGTCGTGCTGGCCGGTGCCAGCGGTGGCATTTCTGTCGATTATGCCGTGCCGCCGACACGGACTATGACGGCTGTGAAGTCCCCCCTCCGCGGCACGTGGTCGGTTCACGCCGGATTGGCTGATCGGTGCCCGACACGGCCGACGATGAGCCGATACAACGAGCCGGGCGCGAACGGATCGCGCTGCGCTCGACGGATTCCTGTAATTAATCATGGACGGTGCGATGGATCGCTTGCCACGCGGAATTGCCGTCTGCTGGGGCTGGATCGCGGCCAGCATACTCCTGCTACCCGCCTGTTCGGATGCATCACGACCAGGCGGCGCCATGTGCGGCAGCTCGACCTCATGCGCCACGAGCGATCCACAGTCCGAGGTCGACAGGGTGGGTGACCGAGCGGGCGGATGGCACCAGCCTGACTCGCGTCCGGTGGTACCCGCATCGCACATGTTTACAGCGCCGCCGTTGCCCACCGTCGATGCACTGGCCGACAACGGGGCGGATGCACCCGGCGGGCACGCCCAGCGGGATCCGGTGGTTCGGCTCGCCCCCAGCTTCAACACCGAGGGTGCCCCCACGGCGCTGCTGCGACTCCTGCCGGCTGTAGACGCTCCGACGCAGGACGAGCTTCGCAGTCTGCCGCCGACCGAACCGGGGATTCTGCCACCGCATGCCAAGTTGACCCCCATCGACAGCTGTCAGGGAGATGGGGACGAGGACGATGCGAACCGCATGTACCTCCTTCCGCCTACTGACCGGGAGGAGGCCACGGACGAGGCCACGGACACAGCGCCGCAGGACGAGGAACCGGCCGGGGACGCCGAGGTGCGTCGTCTGCCGAGGCTCGTAACCGAAGGCCTGTCGGACGCGGCCGCAGCAGCCGATGCAGCGCACGTGCGGCGCCTTCCCGAGATACCTGCCGACCTGCCTGCCGACACGCCCGCCGACCTGCCCGCGGACCTGCCCACGGACCTGCCCGCCGACCAGCCCGCGGACGGTCCGCTGGCAGAGCCCGTGATCTCAGAGACCGACTTGCGCAACCTGCCGCCGCTGGAGGGTCCCGCCTCGAACGCGTTGGGGCACCGGTCGGCCCCGGTGCTGGACGCTGCCGCCCTGGCGGCTCTGGAGAGCCACATCCACGCGGCGACCTGCCGAGCAGCCGAGTTGGCGACGCGGGGCGCGTATTTCGCCGCGCGCAGAAATGCTCAAGTCGCTCCGCGCAGTGACCCAGACGCTGGACGCGAACCGGGGTACGCGCGAGCACAGTGACGCGTTGGGCCGCGCGATGCGGGCGTTCCGGGAAGTCAGCGAACTGGCACCTCAGGGTGCAGGCCGGGAGTTGGATCTGGATCTGGCACAGGTGGCGAGTGGACACCGGACACCGGTGCTCAAGTGACGTGAAAAGGCGTGGGTAGCGACTGGGCCGATGGCGAGGCAGAGAGCAGCCGTTGACACCGGGGCCGATTCTACCCGAATCGGGGTGTGGCCGGGAGCCGCCGGTCACTGGTCAGTGTACACGCGTGTGATTTCTTCCTTGGTCACCGGCACCCGCACTTCAGCGCTCTGCAATTGCACGCGGATCAGATGATCCCCGACCGTCTGGCCTGTGGCATGGACCTTGAATATCGCTTCCTCGTCCGGCGCCAGCCGCGCCAGCGGGCTGAATACAACCTGCTGTCCCTGTACCGTGGCTGGGACCGGCCCGTCTCCGGCAGTGGGCATCATCCCGGGCGGCAGTTCGGCCACGATCCGGACGTCGCTGTCGGCTTTCGAGCCTCGGTTGTGTACTCGTATTTCGTAGGTCGTGCCGCTGCCCACTTCGATGGGATCAGCGCCATCCGTAACGGAGAACGCTGGGGCAGCCAGTCCTTCCACCACCACTTCGTGTTCGCACGTGTGCTGCAGCCCCAACTCGGCATGCCCGTCGGCCTTCAACTTGTGGTTGCCCGGTTCGATCGGCAGCACGGTGAGGTGGACGTCCCCCTGCTTCTCGGCTGGCAGTTCCTCCAGGCTCCAGTACACGGCGTGAGTCTGCGAATCATACTGGCCGTGGTTGTTGCTCGTGACGTACTTCATGCCTTTGGGAAGATAGGTCACCAGTTCCACATTGCGGGCCGGTGCGGTCCCCGGGTTGGCCATCCGCACCACGTAGGTTGCCTGCCGGTCCAGGTACCGCAGCGCCGGACCCTGCATCGAGAGCTCCAGTTTCGGAGTGGTCACTTCGATCGACCGCAGGTCTTCCTCGAGCAGGTTGCCCTCGCCGCGTACCGTGAGCCGATTCTCGTACACCCCCGGCTTGCTGGCCTCCAGCGCCAAGGTGAGCCGACGCGACTCCTGGGGGAGCAGCGTTCCGACTTCATGTTCCAACTGCCGGCCGGCGGCGTGCGTAAAGCCTTCGGGTACATCTTCCTCGATTATCACCTTCGCGGCCGCTCCGGAGCCGGTATTCGTCACGACGATTTCAATGTTGGCGGTCGTGCCGATAAGCACCTGCTCCGGGGCCGTCAGCGCCAGCGACAGTTGCGGTTTCGTGCAGATGGTCCGCACCGAGGCCTGTGCTTGAAACGCCACCTGTGCCACGCTGCCAATCTCGCCGGCTACTTTCGGCAACAGATTCACCGCGAGGATGACCTCTTCATTCGCCTGCACCGTCTGCAGGTTCCACACCAGCATCCCGTCCGCCGTCGGCGAGCACTCCGGAACCGCATCGACGTACTCAGTGCCCCGCGGCACCCGATCGACCACGATGACGTTGTGCGCCGCCGCGTTGCCGACATTCCGGACGCGGATCTGGAATGTCGCCTTCCGGTCCACCTGGATTTCGTCCGGCGCTGTCTTCTCCAGCACGATCGCCGGTGACTGCTGACCTTCCAACGCCCGATCGCCCGGCATGTCCGACGAGAGGGCAGCAGGCACAGCCGATTGAGCGTTCAGGACGGCCGCACCAACGGGCGGCGCGGCCCCGGCCTGTGCCGCCGGGCTGGTCGCCAGCGAACGCGTCCCAACGGCGCTCGTCGACGGATAGGACCCCATGCCACGCGATGCCGGGAGTTCTTGCCCGCTGCCCCAGGCGACTGAAGGATCGAAACTGGTGGCATCGGTCCGCGTCATCTCCGGGCCGGGACTGAGCGTGGCACCGCTGCCGACTGTCGTGGCAGGTTCCGCCCCGCCCACCTCTGGCGATGCGGACTCGCTCGCCGACAGTCCTGTATCGTTGGTCGCAGGTTGAGTCGGCACCATGCTCGGATACGGGGCAGACGCTACGGGTGTCGTGCTGGGTGTCGTGCTGGATGTCGTGCTGGGTGTCGTGCTGGGATACGGGTCGGCGGGCGACGCCGCCGTTACAGGCGAATCGCTCACGCTGGCCGTGGGCCTCTCGGTATTGAGCAGTGGGAACGCCGATGCCGGCGGCGGGGTGGGTGGGCCCGAAGACGCACTCGAACGGTCCGCGGACGCAGCGGCCGCTGCCGACCCCCCCGGTTCCTCCACGCCGATCTGGTACTGCGGTGCCTCGGGGATGGCCGTACTCGCTACGGGCGATGAGGGTTCGTCCACTACGGGGCCGCCCGCACGGTCGGTGTGACCTGCGCCTGCCGGCGCTCCGGACAGGTCGCCAGGTTGGTCCAGGTTGTTGCCGGCGCTGTCTCCGTCAGATTCTCGCGCCGGCAACGCATAGGCTGAAGTCGCAGGAGATGACTCATTGTTGTCAGCAAGCGTGGGAATCGGATCCGCAGTGGGGAAAGCTGAGCTGCTCCCATCGGTCGCGTCCTCGTGCGAGACTGTCCGCAGCGGCAGCGGGCGCGTAAACGCGGAAGCAGGCGGCGGTTCCAGAGTGCCAACCGGAGCGCTGTCCGCCACGTCCTCCGTGCGGATCGGCGTCGGCGAACTGGCCGGATCCACCTGCCCCACCTGCTGCTGGCCCGCATCGCCGGCCGGCTGGTCCACGTCGCCCGGGGAAAGCATCTGCAGCGCAGCGGCTGCGGCACCCAGCGTCACCACGGCACCGGCAATTGACAAACGCACGCTCAAGCGATTCATGACACTCGCCCCAGCCATTCCATGAGCCGAGAAAACGGTCGAATGTTCGCACGCTACGCGACGCTGGCTCGTCCTGAGCTGGCCCGCCGCGCAAATATCGCCCCGAAAGTCGGGTTCGGGTGGTGCTAAGTACCAAAATCCTCACGCAGTGCAAAGATCATTTGCCGAAAGAGGAAGGTGCAGGAACGCACTTTCTCGGGAGAGGGACCAGGGGAATTAGGAAATTCAGGAATTCAGGAATTCGGGAATGGCGACTGAGCCGTATCAGTATCCTTTCCCCGCCGGATAGGCAAATTGGCTTGTCTGGGGAGGGTGGGGTGCGATGGGCGATTGGGTTTGCGTCTGCTATTCTTTTGGCTATGAGTACAATGGACCAGTCGAACACGCCCGAGATGGAGCCGACCGAGCCCGCCATGGGGATGCGAGATGGTGAGCCGCTGCAGGATTCACCGGGCGATCAGGTGGTGCGGGCTTCCGAGTCGGAGGGTTCGGAGGGTGGCGTGCCACGGGATGGCTCGGGTGCGGCCGTGCGCACGTCGCCCCCACCGCCAATTGGGTCGGTGGCGGGCGACGCGTTGGAATTAAGCGTCGAATTCCGGCGGCCGGTGCGCCGTCGGCGGGTGTGGTTGCCCGTCATCCTCTTCGTGGCCACCTGCCTGTCGACGTTCTGGGTCGGGGTAAGTGGTTGGCTGCCGTGGATTCCGTTCGTTTCGCCGGGCCCTCCGTCGCTGCGCCGGCTGCTGGTTACCAACGGGCTGGACGGACTCATCTATATGGTCTGCCTGGTGGGCATTCTGCTGATGCACGAGATGGGGCATTTTCTGGCCACACTCCGGTACCGGATCCCGGCGAGTTTGCCCTACTTCATTCCGCTCCCCATTTCGCCGATCGGCACTATGGGGGCGGTGATCGGCATGGACGGCCTGCGTGCCAATCGCCGCGAGTTGTTCGACATCGGCCTGGCCGGCCCGCTGGCGGGCCTGCTGGTAGCCGTGCCCATCATGTGTGTCGGGATCGCGCGGCTGGATCTTACCCGCATGGCGTACGGACCGTTCGCCGTCGACCTGCCGCTGTTTGTCCGCATCGCCCTGCAGGTGATTCAGCCGCCCGGCTATGAGCCGGGACGACTGATCCACTTTCATCAGCTCAATCCCTACTTCATGGCCGGTTGGGTTGGCTTCCTGGTCACCGGCCTGAACATGCTGCCGGTGAGCCAGCTCGATGGTGGGCATGTGGTGTACACGTTGTTCGGCAAACGCGCGCATTGGGTCGCACGCGGGTTCATCCTGCTGGCCATTGGGTTTGTCGTCATCTCGCAACAGTGGAACTGGATATTGATGATCGCGTTGGTCCTGTTCATCGGCACGGATCATCCACCGACGCGGGATGACCAGATGCCGTTAGGGCGTGTGCGGATGGTGATTGGCTGTCTGGCGATCTTGATCCCGGTATTCTGCTTCGCGCCCTGGCTGTTTGTATTTCCGCGTTGACCGCATGCGGATCGGCTATCGCGGCCGGCTCGGACGAAACGTGCCCTCGCAGACCTCCTCCGTCACCCGCCCCTCACACTTCCTGCTCGACCGGATTGGTCAACTCGCCAATGCGTTCAATCTCGACCGTGACCGTGTCCCCCGCCTGCAGGTACACCGGCGGCGTGCGTGCATAGCCCACTCCCTGCGGCGTGCCGGTCAGAATCACCGTGCCGGGCGCGAGCGTCGTGCTGCCACTGAAGAATTCGATCAAGGCCGGAATGTCGAAGATCATGTCGTTGGTGCGGCAATCCTGCATGACGGTGCCATTGAGGATTGTCCGGATGCGCAGGTCGTTCGGATCTGGAATCTCGTCCGCCGTCACGATCCATGGTCCGAGTGGGCAGAACGTGTCGAAGGTCTTGCCGCGGCACCACTGACTCCCGCCCCATTGGGTCTGCCAGTCGCGCGCGCTGACGTCGTTGACGCAGGTGTAGCCCAGGACATAGTCCAGCGCCGCGTCCCGCGACACGTTCTTGCAGGTCTTGCCGATGACCACCGCCAGTTCACACTCGTAGTCCACCTCCGTGCTGCGCAGATGCCGGGGCAACACAATCGGGCCCCCGGGACGCTGGACGGCCGTCGGAGTCTTCATGAACAGCACGGGGAACTTCGGCAGCGGTACACCAGTCTCGACGGCGTGCTGGCGGTAATTCAGCCCCACGCACAGAATGGCTGACGGCACCAGCGGCGCTAACAGACTGCCGGTGGTCATCTGCTCGCCCGTGTCGCGCAGCGATCCGAACAGATCTCCTTCCAGCCGTGTGGCACTCCCGTCGGGATGGCGACACGCCCACTGCGCAGTTCCGGCAGCATCGAGACAACGCACGATCTTCATGGTGGTGTTCCTGATCAGCGATCGGTCAAGTCCCTGTCCCGGTGGCAGACGCGGCCCGGTGGCAGACGCGCGACAACCACGTGAACGACACCAGCATAAGGGACGGAGGTCTCGCAGTCAGCAGGGGGCCAGTGTTCGGCTCCGAGTGCCGGACGCGTGAAGGTTGGAGGCTGCCCATTGGGCGCGGGGTGGCAATCAATGATCAGTCTTCCGCCCGGCTGCCGTCGTCGCACATCTTGACGATCTTCGGATCGAACTGGGCCACGATGACGATCAGATTTGCCTGCTGCCGCATCACCGCCCGGATGTCCTTGTAGACGTGGGGCACTTCGTCAGCTCCGGCGGACAGCACGTGAATGCCGCGTGCCTGCAGTTCCTGTCTGACCGCTTTCCAATTGTACGTGTTGCGTGCCTGGGTGCGCGACATGCGGCGGCCGGCGCCGTGCGAGGCGGAGTTGAGCGAATCAGGGTTTCCCCGGCCGCGCACGATGAACGCGGGATCGGCCATGGAACCGGGGATCACGCCCAGCACACCGCGATGGGCCGGCGTCGCGCCTTTGCGGTGCACGATCACCTCCCGTCCGCCATGCACTTCTTTCCAGGCGAAGTTGTGGTGGTTCTCCACGCTCGCGACAATCTGGGCGCCCAGGAGGTGCGTGACCTGGCGGTGGATGATCTCATGATTGGCCGCTGCGTATTCCCCCATCAAACTCATGGCGGCCCAGTACTCCTGGCCTTCCTGTGTGTCCAGGCTCAGCCACGCCAGGCGACCCAGATGACGATATCGGCGCGGCAGTTGGCTACGGGCGATGGCGCTGTAGGTCGAGCAGACGGCAGCGCCCGTACCGCGGCTCCCGCTGTGACTCAGCAGCGCCACATACTGCCCGGCGTCGAGTCCCAGTTCCTGGTCCGGCACGTTGAGCGTCAGGAGGCCGAACTCGACGAAATGGTTGCCCGAACCGGAGGTGCCGAGCTGCCGCCAGGCGCGGTCCTTGGATTCACGCGTGATACGGGTGACCGACCAGTCGCGGTCGAGCACGGGATGCGATTTCGGTTGCCGGTATGCGGCTCCCACGCCGAACAGGGTGCCCCCTTCCAGCGCTTGTTTGTACGCGTTGAATTTCGAGTCGAGCGTAGCGGGGGGCAGGTCCAGCACGGACAGCTTCATACGGCAGGCGATGTCCACGCCGACCGCGTAGGGAATCACCGCATTGTCGCAGGCCAGCACCCCGCCGATCGGCAGACCATATCCCACGTGAGCATCGGGCATCAACGCCGCGGCCGTCGCGACGGGAACGCTGCAGGCCTGCCGCATCTGCCCGTGCGAGGCCTCGTCGATGTCGTCGCCGCCCCATGTCCGATACGTGACGGGGGCCGGCGGCGTGAAGTCCCGTTCCGCGACCAGCGACTGGGCGAACGCCCCGAAATGCTGATCGTCCACATGAGCCGCGGGATCATCAAGCACCTGACGCACCCGCTGCTTGACCTCCTTACCCCTCAGGTTCTCGGCCACGATCGCCGCCTGGATGGCCGCCATCGCCTCGCGGATGCAGTCGGCCGGCACACCCAGCTTAAGTAACTGACGACTGTTCATGGCGATTACCTGTGGCAGAGGAAGAGAAAGGTTGGTTTCAGAGTTTCTGCATTGTAGTACGGCCGCTGTCCCGTGACACGTCGGCGCTTACCGCCAGTCCTGGCACCGACACACACTCTTCACGCTCTTTCAGGCACCCAGCAACGCTGCTCCGTGACGGCGGATCGAATCGAGCAGCTGATCCAGGTGCTCCGGGGTCGTGAGCGGGTTGATGATGGTTGTCCGCATGGCGCCGATGCCGTTGATCTTGGTCGACACAAGGTAGAATTCACCCGACTCGATGATGCGCCGTCGCAGCTCAAGCTGGAATTGTCCGAGCCGTGTGGGGGGGGCGCCGGCCAGTGCGCGAGGCACGTAGCGGAACACCACGATATTGCACTGCGGCTCGTGGAGCGGTTCGAAATCGGGCGCCGCCTGCAGCCGTTCGTAGAACTGGTGCCCCAGCGAGAAGGTCAGATCAACGAGGTCGGCAAACAGCTGCTGGCCGTAGAGCGCCCAGACACCCCAGAGTCCGAAGGTCGCTGCACGCTTCGTACACTCCACCGTGCGCAACCCGCTGTCGAACTCAGCCATCCCCGGGGCGGCCGGGTCGAACAGATAGGGCGCTTCCTGGCGAAACGCCTCGAACCGCAGTGCTTTGTCGCGGAAGAAGACGAACGCACAGAGAGCCGGCATGAACAGCATCTTGTGTGCATCCCAGACCACGCTGTCGGCCCGCTCCAGGCCGGCGACCAGTGGGCGGTACCGCGCACTCACACACGCGCTGCCGCCGTGCGCCGCGTCCACGTGGAGCCACACACCGTAGCGCTGGCACACGTCAGCAATATCGGCCAACGGGTCGAACGCGCCGATCGACGTCGAACAGGCACAGGCCACCACCGCGACGATCGGGCGCTGTTGCCCGCGCAGCTGTCGCAGCGTGTCCTCCAGCTGCGCGGGGTCCATGCGGCGGCGCGCGTCCAGCCCGACCCGCTCCACCTGCGCCGTACCCAGCCCGAGGATCCCGGCTGAGCGTCCCACGGAGTAATGCGCATCGGCGTGCGCGACCAGCACCGGTGCACGACCGTGACCGGAGAGTCCTTGTTCCCACGAATCGCCGAGCGCGACGTTGCGGGCCGCCAGCAGCGCGGTCAGGTTGGCCAGCGAACCACCGTGGGTGGCCATGCCAGCAAACGTGCTCCGCGGCCAGCCAATCAGCTGACCCAGCCGTTCCACCAGGCACCATTCGGCAGCTGTGGCCCACGGCCCCATGTCATACACGGCCATGCACTGGTTGGTCGTGGCGCCGAGGGCGTCGAACAGTCCCGCCAGGGGAACCGGCGCCGGCACCTGATGGCCGACATAGCGCGGGTCATGCAGATTCTGGCCACGCTGCAGCATGAGCGTCACCAGCTGTGAAAAATGCCGCAGCACCTGCGTGCCGTCCGCCCCGGCCGGCAGGCTCCGTTCCAGCCAGCTCGCCGCCTCCGCCACATTCGCCGCCGGCTCGCGCCAAGGCAGCACCGCAGTACGGCTGGCCTGCACGTCGCCCAAATGCGCCGCCAGTTGCTCGATCAGCCGATGGCCGGCCCCGCGCAACAGTTCCGGATCGTACGCCGCAGCGATCCGCTGGCGAGCTTCGGACATTTCGGCCGACGACAACATATCGTACCACCGCGTGTTCGGGAACGTTGCCAGACGATCAATCGACTGGGCATCAGTCCACTGGGCATCAATCCACTGGGCCGGGGCGGACCACCGTGGGTGCGGTCTTGATGCGCGGCCGGATCGACAGCCAGTCCACTCCCTGGAACACCGGGTCCTCGATCTCCCGCACCTCCTCGGCACCCAGGTATGGACACATCGCATCGACCCAGGCAATCAGCTTCTGGAGGGACACCGGATCGACCTTGACACCGTAGTGCTGGCCGGAGCCCGCGATGTCAATCAAGCGGCTGTTGTAGGACAGGTAGGTCATGGGGGGCGTCGTCACGTAGGCGGCCGGATCGCGCGTGTCATAGCCCTCGACCATGATCATGTTGGCGATCCCGAATCCGGGCGGCGGATCCTCCGGCTTCTGATACGGTGCGCCCCAGCTGGGGTTGCCCGTCAGCAGCATGTACGTCTCATCGAAGCCCAGGAACCCTGGCCGGGCGGTCAGATCGAGCACGGCGCGCGCTTCACCGTCCCCTGCGTGGCATTCGGCGCAGTATTGATCCAGCACCGGCCGCACGAATCGCGGATAACTGACCGATTCCTCGCCCCAGGGTGGCGGCGTGATTGTGCATGGTTCGCTGGCCAGCGCGAGACTATTGGTGGAATGGGGATACCGTGGGGTCCGGCTGTGGCTTTCGTGACAGCCCAGGCAGCCCCGCTCCTCGCCCGGCATCACACCGGTGAAGCTGCGCATGGTCTGCAGAGCGCGGAAGTGTTCATCGAGCAGCTGGAAGTGCAGTGCCTGGCCCGACGGAGCCTGGAAGGCGACCGAGCCATCCGGTTCGATCGGCACGGTGCCCAGAATCCGCTTCACCCCTTCACTCTGCACCAGCGACACGACGGGGCCGGTGGAGAGCGCCGGGCGTTTGTGCCAGTACGTGTAGGTCTTCGGCTCGATGTTCAGCACCCGCAGGTAGCGGGCCTTGCCCTGCAGCACCTCCGGCGCGCCCTCGTACACGTTGCCGCTGAACAGGACGCCCGGCTTGGGGGCGTGCCGTTCCTGCACCGTCGGCCAGGCGACCCGATCGACCAGCACGGGTGGCACGGGCCGCGGCCGCACCGGCATGGCATGCAGGATGTTGTGGACCCCTTCGTAGACCAGCTCGCGATTCCCGTCCACATCCATCAAGTACAGCACGAACTTGCCGTTGCGGTTGGCCGACACCAGGAAATCCTGCTCGCTCAGCGGATAAGGCGAGTAGTAGGCCACGTAGCTGCCGCTGACGTGATAGGTCTTCGATTCGATCGGATCCACTGGCCCGTTCCCGCACTCCGGCCACTCGACATCCGCGGTGATCTTCGTCAGGCCGTCCGGGAAGTTCAAGCCGCGGGCCGGATCGATCATGCCCACGGAACCGGCGAACCAGTCGTGGTGCGCGCTGCCGGTGAACATGATCCGGCGGGAGCCGGGAACCTGGCGGGCGTCTTTCAACAGATCGGGCCAGACGCTCTGATTCCCCCACAGCGTGTTGACCTGGGTTCCGTCGGGGTTGCAGGTCCACAGTTTCTGCGCGCGCCAGAGCGGCTTGTCGGTGTATTCCCAGCGGGTGTAGATCACGCGGCCGTCGTCGAGCACCGAGGGCAGATAGTCCGGTTCGTTGTTCCGCGACACGAGGTAGATCTCCTTCCCGTCCGCGTTACATCGCGCCAGCACGAAGGCATTGGTCGGCGGCATGCACCGCACGTACGTGTGCCCGCGGGTCGTGGAGAACAGCAGGTGCCCGTCCGGCAGATAGATCGGATCCAGGTCGTCGTACGGCCCATCGGTCAACTGCCTGAGCCCGCTGCCGTCGATATTGATCTCGTATAGGTGGAACGATTTCTCGTTGTGCGGGTGGAAACAGAACAGCACCTTCTCGGCGTCCCACGACAGATCGGGGCGCCAGAACGCGCCGTGCAGCGGCGGCTGGGGCATCAGCTGCCGCAACTGGCCCCCTGGAGAGAGACCTTCGAGCACCAGAAGCCGGCCTCCGGGGACTGCCATATAGCCCAGGCGATGCCGCGTTTCGTGATTCCACTCGCTCCCGGCTGGGAACGGCATGTCGACAAACAGCACCTGGTCGAAGTCAACCACCGGGTTCTGGAAGACAATTGAGCGTTTCACTTCCCGCACGCGGAAGTAGAGCGCCGGATCGCTGCCCTGCACCTGCTCCGCCAGCTGCCGCAGTTCGACGAGGGTCGTCAGTTCCCGCGTCAGATCGATCGGCTGAGCGCTGCTCCGCACGATCCGCAGAGCCAGCTCGCTGGTCCAGCGGATTTCGTCCAGGATGCGTTCGCGCGTCGGATTCCCGTCCGCCTGGTGCAGCCAGTCCCGCTGCAGCGTCTCGACCGTCTCCTGCTGCGTGAGCGCGCGGGTGACGGGGGTCTCGGGGCGCCGATAGGGAGCCACCGCTTCGGCGACAGCGGGACGCGGCTGGACCCGTCGGCCGGCGGCCAGCATGACCTCAATCCACGCCGGCGAATCGTCGGCCGCCGTACCGGCGTCCTTCAGCTGCGAGAACTGCGCGGCAATCTGCTGGCACTCGTCCCAGTAGGTCTGTTCCGCGGGGGTCAGCCGCCGGTGCTGCTCGTCCGTGAGCGGCTGGTACTCCAGCATCAGTTCCACGAGCCGGCCGGCCGTGGCCGCCAGCGCTTCATGATTGTTGGCCGTGAGGTATTCCAGCGGTGAACTGCCCAAGGTTGCAATGTAGTCGTCGTAGTCGCGCGGGAAATCGGCCTTCATCTTGGCCAGGATCACCCCCGCCAGCTCACGATCCGCCAGCGCATCCGGATGCTGCATCATCGTCTGCCGGAAACTCACCAGCGTCGCGGCGAACGTCTCGCGCGGCTGGTAGTATTCAGCGGCCGTCTGCTCCAGCTCCTGGAACCGCTCGGCGAGCGACGCGATGCCCTGGTCGTAGAGCCCGCGCACCTCGGCAGCCGTCAGAGCGCGCTGGTAGATGCGCAAATCGTCCAGCGCCCCCTGCAGATGCTCGCTGGTCCCACTACTGGACGCGATGAACGCCGGCACGTCCTTGTTGACGGCGATCACACCGGCACGTTTCTGCGCGCCAATCTCCACGCCGTCCAGATAGACGCGCATCACCTGGCCGTCAAAAGTGGCTGCCGCGTGATGCCAGCCCCCGTCAAGAACCTGGGCCGGATTGATCTCCGCGTCACATTCAATGTACCCGTTGATATTCAGACCCAGCGACAGGATCGTCCCGCCGTGCTGGAACGAGAACAACAGCCGCTCCGGACACTCCTGGCGAAACAGCTCCCTGTAGTCGGCCAGCTCGACCGGCTTGACCCAGACCGAGAAGGCAATCTCCGGCAGCGTGGCGGATGCGGTCAACGGCGCAGTCTGCAGCTGGTGCGGTCCCGACAGTTCGGCGGCCATGCCGTGGACGCCACGCACGCGCGGCACCACCACCGCCTTCTCTGCTCCCTGCGCGTCGTCGTCGACGTCGTCAAAAGTCCAGTGCCCCAGGAGCGGCGCGTCAACCGCGGGCGCCGCTCCCTCACGCGCGCTGTCCGCGGTCCATCCCGTTGAGCCCAGCAGGAGAAGCCAGCCGCACAGCGACCACCCGAAGAACACCGACACTCGACGCATCATGACATTCCACTCCACCATAGTTTGTCACCATAGTTTGATTGTTCACCGCGTTTGACTGCTCTCCGGCTCACTGCTCACCTGCAGCCTGCCGCCAGCGCGTTACTGTTCCAGTTGATCTCCCACACGTTGTCCGGTCCCGGCCGCAACGTCCGGACACTTGCCAGCTCGGTTCCCGCCGGCAGTCGGACGGTGACGGCACAGTCTCCGAGGAAGCCGCGAAACGCGGCTCGACCTGCGGCATCGGTGGTCAGGGCCGCGCGGGTCCACTACTGGTTTCTGGTCAGGTCATGAAGTGCAGTATAAGCCAGTTTGGGTTGCAGGTCTTTACCCAGTGGCCCGGCCGGGGCGTTTTGTCGGGCGTTGTTGATGAGCGACCGTGCCAGTGTGCCGCCGTGGAGACGCCCGTGCATCCCGGCTCACCTTGTGCGGGTGAGGGCCCGTTGTTGCACCGCGCCAGCCGGCCGTTTAGGATTCTGGTGTAGTCGATGGATTGTGGTCACCTCCCTGTAGCGAGCGAGATACAGCATCGCGTCAATCGGGCGACGCAGTGTGATGTGATGCCGCATTTGTTTGACCTCGGAGGGGGACGCGATCGAGTTCCGCCGCGTCCGGTTGATCGGTGCATCGCCTTCCGCCGCCGGTACTTGACGAGTGATGCGGAGCGCGTCACCATCACTCCGTACAGGAATGAGGATGGCGTGTTCCGTGCAGACCGGCCGCGCCGGGACATTACTGTTGTTCACAAGGGTCCGTTGTCATGGCAAAAGGTACGCAAGTCTTTCTGGCCGTCGACCTGGGAGCTTCCAGCGGCCGTGTGGTGGCGGGCGAGTTTTCGGGCAAGCGGCTCACGTTGGAAGAGGTCAGTCGCTTCGAAAACGGTGGCGTGCTGGCCAACGACCGGCTCCACTGGGACCTGCTCCACCTCTGGCAGCACGTGAAGGACGGCCTGCGGGGAGCGTGCGTGAAATATGGTGAGCGGATTGTGTCGGTCGGGGTCGATACCTGGGGGGTCGATTTCGGCCTGCTCAGCGCCCACGACGAACTGCTGGGCAACCCGCTGCACTACCGCGACCGGCGGACGGAAGGAGTGTTTGACCCCGCGTTCGAGGTGGTGTCGCGCGAGGAGATCTTCGCGCAGACGGGACTGCAGTTCATGCAGTTCAACACGCTTTTCCAGCTCTTCACCATGCGGCAGGACGGATCGCCTCTGCTGGACGCCGCCCAGTCGCTGCTCATGATGCCCGACCTGTTCCACTGGCTGCTCAGCGGCGAGAAGTCCAACGAGTACACCAACGCCACGACAACTCAGTTTTTCAATCCGCAGGCGAACGACTGGGCGTTCCCGCTGCTGGAGCGGTTCGAGATCCCGCAGCGGCTGGTGAGTCCAGTGACGTTGCCGGGCACGCGGCTGGGGACGCTGCGCGCGTCGGTGGCCAGCGAGATTGCCGGGCACCGCATGGCGGTGGTGCTGCCAGGCTCGCACGACACGGCCAGTGCGGTGATGTCGGTGCCGGCCAGCAGCGCCTCGGGCAAGCGGCCGGACTGGTGTTACATCAGCAGCGGCACCTGGTCGCTGATGGGGATCGAAGTGCCCGGTCCGGTGGTGAACGATCAATGCCGGGAGCTGAATTTCACGAACGAGGGGGGCGTGGGCGGCACGATCCGCCTGCTCAAGAACATCGCCGGCCTGTGGCTGGTGCAGCAGTGCCGGGCAGTCTGGCAGCGGGAGGGGCGCGAATACGACTGGAACCAGCTGACGCAGATGGCGCAGGCGGCCAAGCCGCTCGTCTCGTTGATCGACCCCGACGACCCGCGATTCGTAGCGCCCGAGAACATGCCGGCGGCCATCCAGGAGTACTGTCAGGAAACGGGACAGACGGTGCCGGAGAGCGACGGGGCCATCGTGCGCTGTGCGCTCGAGAGCCTGGCGCTGCGGTATCGCATGGTGATCGGCTGGCTGGAGCAGCTCAACGGTGGACCGCTGGAGACGATCCACATCGTAGGGGGCGGGACCCAGAATCGACTGCTGTGCCAGATGGCCGCCGACGCCTGCGATCGTCGCGTGGTGACCGGTCCGATCGAGGCGACCGCCATCGGCAACCTGATGATGCAGGCGGTGTCCAACGGTGACGTGGCGTCGATTGCGGAGGCCCGGGAGGTAATCCGCAACAGCTTTGCGGTGGACGAGTATGTGCCGACGGCCCCGGACCCCTGGCACGCGGCCTACGAGCGATTTGTGAAACTGGTCGAACACGAGTGAGGTGCCTGTAACTGGGCGCGCCGCGCACCAGGGACCGCGACGCAGCAGTCCGGTCCCGTACAGCACGCCGCCCGATTGCAGACGATCACCAACAGTTTTATTGGGTATCTCTCCAGGAACGGATGTGCGTCATGATCAAGATCGGAATAGCCGGCATCGGGTTCATGGGTTGGATTCACTACCTGGCCTACCAGCGTGTGCCGGGTGTGCGGATTGTGGCACTGTGCGAACAGAACCGAAAACGGCTGGCGGGGGACTGGCGCGACATCCAGGGCAATTTCGGCCCGCGCGGCGAGGTCGTCGACGTGTCGCAGATGCGCCGCTACGAGGTGCTGGATGAGCTGTTTGCCGATCCGGGAGTGGACCTGGTGGATATCTGCCTGCCGCCTTCCGCGCATGCGGACGCGGCGGTCGGCGCACTGCAGCACGGCAAGCATGTGTTCTGCGAGAAGCCGATGGCGCTGACTGTCAGCGACTGCCAGCGCATGGTGAAGGCCGCGGAGCGCGCCGACCGGCAGATTCTGATCGGGCATGTCCTGCCGATGTTCCCCGAATATGCACACGCGCGCAAGTTGATCGCCAGCGGGAAGTATGGCGCGCTGCGGGGTGGACATTTCAAACGGGTGATTTCCGACCCGCTCTGGCTCAGCGATTTCTACAACCCGCAGGGCTGCGGCGGGCCGCTTCTGGACCTGCACATCCACGACGCGCACTTCATCCGGTTCCTGTTCGGAATGCCGACGCACCTGATCAGCCAGGGACGGATGCGTGGCGAAGTGGTCGAGTACTGCAACACGATGTTCGAGTTCGCGGATGCGGATCTGACGGTCAGCGCCACGTCCGGCGTGATCAACCAGCAGGGTCGGTCCTTCACGCACGGCTTCGAGATCCACCTGGAGAAGGCCACGCTGTTGTACGAGATGGCGGTGTTGGGCGGGGAATCCAAAACGCTCATGCCGGTGACCCTGCTCGACAGCCGCGGCAAGGTGATCCCAGCCGCGCTCGCCGAACACGACGCCATCGAGCCGTTTGTGGCCGAGATCAAGGAGGTCGTCAAGGCGGTCCGGACCTCACGTCCCTCGCCGATCCTCGGAGGGGACCTGGCCCGCGATGCCATCATTCTGGCCCACAAGCAGACCGAGTCTGTCCTGAAGCGCAAGCGGGTGAGAATATAGTTTTTGACCGGCGGCCAGCACCTGCATATCATTGCTCGATGCCCCGAGGACACCGGGCCCAGGAAGGGCCCTGCGCAGCGGAATAAGCGCACACAACGCGAGCGGTGGAAACACGCTACGACGCGGCCAATCGTTCTAACTGGACAAATCTGTTCAGGCTGTATCGGTCGTAGGGAATGGCCGCACAGACGCGCGCGTTGGTTTTTTTGACCAGGGGCAAATCGTGTCCTATATTCGTGTAGACCGACGCCCTGTCTGCGTCTGGTCGGTCCCCCGAATTGACTGGTTGTGCGACCTGCCTGTGCGCGTGGCGTGTGCCGTGCACTTGGTGTGTGCATCCTGACGAGACTGCGGCAATCGTGCCCTCCCGCCAAGTTACGATGGACCGAACGATGCGAAGCTTTTTCTGGTTGGCGCGTACCTGGACCGTTCTCGCCCTCCTATGGGTTGCCGCGTGGGCACCCAGTACCACATCCGCTCAGCTGGCGGTTCCTTCCGCAGCGATCGTCGACCGCGTGGACGACGTGATTCGGCAGGGGGAGTTGCTGGAGCGTGAACGGCGCTGGGGTGATGCGCTGGCCTACTACGAAGCCGCGATCAAGCACCACCCGAACCGTGCCGAGCTGCAGCGGCGGCTGGACGTGGCGCGCACCCACTTGGATATCGCGCGCCGCTTGACGGATCAGAGTTACCTGGCGGCGCTCGATCACCTCTCGCCCCAGGAGGCGCTGGAGCTGTACGCGGAGGTCCTGCTGAAGATCGACACGTATCATGTGAACGAGCCCAGCTGGCGGCATCTGGTGGACCGCGGCATGGGCAACCTGGATATTGCGTTGTCCGAGCCGGCGTTTGTCGATCGGTTCCCGATTCCGGTATCGATGGACGGGGCGCGGGCGTTCAGCCAGGAAGTCCGCGCGGCCGTGAATCTCGAGGCGATTGCCAGCCGCAACCAGGCGGTGGATGCCGTGGCTGTAGCGGCCCAGGTCGCTGCCCGCCGACTCGGAGTGCCGCTGCAGGCGGCCGTGATGGAATTCACGTGTGCCGCCGCCGCATCGCTGGATCAGTACTCCGCCTACCTCACCGGCAACCAGCTCGACGAAGTCTTCTCACAGATCGAAGGCAACTTCGTCGGATTGGGAATCGAACTGAAAGCCGAGGCGGGTACGCTGCTGATCGTGCACGTGATCCCGGGGGGGCCCGCAGCGAAGGCCGGGATGATGGCTGGCGAGCGGATTGTCGCCATTGACGGCCAGGCGACCGAGACGATGTCGGGGGACGCGGCCGCCGACCTGCTCAAGGGGGCCGAGCTGAGTTACGTCGAGTGCGTGCTGCAGGCGCCCAACGGCGGGCAGCGGGTGCTCCGCATTCAGCGCCGGCGGGTCGAGGTGCCCAGCGTGCAGGACATCCAGATGGTCGATTTGGAAAACGGCGTGGCATACATCAAACTGACCAGCTTCCAGAAGACGACGAGCCGCGACGTGGACGCCGCACTCTGGTCGCTGCACCGGCAGGGCATGCGCTCGCTGATCATCGACGTGCGCGGGAACCCGGGGGGACTGCTCAACGCCTCCGTGGAAGTGGCCGACAAGTTCCTTCCCTCCGGTGTGATCGTGTCGACCCGTGGTCGCAGCACGCGGGAGGACTTCGACTACCAGGCCCACAACGTCGGTACGTGGCGCGTGCCGTTGGTCGTGCTGATCGACGGCGACTCAGCCAGCGCCAGCGAGATCTTCGCGGGGGCCATTCACGACCACGGGCGAGGTACGGTGGTCGGCCAGCGCAGTTACGGCAAGGGGAGTGTGCAGGGCATCTTCCCGCTCAGCCGTTACAAGTCCGGCATCCGCCTCACGACCTCCAAGTTCTACTCGCCCAGCGGTCACCCGATCAGCGATCGTGGCGTGATTCCGAACGTCGAGATTCGTCCCGATCACACCCGCGTCACCGCGCGTGTGACCGATACCGGCGAGATGCTCGGCGCGGCACTCGATCCCACGCTGCAGGCCGGCCTGGACGCCGCTCGGGCGATCGCGCACCGGGTGGGACGCGCAAACTGAGCGTCGGGACCCGCACGGCGGCCGTCCGCGCCGGAACCCACCGTGGCACTGGCACAGTAGCGGCTGCGCACCCAGCCAGATCGTCCGGTGGGGGGGGCCGGCCCGCGGGCCGTGCTTGGATCGCCGACTGTCTGCTGGTACCATTTTCGGTTTGCAGCTTTCAGCGCTGTCATCGCCGCAGAGGTCAATGGGCATTCGGGGCGTGGTTTCTTGCGTATCTTCACATACCTCGCCGGGTTCGTTACTCGCCATCGGATGCTGGTCGTCGTGGCATGGCTGGTTGCCGTCTTCGGCATTCAGTCGGTTGCCCCGAAGTGGGAGCTGATCACTCACGACGGCGATTTCAGCTATCTGCCGTCGTATCTGCCGAGCGTGGTCGGGGAACGTTGGATGTCGGAGGCGTTTCCGCATCAGCGTGGCCGCAGCCAGATTGTGCTGGCCCTGGTCCGTGAGCAGGAACCGATCACCAAGGACGATGTGCAGATCGGCTATGACGTGGCCCGGCGGGTGAAAAACCTTCTGGGGGCAGCGCAGCTGGCGGCCGCCGCGCGGCTGGCCCGGGAGGAAGAGACGCTGCGGCAGGATCGGCGGGGCGCCGAAGCCGACACCGTGCGCGAGCAGCGGCGGACGGTCCTGCAACAGGCCGAAGACGCGCTGCAGGACGCGCTGCAGCTCGACACCAAGCTGGCCGATTACTGGGACGCCCGGGTGGCGGCCGACCCATCGCTCGCGCCGGTGCGGCCGCCGCGGCTGGCCGAAATCTATCACAATCAGGCGCAGCTGTTCCGCTGCCGCGGCGAGGACGAGCTGGCGCGCGAGGCACGCGACAACGCACTGCAGCTCAATCCGAACCTGCAGACGAATGAAGATGAAGTGTGTCCAGCGCGGGCGGCACGCCTCCCCCTGGTCGACGCGTGGACTTGGCGCGAAAGCTACTTCGGATCCAAACTCGTCAGCCGGGACAATCAGGTGCGGCTGGTGGTGCTGCAGCTGTCCAATGAGTTCATGGCCGTCGATAACATGCAGGTGCTCGAGACGATCGAGGCCGAGCTGCAGCCGGTCCGCGCCACGCTGGCGCAGGCCACGCGCCCAGGGCTGACCATCATCCAGTCCGGTTCTGCCGCTGTCGGTGCCGACCTGCTGCGGTCGGCGGCGGCCAGCATCCGCGACACCGAGACCGTCACCGTCGTGCTGGTAGTTTTGTTCCTGGCGCTGGTCTACCGGTCGCCACTCCTGGTGGTTGTCCCGCTCGTAACCATCGTCACGTCGCTGCTGGTGTCGACGGGCCTCGTGGCGCTGCTCACACAACTGTCCGCAGTGCCCGGTTTCAGCTGGTGGACACTCAAGGTGTTCTCCACGACGAGAATCTTCATCGTGGTGATCCTGTTCGGTGCGGGCACCAACTTCTGCCTGTTTCTGATTTCCCGCTACAAGGAGGAGCTCCGTTACGGATGGGACCACTCCGCGGCAGTCTCGCGCGCTGTGATCCACGTTGGCGATGCCTTGTTGGCCAGCGCACTGACGACCATTCTCGGTCTGAGCACGATGATCTTCGCCGACTTCGGCAAGTTCCGCTACAGCGGCCCCGTCATCGGACTCTGCCTGGCCATCACGCTGCTCACCTGCCTGACCCTCACCCCGGCCCTGATCCGCATCGTGGGCCCGCGACTGTTCTGGCCGTTCCGGGTCGATCCCGCCCAGGTCGGCCGCGAGGCGGCGTCGCGCGCCCCGTCGGGAGTGTCGGGAGCCGTCTGGCATTTCTGGCACTTCACTGCGCGCGTGATCACCCGGCGTCCGGGACAGGTGCTGGTCGTCTCCTTTCTGATCCTGGCGCCGCTGGCCGGCTATGGAGCCTGGCGCGGACACGAGGTGACCTACGATTTCCTGAGCGGACTGCCGCGCGGTTGTCCGAGCCGCATCGGCGCGGAGACCCTGCGGGATCATTTCCCCGTGGGGGAAAGCGGCCCTGTCACGGTGTTGGTCCACCGCGAGAATGCCCAGTTCGAGACGCCGGAAGGTCGCGCTCAGATTCGCCAGCTGTCGGACGATCTGCACCTGCCAGGTGTCGTGACCGTACGCTCGGCTGAAGATCCGCTGGGGGACTATGCTCCCGGAGAGAAACCGGGGCTGTTGAGCGACCGCGGTCGTACGCTGCGCGTCTTGCGCGCGCACCCGCGGACCAAATCGATCTTCGTGGCGCAGACCCAGGAACTGGCTGGCAATGTGGCGAGGTTCGAGTTGATTCTCACACACGATCCGTTCTCGTTGACCGCCATTCGCGTGGTCGATCAGGTGCAGGAAGCGCTGCAGACGTTGACCCAGACCCCCGGTTCGTTCTGGCACGGGGCACAGTTCGCGCTGACGGGGACCACCGCGGCCATCCGCGACTTGCGCCAGGTGACGCGGCAGGACAATGTGCGGATTCAGATCCTGGTGGTGCTCGCCGTGTTGGCCGTGCTGCTGGTGATCCTGCGGCGCCCCGCCGTGTGCCTCTACCTGATGCTGACCGTGCTGTTCAGTTACTACGTGACGATAGGCATCACCGCCCTGCTGTTTCAGTACGCCTACGGCGACGCCTACCAGGGCCTGGACTGGAAAGTCCCCTTGTTCCTGTTCGTGATCCTGGTGGCCGTGGGCCAGGACTACAATGTGTACCTGACAACCCGTGTTTTCGAGGAGCAGGCGCGGATCGGTCTGTTCGCGGGGCTGCGGCGGGCAGTCGTGAGGACGGGCGGGATCATCACCAGTTGCGGTGTGATCATGGCCGCCACGTTCCTGTCGATGACCAGTGCCGCGTGGCCGAGCCTGCTCCCCGCTCCATTGGCGCGGTGGTGGAGTTCGTCGGTCGGACCGGTGCACAGTATTCTGGAGATGGGTTTCGCACTGGCTCTGGGTGTACTGCTGGACACGCTGGTCGTGCGCCCGATCCTCGTTCCCGCCTTCCTCGCGCTGCTGTGCCGCTGGCGATCACGCCAAATGCTCACGTAATAGCCGCCGGGTGCCCGCAGATCAGGCAATCCCGGGTGCGGGCGGCAACCGCCACGATGGCCTGCAGGATCGCGTAACCATCTGCCGAACAATAGCTTGCGGGATTCCTGCGTCTCGGAACTCCAATTGGCGCTCGGATTGCTCATCAGTCGAGTGACGCCGGAGCAACAGTACAGCATCTCCGCTGAATGTTCGGCCACGGCTTGGATGGGGAACGGTGTCTGGTTGTTGGCGAAAGGGGAGGCGAAGTGACTCCAAAAGAAGTGTTGGCTTTGTGTCGGGAGAAAGACGTCAAGGCGGTCGATCTGCGATTCATGGATTTTCCGGGGTTGTGGCAGCATTTCACGATCCCGGTGACCAGACTGGACGAAGACATCTTTGAGGATGGACTGGGATTTGACGGCTCGAGCATCCGTGGCTGGCAGGGGATTCACGAGAGTGACATGCTCGTGGTGCCGCAGCCGGAGACCGCGTTTCTCGATCCGTTCACGCAGCTCCCGACGCTGGTGATGATCTGCAACATCCAGGACCCGATTACGCGTGAGGACTATTCGCGCGACCCGCGGAACGTGGCCCGCAAGGCGGTCAACTATCTCAAGAGCACCGGGATCGCGGACACCGCGTATTTCGGCCCGGAGGCGGAGTTCTTCATCTTCGACGACATCCGGTTTGACCAGAACGCACACGAGTCCTACTACCACATCGACAGCATCGAGGGGGAGTGGAACCGGGGACGGGTGGAGAACCCCAACCTGGGCTACAAACTGCGTTACAAGGAAGGTTACTTCCCCGTACCGCCATCCGACCAGTTGATGGACATCCGCAACGAGATGATGCAGACGATGATCGAGTGCGGACTGGATGTGGAGACGCAGCACCACGAGGTGGGAACGGCCGGCCAGTCGGAGATCGACCTGCGGTTCGGCAGTCTGGTGCAGATCGCTGACAAGGTGTTGATGTACAAGTACATCATCAAGAACGTGGCGGTCCGCCACAAGAAGTCCGTGACCTTCATGCCGAAGCCGATCTTCAGTGACAACGGCTCGGGGATGCACACGCACGTCTCGCTGTGGAAGGATGGCGAACCGTTGTTTGCTGGCAGTGCGTATGCCGGGCTGAGCGACATGGCGATGCACGCCATCGGCGGGTTGCTTGCCCACGCGCCAGCGATCCTCGCCTTTACCAACCCCACGACGAACAGTTACAAGCGGCTGGTGCCCGGTTACGAAGCGCCGGTGAACCTGGCCTATTCGCAGCGGAATCGTTCGGCCTCGATCCGGATCCCGATGTACAGTCCGAGCCCGAAGGCCAAGCGGCTGGAATTCCGCTGCCCCGATCCGAGCTGCAACCCCTACCTGGCGTTCTCGGCGATCCTGATGGCTGTCATTGACGGGATCCAGAACAAGACCCACCCCGGTGAACCGCTGGACAAGGATATCTATGACCTGCCGCCCGAGGAGGCCAAGCTGGTCTCGAAGACGCCGGCATCGCTCGAAGCCGCTCTCGAGGCGTTGCGGAGCGATCATGAGTTCCTGCTCAAGGGGGACGTATTCACCTCGGACGTGATCTCGACCTGGATCAACTACAAGATGAAGAACGAAGTGGATGCCATGCGGCTGCGCCCGCATCCCTACGAGTTCTGCCTGTACTACGACATCTGAACCGGAACGCGGGGGGCGAGATGCCCCCGGTGATCACTCACCCGCAGCGGAGTTTCCAGTTCCTGCAGGACGCTGTGCGCCTCCTGCCGGGGCTGTTTCCTGCAGCACAGCCGCGATGCGCGGGGCGGTCACGGGCGCGATCAGCCCGCGGTCGGTGATCAGCGCACGGATCAGCCGTGCGGGGGTCACGTCGAACGCCGGGTTGTACACCTGCACGCCGGCGGGTGCCGTCATCCGGCCGAACCCGTGCGTGATTTCCCGCGGATCGCGTTGTTCGATGGGGATGGCAGCGCCGCAGTCGAGCGTCAGGTCGAACGTGGAGTGCGGGGCGGCGATGTAGAACGGAATCTGGTGGGCGTCTGCCAGGACAGCCAGGGCGTAGGTGCCGATCTTGTTAGCGGCGTCGCCGTTAGCGGCGATGCGATCCGCGCCGGTGATCACCGCCTGTACCCGCCCCTCGCGCATGACCTGGGCGGCCATGGAGTCACAGATGAGCGTGGTGTCGACGCCGCGTTCGACGAGTTCCCAGGCGGTGAGCCGCGCTCCCTGGAGCAGCGGGCGGGTTTCGTCTGCGAACACGTGGAGCCGCAGGCCGGCTTCGTGCGCTGTGTAGATGACCGCCAGGGCCGTCCCATACTCCGACGCCGCCAGCGCGCCGGCATTGCAATGGGTCAGGATCCCCATGCCATCGCGCAGCAGCGCGGCGCCGTGGCGCCCGATCGCGCGGCAGGTGGCCCGGTCCTCGTCGTGAATCGCCTGCGCCTCGGCCAACAGCGCGGCGAGGATCCCGGGCGGTTCCAGTACCCCTCGCAGCTGCCGTGCCCGGTGCCCCATCCGCTCCAGGGCCCAGTTCAGGTTGACGGCGGTCGGACGGCTGGCGGAGAGCAGTTGACGCGTCTCTTCCAGCGCGGCGAACAAGGCGTCGGTGCCCGCCGCCGCAGCCGGCTGCAGACCCAGCACGAGCCCGTAAGCGGCGGCGATACCGATGGCCGGCGCCCCCCGCACGCGCAGCGCGCGAATCGCCTCCACCACCGCGCTCACATCCCGGCAGGTGATCTCGCGCAGCTCCCCCGGCAGGCAGGTCTGATCGAGCAGCACCAGCTGGCCCGCGAGGCCGCCGACCCACCGCAGCGTCTCCCAACTACTCGGCATCTTCGTGGATGATCTCCTGCAGTCGCGCATCCTTGGTGGCGATCTGCTGCTCCAGCCCTCGTTTGAACTCGGCGAACTTCTCCGCCAGCGCGTCGTCCGCCACCGCCAGGATCTGTACGGCCAGCAACCCCGCGTTGCGCGCCCCCCCCATGCCGACCGCCACGGTGGCCACCGGCACATCGCCCGGCATCTGTACAGTCGAGAGCAGGGAATCCAGTCCCCCCAACTCCGCGGTCGGGACCGGTAATCCGATCACAGGCAGAGTCGTGTGGGCGGCCACCACACCCGCCAGATGCGCCGCGCCGCCGGCGGCCGCGATGAGGACCTTCAAACCGCGCTGGCGCGCCGTCGCTGCGTACTCCCGCACCACGGCCGGCGTCCGATGGGCGCTCATCACCCGCACCTCCGACACGACGTCGAATTCCTCCAACGCCGCGCGCGCCCCGCGGATCTTCGGCCAATCGCTGTCGCTGCCCATGACGATGCCGACCAGCGGCCGTCGTGAATGCGTCATGCGTCTGTAGCTCCTGTTCCGGTTCTTCAACGTCCGGCACGCAGCATCAGTATGAGCGTCACAAGCAACACGACGCCCAGCGCCACCAGAGACGCGATGAACATCATAAGGCGGATACGCGAGTCGGGTTGGGACGGCGCACGATAGCGTTCGACCGCATGGCGAGCGCCGGCGACCGCGAAACTCTCGTCAGCAACGGCCAGCGCCGGTGGGGAGACCGGCAAGACGAGATCCGGACCTTCCAGCGCCGGGAACACGGGACCGGCCGACCTCCAGTCGGGCCACCCTTCCCGCCACACCAGCGCATCGGCGCTCACCCGCCCCTCCATGAGCCAGCGGCGCATGATCTTTCCGTCAGCCGGTCCGAACTGACCGCCCGTGGGCGGTCGCACGTACCAGACTGCATCCGGCGCTTCCGCGATCGGGTCGGGCCCGGACGATGTGCGCGCCTGCGAACCGGCGCGACGTTCGGTGGCTGTGGGATCGGCAGCGGTGTGGGCGGCATCCGGCGCCACGGCCGCCGAAACCGCTGCGCTGGCTCCCGCCGGCCGCTCGTCCTGTCCCGCCGCCCCGTTCGACGGATCCTGGCTGGTGAGCGGTATGCGCACTTTTGCACCGCACTTCGGGCACACCCCCCGCTTGCCCGCCAGGAACGCCTTCACGTGCAGTTTCTTGTCACATGCATGGCAGCGAAACTTGATTCCCATGGGATCCATTATAAAAGGGAATCAGGGCTTGTGAAGCCAGACGGCTCCTTGCGTCGACGTACCGCGGCGACTATACCAACATACCGCTGCACCGCTGCCGCGTGGGCCGACTTGGGTGCCGCGTTCCCCCCGCACCGGACCGCATACTGCCATGGATTCTGCCGCTCGACCCGCCGATGACGCACCGGAAGGACCGCTCGAAGTGGCCCTGATCGGAGACCTCACCGAACACGAGCCCGACTGCTATGACAAGCTGCTGGGCGTCGCCCCTGGCTCCCCCTGCACGCTGTATATCAACTCGCCGGGTGGCAGCGCCTACACGGCGATCTCCCTCATGACCTTGATCCGGTTGCGGAACCTGCAGGTGACGGGGGTCGTGACCGGCGAGTGTTCGTCGGCGGCCCTGTGGCCTCTGGCGGCTTGCGTTCGCCGCCTGGTCACGCCGTACAGCGTCCTGCTGTTTCATCCGATGAAATGGCAGAGTGAGGAGCATGTGCAGCTGGATGAAGCGGCCGAGTGGGCCCGGCACTTCGCGCGGCTGGAACAGGACATGGACCGCCTGCTGGCCCAGCAGTTGGGCCTGCCGTACGAACAGCTGCAGGCCTGGATGCGTCCCGGTCGGTACGTCTCCGGACCGGAGTTCGCGCAGGCGGGCCTTGCAGAACTGATCGATCTCGAAGCGCTGCCCTGTGACTTCCAACCATGAACTCCCGCCACAAGTCGACGCGCCGCGAATTCCTCACCGGCCAAGCCGCCCGCGACGCCCTGGCCGGGTTGTCGAGCGGTGCAGACCTGGGCGGCGGCGCATCGTGGAAGCCGGCCAGCGGCGCACGGCGTGCCACACAGGACTACCTGCTCCAGCTCGGACGCCGGGCCATGGCCTGTGAGTTCCAGGTGTATCTCAACGCCGGCCAGCACGCCGGCGCGGTCGAAGCCGCGAACGAAGCCCTGGATCTCGTCCAGCACCTGGAAGACCAGCTGTCAGTGTTCCGGCCGGAGAGCGACGTGAGTGCGATCAATCGCCAGGCCGGCGACCGGCCGTGCCGCGTCGAATCCCGCCTGTTCGCCTTGCTCTGCCGCTGCGCCGACTGGAACCAGGCGACCGGCGGCGCGTACGATATCACGGCCGCTCCGCTGGTTAAGATCTGGGGATTCCACACACGCAGCGGACGCTTTCCTACCGCCGACGAGGTACACGAGGCCATGCAGCGCAGCGGCAGTCGGCACCTGACGCTCGATCGCGACCAGCAGACGGTGCGTTTCGACCGGCCGGGTATGGAGTTGAATCTCGGCAGTGTCGGGAAGGGATACGCGCTGGACCGCTGCGCGGAGGTCCTCTCGGCAGCCGGGGTGCAGGACTTTCTGATCCATGGAGGGCACAGCAGCATCCTGGCCCATGGCGCACGCGATCCGGACGGCGTTCTACCCGGGTGGAGCATTGCGCTGCGCCATCCGCTGCGCGCCGAGCGGCGACTCGCCGAACTGCAGGTGTGCAGCGGCGGGGTCGGCACGTCCGGATCCGGCCAGCAGTTCTTCTACCATCGCGGTCGCCGCTACGGTCACGTGCTGGATCCGCGTTCCGGTAGGCCGGCCGAAGGGGTGCTGTCCGCTACCGTGCTGGCGCCCGATGCGGCCGAAGCCGACGCACTGTCCACGGCCTTCTTCGTGCTCGGGGTCGACGCCACACGCGCATACTGCGAAGCACGACAGGACCTGGGCGTCGTGTTCGTGCTCCCCGGCACGCGGGCCGGAACGGTGGCGATTGAGACGATCCACGTGACCGAACAACTCCGCATCCTCGACGAGGGAGCGGTCGACGAAACACCGACCCACGGCGGGGCCGGTGATTGACGCCGGACAAAACCAAAACAAACAGAGCCCCTAATCACTCGATCAGGGGCTCTGTGAAGGTGTTTGCGTACGGCACGCACCGGCCCGGTGTGTGGGCCAAGTGCCCGTGCCCCCGCTAAAAGTGTTGCGTTAGTTGCAGCCACAGCTGGGCTCTGCGCCACAAGCCGGCTCACAGCAGACGGTCTCGCAGCAGACGGCAGCGCGGCAGGCACGCTTGGCAGCGAAACGCGCGCTAAGACGCTCAAGCAGACCGCAGCGATCCGGAACGCAGCAGGGATCACAAGCCGCTTCGCAAGCGGGCTCAGCGCCGCAAGCGGGCTCAGCGCCACAAGCGGGCTCAGCGCCACAAGCGGGCTCGCAGCACACGGCCGCACGGCAGGCGCGCTTGGCAGCGCACTTGGCATGCAGGCGGGCCAACAGGCCCACGCGCGGCTCGCAGCATGGATCGCAGCACGCGACTTCGGCGCCACAAGCGGGCTCGGCGTCACAGGCGGGCTCACAGCAGGTGACTTCGCAGCAGGCGCGTTTGGCAGCACACTTGGCACGCAGGCGGTCCAGCAGGCCCACGCGCGGCGCACAGCACGGGTCGCAGCACGCGGCTTCGGCACCACAGGCGGGCTCGACCACTTCGCAACCACAACACGGGTCCGCCACACAGCGACCGAACAGACCGGCCTTCGCACTCGAAGTGCTGATCAAACAGAACAGGCCGACCGCCAACAGGGCGGGGACAAACATACGACTCTTCATTGGGAGGGCTCCTCGATCCAGAAACACGTGTAACGTTGACACTCGAACTTTGCGCGGCCGCCGGCCCCGCGTTTGCACTCCTGGGCGGCGGCCCGACGCTGACTCTGGCAAAAACTCAGCAAGCTCGACCTGCCGAAGTCATGAACACGTATCGTCTGCTAAAACTTCCACATTTAGCCAAACACCGTATTCGTCCAGAACAGGCATCTTTTACGTGTTCGGAATTTCTTGACACGCTGATTATAGCGGTTGTGGGGGCTGTATGGCCAGCGGCTAGGGGGCCTAGCGATTCGTTCAATTTTCCCATTTGTGCCGCCGATGATTTCCGTAACAGCATCGGTGAGGTCTGCGCTTCCCATTTGCAGGCCACCCCCCGTCAGCCAGATTCCGCAAGCTGACCGGGTCGATACCGAGCCTGACCCAGACATCGCAACAGAAGGATGGACCCGATGAAACGTGCGTTGTTATTCGTGGCGTTCGTGTGCTTGGTGAGTCTAGGCTGCCAATCGCACTGCCGTATGGCCAACAGGCAATGCCAGAAATGCGGTCCGGTTTTCGGGCGTGCTCATTTCGGGTGTGGTAATGTCGTTCGCAGCGGTCTCGGGGGCAACACGGCTGGATCACCCGACTATGTGCCGTACATACCCAAGGACTACTACAATCGGATAGAGCCGGCCGGCCCGCCGACTGCTGCTTATGCCTATCCGTACTACACGGTACGTGGACCGCGGGACTTCTTTCTGAACCAGCCGTCGACCATCGGGTATTGACGGTGGGGCAGTTCTCCGGGGGGCGGGGATAGCCGTGGTATAGCGGCTTAGTCGGCGAATCGGCGTACGATGAGCGTGATATTCTGACCGCCGAATCCAAAGCTGTTATTCAGCGCGATGTCGCATGGAGCTTCGCGCGCCACATTCGGCACGTAATCCAGATCGCAATCGGGATCTGGATTCTCGTAATTGATCGTGGGGGGCAGGACCTGATCACGAATGGCCATGAGGCAGACGATCAGTTCGGTGACTCCGGCAGCCGCGATCAGATGGCCCATCATGCTCTTGGTGCTGGAGATCGGCACCTCATAGGCGCGCTGACCGAAGACTTCCTTGCAGGCAACGGTTTCCACGCGGTCGTTCACGGCGGTGCTGGTCCCATGCGCGTTGACATAGTGGATGTCGGAGGCGTCGAGTGAGGCGTCGGCCAGGGCCATGCGCATGCAGGCGATCGCTCCACGACCCTGGGGGTGGATGTCGGTGATGCGATAGGCATCTGCAGTGGCTCCGTACCCGACGATTTCACCGTAGATGGTGGCTCCCCGCCGTTTGGCCCGGTCGAGTTCTTCGAGCACGACCATGGCGGAGCCTTCGCCGATTACGAAGCCATCGCGCAGGCGGTCGAAGGGGCGCGAGGCCCGCGTCGGTTCGTCATTGCGGCGGGACAGGGCGGTGAGCAGGTTGAAACCGGTCACGCCGAGGGGGTGGATCATGCTGTGGGTGCCCCCAGAGAGCATGACATCTGCATCGCCACGCCGGATGATCTCGGTAGCCTCGCCCACGGCCTGACTGCTGGCAGCGCAGGCGGTGAGGCAATTGAAATTGGGCCCGCGCGCGTCGAACATGGCGGCCACATGGCCGGCCGGCATGTTCGGCTCCTGTTCGAGTTCGACGGCTGGGTTGAGCAGCTCCAGTCCGCGTTGAATGAAGCGTTCGACGTCGAACGAACCAGTGGTCAGGGCGGCGGCCATCATGTCGGCAAAGGAGAAAAAATCCTGGCTTCCCTCGCCGCTGCCCAGATACACGCCGAACCGCTCCGGATCCAGGTCCGGGGAGTCGAGGACGCCGGAGGCCTGGACGGCCTGCCGGGCCGCTCCGGCTGCGAAGCGGGAGTGGCGTCCGCGATTGTTCCACACGGCCGGGTCCTCTCCCACCTGCGAAATGTCCCAGTTCTTCACTTCGGCCGAGATCGTCGTGGGGAACGTGGAGGCGTCGAAGAGCGTCGTCTGCGCGACACCCGACTTGCCTTCCTTCAGACCGGACCAGACAGACTCCACGTCATGCCCCATCGGGTTGACGCAACCGATCCCCGTTATGACGACACGTCGTCTCATTCGTCACGACCCCACAATGAGCCAATCCGCGGTACTGCTTACTGGGCCCCGACTTTGCTTCCCACGTAACGGCACAGATCCTGAACCGTCAACAGGTTGCTGAACTCCTGGACCGCCGGGTTGTCTTCAAACTTCGAGAGATCCGCAAAGGGCATGCGTTTCTTGAGTTCGCCGATGCCTTCCGGCGTCACCTTCCCTTCCTGGACATACTCGGAACTGGTCAAAACATCTTCTGGAAAGAGTTCCGACCGCGGGATCTCGATTTCGAAGGCCTTTTCGAGCCGGAACACGATGTCCAGAAAGTCAATGGACTCGGCACCCAAGTCGCCGACCAATGTTGCCTCGGCCGTGACTTCGTCATCATCCACACCCAAAGCGTCAACTAGAGCTTCCTTGACCTTTGCAAATACTTCGTCTTTCGTGGGTGCCATGCGCAATATCTCCAATACTCGTCCTAGTCAATCGTCCCCGCCGACCCGCCGAGCAACGGCCCCGGGAACGCCTCATCAGCCTGCCTGTCCTGGGATCGTAAAGCACCACAGTATAGTACCCTCGCCGGACGGCTACAACCGATGACTTGTGGCTGCGGACCTTCCGCAAGCCACAAGCAGTCAACGACTTACAGACCTCGCGCACCCCCCGAACGACGTGGGGCCATTTGTCAACCGGCCACCCGGTTGCCACATCGTGGAGCACGCGAAAAGCACTTCATGCGCGACGAGTTACAGCGGATCGCGCCGAACCTGAGCCTGTCGGATTCGGAGTAAGCGGCCGGGGGGAGCCCGCCAGTCAATCAGCCCGCCGTCAGCCCGGGGGACACCGCGGGTAGCATGCGGCACTGGCCGGCGTCACTGCCCGACGGATTCCAGCGCTTCTTTGATCTTGGCCTTGGGCTGCACGCCGACAAACCGCTGCACGTCCTGGCCGTTCTTGAACACGATGAGCGTAGGGATGCTGAAGACCTTGTATTCCTGGGCGATGCCCGGGTTGTCATCGATGTTCAGCTTGCCGACCTTGACCGAGCCCACGAATTCCGTGGCCAGCTCTTCGATCATCGGTGTGATCTGGCGGCAGGGGCCGCACCAGGTCGCCCAGAAATCGACCAGGACCGGCTCGGGGGACTGCAGAACTTCTGCCTGGAAATTGTCGTCCGAGAAATGCGCCACGTCGCTCATCGTCGCTCGCTCCCTGGGATCATGGACTGGAATCCGTTACGGTTTCACCCTCTACCACTTGAGTCCGAACTGCTCTCCGCCGCTGGCGCGATCGGTCCCGCCGCGCAGCGGCGTGTGCCGCTTCGCCACCAGCGGTTCCGGTGGTGTCTCGGCCGACGATTCCGCGTCGAGTTCCGGTTCCTCTTCGGCCGGCGTGGGCAGCACGGCCTTCATGGACAGCGCGATCCGCTGGCTCTCCGGATCCACGGCCAGGACCTTGACCTCCACCGCCTGTCCTTCCGATACCACGCTGGCCACCGACGGGACACGGGCGTGCGACAATTCCGAGATATGCACCAGCCCCTCGATACCCGGCGCCAGTTTCACGAACGCGCCGAACTTCGCGATCCGCGAGACCGTTCCCGTGACCACCGCATCGACCGGAAACTTGTCGTCGATGTTAACCCACGGGTGTTCGAGCAGGTCGCGGTAGGACAATCCGATCTTGCCGGTCTGCGGATCGATCTTCTCGATCTTCACGCGGATCTTCTGACCTTCGTGCAGCACCTCGTGGGGATCCTTGACGTGATCCCAACTCAGCTGACTGATGTGCACCAGCCCATCGATGCCTCCGACATCGACAAACGCGCCGAAGTCGAGGATCTTGCGGACCACCCCTTCCACGACCTGACCCACCTCCATGCTGGCCAGCCGTTCCTTGCGCGCCTCCTCCTTTTCGCGTTCCAGCACTGCACGGCGGCTGAGGACGAGGTTCTTGCGTTTGGGATTGACTTCGGTCACCACGCACAGCAGCTTCTGTTCGAGAAACTCGGCGTAGTCCTCGACGCGGAACATGGCAATCTGGCTCGACGGGATGAAGCCGCGGATGGCCCCCACTTTGCACTCCAGGCCGCCCGTGTTGGCGCCGGTAATGCGGGCTTCCACCACCGCCCCTTCCACCAGATCGGACCAGTCTTCGACGTGCGTCGACGCGCCGGGGACAAGCAGTTCGTACAGGCCATCGTCCTCGTGATAGCCCTTCACGATCACTTCCATTTCCGTGCCGAGTTCCGGCGGCTGCGGAAACTGCCGCAGTGACGCCACTCCTTCATGGCGTCCCCCGAGCGAGAAGAACACGTTGTCGCCGTGGATCCGCACAATCTGCGATTGCTGCCGCGATTCCAACTCCGGCCCGGCCACCGGCTGAGGACTTGCACCGCCCGAGAGGATTTCGTCGAGCGACGCGTCCCCCATGGCTGCGGCAAACTCCCGTTCCAGATCGTCCGACAGCGGCTCGCGCACCGAAGGAGGACGCACGGGCGCGTGCTGCCTGGCCGGCGGCTCCGCGCTGGCCGGCGGCTCCGCGCTGACCGGCTGACTTGGCGGCGCGGCGGGCGCCGGCGGGACCGCGGGTGTCTTGTTGCGGCGCGAGCCAACTTGAATCCGACCGCGCGTTTCGGGTTTCTGCACACTGTTGACCGGCTGGGGTGCTTCGGCAGAAGACTCCGGGGAATTCGCCTGCTCTGCAGGCATGGACTGATCGTGAGGCGCGGCCTCAGACGGTTTCGTATTCATCACTTCCAGATCCGGTGGAGCGACCATGTGCCAGCAGCGATTCAGTGTACCACTGACCGCGCAGAAAGGATAGGGTCGCACCCCGCAGAGCCGGCCTTGCAGATGGCCGCCGCGCCTGCCATCATCGGCGTATGCCAGTTCCCACCCTTACTCGCGAACCGTTGTCGATCGAGCGGTCGCGGGGGCGGTTGCTGGTCGTGGCGGCCGCCGTGTTATGGAGTACCAGCGGCTTCTTTGCCAAGGCACCGCTGTTCGAACACTGGCCGCTCGTCCTGTGTGGCATGCTGGGTGTCGGATTCATCCTGTGGTTTGAAGCGCAGGGCGAACAGTTGTCCGGAGTCATCTTCGGAGCGCTGAGCGGCATAGCGTTTGCAGGCGTGGTGCTGTGCATGCGGCAGTTGCGGGACCAGGATACCGCCTGGCTGATCGCCCTGAATCTGGCGGTGACGACTGTGGTGCTGGCGCCCTGGGTGGTGGCCCACGGAATCTGGCCGACCGGCACGCAACTGGGCTACCTCACCGCGTTTGGGATGCTGCAATTGGGGCTCCCTTATTTGCTGTTTGCGCGCGGCGTGCGCTGGATTTCCGGGCACGAGGCATCGGGCATCGCGTTACTCGAGCCGATCCTGGTTCCCGTCCGGGTCTTCCTGGCGTGGCACGCCGAGCCGACGTACCAGCCGCCGCGCTGGTGGACATATGCGGGCGGCGCGCTGATCCTCACAGGGCTCGTCTGGCGGTACGCCGGCGCGCAGCGCGGAAGACACCGCAAGATTCCTCCGGCCGTCGATTGCATCCCCAGCACTGGTGACTGATAATGCGAACGCGGTACGTTCCTGCCGCACGCGAGGATCACGCAACCGACTGCTCGCCCCACCGCAACGTCACCCCTACTGTGTCTAACCTGCCGACTGTGTGGAACCTGCGAAGGAGGACACCTCATGCGTTGCCGCACCATCCAGGTCATCACGTTTCTTGCGCTGTCGCATGTGTTCTCCACGGTGTGTCTCCGCGCCGACGACTGGCCCACGTATGCGCACGATGCGTGCCGGAGCGGGGCCACTGAGCAGTCGCTCAGCCTGCCGCTGGTGGAGCGGTGGACGCATCGGGCGGATCACGCGCCAACGCCCGCCTGGCCGCCCCCGGCCCGCCACGACTACTATCATTACAAACAGGATCTGCAGCCCCGTGTGACCTACGACCACGCCTACCACACGGTGATCGCTGGCGGCCGGATCTTCTACGGAACCTCGACGGACGACCAGATCGTGTGCCTTGATGCGGCCACCGGCCAGCGCTGCTGGTCGTGTTTCACCGAAGGGCCGGTACGGTTGGCTCCGACGGTTGTGGGGGACCGGTTGTATGCGGGGTCGGACGACGGGTGCGTGTACTGCCTGGCGACTGCCGACGGCCGGGTGCACTGGCAGACCCGCATCGGCCCGGCGGACAGCCGCTGCATCGGCAACGGCCGGATCGTATCCCGGTGGCCGGTTCGCTCCGGCGTGTTGGTGCGTGACGGCATCGCCTACTGTGCGGCCGGCATGTTCCCCGGCAGTGAAGGGGCATTTCTGGTTGGCCTGGACGCCACCACCGGATCGTGCGTATTGCGTGCGCCGATCGAGCAGTCCGCCCAGGGTTACATGCTGCTGGCGGGCCGGCAGTTGCTGCTCCCGTCCGGCCGGACCTCGCCGGGCGTCTATGATTGCCAGGACGGCAAGCGGCTGGGGGTCCTGTCGAGTCCGGGCGGCGCCTACACGGTCGTCACGGAGGACCTGGTAGCGACCGGACGCGGCGATACACTCGACGAACTGTCGATCCTGGAGCCGGCGACGCGCGAGCAGCTGATCACGTTCGATGGGCGGCACCTCATTGCTCACGGCACGCGGCTGTTCGTCCAGAACCGCACGCACCTGTCAGCGCTCGACCGCGGCAAGTTCCTGCCGTTGGCGCGCGAGCACGCCGTACTGCGCAACCAATTGGCCGCGCTGGAGAAACGCAAAGACGAGGCGGCCAGCGCCGAGGCGGCTGGCGTCAAGGCCCGACTCGCGGAACTGAAGGCCGACATGCACACCTGCTGGGTCTGGCGCACGCCGTGCCCGCATGTCGAATCGCTCATTCTGGCCGGCGACACGTTGTTTGCCGGCGGCCAGACGGAGGTGGCCGCTTACAGCGCAGCGGACGGACAGCAGCTCTGGACCGGTGCCGTGGAGGGCCGCGCCTGCTCACTGGCCGTCGCTCAAGGACAACTTGTTGTCAGTACAGACGCGGGGGTGATCCAGTGCTTCCAGGCCTCGGATCCGGCCGTGCAGCCGCCCGCCGCGGTGAGCGATGCGGCGCCGGGCGCGGCAGCGGCCGGCGCAGCCCCCACTGCGGATCCGGCGGCGGCAGACCAGGAGCTGGCGCGCACGCTGCTCGCCCAGGCTCAGGCCGATCAGGGATTCGGCCTGATCCTCGGAGCGCGTCACGCCGGGCTGCTGCCCGCGTTGGCCGCGCACTCGCGGCTGCACCTGACCCTGGCCGACTCCCATGCGGAGACGATCGAAGCCCTGCGGCCCGCGCTCGCACAACAGCTGCCCTACGGCGTGCGTGTGTGCGCGCACCAGGTGGCCAGGACCGCGCTGCCCTATCCGGCATATTTCGCCAACCTGCTGCTGGTCGATCCCGGCGCGATGCCTTTGAGTGCGGAAAACGTCGCGCAGATTCACCGCGTCCTGCGCCCGGAAGGGGGCAGCGCCTGGATTGGTGGCTTTGCCGCGGCCGAGTCTGCCAGCGTGGAGGCCTGGACCACGGCACTCTCCGGCGACGGTCTGACGGCGCGGACCGTGGCCCTGCCGGGCACAACCTGGATCCAGGTCACACGCGGCCCATTGGATGGTGCCGGCCAGTGGACACACGGTTTCGCCGATCCCGCCAATACGGCGTGCACGATGGACCAGCATGTGCACGGCCCCCTGCGGGTCCAATGGTATGGCGAGCCGGGCCCAAGGCTGATGGCCGATCGGCACCACCGCAACGTGCCGCCACTGTACAAGGCCGGCCGGATGTTCGTGCCCGGCGACAATCTGGTCATCGCGGTCGACGCGTACAACGGCACCAACCTGTGGCAGCGCGACATCCCACAGTCGCTGCGCCTCGGGGCGTTCCTGGACTGCAGCAACTACGTCGTGGACGACCGGGCGCTCTATGTTGTGGCCGGCCCCACATGCCATGAGCTGGACGTGGTCACGGGGGCTACGATGCGCGAACTGGCGATGCCCGACCAGGTGGCCGATGAGCCGCGGCAGTGGGGGTATGTGGCGCGGGTCGATGAGCTGCTGATCGGCAGCCAGTGCCGACCGGGGGCGGCGTATTTCGAACAGAGTCGGGAGGCGGACTTGGCCTTGTGGTATGACAGCATGTCGCTCGTCACCAGCGACACGCTGTTCGCCTTGAATGTCCAGGACGCCTCGCGGCGCTGGCGCTACCAGTCCGGTCTGCTGCTCAATACCACGATCACCATTGGCGGCGGACGCCTGTACGTGCTGTCGAACCACAGTCCGGCAGCTCTGGAGAACCGCCAGGGGCGGATGCCGATGAGCACGTTCCTGGAGGGCCCCAATTTCCTGGTCGCGCTGGACCTGCAGACCGGTAAGGAGCTGTGGAAGATACCGCTGAGCCTGGAGAATTACCGGCACATCGCTTACACGAACTACGCGCAAGAGAAACTGCTCGTCAGCGGCAATCGCTACATCGACAACAAGCTCTGGTACTTCTTCGAGATGCTCGATGCCGCCACCGGCCAGACGTTGTGGACGGCTGGGCACAATACGCTCTACGATCCGCGGGGTGGACATGGCGAACAGAATCGCCATCCCACGATCGTGGGCAACACGGTCTATACCTACCCCCTGGCGTACGACCTGCACACGGGTCAGCAGCGGGAGGGGTGGAAGTTCGATCGCCTGGGGCATGGCTGCGGCAATGTCTCGGCGTCGGCCGGCAGTCTGTTCTGGCGCGGCGGCAACCCTTGGCAATGGGACCTCGGACCGGACGGGCAGGCCCGGCGGATCAACACGGTCTCGCGCCCCGGCTGTTTCATCAACATGCTGCCGGTCGGTGGGCTGCTGTTGATTCCCGAGGCCAGTTCCGGATGCACCTGCGCCTATCCGTTGCAGACGTCGCTGGCGTACGTGCCGGAGGGGGTGTAGTAGTAGCCCCTGGCCGACTGCCGGGCGGCAGATGGCAGACGCGTGGCAGACGACGCGGTAGCTGCACGCCCGGCCTGCATTCAGTCGGCGGCGCAGCGGTCTTCGGGGTGCGTGGTCGCATGCCGCGCGAATTGCAGCGCGGCGGTAGGGCAGGCGGCTACACACTCGGCCGCCACCTTCGACAGTGCCGCGTCCATATCGCCGCCGAAGGGGACGCGCAGCTTGACGTCGAACCCGCGGCCGACGAAGGTCAGGCCCAGCGGCTCCTGCGCTCCGGCCGCGATCTTGACGCACAGCTCGCACTTGATGCACTTGCCCGGCTCAAACAGCACCGCAGCGTGCCGGCCGATCACTTCGTAGGGTCGGCGCTGACCTTCATACCGGGTGGCATCCGCCTGATAGAGGATGGCATAGCGTTCCAGTTTGCAGCTCCCATGCGCCACACAGCCGCAGGCGAGGCAGCGGTTCGACTGCTCGGCGGCCGCCGCGTCGGAATACGTTTCTCCGGCGGCGGGCGTGCTGTGGCAGGCTGCACCGGCCCCTGCCAGGAACTCCTGCATCTCGTCCGACGTCAGCCGATGGATGCGGGAGGAGAACGGCCGGCCGGGACCGCGCACTGCGCGGCCCGACACGTACTGATCCATGGTCTGCGCGGCTTCCTTGCCGTCGGCCGTGCTGCGGACGACCAGCGCCTTGCGCCGGAAGATGTTCCCGGCCGCGAACAGGCCGGGACGCTGTGTCTGATAGGTATTCCGGTCCACTTCGATGCCGCGTCGCGTGGCGGCCAGCCCCCAGGCCGCAATCTGCTCCGGCTCCACGGCGCCGCAGGCCAGCAGCACGGCGTCGAACGAATCGCACAGCCGGTCCAGATCGGCCTGGTCCGCCACTGCCGTGTTCCAGCGTGTCTCGACGCCCAGGCGCAGGATCTGGGCGATCTCAGCCTCCAGCACCGCAGCCGGCAACTCCTCCGGCGTCGGCTCGGTGCGCAGGCGTCCCCCCGCCTGCGCTTGCCGGTCAATCAGCACGCAGGCGTGTCCCAGACGCCGCAGGTAATACGCGGCAGCCAGGCCGGTCGGTCCGGCGCCGACAATCGCCACGCGTTTCCCGCTGTCGGGCTGGCACGCAGGCTGGTACGGATCGCCGCTGGCCAGATCCGCATCCGCGACGAAGCGTTTCAACTCGCAGACAGCCACGGGGTTGTCGGCGGCATTCCGCCGGCAGCCTTTTTCGCAGGGCTTTGGGCAGACGCGTCCCAGCACGGCCGGCAGGGCGATGTCCTGTTTGATCGTCGCGATCGCCTCGCGCAAATTGTGCTCGCCGATCTGCCGCAGCATCAGCGGGATGTCCATGTGCGCGGGGCAGGCGAAAAAGCACGGGGCGAGGCAGTCACCGACATGGTCGCTCAACAGCAGTTCCAGCGCCGTGCGCCGCATGGCGCTGACCGCTTCCGTCGCGTTGTCAATCTCCATCCCATCCACGACGCGCGTGGCGCAGGCCGGCACATACTGACCCGTCTGCCGGTTCCGCACGACGCACACCAGGCAGGAGGTCGACGGTTCGTAGCCCTGGAGGAAGCACAGCGCCGGGATCTCGATGCCGAGTTTCTCCGCGGCCTCCAGGACCGTGGCGCCGGCAGGCACCTCCACTTGCTGACCGTCAATCGTAAGAGTGGGCATGGTTGTGTGGCGGGGGAACGGGGTTATGAAACGACATCCACGGCCTGCATCGGGCAGACCTGGCGGCACGTATCACAGCGCGTGCAAAGGTCCATGTTCACTGCGTGCCGCCGGTAAGGGGTAAGAGGGATGGCGTGAACGGGACAGTGCTGGGCGCAGAGCGTGCAGCCGATGCACGCCTGGTTGATCTCGTAGCGAATCAGGGCGGCGCACTTCCCGGCGGGGCACTTCCCCTGCAGGTGCGCCTCATACTCGTCGCGGAAGTACTTGAGCGTGGACAGCACGGGGTTGGGGGCGGTCTTGCCCAGCCCGCAGATGCTGCCGGCCGCCACGCTGTGCGCCAGCTGCTCCAACTGCTCCAGATCGCCCGGCCGACCCTGGCCGGTGCAGATGCGGTCCATGATCTCCAGCATCCGCTTCGTGCCGATGCGGCAGAGGGTGCACTTGCCACACGACTGCTCCTGCGTGAAACGCAGGAAGTAGCGCGCGATATCGACCATGCAGTCGGTGTTGTCGAGCACGACCAGCCCGCCGCTGCCCATGATCGCTCCCACCTGCACCAGCGCTTCGTAGTCCACTGGCGTGTCCGCGAGCGAGGCGGGAACACAGCCGCCGGACGGCCCGCCCACCTGCACCGCTTTGAACGTGCGTCCCGGCAGCGCGCCACCGCCGATGTCGTAGACGATCTGCCGCAACGTGATGCCCATCGCCACTTCGATCAGGCCGCCGCGCACGACCTTGCCGGCCAGCGCAAACACCTTCGTGCCTTTGCTGGCGCCGGTACCCAGCTGTGCGAATTGGTCTCCGCCGTGCCGGAAGATCCAGGGCAGGCAGGCCAGCGTCTCCACATTGTTGATCAACGTCGGGCGATCCCACAGTCCGGTTTCCACCGGGTAGGGCGGGCGCAGCGTGGGTGTGCCGCGGCGTCCTTCCAGGGAGTTGATCAGCGCGGTCTCTTCGCCACAGATGAACGCGCCCGCACCTTCCGCCACGCGGAACTTCACGTTCAGGCCGCTCCCCAGGATCCCGGCGCCGATCAGCGCGTGTTGTTCACACCGCTCGAGCGCCTCCCGGATGCGCGCGACGGCCAGCGGATACTCGTCGCGGATGTAGAAGATCGCTTCCTGCGCGCCGATCGCGAGCGCGGCGATGGCCATCCCTTCGATCACACGATAGGGGAAGGACTCGAGCAGCATGCGGTCCATGAAGGCACCGGGGTCCCCTTCGTCCCCGTTGCAGACGACGTACTTCGTGTCGCCGGCGGCAGCTCGCGCCTTCTGCCACTTGATATACGTCGGGAAGCCTCCGCCGCCACGTCCCCGCAGGCCGCTCCGCCGCACTTCGTCCACGATCGACGGGGGATCGAGTTCGCGGAGGCATCGTCGCAGCGCGGCGAAGCCGTCGTGCCGCAGGTACTCGTCCAGGTCCAGCGGATCCAGGTCGCCGCAGCATTCGGTGGCAATGTGCTTCTGCGGCCCGAGAAAGCCGCACACGGCTTGTCCGCCCACATCCAGCGCGTGCGACTCCACCGCGTCGTCTGCTTCGTTGGAGTAAAATGCGTCCAGCCACCGCGCGAACCGGTAGCCGAGCCGCCGCACCAGTCCGGGCGGGCGGAAATGCCGCAGCACAATGCTCCGCACATCCTCCGGCCGCACGTGCGAGAAGAACCGCGATTCGCCCGCTGGCGTGATCAGCTGCACCAGTGGCGTCTGGTGGCACATGCCGATGCAGCCGACACGTTTCACCGCCGCGGGCGCCCCCGATTCGCTCAGCACCGCCAGGATCTCATCGTGCACCCGGCCGCTCCCCTGCGCCTGGCAACAGGAACCCAGCCCGATCCGGATCTCACCCAGTTCGCCCGGTCGCGAATTGGGTGCGGGGCGCGCCGCGGCGGGTGGCGCGCTGCGCGCATGCCGCTCCTCGGCCACCATCTGCGGGACGCTCCGCGGGCTCACCCGCCCGTACGTCACGTCGTCGATCTGCACGACCGGCGCCAAGGTACAGCAGCCCAGACAGGCGACCGACTGGAGCGTGAATTCGCCGCGCGCGTCCGTGTCCTGGCCGGGGGCCAGCCCGAGGTGCAACGCCACCGCATCGCGCACCAGCTCCGCGCCCTTCACGTGGCACGCCGTCCCTTCGCAGACGTGAATCACGTGCCGCCCCACCGGCTGGTGGCGGAAGTGCGTGTAGAACGTTGACACCCCCGTGATGTCGGCGGGCGTAATTTCGGTCAGCTCACACACGCGCATCAGCGCGGGCTGCGGCAAATAGCGGTAGTGGCGCTGGATCGCCTGCAGGATCGGAACGACGGCCTCGCGCCGCGTACCGCACTGGACGACAATCTCGTCCACGTAATTCAAGTCAAGCTCGGATCTGATCATGCGAGTTCGCAGTCTCGGTGTATCGTTAGTGCGTACCGATGCAGAACAGGTGTGTCTGGCCGCGAATGTAGATCCGCCCAGGCTGAAACGCCGGGCTGGAGCGGATCGGTTCCCCCATCTCGAACTCTCCCACACGCTGGCACGCGTCCGCCTGCGGCTCGAGGATCCACGCCTTACCCTCCTCCGAAAACACATAAACGCTCGAACCCACCTGACTGGGCGAAGACGACACTTCCTCCAGCATGTCCTCCTCCCAGAGCGGCTCTCGCGGGTCGGCATCCAGCCCGGGCGTGGTCCCCGGTGCGCGATCGAAGCAGGCCAGCATGCCGTGCGCCATCAGCAGCAGATACTTGTCGGTCGCCAGCGGACTGCAGACGTCCGGCACGCCGATGTCGGTGTACCACTGGACGTGTGTCTCCGTGACGTCACCGCTGCCGTCAGCGCGGACCGCCGCCATGCCGCTCGTTTCGTTGGCCGCGTACACCACACCGTCGACGCACACGGGGGATGGGCCGATCTCCCCTCCCAGGCACTTGGCACGCCAGAGTTCGCTGCCGTCGACCGGCGAATACGCGATCAGCCACGGATCGACGCACGTAATCACCATCCACCGCCCATCGTGCTCCACGACAATCGGCGACGACCAACTGCTGGGCACTTCGCGTTTGACTTCCCACACCGGGGTGCCTGTGGCGCCATCGAGTGCAATGAGTCGGGACAGCCCCTCTTCCTTGCGCCCCTGATCGAACTGGATGATCAGGCGGTCGTTGTACGTGGCGAGGGAACTCGCGTGACCGTAGTGGTTCTGGGGTGTCCCCAGATTCTGGTGCCACTGTTCTTCCCCTTGCAGACTCAGCGCGATCACATCACCCGTGGCGAAGATCGCGTACACGCGGAGCCCGTCGGTCGCCATCGTCGGCGCTGCATACGACGTTGCCTCCATCACTTCCAGTTCCTTGCCGTCCGGCCTGGTGGGAGGCAGGTCGTGCCGCCACACCAGTTCACCGCTGGCCGCCGCGAAACAGAACACCGCCTGCTCTTCCGCCGTCGCCCCGGACAGAAATACCCGATCCTGCCAGACAATCGGCGAGTTGGGGCCCGGCAAGGGCACCTCCGTCTTCCACATAATCCCCGCGTTGTCCGGCACACTCCACGTGGTGGGAATGTCCGTGTAGGCGGACACCCCTGATCCGGACGGGCCGCGGAACCGCGGCCACTGCTGCAGGTACTCGGCGTACGACGGCAGGGGAGCTACCGGCTCCGCTGTACCGGCAGGCTCCGTCTCTGCTGCATCGGCCGATTTCGTCTCCGCCGGTGTCACCGGCGCCTGGGTGTCCGCCGTATTCGGCAGCTGCGCCGCGGGACCGGCCGCTGGCGCGGCGGCCAGTTCTTTCGGACCGGACGGCACAATCGGTTCCGCGCGCAGCGCGAAACCGCACAACACGGTGGCGACGACCAGCACCACACCGACGGTCGCCCAGCGGGCGTAGCGCTGCGCCAGAGATTCCGCGTCGTGCTCGGGGTCCACCGGCCCCGGCAGGTACGTCGTGCCGCGTACGGCCACCGCCCAGCGCGCCGCGAGCAGCGCCAGCGTCAGGCCGCCCAGCATCAAGTAGGTGCCCATCGCCATGAACCGGCGTTTGCGGAAGTACGTGTCGCGCAGCAGCAGATCCAGCGCGCGGATCTGCTGCTGTATCTGCGGGTCGCCCGGCTGGTCCCTGAGCTGCTGCTTCAGTTCGAGGTAGGCCGGGGTGTCGAACAGCTCGTACGTGCCGCGACCGGCATAGTCCATCGCCATCAAGAGCCCGACGGCGAGCGAGAAGACGGCGGCGACGACTGCCGTTCCTACAAGCGTGGGATAGCGCACGGAGATACTCATGCAGGGGGCTCCTCGACCATTTCGGACACATCCTGGATCAACCCCAGACGCACAAGCTCCACCGGACATGACTGGAAACAGCGCCCGCACGACACGCAGCCAGCCTGCTGGGGGCGATAGTCGGTGCGGCGTCGGCGGATCGAGAGCTGCACCAGCTTGACGCTCAGCACCACACCCACCCAGGCGCCGAACCAGCCTCCGATCCGCACGAAACGCTGCTGCCACGCGTACGCTTCGCCTTCCAGCAGCGAGAGCGGCTGACCGGTATTGCGGTACGCATCGCTGGCGTCCGTCGTGCCGTCTGCAAGCCCCCGCTCCTCCTGACAAATCTGATCCCAGAGACGCACGGTCGGATGAAAACGCGACAATGGGACGGCCCACCAGGTGCCAATCCAGGCCAACAGCCCGATCGCCAGAGGCGCCACGGCCAGGACCCACAGCAAGTTCCGCTTGCCCTGCATGCGCTGCCGGGCTGTCTGAGGGACCGTCGGCGGATGGATGGCCCCATAGGGACACGCGTCCTCGCACAGCCGGCACTTGATGCATTCCCCGGGCACGATCCGCAGGTGCCACTTCGCCACGCGCGACAACAGGCCCAGCAGTGCCCCATAGGGACAGAGGTAGCGGCAGTAGGGGCGGCCCACAATGCCCGCCACGATCAGCATACAGACGCCGAACACCAGCATGTGTACATTGCCGTTGAGCCGGAAAAAAGCCACGAACGGATCGTAGCGGCAGATGATGAACGCCGTGCCGGTCGCGGCGAAGATCACGGCCGCTCCCAGATAGAAAAACGGCAGCAGTCCGAGAGACTCGTCCAGCCACCGGGGCACCTTCAGGCTGCGCACGGCCACGATCTCCTGGATCGCCCCCAGGGGACAGACACTGGCACAGAACGTACGCCCGAAGAAAACAGTGAACAGCAGCGGCAACACGAAAAAGAGCGCGACGCCGGCTGGCAGCAGGTAGGTCGGCTCCGCGCAGGCCAGCGCCACGTTCTGCAGCGCGCCGATCGAGCAGATGCAGCCGTCGCGGATGAAACCGAACCAGACCAGGCAGGCGACACTCAGCACGAGCAGGTGGCGACGCGACCGGCTGACCAGCGCGAAGTAGCTGGCCAGAATCAGGGCGACGCACAGCAGCCCGACATCCACCCACTGCCAGTACGACGGGTCCCCGTGCGGCACCTCGGCTGTGGGAATCGCGTGGTTGGAAAACGTCGGTGTGGGAATCAGCTCCCCGGCCGCTGTGGACGCCCACAGTACGGCAACTGCCCCCACACATCCGGTCCTGACCCGCATCGTCATGGCTGATATACCTGCTGGAGGAGCGCGCGGGCGGCCACGTTGGCCGGATCGCTGGCCTTCTGCCGGATCAGCGCCAACGCCTGTTGCTTGACACGGTACGGTGTCTCCTGCGGAATGCGTTCGAAGGCCAGGCTCGGGCACGACACGGCGATGGCGCATTCGTTGCAATTCTTGCACAGATCGTGCATCACCTGCAGATAGAGCGAGCCGTTCATCAGCGCACACCCTTTGACGCAGACACCGCAGCCAATGCACAGAGTCCGCTCGATCGTGTACTCGTAGAACCGCTGCCCCGCTTGCTCCTCGATCAGCGTACGGACGATCGCCCCCGTGGGGCACAACTGGTTCTCGGCCGCCGTGTCGACGCGCTCGTACTGCGCGTCCAGATACCCTGTGCAGATGTCGCAGTACCCACACATCTCAAAGCACTGCACACACCGGACCGCCGATTCGTCCAGCACACAGTTGGTGGCGCACTTGCCGCAGCCGACACACTTGTCGGGATCGATCTGCCAGCGCAGTTCGGTGGCCCGTCCCTTGGCACCCGCCAGGAACCCTGTGCCGGTACCGAGCGCCACGGCACCGGCGACACGGGCCGTGTCCATCAGAAAACGGCGCCGATCCAACGACTGCTGTTCGGCCATCAGTGGTCCTCCTGCAGTGCCTGTGCCGCACGAGCGGTTGCCGCGCGTGGCACAGCACAGCGCGGCAGCCAACCACAGGATGCACAAGCGCGCGTCGTCTCCGGGCAGCGCCGGATCTGCCCCCGTCCGGCCAGCACACCCGTTGCTGCCGCCAGCGCGCCCAGCACGGCGCAGCGCCCGCAGCTGGCCAGCCACGCGCGGCGAGGAAGTTCGTGCACGGCACTCGGTTTCATGATTGCGGTCCCTCCGCCCCCTTCGGATAGAACACCCGCACGCATCGTTCGAATGCGTCCAACACCAGGATCGCCCCGTCCGGCGCGACTGCCACGTCGAACACCCGTGCGACAGACTCGCCCCGCGCATCGACCAGCGACGACGCCCTCACGCCCAGGCCGCGCGCACCGACCACCACATGCTGAAACTCGCCGCTCTCCGAATACACCTTGATGCGTGGAATGCCCTTCTCCGACGTCACGAACCGGCCGTCGGGCAGCAACGCCAGGTGCGCTGGATTGCAGCAGCCGAAGAAGCCCGCCACGTCAGCGCCGGCCCGCCCCCACAGCGACTGCAGCTCCCCCGTGAACGAATACGACTCGATCCGCCGCATGCCCGGATTGACCACCCACAATGTCTCATCCGGTCCCACCGCCAGGTCGAAGTAGGCACTCGGAATCACAAAACCCGGCATGCTCCGGTCCGGATCGACCGTCCCGATCTGCCCTGCCGGACGCCCCTCCCGATCCAACACGTGTACCACGCGCTGACCGGCGTCGGCTACGAATACGCGCTGCCCGCCGACGGCGATCGCTGTCAGCACGGCCTGCGGACCGAAGTCCGGCCACGCACCGATCGCTTGCCCGGTGCCATCGAGCACCAGCACCTGGCGGCGGCAGCCGACGTAGATCCGTCCCGACTCGTCCGTCGTCGCCGGCTCCACCGCCAGGCAGGTCGGCGTCTGGTCGAGCGGGATGGTCGCTAACACCTCGCCGGCCGAGCTCAACCGGACCACCGCCTGATCCCCCGCGACCAGGATCGTCCCGTCCGCGCTGGTGGTCAGTGCTTGCGGCCGCTCGAGCGCCGTCTCGAACTGTGCACGCTGGACATACGCTACCAGCTCGGGCGGAATCTCGGCCTGCTCCTGCAGATCCAGCTCAAAACGGCGCGGTGTCGCATCCGCGCGTTCCCCCCATGTGTCGAGACGCGACAGGGCCAACACGGCGACCACGAGCGCCACAGCGATCACGGCCACCAGGATCCGGCTGCCGGTCCGGACCGGCCGGCTCCCGGTGGGCGGCACCGCATCCGCCATCTGACTCGACTTGTGCACATCGTTCACATTGTTCATGTCGTTCTTCATGCGCGCCGCTTCACTCCCCTGTGCCCCCGCCGGCTGCCAGATCCAGGCAGGTCATGCGGGTCATGTCGCGCACGATCAGCCGTCCACCCGCCAGCGCCATCGGACCCCAGGCATCGTGCCCGTCCGCAAACACCTGGAACCGCGCCAACGGGTGATAGCCTGTCGTGCTGGCCTCCGCCATCACCAGTTCCCCGTCGTTGCTGAGCGCTAGAATCACGCCGTCAGCCACCATGTACGGACCGTGACCGAATCGATCCTTACCGCTGTGCCAGACTTCGTTCCCTGCCAGATCCAAACACACCAGGCGGCCACGATCCTGCTTGCGCACCCCGAGCAGATGCCCGTCGAAAAAGATCGGAGTGTGCTGCTCCGAGTTGAACTGTTTGGGCGCCAGTTCAAAACGCCGCTGCACCTCGATCCCGTCCTGCGTGGGATGCAGCTGCAGCATGAGACTGCCGACCTTGTTGCCATAGCCGCTGCACAAGAAGATCTGCCCCTCGGGCAGGACGACTGGCGAAGGCGACGTCGCAAACTGCTCGAACCAGTCGGTCGACTGCCACAGCTGAGTGCCGTCGTCCGCCGAGACACCTACGACCGCACTGCTGGCACAGTAGACGTACATGCGCCGGCCCAGGAACTCCAGCGGCACGATCGAGGCGTGTGTCATCGTCCGGTGTTGCGGGTTGGGAGTCGTCCAGATCGGCTCACCGGTCTGGATGTCGAGAGCGGCCAGCAAGGCCTTGGGCCCGGCCGGGGCCAGGATCAGCCGCCCGTTGTCGATCAGCGGACACTGGCCGGTGTACCAGCGGGGTACTTCCGTACCGTACTCCATCGCCAGATCGCGCAGCCACCGGTTTGCGCCGGTCACCGCGTCCCAACACGCCACCTGGCAGCGCGGGCCGATCGTGATGACGGCGTCATTGACGATGGCCGGCACGGTGCGCGACATGCCGTGGTTGCGCATGACGTCGACAGGATAGCTGTTGTGCCAGATCTCGCGCCCGTCGTCGAGCGACAGGCAGCGCAGCGTGTCGGCCTTCGCCTGCTCGTCGTAGTCCAACACGTAGACGCGTCCCTGGTCAATCGCCGCGCCTGCATAGCCTTCCCCCAGCGGCACGGTCCACAGGACGGGCGGCCCGCTGTCCGGCCAGCTGCGGGCAAGTGGCGTGGCGTCCCGGCAGATGCCGTCCCACTCCGGACCGCGAAACCACGGCCAGCTGCCGGCCACGAGGGAAGGCACGCCGGCGCCAGCCTGCGGCGAACCGGCCACCGGTGCTGTGAGCGCAGCAGCCAAGGCGACCTCCGACCCCACAGGCCGATCCTGCCCCGGCTCGCGCAGAGCCAGATCGTGCGACGTGCCAATACTGATCCACGCACCGATGAGCGCAGCGCCCAAGATCCCTGCTGTTGCAGGGATGATTGCATCTGTCATCCGCCAATTCACGTCCGACTCCAGGTGCTCAAAGGTGCGTAACGGCCATTATACGGCTGCGCTCCCCCCATGACACGGGGCGCCAGGGAAAACGGACCTGGAGCAATGAGCCTAAGAATGTCGTCTGGGCTGGCAGGCTCGGCTGCAAGCTGCAGTGCACGGCGAGTGCAACGCCTGCCTGGCTCGCGTTGCCCGGCCGCGGTGATTCACCGGCCGCCCCGGCGCAACACGAAGAGCTGGAACTCGCCCACCGAAGGCACGCCGAACTCCTGACCGGCACGATCGCGCAGCGCCACGCGGAAGCGTTCGGCCGCCGCGTGGTGGAATGCCTGCGCCGCATAACGCCCCGGATCGCCAATCCAGCAAATGCCATCCGGAGTCAGTAGTCGATCGATCGCGCGCAAGATCGCCCCGTGGCTGCCACAGTGGTAGAGCACGTCCGACGCGAGAATCACATCGTACGACGCGGCTGGCGGATCGTGCCAGTCGATCAGTTGTGCCTGCGCCTCCGGAAACCCGTTCTGCCGAGCATTCTCCAGGGCCAGGCAGGTGGCTTGCGGCGCACTGTCGGAAAACGTCACGTGGCAACCTCGCACCAGGGCCGCCAGACCGACCAGGCCGGCCCCGCACCCCAGTTCCAGCGCCCGTGTGCCCGGCGGCCAGGTGGCCCGCAGCACCGCCTCCGCTGTGGGCGTCGCGGCCGACCATAGCGCTGCCCAATACGGATCCGGCCATGCCTCGTCCGGCAGCGCGCCCTGGTGCATGGCCTCCACCTGCGCGTCCAGCACACGATCGGGATCCGCCGGAATGGTCAATCGCAGTGGCACGCCACAGAGTTCCAGGCGGCAGTCCTGCCAGCCGCCGGGAACGGCAAACAGTCGATCCTGTGTCGAATCCCGCAGCGAACCCTGCAACAAACCACGCGCGCTCGGAATCATGCGCCCCATCGCGTTCTTGCCCCTGGGTATGTGACGCGGGCCGCTTCTCCCACTTGACTTATCCGCGAATAACCGGGGATCATGGGAGGCCGACTGGCCAGTTTCCGCAGCCGGCTCAACCCGGTTGCGAACGGCGACGGCACGGCCGAGTACGATTCAGGTCCAAGCCAAGGAGAAAGCAACATGCCGGATCGAGTATACAAGAAGATCGAAGTTACCGGTACGTCCGCCAGTTCCCTGCAGGAGGCGGTGGAAAACGCCATCGAACACGCGTCGAAGACGGTCCGGAAGATGCGCTGGTTCGAAGTGATGGAAACGCGCGGCCGCATTGACGACGGCAAAGTGGTCGAGTGGCAGGTGACGGTGAAGATCGGCTTCGCGCTGGAAGAGTAAACGCTGGCGCCCACAACCAGCACACCGAACCAGCACACCGAACCAGCACACCGCCACCGCCAGCGTGCCGCCGGGGCCCGCGTCCGGCCGCGCCACCGACCACGCCAGGTCGCGTGCGTCGGTGGCATCCTGAACTCGCCCCCCGGCCGAACGCAGAACAGACACTGCTCGCGGTGCGCTCATCGCGTGCTTGGTTCAGCGCGTCCCCGGCGGCTGGCTGGACAGCTGGACCAGTGCCTCGGTAACGCGGGGCACCTGCAGAGAGTTCATCTGCAAATGCCGGTGCTGCCCCTCCGCGTCGGCTGTCCAGGTCGTGTAGCCGTCGTCCGCGACCGTCACGCGGCCTGGCTCGGACAGGTCGAAATATCCCCGGTCCGGAAACACCGCGTAGAGCACGCTCGTCAGGTCCCACGTCGGCCGGTTGTGCGGGGGCGGCTCGTACAGTCGATAGGCCTCGGCCAGCGGATGGTGCTCGACGTAGCCGTAGTCCCGCTCAATGCTCTCCGCCGGATACGGCACGGCAATGCCGATCTCAAAACCACTGAATACAACGGGCGTCGGCCAGCTCTTCACCAGCTCCTGGCAGGACTGGATGTCGGTCTTCACGTTGTACTCGAGGAACCGCTCGGTGGTGGCCTCCGGCCGGAAGTGCCCGGCCATGATCGAGAGCAACCGCACCTTGCGCTGAACCAGCTCCTTTCCGCTGAGCGGACAGATCGAATCGGGCGGGGATGCCAGCAACCGCGCCAGGTTGGTGGAGAAGCCGACCTGGGCGATGCTGACCGACTGGTCGGGCTGCTGGCTCAGCACCTGGCGGAGCACGTCGGTCCCGGACGGGGTTTGAGCCCCGTCGAGATCGTGCGGGAACCGCAGCGCGTGGTTGTCCTCTACACGGGCCAGTTGTAGAAACTTGCCTTCGTCAGGGGTGATACCGCTTCGCGCCATCCCGATCGGGATGTCCCCCCGGCCGTAAAAGGTGTTGATCGCATCCACCAGTTCGGCGGCCCAGGCATGGTCCTTCGTGATCGTCACCGCCAACAGCTCGCACTGCCCGCGACTCTGCAACGCGTGAATCACGCCCAGCGCCAGAACATCATCAACGTCGTTCCCAATGTCCGTGTCGAAGATCAGCCGCACAGGCTCCGCCGCCCTGGTGGCACACTCGTCCACCAAAAGTCCCGCCAACATCGACATCACCAGAATCATGGCCAGCGCGCGCATGTCTTGTCGCTCCCCCCGCCCAAGAATCAGGAAAAAAGTCACCGGCAGTCTCCGGATCGCACCGGGTGTCACTGCTCCGTACGAATACCCGTACAGCCGTCTCAGATCAAGGTGTCGTCGCGGCAGACCAGGACCCACGCCGGGCGCTCCTGTCCGGCGCGCGACAGGCCACCTTGCGGCTCCCCCTGGAACTTCGGCCCCAGCCAGGCCAGGAGCACGCCGAACCCGATCGCCGCGCCCCCCACACCGATGAGTATCACTAACCCGACCACACGATCCCAGCGCTTGTACAGGTAGACCGGCGGCAGGATCATCGCCACCACCCCATCGAGCACGGAATCCTTGAACGCCATAATCACAATCCGCAGGAAATACAGCGCCACGACCAAAGCCCCGCCGATCTGCAACACCATCCCCGAGTTGTACATCACGTCTTCCTGCGGCATGCTGACCATCCCGATCGCAAACCCGACCACTCCGAGCAGCGCGAGCAGCAGCATCCACCAGGGCGTGCCTTTGACCAGGCGCTCCTGTTCCTTCTTCAGGAGGGCTATCTGCCGCTCTGCCCGGTCCAGCGCCTCCACCCCGTGCGTCGGCAGGTCGCCCAGGTCCTCGTCGTCCGCCTCCACCGAAACCCCGACCCGCGTCTTCAGGCGGCGGCCGATCCGCGTGTCGTACCCGCATATCACGCACAGCACGGCCACGTCGCCCAGCTCCGCAGCACAGCCCGGACAGCGGCGGATGCCGGCACGCATGCCCGCATCGTCCAGCAGTTCCGACAGCGGTTTGCCGGTGCTACCCTGCTGCGCTCCCGGCGCAGCGATCGTCAACACCGCCCCGCATTTGGGACACTTCACCCGCTTCCCCGCAAGCTCGTCTTTGGCAGCAAACTGCTGCCCGCATTGACAAACAACTTTGATCGGCATGCAGCACCTGATTCCGGCTCCGGCCACCTACGCACGCGCACAGGTCGGTCCATCTGCCAGGCGTAGCGATTCTAGCCCGATATGGGGGCAATTCGGGCGATCCATCGTGATTTCGTCGGCTGCCGACGGGGCCGACCCGCCGCAGTCGTGGCGTATCACACAACTGCTTATTGTGCACACAGTGGCGAGGGGAAACAAGTCGCGCGAGGCGGTGGCGGGGCTCTGCCAAAATGGCAGTAGGACGCGTGTGTCGGTGGTGCCATGCAGGGGGGCGCGTCGGCCCTGGACGTGGGAGGGGGGCGAGGGTCAGGTGCGGAGAGGAGCGGGTAAAGCCGGGGAAAACCGGGGCCCGGTGAAATCAGATTTCGTTTGGCGCGGGAATTGCCTTCCTGGGGTACCACGACCTAGTTGGTGTACCAATTTGGCAGCCGACGGCCGCACCGCGGGTCCGGGCGGCACGAGATACGGGCGATGTGAAGCGACAATGGGAGGTGAACAGCACATGTCGACGGGGACCAAGAAGAAATCCACGAAGAAGATCCAGTTGCAGCCTTTGGGCGATCGTGTGGTCGTCCAGCGTGAGGCTTCGGAAGAGCGCACTGCGGGTGGAATCGTGTTGCCGGACACAGCCAAGGACAAGCCCGCGCGGGGGACGGTGATCAGCGTCGGCAACGGCAAACTGTTGGAAGATGGGACGCGTGGGGCGATGCAGGTGAAGGTGGGCGACCGGGTGGTCTTCAGCAGTTATGCGGGGGAAGCATTCAAGGTGGAAGACGAGGAACTGCTGCTGATGCGGGAAGACGATATCTTCGCCGTCCTCGACGAGTAGCTCGACGAGTCATGTGAGCAGCGGCATTCATTCAATCGCAACTGCAGGTCGGGCGGTCGAGTGCGCGGCCTGTATCGCAGTTCAAAGGGAGAATATTCATGGCCAAGATGATTGCTTTTGATCAGGAAGCGCGCGATGCGATCCGGCGCGGCGTTTCCAAGTTGGCGCGCACCGTGAAGGTGACGCTCGGCCCCAAGGGGCGCAATGTGATCCTGCAGAAAAGTTTCGGCTCCCCGACGGTCACCAAGGACGGCGCGACGGTGGCCAAGGAGATCGACCTGGAGGACGTCTATGAGAACATGGGCGCCCGGATGGTCCGCGAGGTAGCGAGCAAGACGAGCGATGTGGCGGGGGATGGCACGACGACCGCCACGGTGCTGGCCGAGGCGATTTTCAACGAAGGGCTCCGCGCGGTCGTGGCCGGCGTGAATCCGGTGCATTTGAAGCAGGGCATCGAGAAGGCGGTCGCCGATCTGACGGACAAGTTCCGCGCGATGTCGATCAAGGTCAAGGACAAGGTGGCGATGGCGAACGTGGCGACCATCGCGGCGAACAACGATCACGAGATTGGCGATCTGCTGGCCACCGCCATGGAGAAGGTGGGCAAGGATGGCGTGATCACGGTCGACGAGGGGAAGAGCCTGCAGACGGAAGTCGAGTGGGTGGAAGGGATGCAGTTTGATCGCGGCTATCTGTCCCCGTACTTCGTCACCGACCCGAACACGATGCAGGCCGTGCTGGAAGACTGCTACGTGCTCGTCTTCGAGAAGAAGATCAGCAGCATCAAGGACATGGTCCCGCTGCTGGAGTCGGTTGTGCAGCAGGGCAAGCCGCTGTTGATCGTGGCGGAAGACGTGGAGGGGGAGGCGCTGGCCACGCTGGTCATCAACCGCCTGCGCGGCACGATGCAGTGCTGTGCCATCAAGGCCCCCGGCTATGGCGACCGGCGCAAGGCCATGATGGAGGACATCGCGATCCTCACCGGCGGCACCGCGATCTTCGAAGCGCTCGGAGTGAAGCTCGACTCGGTCTCGCTCACCGATCTGGGCCGCGCCAAGAAGGTGATCGTCGACAAGGACAACACGACGATCATCGAGGGAGCTGGCAAGAGCGCGGACATCAAGGGACGCATCGACCAGTTGCGGCGCGAGATCGAGAACGTGACGAGCGACTACGATCGCGAGAAGCTCGAAGAGCGGCTGGCGAAGCTGGCGGGTGGCGTGGCCAAGGTCAACGTCGGGGCCGCGACGGAGAGCGAGATGAAGGAGAAGAAGGCGCGTGTGGAAGACGCCCTGCACGCCACCCGCGCCGCGGTGGAGGAAGGCATTCTGCCCGGCGGCGGTGTCGCGCTGCTGCGGGCAGCCGCCCAGGTCAAGCCGGACGGCGATCTGCTGGACGACGAGTCGGTGGGCTACAACATCGTGCTGCGGGCCTGCCGCGCCCCGTTGAGCATGATTGCCGAGAACGCCGGCAAGGACGGTGGCATCGTGTGCGAGAAGGTCGCGGAGGGCAAAGGCAATTTCGGCTTCAACGCCCTGACCGACACCTATGAGGATCTGGTGAAGGCCGGCGTGATCGACCCGACCAAGGTCGTCCGCACTGCCCTCGGCAACGCGGCGAGCGTCGCGACGCTGCTGCTGACCAGCGACGCGCTGGTCGCGGACAAGCCGAAGGACGAGAAGGCCAAGGGCCATGGCGGCGAGAGCGACATGTACTAGACGCCCGCTCATCAGAATGTCGCGAAACTCTCACAGGCTCAAGGCAGGGCGGACGCGGATCCGCCCTGCCGGCCGTCTCTGACGTGCTCCAGACCCCGCGTTTCACAGCGGGGCCTGAGCGTTTCTTGGCGTGGCTCATCTGGTTACGCCGCGGGGCGCGTCCTGTGCCGGCTCCCGCCCGCTGCTCCCGGCCGCAGAACCAGCAGAATACCTGCAGCCGCTGCAACCGCGTCCTGGCCACCTTGCCGCCCCCGCCGCCCGCCCTGCCGTCTGATTCGTTTGTCCAAATCCCGCCTCGCCTCATATACTGGAAGGTAGTCTTCAAAGCGCGCCTCGCGCGGCGGCCCGGCCGCGCTGGCCGCTCGCCCCCCGGTTGCGGGAAGACCTCCTCATGAAGCGAACTCTGCGCCACCTGCTGCTGCTCGGCCTGCCGATCATCTGGATCGCGGTCCCGGCGCGCGCTGAGGTGTTCCTCTTGACCCACGGTGGACGGGTCGAGGGGCAGTGGCTCAACCAGGACGACAAGCAATCCGCCGTGTACGAGATCGAGATGACGGACGGAGGACGCATCACCCTGGCTGCCAGCCAGGTCACGGAGGTGATTGTCCGTTCGGAGATGCTGCGGCGATACCAGGAGGAACTGCCGAAGGTCCCGCACACGGTCGAAGGGCATTTGGAGATGGCCGAGCGCTGCCGGAAGGCCGGCCTGAAGGAGCAGCGCGAGTTCCACCTCCAGAAGGTACTGGAACTCGATCCCGAACAGGCCGAGGCGCGGCGTGGTTTGGGCTACAGCCAGGTGGATGGCCAGTGGATCCGGGCCGATGAGTGGTTCGCCAGCCAGGGGTATGTACGGCACAAGGGGGATTGGCGTCTGGCACAGGAAGTCGAACTGGACGCGCGCAAGGATCGGCAGGCGGTGGAAGAAAAGGAGTGGCGTAAGCGTCTCCAGGTCTGGAGGAACGCGGTCGTGCGCAACCGGAAGGATGCGGCCGAGGCATTGACCCAGCTGAGCGCCGTCGACAGTCCGCTGGCTATTGCCGGGCTGTCCGAAATGCTGGCCGACCTGGAGGAACCGAAGCAGCTCCGCCTGCTGTACGTCGATGTGCTCAGCAAGTTCAGCCAGACCGCGGCGGTCAATGCGTTGTTGAAGCGTGTGATGCAGGATCCGGACGTCGAGATCCGCGAGCGCAGCATTGATGCGGCCCGCCTGCACGGCGGCGACCATGCGTTGGCCGTGCTGACCAACATGCTCAAGAACAAGGACAATAATGTGGTGAACCAGGCGGGCTGGGCGCTCGGTCGCCTGGGCGATCCCGCCGCGATCCCCGCCCTGATCGATGCCGTCGTCACCAAGCACCGCTTCAAGGTCCAGACTGGCAGCGGGCCGGGCGCCATCACCGGAGGCTTCAGCCCGCAGGGTGGTGGCGGGATGCAGACTGGCGGGGGCGTGAAGATCATCGAAAAGGAGCTGCAGAACCGGCAGGTGCTCAGCGCCCTCACCGCGCTCGTGCCCAACGGCGTCAACTTCGCCTACGACATCGTGGCCTGGAAGAACTGGTACGCGCGGCAGCAGCTGCTGGCACCCGGCACCAATCTGCGGCGGGATCTGTAGCGGGCCGGTGGGCGGTTCGGGCGGTTCACCTGGCGGGGCGTGCCGGTCGCGGTGGACCGTGCCGCAGCGGTGGGCCGGCGGACGTGCCAGGCGCCCGCTGGCGACAGTCACAGCCGTGACCGCCTCCGCTCCCTACTCCACCAGCTTCTGTACAAACTCCACGTCCGGATCGGCCGCCGCGTGCTTGGCCGTGAGCGTTTCCTGCACGTATCGCACCCCCTGGCGACTGCCGGTCACGCGGAAGTTGTCGCCTTTCTGGAGGATGGGGCGCGTTTCGGCCATGGCGCCGAAGATGCGAGTTCCGGCAGCCTGGCAGGGGTACCAGTGCCCCTGCCCCTGGTCGTCTTCCAGGTAGAACTCCGGGTAGCAGTGCCCGGGGACCCAGACACAGCGAGCCGGGATGCCGACACCACGGCACATGGCCACGAACAGGGAGGTGAGTTCTTCGCAGTCTCCGAACCCGTCGTCGAGGGCCTGGCGCGCGCCTTTGATCTGACGGTCGAACCGGTAGGCGACTTTGGCACGCACCCAGTCGTAGACGGCTTCGACCTTGTGCCACGCCAGTTCCTGATCCGCCACAACCTGCTCCGCAGCCTGGCGGATCACACGATCGTCGCTATCGATGTAGGGACTCGTCCCGAGGTAGATCCGCAGCGCGCGGGGTACTGACGCCGGCACGCGCAGCACCTCGGTCGACTGCGGCGCAACAATGTCCCGCTTCACGATCTCCACCGTCAGCCGAGCTGCCGCTTCTTCACCGGCGGACAGTCGCGGAATGCTCACCATCATCTGCTTGACACCGTTGTCCAGCACGCGATACCGCACGTTCCGCACGTGGGGAGTCACTTCTTCGGCGAGCACCTTCACATCCTGTTCGGGCCACGGCATGGGAACCGGCAACGTCGCGACGATGCCGGTCGTATCGCCGCGGGCACGGACCACGACTCCGAACTGCCATCGCTCTGTGTGCGGGTTGGTCAGGCGCACCGCGGCGGGTGGTGTGTCGTCGCGCGGTACGCCAGTACCGGGAGAAAGCCACCCGGCAACCAGCCACAGAATCACAGCCAGACACTTCATGGCACGACTTGCCGCACGAACTTCACCTGGGGGCGTCCGACCCCTTTCACCTCCACGAGTTCCGGCACCAGCCGGTACGGCTTGTCCTTCTCCGGCACGCGGATGTTGTCCCCTTTCTGCATGATAATATGCTCGTTCGAGACCGTGCCGAACACCGTCTTCTCTTTCAGCTCGCAGGGGAACCAGAATCCGTTCCCCTCCTCATCTTCCAGGTAGAACTCGGCGTAGCAGTAGTTCGGGACCCAGACGGTTCGGGCGGGGATCTTTTCGGCGCGGCACAGGGCGATGAACAGGCCGGTCAGGTCCTCGATGTGCCCACCTTTGTCGTTCAAGGCCTTGACGGTCCCCTTGAACTTTTCATTCGTATGCCGGATGTTGTCTTGGACCCAGTCGTGGATCGCTTCGACCTGCTGCCAGGCGTCCTGCTTGTCGGCCGTGATCTGCTTGGCCAGCTCGCGGATCTTCCGGTCGCGCGCGCTGATCAGCGGGCTGTCGGCCAGGAACTTCCGCAGGTCGCGCGGGATCCGTTTCGGGATCCGATAGATGCTCGTATCGGCCGGCAGTTCGATGGCGCGCCGCGTGACTTCCACGGTCACCAGTGCCTCGGCCTGGTCCCCGGCCGCCAACTGCGGCACGGCCACGAGCATCTGACGAATGCCCTCTTCCAGATCCCGATACTGCACCCGGCCGATGGTGGCCGAGATCTGCTCGTCCATGACCTTCACATCTTGTTCAGGCCAGTCCGTGGGCACGGGCAGCGTCCCCAATATGTTGACGCACGGGGTGTTGGCGGTGACGATCATGCCGACCTTCCAGCGCTGGGTCCGCTCGCCGGTCAGCACCGGGCCCCCTTCCGGCGTCGCGGCACCGAACTGTGCCGCAGCCTGCGACGCTGCACAGAGGATCCAGCCGGCAATCAGTGTCAGGGTGCGGGCGCGAATCATACGACTCCTCACACAATGCCACCGCGGGACGACGCGTCAGGATAGCACGTCGTCCCGTCGGTGGTTCCGCTTGGCCGGGAGGGCTAAGCAACGGTGAGATTGTTCAGTTCGGGGGGAGGGCTTCCATCGCCGGTGGAGCCGTTGATGGAATGGTTGTCGTGGTGGTGCCCATCGGCACACCCGGAATATACATGGGATCACAGTCCGGTTGGCATTCTTCGATGCACGGCGGAGCATAGGTTTCACACACCGCACCGCGGTCGAACCACCGCGAACATCCCGTCCCACGGCATCCGCTGACGGCGGCTACCGTCAGGATCATAATAACCGGAACAAACAGTAGCCTCTTCATGGCAAACTTCTCCGCACAGGCGACAGGCTTCAATGGCGTTGAGACTGCGGGTCTCACAACTCTACAACACGCCCGGCGATGTGCAAACGAAACAGTGTTTTTTTTTCTTCATCTACCGTGTCTTCTGTCATCACACTTCGCAGAAAAGATGCTACAGTTTTATAGTTCGTTTTTTATATATAGTCAGTGACAGGAGGTCATGTGACGAATGTCAGGATTTCTGCCAGGTCGATTCTCCCCATGCACGCGAGACCCTGTACGCCATCTCCCCGCCCGTGTTGGTGGTTCGAGCCTGCGACACGACCATCTCGGCCGGCAACCGCCCGCCTGTGCGCCGTCCTGCTGTTGTGCATGACTCTCTGTTGGCTGCCCGCCCGACAGGTACTCCGGGGCGCGGAATGCGGCGCGCGTCCGCAGGATGAACTGTGGCTCGTCTCAGCCCGGCAATGCTGCGCCGTCAGTTCCGGCGGCGAACCGCGGCTGAGTGCCCAGCGGCTCGACGACGACAGCCGGTGGCAAGGGGCCGACCTGGAGGCACTCTACACGCCGGCGTCCGCCGATCAGGTTGTCGTGATCTATATCCACGGGAACCGTGTGCCGAGCAGCGCGGCAGCCGCCGAAGGACAGCGCGTCTACCGGTTGCTGATCGGCGGCGCAGAGAGCGCGCCGCCGCTGCGGTTTGTGATCTGGTCCTGGCCCAGTGCTCGGGTGAGGGGGCACCTGCGCGACGTGCGGGCGAAAGCTCAACGCACCGACGTGGCCGGGTATTGCCTCGCCTGGGTGCTTGTGCATCTGCCGGAGGATCAGCCGGTGAGCCTGCTGGGTTACAGCTTCGGAGCGCGGATCGCCACCGGCGCGGCGCACCTGGCGGGCGGCGGTTCATTGGGCGGCCGTGCGTTGCCACCCCATGTGACCAGCGCGCACACGATGCGCGCCGTGATACTGGCCGGAGCGCTGCACGCCTCCTGGCTGCGCCCAGGCGGGTACCATGAACGGGCGCGCACCCAACTGGACCACCTGCTGAACCTCTATAACACCTGCGACCCGGTCCTCAAGCGATACCATCTGCTGGACAAACGCACGCGGGCATCGGCCCTGGGGTTCTCCGGTATGTATACGGCTGACCTGGTAGAGGCACCGCGGCTCGAACAACTCAACGTGCGGAACATCGTGCAACGTTCGCATGAGCTGGAAGACTACCTCTACAGCCCCCGCCTGTTGCAGCGGATCCGCGAGGTCCTGTTCTGGCAGCCCGCCCCCACGTGGCGCTGACCCCGCGTTCCCCCACCCCCCCGCCCTCGTGCAATCGCACGCTACACGCTAGGATGGTACGACTGCCGTTCGAATCGCTGGCGCACCGCGCATTGTCACATGACAGAACCTATCGCCTACCTCAACGGTGACTTTATCCCCGCCTCGGAGCTGGTTGTCTCGACGGAGGATCTGGGGTTCTCGCAGGGGGTATCGGTCAGCGAGCGGCTGCGGACATTCCGCGGCCGGCTGTTCCGGCTGGACGAGCATCTCGACCGGCTGGCGAACTCATTGCGCATCGTGGATCTGCAGCCCGGCCTGTCGATTGCCCGGATTGGCGAACTGGCGAACGAACTGGTGTCGCGCAACGGTCACCTGCTGCTCGATGGCGACGACCTGGGAGTGTCACTGTTCGTGACGCCTGGCGTGCCCCCCCGCCTGGATCCCACGATCGGCCTGCGCGCCTATCCGCTGCCGTTCGGCCAGTGGGCGTCGTACTACGAGCATGGTCAGGCGCTGACAGAGACCGGCGTGCGGCAGGTGCCGGAGTCCTGCTGGCCGGCGGCACTCAAGTGCCGCAGCCGCATGCACTACTTCCTGGCCGACCGCTTGGCTCATGCGCTCGATCCCGGTTCGCGCGCGGTGCTGCTCGACCAGGATGGCTCCGTGTCCGAAGCGTCCACTGCCAACGTGCTGTTCTATCGTCGCGGGGAGGGACTGGTATCGCCGCCCCGGGAACGGATTCTGCCCGGCGTGAGTCTGTCGGTGCTGGCCGAACTCGCGGCCGGTCTCGCAATCCCGCTGCACTTCCGCAGCTTCCAGCTGGAGGAGCTGGCCGTGGCCGATGAGATCCTGATGTGCAGCACCTCGCCGTGTGTGTGGCCGGTGACACGGTTGAACGGCCAGCCGCGGGAGCCGGGTGCCGGGGGAGCGATCTTCCAGCAGATCCTGCAGGCCTGGAACGAACTGGTGGGCGTCGACATTGTCGCCCAGGCGCGGCGGTTCAGTTTCCGGACCTGATCGCGTCACAGCCGTGTCACGGCCAGCGCCATCATCTGCAGCGCCTCGTTGAAGGGCTTCAGGTACAGCTGCATGAACAGGTGGAACACCAGGAAAACGATCAGCGTAGCCACCAGGATCCAGATCCCGACAGACGCCGCGACCGCCAGGGCCCCTGTGGCCGACTTGGCCTGCGTCTGATAATCGGCCGACAGTCGGTGGAGCGATTCCGTCTCCGTGCCTGACACTTCGGCCGCGCTAAGCGCCTGCAGGAACTCGTCCGGAAAGACCCCCGTTGCGCGCAGCGCCTCGTGGAACTGCCCCCGCCGGGCAATGACCGCCTCCGCCTCCGCGATGTGCCGGGTGTAATACGGCATCTGCGCGCTCCGGAGCGCCATGCGGAGGGCGCGCTTCGCGTCGATGCCGGCATTGAGGGCCAGCGAGAGGGTCCAGGAAACGCGGGCCAGCGCCATCGTCTGCAGGGTCCGGCCCACCACCGGCACATGCAACAACAGCTCGTGCGGCCACGCCCCGAACCAGCCGCGGAGCAGACCGCCAAGCACCACCGCGATCAGCGCCACCCCGCCGAGGACGATACCCGCATAGATCAGCGCGCCACGCGGTCCCGAAAGCCCGAACACCGCGGTATCACTCAACAGTCCCAGGAACAGGATCAGCAGGCCGACGATGATCACCGCCCCGACAAGTTCGATGGCGGGCCAGAGCATGCCCAGAACGAATGTCATGCGCAGCCGCAGCAGGTGCTGATAGTGTTCCGCCAGCCGCAGCAGCACCGACTCCAGATTCCCCGTGGTCTCCCCAACGTCGGTCAACTCGCACACCAGGTCGGGGAAATACGCGCCGCACCCGCGCATGCCTTCGGCCAGCGTCGCGCCCCCCTGGACACGCGCGAGCACCTGCGCCATGTGCTCCCGGTACGTCGGATGGCCGCTCGCAGTCTCGCGCTGCAGCACCGCCCGTATATCCACTCCCGCACGCAGGGCGGTACCCAGCCGGTGACACATCTGGGAGGCCAGCCGGATGCTCATCTGTGCCATGTGAGTGACCGCCGCAAAGACGACCCATGCAGACCATACACAAGACAGATGCCCCGCCTGTCATCAACACTACGTGACTGTTGCAGACAGGTGGAAAACCTGCCCCACCGGGTAGCTTAAACGGTTGTCAACCCGCTGCCTAGCACTTCCCGTCCGCCCCACTCCAATTCCCGGCCTGTCTGCTACAATCACGGTTTCCTGTCGACCACCTTCACGGGTACGGGGTCAGAAACGCTGTCAGAAACGCTGCCGCTTATGAGACCGTGGGATACCGTTGCCATCGTCGGAGTGGGGCTCATGGGGGGCTCCATCGGCCTTGCCTTGCAGCAGCGCAAGCTGGCGCGTCGCGTTGTCGGTGTGGGGCGGCGGGTGGCGAGCCTGCGCAAGGCGCGGGAATGCGGCACGGTCACCGAGACCACCACACGGCTGGAACGCGGCGTGGCCGAAGCGGATCTGATCATCGTCTGCACACCGGTGGCGGACATCGTCGATCGCGTGTGCGAAGCCGCCCGGCACTGTCCTCCCGAAGCGCTGATCACGGACGTGGGCAGTACGAAATCCCGCATCGTGCGGGAGCTGGAACGGCGTCTGCGGTCCGGCCCGGCGTTTATCGGCAGCCATCCGATGGCCGGCAGCGAGAAGACCGGGCCTGCCCACGCCCGGGCGGACCTGCTGGTGGAGCGGGTCACGGTCGTCACGCCGACCCCGCGTACGCGTGACGCGGATGTGGAGCGGATCGAGCGGTTCTGGGCGGCGCTCGGTGCGCGGGTCGTCCGCATGACGCCGCTGGATCACGATCAGGCCGTGGCGATGACCAGCCACGCCACGCACCTGGTCGCGGCGGCGTTGGCAGCTGCCACACCGGCCTGCGCGCTGTCGCTGGCGGCCAGCGGCTGGCAGGACACGACGCGGATCGCCGCCGGCGACCCGCAGCTGTGGGTGCAGATCCTCCTGGCCAACCGCCCGGAGGTGCTCAAATCACTTGGCCAGTTCGAGAAATCGCTCGCGACGTTTCGAGCGGCCTTAGCGCGTGGCGACGCCACGCGTCTCCTACAACTCTTGGATGCAGGAAAACAGACACGTGACTCTGTGGGAAGTTGACATCTACCCGGTCGAGGGTGAACGGGACCTGGCCGCCGAATCGATCGCCACGGGCGCTGCAGACCTGGGTCTGGCCCATGCGCTGCCGGTTGCCACCGCGCGCGGGTATCTGCTGGAAGGACCGTTAGTGGAAGCGGACGTGCGCCGCCTGGCGCGCGAGCTGCTGGCGGACAAAGTCGTCGAGCGGACCGTCGTTGGCCAGCTCGGCGACGAGGTGCTCCAGGTGCCCCCGGAGGGGACCTCTCTGTGCGTGCACGTGCTGCCCAAGCCGGGGGTCATGGACCCTGTGGCGCTGAGCGCCGAAAGTGCGATTGCGGACTTCGGCATACCGGTCCACCGCGTCCGCACGCTCAAGAAAATCTGGTTGCCTGCGCTCGAGCCGCCCCGGCTCCAGGCGCTCTGCGGCAAAGTGCTGGCGAACGACTCGGTGGAGCAGGTCCTGGTCGGGCCGCTGGAATTCCGGCAGTTGGATGTGGGTGCACCCTACGAGTTCCAGCTGGTCCAGGTACCCATCCGCGGGTTGGATGACGCCGCGCTGGAGCAGTTGAGCCGCACCGGTCAGCTGTATCTGAACCTGGCCGAGATGCAGACGATCCAGCGTTATTTCCGGCAGCTGGATCGCGATCCGACCGACGTGGAGTTGGAGACGGTGGCGCAGACCTGGAGTGAACACTGCAGCCACAAGACGCTGGCCGGGCGGATTGCCTATCGCGACGAGACAGGCGTGCGGCAGTTCGACAACATGCTCAAGGAGACGATCTTCGCGGCCACGCAACAGATCCGGCGCGAGCTGGGCGCCGACGACTGGTGCGTGAGCGTGTTCGAAGACAACGCGGGAATCGTCCGGTTCGACGCGCGGATGAACGTGGTCTTCAAGGTCGAGACGCACAACCATCCATCAGCGCTCGAGCCGTACGGCGGCGCCAACACAGGCATTGGCGGGGTGATCCGCGATTCGCTCGGCACCGGGCTGGGTGCCAAGCCGGTGTGCAACACCGACGTGTTTTGTTTTGCGCCTCCCGACACGCCGCTCGAGCAGCTTCCGCCCGGCGTGCTGCATCCCCGCCGAGTGATGCAGGGCGTGGTGGCCGGCGTGCGGGACTACGGCAACCGGATAGGCATTCCGACCATCAACGGCGCGATCTACTTCGATCCGCGTTATCTCGGCAATCCGCTGGTGTTCTGCGGCACGGCGGGCGTGCTGCCGCGCGACAAGTCGCGGAAGAATCCGCTGGCCGGCGACTACATCGTCGCGATCGGCGGCCGCACTGGCCGCGACGGCATCCACGGTGCCACGTTCAGTTCGGCGGAACTCACCAGCGAGAGCGAGACGATCTCCGGAGGGGCCGTGCAGATCGGCAATCCGATCACCGAGAAGATGCTGCTGGATGTCGTGCTGATGGCACGTGACCAGGGTCTGTATAACGCGATCACCGACTGCGGCGCCGGCGGGTTTTCCAGCGCGGTGGGCGAGATGGGAGAACACATCGGCGCCGAAGTCGCGTTGGAAACCGCGCCGCTGAAATACGACGGCCTGTCGTACACGGAGATCTGGATCTCCGAGGCCCAGGAGCGGATGGTGCTGTCCGTGTCACCGCACCAGTGGGAGGCCTTCAAGAGCCTGTGCGATGCGGAGGGGGTGGAGGCGGTCATCATCGGCCGGTTCGTGCCGACCGGACGCCTGCGGCTGACATACTGTGGACACGAAGTGGCCGATCTGGACATGCAGTTCCTGCACGGCGGTCGTCCGCCTGTCGTGCGCGACGCGCACTACACGCCGCCGGCCGCGGCGCCGCCGATCACAGCGCCGGACGTGCCGGACTTCGGCCGCGACCTGTGTGGCATCCTGGGATCGCTCAATGTCGCCAGCAAGGAATGGGTGATCCGCCAGTACGACCACGAGGTGCAGGGGGGGAGCGTCATCAAACCGCTGGTGGGCGTCGCGAATGACGGTCCGAGCGATGCCGCCGTGGTGCGTCCCTTGCTGGACTCCTACCGCGGCCTGGTGCTGGCCTGCGGCATGAACCCGCGGTACGGCGATCTCGATCCGTACCACATGGCGGCCAGTGCCATCGACGAAGCGGTCCGCAACTGCGTGGCGGTCGGAGCGGATCCGCGGCGCATCGCCATTCTCGACAACTTCTGCTGGGGATACACTGACCGCCCGGAAACCCTCGGCTCGCTGGTCCGCGCCGCGCTGGCCTGCCATGATGTGGCGGTGGCCCTGGGCACGCCGTTCATCAGCGGCAAGGACAGCCTGAACAACGAATTCAGCTACTGGGACGCACAGGGCCAGAAACACACCATCGCGATCCCCGCGTCGCTGCTGATCAGCGCGCTCGGTCAGATCGCCGACGTGCGGCAGTGCGTTACGATGGATCTGAAGCAGCCGGGCAATCTGCTCTACCAGATCGGCGCCACACGCGATGAACTCGGCGGGTCCCACTACACCCTGCTTCATGGCCAGTCGGGCGGCAACGTGCCGCAGGTCGATCCGGCACTGGCCCGCCGCACATTCCAGACGCTGCACCAGGCGATCTCTTCCGGGCTGCTCCGGAGCTGTCACGACCTGAGCGAAGGGGGCCTGGCGGTCGCGGTAGCGGAAATGGCCTTTGCCGGTGGCTGGGGGGCCCAGGTAGACGTCGGCACCGTCCCCCACACGCTCGACACGCTGCACGAACCCCTGTCGACCATCGCCCGCCTGTTTGCCGAGTCGAACACGCGGTTCGTGTGCGAGGTGTCCCCGCCACTGCAGCCGGTCTTTGAAGCGCTGTTGCGCGACAATCAGATCCCCTGGGCTGCGATCGGGTCCGTGCAGACGTCTCCCCAACTGACGATCGTCATCAGCGACGGCAACAACGCCCGGCGGACGTTGATTGACCTGCCCATCGCGACACTCAAACAAGCCTGGCAGCAACCTCTGCAATGGCAGTAGAGAGGACATGACCGACCTATGCCCACGCCGCGTATCCTAGTGCTGCGTGCCCCGGGAACAAACTGCGACCGCGAAACGGCGTACGCCTTCGAGCGCGCCGGCGGACAGGCAGACCTGGTGCACATCAACCGCCTGCTGGAAAACCCCAGCCTGCTGGCCGAATACCAGGTGCTGTGCCTGCCCGGCGGGTTCAGTTACGGGGATGACATCGCGGTCGGCAGAATCCTGGCGAACCAGATCCGGCACCACCTGAGCGAGACGCTGCAGGCGTTCAAGGCGGCAGAGAAACTGATCCTGGGCATCTGCAACGGATTCCAGGTCCTGCTCAAGTCCGGAGTGCTGCTGCCCGATGACCCGGTAACCGGTCCGCCGGCGACGTTGACCTGGAACAGCTCCGGGAAATTCGAGGACCGCTGGGTGCGCCTCGTCACCGATGCCAGCCACTGTGTGTTCCTGCAGGGGATCGAACGCATGTACCTGCCGGTCGCTCATGCGGGAGGACGCTTCGTCGTGCCGGATCCCACGCGGCTGACACAGCTGAAGAACCAGCAGCAACTGGCCGTCCGCTACTGTGACGAACAGGCCGGCGTCCAGGACACCGTGCTCCCGTTTCCCGTCAATCCCAGCGGCTCGCTCGCCAACGTGGCCGGAGTCTGCGATGAGACGGGACGCGTGCTCGGGATGATGCCACATCCGGAAAGGTATATTGATCCGACCCAACACCCGCGCTGGACGCGCGGCGAGTATCGGGATCCCGGCGATGGTCTGGCCATTTTCGCCAACGCCGTCCGGTATTTCACCGCGTAGAGTCTGGCAACGCAGGTATCATGTATAATGTGGCCGGGAAGGACGCGTGCCAGCTGCGGGTACGCGGCATCGTCCCTCCGCACAGTCCCCTGTACGTGGTCCCCTGTGCACGGTCCCCTGCACATGGTCCGACGGATCGCTTTTCCCTGTAGACCCAGTCCGTGGCGTCACTGGAGACTCAGTCGTGGACGAGTTGCAGCGTCAAGTTCGCCGGGCTTCGCGTCGGATGTTCTGCAGTAGTCTGCTGCGCCACACGACCTGGTCCCTGCTGGCCGCATTGCTGCTCGCCCTGGTGGCCGTCATCGCGCGGAAACTCTTCCCCCTGCCGGTCGACGGGCGCGTGTGGTGGCTGGCCTGGCTCGCGGGATCCCTGGCCGCCGGGCTCCTGGCGGGCTGCCTGTGGACGATCGCCCACCGACCTGACCAGCTGGACGCGGCCATCGAGGTGGACCTGCGGTATGGGCTCCAGGAACGCGTGTCCAGCGCGCTGACGCTCTCGCAGACCGCACAGACAACCGCCATGGGCCGAGCGCTGGTGGAAGACGCGCGTCAGCGCGTGCAGCGGATAGATCTCCGCGAACGATTCCAGCCGGCCTGGAACTGGCATCCCGTCCTGCCCGTGCTCGCCGCTCTGGCTACCTTCCTGGTCGGCATCGCACTGCCGGACGCAAAACCGGACGCCACGGCCGCCGCCCCCGCGACCGAGAACACCAGCCAGCAGGTGCGCCGCGCGATGCAGGAACTCCGCCAGCGACTGGCCGCACGGAAACAGGCCGCCGATGCCAAACAGTACGACGAGGCAGAGGCGCTGCGGGTGAAACTCGAACAGACCGCCCGTGGCCTGGAACGGTCCGACGCCGATCGCAAAAAGGCGCTCGTGAAACTCAACAATCTCTCGAAGGAGGTCGCCGATCGGCGCGCGGAACTCCAGGGCGGTCAGCAGCTGCGCGACCAGCTCAAACAGCTGACCAAGAGCGTCCCGGACGGGCCGGCAGACCGCATCGCCCGGGCCTTGCAGTCCGGCGACCTGCAGACGGCCCTGCAGGAACTGCAACAACTGAGCGATCGGCTGCGCCGCGACGACCTGACGGCAGCCGAGAGGCAACAGTTGGCCCGACAGCTGCAACAGCTCGCCACAGAACTCAACAAGAGCCTCGGCGCCCGGCAGGAACTGATAGAGAAACAACAGGCGCTGCAGCAGAAAATCGACACGCTCAGGCAACAGGGTGATCTGGCGGCCGCCGGCCAGCTGCAGCAGCGGCTCGACCAGTTGCAGCACCAGCTGGATAACCTGGACACACAGAACCCCGCGCTCGGCCGCCTGGAGTCGCTGGCCAGACAACTCCAAAACTGCGAGCAAGCACTGCAGAACGGCGACGGCCGGCAGTCCGCTCAACAGCTGGATCAGCTGGCCGAGAACCTCCAGCAACTCCAGAGCCAACTGGAGAACCTCGAGACGCTCGACGCCATGATGACCGAGATCGGCGACGCCAAGAGCGCGATGAGTTGCAGCCAGTGCGGCGGCGCCGGCTGCACAGCCTGCCGCACCGCCGGCGCGCAGGATGCCCTGGCCAACATGCCAGCTGAGGCCGCTGGAAACGGCATGGCTGCCGGGACCGGAAGCGGCACGCGACCAGAGGCCGAGACCGCCACCGGCGGCTATCGCACACGCGTCGGTGGGAACCCCCGCGCCGGCGAGGCGGTCCGTACGGGAGACGCCGGGGGACCGAATGTCGCCGGCACCTCACGGGCCGTGATCCAGCAGGAAATCGCCAGCGCGGTGAGCGACGATCCCGATCCGCTCGCTGAACAGCACTTGCCCCGGCGGGAACGGGAACAGACGCGCGAGTATTTCGAGTTGCTGCGCAAAGGGGGGGGAAATGACGAATGACGAGATACCCAAGGACGAGGGAATGACGAATGACGAATGACGAATGACGAAGAGCCAGGCACGAAGGAATGGCGGGCTGGCCGTATTGGCGTTACGGGCGAAGCCTGTGGGACATTGAGATGTTGCGCAGGCGGGTGTCAGGTCCGGCCTGGCCGACTCTGGTTCGCGACCCCCGTGTTGTGCTGATTGACCGTCCGGCCACGCGAGAAAGCGCTGGCCGGTCAAATCGCGCGTTGAGTATCGCGCGCTGAGTTATTGAGTATTTCTAGTCTGGACCCAGAGGGCCCGCTCGCTGGGATCCTGGCGGCCGTGCCGCGACCGGCGGAACATTGCCCGACACAAGGTGTTACAGTTCTATGCGCTTCAGTATCTTTCCTGACAACCGTGCCGGCGTTGCCCGGCGAAGCAGGCACGGCGCGGCGTGGCGTCCCCAACGGTTCCGCGCGTTCGTGGGCATAGTGGCGCTGTTGACGATCTGCGTCACCGGCTGGTTTGTCTTTCTGTACGAACCGCCGATCCGCGTCGAGCGGATACTCAGCGCGTATCAGCCGGGCATGGAAGCCGGCGCGTTGACGATCCAATACCCGTTCGACGGCGCGCTTTTCCCCCCCGAGATCGTCGCCCCCACGTTCCGCTGGGAGGATCCGCATCCCAAAAGCGACCTGTGGGTGATCGCGCTCGATTTCACCGACGGTTCGCCGCGGATGAGTTTTCCCAGCCACAGTCCGCAGTGGACGCCCGCGGACGACGTCTGGCAGACCATCAAGTTGCAGAGCTGCGAGAAACCGGCCACGGCCACGATCGTAGGCGTCGATCGTCGCCGCCAGGGTAAGGTCCTGTCCGCCGCACAGATCACGCTCACCACGTCGGCCGACGAAGTCGGAGCGCCGATATTTTACCGCGAGGTGGCTCTGCCGTTCCGCGAGGCGGTGCTGGACCCGGCCCGATTTATCCGGTGGCGGTTCGGCCCCATCTCGTCCAAGGAACGACCGCCGGTGGTGCTCGATAACCTGCCGGTCTGCGGCAACTGCCATTCCTTCTCCAGTGACGGCAAGACGCTGGCGATGGAGGTGGATTCCGGCAACGACAAGGCATCGTACACCGTGGCGCCGATTGAGCGCGAGATCATCATCGACGATAGCAAACTCATTACCTGGGCTGACTACCAGCGCGAAGACAAGCAGTTGACCTTCGGTCTGCTGTGCCAGGTCTCCCCCGACGGGCGCCATCTGGTGGGGACCGTCAAGGACCGGGCCTTGGCAGTCTACCGGGAGAACATCATGTTCTCGCAGCTCTTCTTCCTCGTCAAAGGATTCCTGGCCATCTACGATCGGGAACGGCAGGAGTTTCACGCGCTGCCGGGCGCCGATGATCCGCAGTACGTGCAGACGAACGGAGTCTGGAGCCCGGACGGGAAAGACATCGTGTTTGCCCGCAGCCGCGACCCGGCACTCGACCCGCCCGAATTGCGGGACATCAAGACGGTCATGGTCCCCCCGTGGGCAGCCGAGGATTTCATTTCCAAAGGCAAGACCTTTCTCTACGACCTGTATCGCGTGCCCTTCAACGCAGGCAAGGGAGGCCAGGCGGTCCCCATTCCCGGTGCCTCGAACAACGGATACAGCAACTACTTCCCCAAGTTCTCACCCGACGGCAAGTGGATCGTCTTCTGCAGAGCTCGCAGTTTCATGCTCCTGCAACCCGACAGCGAGTTGTACATCATTCCGGCCGAAGGCGGAGAAGCACGCCGGCTGGCATGCAACACTCCCCGGATGAATTCCTGGCACAGCTGGTCGCCAAACGGCAAATGGCTCGTGTTCTCCTCCAAGATGAACTCCGCCTATACCCAGCTGTTCCTCACGCACATCGATGAACAGGGAAACAGCTCCCCACCGGTGGTCCTGTCACAATTCACCGCGCCGGATCGAGCCGCCAATATTCCCGAGTTCGTCAACGCCGCACCCGACGCGATCGCCAGGATCCGCGAACGCTTCCTGAACGACGAGTCCTACGTCGACATCGGTGGTGGGTGCGCGTACTTCGGGAACTACGACCAGGCTATCTACTGGTTCCGCAAGGCTCTTTCGATCAATCCCGTGAGCGCGCCGGCTTATGAGAACTGGGGAGCCGCCCTCGCGCGCCAACGCCGACTCGTCGAAGCGCAGGAAAAACTCGTGACAGCGCTGGAACTCGACCCCAACCGAGCTACGGGCCACAGCGAACTCGCCTGGGTGCTACGCAGCCTGGGGGAGATCCCCGAAGCGCTCAGCCACTATCGCGAAGCTGTCCGCCTCGAACCGGAAAACGCCAAGTGGCACTTCCAATTAGGCAGCTTTCTCGTGGATATTGGTCAATTCCAGGAGGGGCAAGCGAATCTGACGCGAGCGGTCGAGCTCGATCCTCAGGACGCCATGACGTATGCTGTCCTGGGCTCGGCCCTGGTCCGTCTGGAAGAGACAGACCATGCGGTCGCCGTGCTGCGGCAGGCATTGGATTGCGATCCCAAGTGCGTATCGGCCCTCCTGCAACTGGCTTCTCTGTTGTCGAAGCACGGTACCCAAGACGCCGCTGACGAGGCTGCCACGTTGATCGATCGGGCCGCAGAGCTGTCCCCTCCGAGCGATGCCGCCGCGCAACTGGCGCTCGCCACCGTCTACGAGCAGCTTGGGCGTCCTGCCGACGCGCTGGCCGCCGCTCGCCTGGCGCTACGGGTCGCACGGCAAGCGGGCAACCGCCGGCTGATCGACGCCGTCCAGGATCGGCTGGCCAGCCTCGAGGCCTCCGACCTTTAACTTTGGCTTAATGTTGGCTTAACGTTGGCTTAACTAGGTTGCCTGTCCATCGCAGGGACAGCCGTGCGTGCATGACGGTGCCGCTAAACTCGTCTCGCACGCGGCCCGGAGCGCGCACCGGGCACCCGCGTTTGCAGGCAGCCAGTGCATAACGCCAGTTTGCGCGACCCAGATCGGCAATTACGGCTGAACGTACACCGCAAAGCGGGTCGTATTCGCGTTGATCACCACTGCGTCCCGGTCATTGTGTCCCGGTCATTGTTGGCGCTTAATGGAGTACGAGTAGAGGATGACGACGGCACCGCACGACATCAGTGTCCACGGAGCCCACTCAGGTGGTTTGATTTCTCGGTTCGTTGGGGTTGGAGCGGTCAGAAACAAGGAGGTCGTCTGCTGCGCCGGTGGCGGATTATCGTTGGCCAGCACGGCTTTCTCCAGGATCAGGCACTCGGCCCCCAGGATGCACAGCACGATTCCCGTTGCTAGAAAAATGGATCTCCACATGTTCGATTCCCTTGGAGCACAACCGCCTGGAGCCTGTCATCGCCGGCCGCTATCGCTAACATATCGTCGGGTTGACGTCGGCAGCCTTGCCGCGTCCCCACCGATTCCGATGCCACGGAATGCAGCGTTTGTAGCGAACGCTTACCGGCGTGATTATGATATGTGCAGCGTCATCACAGCGCGGGGCGGAGAGCGCAGCACGTGCGAGCGGTCGGCAGGCGAGATGGATGAGGCCCGGAAATCTGGAAAACCTGGTTATCGGAGACGAACAGTGGATCTGTGTCGGTCAGTCGGCCGATGATAGTGGTGACGGTGCGGCACGGTGGCGGTTGTTCAAGGAAGATGCCATCCTTATAATCTCACGGAGCGGGGCAACGTCTGGCCGGAGTTTTGGGATTGGCTGAGAGACCCAAAATCCTATGTATCTGCAACTGCGGCGACGCCTTCTCCTGCGTGCCGGAGGCGTTGCGCAGCGATTACGACGTGGTGATGGAGTGCGATCCGCTGCAGGCCTTCGCGCGTCTGGCAGTGGAGCAGTTCGCTGGCGTCTACGTCGTCTCGCACCACATGTCGGAACTGCTGCAGGTCGGCCGGCTGCTCCAGAACGAACAGATTCTGGTCGGGATGGCAGACGGCGTGGTATTGCTGGCCCCGGACAATGTCGTGGTGTGGGGCAACCCGACCTTCCGCCGCTGGTGTGGTGACCGCGACGTGACCGGCCTGAGTTTCTTTGCCGCGTTGGGCAACGCCGAGATCCTGGGACCCGACTTCTGCCCCTTCCACACGGCCCTGGCGACGGGACGCTCGAGCAGTTCGACGTTGCGGGTGGGGGAGAACAAGTTCTACGAGGTGCATGCAGCGCCGGTGCACGACCTTGACCAGGTGCCGCTGAACCTGATTGTGACGATTCGGGACATCACAGAAGAGAAGCTGCACCAGCACAAGCTGGCCGCCATCCACAGGGCGGGCGTCGAGCTGGCGAACTTGTCGCCGGAAGAGATCGTCCAGATGGATGTGGAGGATCGTATCGAGCTGCTGAAGTCGAACATCCTGCACTACACGAAGAGCCTGCTGAACTTCAACGTGATCGAGATCCGGCTGCTCGATCAGGACACGCTGGAACTGCGCCCGCTGGTGCAGGTAGGCATGAAGCCGGACGCGGTGCACCGCCCGTTGTTTGCGCGCACCCGCGACAACGGCGTGACCGGCTTCGTCGCCGCGACGGGCAAGAGCTACCTGTGCGAAGACGCGCACGAGGATCGCCTGTACCTGGAAGCCTTTGAAGGTGCCCGCAGCTCGCTGACCGTGCCCCTGGTCTGGAACGAGCAGGTGATCGGCACGTTCAACGTGGAGAGTCCCGAGCCGCGCGCGTTTTCGGAAAGCGACCTGCAGTTCCTGGAGATCTTCTCGCGCAACGTCGCGGTGGCGCTCAACACCCTGGAATTGCTCGTGGCACAGAAAGCCAATGCGGCGCAGCGGAGTGTGGAGGCCATTCACAGCGCGGTGGCGCTGCCTGTGGACGAAATCCTCAACGACGCCGTGAACGTGATCGAGCGGTATATCAACCACGATCCGGAACTGGTGGAGCGCCTGCAGGACATCCTGCGACACGCCCGCAACATCAAGCAGGTGATCCAGCACATCGGCCAGACCATGGCGCCCGCCGAGGCGGTGCCGGCCACGGCGCAAGTCGAGAAACGGCCCAAGCTGGAGAACCGCCGCGTGCTGGTCGTCGACGCGGACGAGTCGGTCCGCAACGACGCCCACCTGCGTCTGGACCGGTACGGCTGCGAGGTGGAAACCGCACGCGAAGGGCGCGAAGCGCTGTTGATGGTGCGCCATCGCATGCCCTACGACGCCATCATCGCCGACATCCGGCTCCCCGACATGACCGGCTACGAGTTGCTGCTGAAGCTGATGGAACTGATGGACCACGTCCCGCTCATCCTGATGTCCAGCTTCGGCTGGGATCCCGGGCACTCCATTGTCAACGCACGCCGCGCCGGACTGCACCCCAAGGCGATCTTGTACAAACCGTTCCGGCTGGAGCAACTGCTGGAAACCGTCGAAACGATCGTCGACATCCGCGCTGACATATCGCAAGTATCGTAGCGTGGCACGGTGTGTCGAGCCTGGGGCCAACCGCCGCTCCGGGCACTCGATGCGGCCGGTCGCGGCGCTGGTCCGTGGGAGCTGTGATCTGTGATACCTACGCTGCTGGCCATCACCATGCTGCTGGGCCATCTGTCGGCGTGGACATGGATCTACAATCGCCTGCACGCCAGCGGGCTCTCCTCCCGTTTCGTCCGCCAGCTCGAGAAGTGGGTGATCCTCGCCTGCCTCGCCACCGGCGGCAGCGTCTTCGTCTGGCTCGTCCTGCGGGGCCCGGTGGTGGCCGCGACCTCCCCGCATTGGCCCGACCACATCATGCTCGCGTGGCAGCTGATCTGCTGGATGATGCTCACGTATGTGCTGACCGGCTGGCTCGTCCGCCGCATCGCACGGCGAGAACCCGGCCCGCTGGTGGCCAATGACACGCAGTGCCTGGACGTCGCACGGATCCTGGGACGCCGGCCGATCGGCAGGAGGCTCACGCGCATGTGGGGGGCCATCCCCGGCAATCAGATCCTGCACATACAGGCCCACCACAAGATCGTGCGGATGCCGAACCTCCCCCCCGCACTCGCCGGGCTCCGCATCGCCCACGTGTCCGACCTGCACATGACGGGCCAGTTGACGCGCGAGTTCTTCGACATCGCCTTTGCGCACCTCCAAACCTGGAAGCCGGATCTGATCGCCATCACCGGCGATCTGGTCGACGAGCCCGCCTGCTTCGCCTGGATCCCCGCCACACTCGGTCAGCTGGCGTGTCCGTTCGGCATCTATGCGGTGCTGGGCAATCACGACCAGCGTCTGGCCGACGTGGCCCGCTTGCGACAGACACTCACCGACAGCGGCATTGAAGACCTCGGCGGACGCTGCGTGCTGCGGACCATCCGCGATGTCCCCGTACGCCTGGCTGGCAACGAGCAGCCCTGGTTCCCAGCCGCACAGCTCCCGGCCGCACAGCCCGGCGCTCTGGACCGCGCCACACCGCATCCCTTCTCAATTCTGTTGTCCCATTCCCCCGACCAACTCCCGTGGGCGCGCCGCCACGGCTTCCAACTGATGCTGGCCGGCCACACGCACGGCGGCCAGATTCGTCTGCCGGGCATCGGGCCGATCATCTGTCCCAGTCGCTACGGCGTCTGGTATGCCAGCGGCCTGTTCGATCGCCCCCCCACGCTGCTTCACGTCAGCCGCGGCCTGTCTGGCGTCCATCCGCTGCGCTTCAACTGCCCGCCCGAAGTGACGCTGCTCGAGCTGAGGAATCCGTAGCCGCAGCTCTTTTCTTGCCGAGCCCCACGCTACTCCCCCTCACACCCAGTCGCCGTTGAGCTGGAAATCCACGACCAGAGGCAGATGATCGGACGCCTGGCGGGCTACTTCGGTGCACGATGCATAGCTGCGGTGCACGTCCAGGTTGCCGCGATAGTACACACGGTCGAGCGGCCGCATGGGCAGCACGGCCGGGAACGTCTTGCGGCGGAAACAGGCCGGTTTGAAACCCGCCGGTTCAAGCAGGCGTTGCCCCAGCGTCCCCCAGACGTCGTTGTAATCCCCGGCAACAATCACATCAGTGGTCAGCCGCGTGTGTTGGAGCAGTTCGCTCGACAGCAGCCGGCGCAACTGGATCGTCCGCTCAAAACCGGCCAACCCCAGGTGGACGTTGAATAGCAGCAGGCTGCGAGTGTGCTGCTCCGAATGCACCTGACAGTGCGCGATCAACGCACGACGCCGCTTCTTGAGCGGAATGGTCAGATCCAGATCCTGGATGTCCAACAGCGGAAAGCGACTGAGTATCGCGTTCCCGTAACGCCCCTCCTTCAACCCCACATTTGGCTGAAAGACGCGATGCGGCATGTTCAACGCGTCACCCAGCAGATCCACCTGCCGATGGCAGCGTGAACGGGGTGAACCCTCCGTGACCTCCTGCAGGAACACCACATCCGGCGCACAGTGGAGTATCGTTTCGATAGTGCGTTCGGGACGATAACGGCGATCCACACCGCCGATGCCCTTGTGAATGTTGTAGGTAACGAGCCTCAATCGCATAGGTGCCGGTGCTAGCATGGTTCTCGCAGGGGCAGCGATGTGTGCTGCCAGATGGCGGGGAGACAGGGCAAGGGCCGATGACTAATTGACTAATTGACAAATTGACTAATTGACAAATTGACTAATTGACTAATGGCCGATGACGCGTTTTTACAGTCTAGGGGGAAAAACGGGAAGCCGGAAAATCGGTTCCTGTCAGGACGACGGTCAGCGAGCGCGGGCCGTGGGCGCCGATTACCAGCGCCTGCTCGATGTCCGCGGTCTTGGAGGGTCCAGAGATGAACAGCCCGAACGAAGTCTGTCCGGGCGGGATCCGCGCGTAGGCCTCGTGCATCGTGTGCACGAGGCTGCGGCCCGGGACCACCAGCACGAGGTGCTGAGCGAGAAAGAGCGCTGCGCGGTGCGGCACGGTGGGGTGCGCGATCCAGACGGCCGCGTTTTCGGCTACCCCCAGCGCCCCCGGCGCCACGCAGTAATCCAGCACTTCCAGTTCGTGGGGGTCGGTCACGGTGGTCCAGTCCCGGCCGACGGAGGCGACGGGGGGGACCAGCGACCAGACACGTTGGGCCGCGCGGAACGAGGGGAGCTGTGCGAGCGCGTGCGGCAGATCGCCCTCGTGGGCAGCCACCAGGGATTGGCCCCCCACGGCGGCCAGCACCTCGCGGAACTGATCCAACGGCTGCTCGAACGTCAACCAAGGGCCGTCGAGTGCCGGCAAACCGGTGTCGGGAACCGGGTCTCTGCGCAGTGTATTGAGGATGTCGTGCTTACTGTCCATGACGCTGTCGGTTCTGGTAAAGCTCGCGGAAACTCTTCTTGGGGAACGCCGGTATCTCGCGCTGTTTGCCCCAGGCGTTGAGTCGGTTATAGACCAGGAAGCGGGGCAGCTTCGGGAGCCACCACCGCGCCAAGCGGCCGGCGAACGTGTACAGCCAGGTGCGCTGCATCACGAAGCTGGTCAGCTTCATCAGCAGGCGTTTGGCCAGCGGCAGGTGTTTCGCGCCGGCGATCGTGCCGCGCAGATAGAGCAGTTGCTGGTCCAGCGGTATCTTCACCGGGCAGACGTCGGCACACGAGCCGCACAGGCTGCAGGCGTAGGGGAGCGAATAGTATGTCCGGGGATCGTGGGCGGCGTTGAGCACGGAACCGATCGGACCGGGGATGGTCGCATGGTAGCTGTGGCCGCCGCTGCGCCGGTAGACGGGACAGGTATTCAGGCACGCGCCGCACCGGATGCAGCAGAGTGACTCGCGAAAGACGTCGTGAGCGCGTAGCGTGGTACGCCCGTTGTCGACCAGCACGAGATGCAGCTCGCCCCCTGGGATGGGCCCGTGAAAATGCGACGTGTAGGCGGTCACCGGCTGTCCGGTGGCGTTGCGCGCCAGGAGCCGGGTGAAGATCGCCAGATCGGCCCAGCGCGGAATGAGCTTCTCGATACCGACGCTGGCAATGTGCAGTGGCGGCAGCGCGACTCCGATGTCGGCGTTGCCTTCGTTAGTGCATACAACCACCCCTCCCGTTTCGGCTACTGCGAAGTTCACTCCCGTGATCCCGGCCGCCGCGGCCATGAATTTCTCGCGCAGGTGACCGCGGGCCGCTTCCGCCAGATAGTTCGGATCGGTGGCGTCAGCCTGCGTTCCCAGATGCGTGTGGAACGTCTGCCCCACCTCCTCCTTCTTGATATGGATCGCCGGCAGAACAATGTGGCTCGGCGGCTCCTGCCGCAGCTGCATGATGCGTTCGCCCAGGTCGGTGTCCACCACCTCGATGCCATGGCGTTCCAGGTACGGATTCAGGTGGCACTCCTCGGTCAACATCGACTTGCTCTTGACCACCTTGCGGACCAGATGCCGCTGCAGAATTTCCAGTACGATCTGATTGTGCTCGTCCGCGTTCCGCGCCCAGTGGACCTGCGCGCCGTGCCGCAGCGCCTGCTCCTCGAACTGCAGCAGATAATCCGCCAGATGCGCCAGCGTATGCCGCTTGATCTGCCCGGCCAGCGCCCGCAGCTGCTCCCATTCCGGCACCGCGCGGGCCGCCTTGTCACGCTTGGCACGGACGAACCACAACGCCTGATCGTGCCACCGCGTGCGCTCTTGATTCTGGATGAATGCGGCCGCATCCGCAGCGTGTTCAACAGTGGTGTGCGCCATGACTCCGGTCTCTTCCTTCCACTCCTGTCACCACCCCGGACGTCGCCACCCGCGTCAGTACGCGGCCGATACCGCGCGCCCCGCCAGGATCTGGGCAATGTGCATCACGGGCAAACGCGTGCCCCGCCGCCGCATGAGGCCCGACAAATGCATCAGACACGACATGTCGGGCGCCGTCAGAACCTGCGTGCCGACCCGCTCATGATCGGCCAGCCGATCCAAACCCATCTGGCTGGAAACCGCCTCTTCGTTGATCGAGAACGTCCCGCCAAAACCGCAACACTCGTCCGGCCTGTCCAGCTGCGAGAACGTGATGCCCTCCAACGCCTCGAGCAGATACCGCATCTTGCTGAACGAAGGCCCCACCACCTCGCTCGAACTGGCCAGCCGCAACCCGCGCAGGCCGTGACAACTCTGGTGGATGCCCACCTGATACGGGAAACTGCCAGCCAGTGGCTTCACCTTCAATACATCGACCAGGAACTCGCACAGCTCAAAGGTCTTGCCGACCAGCTCTTCAAAGCCAGGTTGCCCCGACAGATGCTCGCGATAGTGATACCGCACCATGGCCACGCAGCTTCCCGAGGGACACACGACGTAGGGAAAATCGCGGAAAATCTTGAGAAACTTGAATGCCAAAGGGCGCGTCTCAGGCTGGCATCCCGTGTTGGCCATCGGCTGTCCACAGCAGGTCTGCTCGACGGGAAACTCGACCTCCACTCCCAGCTTCTCCAGCAGCTCCGCCGTAGCCATCCCGACGTCCGGATACAGCTGGTCAATGTAGCACGGAATAAACAGGCCGATCCGCATGGTTGTCCCTCTGTCACGCAAGCATGGATTCCATGGCCACTTGATTATAGAGCCTTCGGACCGCTTCGCGTACTGACCTTGCCCCGGCCCCGGCGGGGAATGTGCCGCGCGCAGGACATCGGCGGCGCGGTGGGCGGCGGGCGGCACGCGGCATGGTACCTGCCCAGGAGGGGTGTCCTTGACGGTAAATTCGGGTAATCCGGCTGGCACTCCGCGATAAAATTCCGACGCTTGAGAGTGTCCCCGTATGGCACCTGCGACGTGACAGCATTTTTGCGCCTAGAATTCACTGTTGCGCAGGAGAAGTTCTTTCAACAAGGTAGTGCATGTCATGATCCACAGGTCACGCGGGCTGTCTGATTTTACCGGTCTCAGGAATGGTCATGTGAGTGCGTTGTGTCGGGTGGCGATGGTCGCCGGGCTGTGCCTGTCCGCTGCCACATTGTCCGGGGCCGAGCGGCGCGCCAAGACAGGCTCGGGCGACCAGTTGGCCAGCGCCGTGCCGCGCACGGCGGGTGCCGATACGGCGTCCGCCACGAACACTCCGCGCGAGGTGCCGGTCCATGGTGACGAGGCGGCGCAACTCGACTACGTGCTGCAGTTCGCCCGGGACGCATACACCCGCATCTGCCAGGAAGTACACGACTACGAATGCCAGCTGTACAAGCGCGAACGCGTTGACGGCGTGCTGGGCAATCCGCAGCTGATGTTTGTAAAGATCCGGCACCAGCAGCAAGATGGTGACAAGGTGGTGGTGCCGTTCGGCGTCTTCCTGCAGTTTCTCAAGCCCGAGCGGATGGAGGGGCGCGAGGTGCTGTACATCCAGGACCAGAATCAGGGCGACCTGATCGCACGCCGTGGCGGGCGCAAGTCTCCGAACGTGACAGTGCAATTGCCGCCCGACAGCGTGATGGCGATGGATGGCAACCGCTACCCGATCACCGAAATCGGTTTCCGGAATCTGACCATGCGGCTGATCGAAGTGCTGGAGAAAGAGAAGGCGCACAACGACGGCGCGATCGAGATCTTCCCCGATGCCAAGGTCGACGGTCGCAAGTGCACCCACTTCCGCCTGACCCATCACACACAGCGCCCCGACCTGACCTATCATATGGCCGAGGTCTCGGTCGACAACGAACTGAAGATCCCGATCTACTTCCGCTCGTTCGACTGGCCCGCCGAGGAAGGCGGCAAGCCACGTCTGCTCGAGGAATACTTCTACAAACAGGTCCGACTCAATGTGGGCTTGACCGATCTGGACTTCGACCACCGTAATCCCGAATACCACTTCCAGTTGCACGACGGGAGCGAGACGGTGGCCGACGGTCCGGCTGCGGCGGACGAGCCGCAGGACCCCAGTGCGGACGAGCCGCAGGATGATGATGCGGCGCCAGCCCCGCTCGACGTCCAGGCGAGCGACAAAGCAAAAGCATCTGCCGGCACGGGCGCATAGCCGGCCGGTGCCCGGGAGACGTTTCCAGCCTGACGAGCGCGACGCGCGCAACCGGTCTTGCGCTGTGCCCGTGAGGTCGCGGCGGCGACGGCTTCCATCCAGCCGGGCACCCGGCGTGGTTCAGTCGCCCAACAGTTCCGAAACGAAGCGGGGTGTCGCTTCCGGCAGCGCCGGCCGGACGCCCAGCAACGGGAAGGTGGCGGGGCGATCAGCCAGGATCAGCATCGCCAGGCCGATCGGCGAGTCCGCCACGTCCGGTGCTGCGATGTAGGCGCGGTGGAGCCAGTCGGAGGCGTCCAGGGGACGCGCACGCCAGGCCATGTATCCGAGCAGTCCCCAGGCCAGCCTCTCCGGCTCCCGCGTGTCGGGCAGGGCATCTTCCAGAAAGTGACATGCCTGTGTCACCTGTTCCGTCTCCGCCAGCCCCGCGGCCCGCAGCGTTAACAGCAGGGTACCGGTGTACCCCACGTCCGATACCTGGTTGCTCCGCTCCCGCCGGTCCGGGCCCGCATGCCAGCCGTCGGAGTGTGACGCGCGCGCCAGAATCCACTCAACGCTCTCAATGATCCGCTGGTGCCCGGTCAGCTGGTTGCGGCACAGCGCCAGGATGGCGATGCCGGCCGGATCGAGCGCGCCGCCGGGCGGCTCGTTCCAGAACCAGGCCCCGCGCCGCGGAGGGTAGCCGGGCAACGCATGGGCCGGAGCGTGGGGCGCAGACGGATCGCACTGCTGCAGCCAGCGCAGCGCAGCTGCCAGCGGGCGCTGATACGCTGAGAACTGGCTCCACAACAGCGCTGCACACGCCGTCGGGCAACACATCTCGGGCAGGTCCGGGGTGCCGCCGACCGCTCCATCCGCCTGCTGCAGGTCACCGAGCCATTCAGCGCTGGCATCGATCAACTCCAGAGTGTCCAGCGATGTCGGCTGATCATCTGCGGCCAGCAGCGCCAGACACGCCAGAGCGGTCGGCTCGGGGCGCGGCAGCTCGCGTGCGACGGAGGCTCCCCATCCCCACGGATGCTGACGCAGATCGAGCAGACGGTTGCGTGCGGATGCGTACCAGGGCTGCATGGAAGGTTACACTGTCGGTCGCCTGAGGTGTGAATCAACACGGAATGGAACAGGTTCCCGGCGCCCGGCGCGGAAACCTTCTCCCACAGGTAGTCTACATCGTCGTCCGCACCCGACCGATCGAACTCCAGGTCGTGCAGGCGGGACGAGTGCCGGCGCGATCATTCACAACGGATGTAGTGGTCATACACCCCCGACCGCCGGCTCCCCCTCGCCACTCTTGCGGGCAGTATGGTTGTCAGCCGCATTATGCGGGGGCAAAATGCACGCCGTGACTGGGTCGCCAGTGACTGTTGTTACCGTAGATGGATTTTCGTAGTCAGTTACAGGAGTGAATTCATGTTGAGACCGCAGCTGAATTTCTGGAACGCGCTGGCCGCGGCGACCGGTGCCGCCGCGCTGGTGCTCGGGCTGCTGCCGAGCGGCGTGAGGGCGGATGTGCGCATGCCGTCGATCTTCTCGGACCACATGGTATTGCAGCGCGATCTGGCCAATCCGGTCTGGGGCTGGGCCGACGCCGGCGAAGAGGTCGTCGTCGTGCTCGGCGGTCAGAAGCAGACGGCCCAGGCCGATGCACAGGGGAAGTGGCGCGTCGTGCTCGAACCGCTGCCAGTGGGCGGACCTCACACCATGGTGATCGAAGGACGGAACCGCATCGCCATCCAGGACGTGCTCATCGGAGAGGTCTGGGTCTGCTCCGGTCAGTCGAACATGCAGCAGTCGGTCAGCACGACTAAAGACGCCGACCTGACCCGGCACACGGCCCACTATCCTAACCTGCGTGTGATCACCGTGCCGGTGTTGGGGACGCAGGAGCCCCAGGAGGACTTCCAGGGGTGCTGGCAGCCGACAACACCGGACGCCGTAGGCGGCTTTACCGCCGCCGGCTACTATTTCGGCCTGACCCTGCATCAGGCGCTGGGCGTGCCCATCGGCTTGATCCACGATTCCTGGGGCGGTTCGTCGTGCGAAGCCTGGATCCCGCGCGAGCTGCTGGAAGCGGATCCCCAGTACCAGCCGCTGATGGACCGGTGGCGCGAGATCGAAAAGAACCCGGACGCCAACAAGCAACAGCTGGCGAACCAGCACCGTCCCGGGAACCTCTACAATGGGATGCTCAAGCCGGTGATCGGGTACGGCATCCGCGGCGCGATCTGGTACCAGGGCGAAACCAACGCGGGACGCGCTTACCAGTACCGGCACATGTTCCCCCTGATGATCAAGTCGTGGCGCGATGCCTGGCAGCAGGGGGACTTCTCGTTCTACTGGGTGCAGCTGGCCGATTTCACGGCGGAGCCGACAGAGCCGGGGGACAGCGACTGGGCCGAACTGCGTGAAGCCCAGACGATGACCCAGAGCCTGCCCAACACAGGCCAGGCCGTGATCATCGACATCGGCGAAGCCAACGACATCCACCCGCGCAACAAGGAGGATGTCGGCGAGCGCCTGGCACGCTGGGCGCTGGCCAAAGACTACGGCGTGGACATCGCCTGCCGCAGCGCGGAATACCGGTCGATGGAGAAACAGGGACAAAAAATCATCGTGTCCTTCGACCATGTCGCCGGTGAACTCAGACCGTTTGACGTCGATGAAATTCACGGCTTCACCATCGCCGGCGAGGATCGGAAGTTCGTGGTCGCCCAGGCCAAGGTCGTGGAGCAGGACAAGACCAAAGTGGAAGTCTGGAGCGACCAGGTGCCCGACCCGGTCGCGGTCCGGTACGCGTGGGCCAATAACCCGGTCTGCAACCTGCGCAGCAGCGTGAACCTGCTGCCCGTTACCCCCTTCCGCACGGATGACTGGCCGGGTGTGACCGCCAACGCCCGCTAGTGCGGCCGCTACATGAGGATGCCGTGCCACGGTTCTTTACCGCGAAGCGGTTACACTCCGCAGCCCAGGGTCGCTGCGCGGCAGCGCACCCTGGGTTCCGTTTTTCACGTGCATGTGGCGCAAACAATGCAACTGGAGAGTAAACTTGAGTAAACTTTGTCCAGTGTAATCAGTCCAGTGAAATCGGAGTCGGGGCTCATGACGAACAGCTCTCGAGTGCATCTTGTCGCTACACTCGCGATGGGCAGCCTGCTGGCAATTGCCGGCTGTGGCGTGGTGCCTGGTACCGTGTCTGGCGCCGAGCCGATGTTCGTCTATGTGGGCACCTATGCGCCGGAAGACGAACCGGGGATCTACATCTACCGGTTCGATCCGGCGACCGGCGCGTTGAGCGAAGTCGGAGCCGTCGCGGGGATCCGGGCCCCTTCATTCCAGGCGCTGCACCCCAGCGGGCGGTTCCTGTACAGCGTCAGTGAGTCGGGCGACTATGCCGGCCAGCGTGCCGGCGCGATTTGCGCGTATGCCATCGATCCGCAGACGGGTGGGCTGACACTGCTCAATTGCCAGTCCTCGCAGGGTCCCGGCCCCTGCCATGTGTGCGTCGACCGGGCCGGCCGCCACGTGCTGGCCGCCAACTACTCGGGCGGCAGCGTGGTGGTCCTGCCCCTTCGGCCGGACGGGCAACTGGAGGCGGCGAGTTCGTTTGAACAGCACCGGGGTGCGAGTGTCAATCCGGCGCGGCAGGAGGGACCGCACGCGCACTGCGTGAACGTCGATCCGGCTGGCCGCTACGTCCTGGCGGCAGACCTGGGCACCGACCAGGTCATGATCTACCAGTATGACGCGGACCACGGCCAGCTCATCCCGAATCCCGCCCTGCCGGCCGCCACCGTGACACCTGGCGCCGGCCCGCGCCACTTTGCGTTTCATCCCCAAGGCAAGTGGGGCTATCTGATCAACGAGTTGAATTCGACGGTCACGGCGTTCACCTACGATGCCGGGAACGGCAGCTTGACGGCCATCCATGACATCTCGACCTTGCCGGCCGGCTTCACGGGCAAGAATTCCACGGCCGAAATCGCCGTTTCGCCGGATGGCAGGTTCGTGTACGGCTCGAACCGCGGGCACCACAGCATCGCCGTGTTCGCGGTCGACCCGCAATCGGGAAGGCTCACCGCCGTCGCCCACCATTCCACGCTCGGTGAGGAACCACGCAACTTCGCGATCGATCCGACCGGCACGTTTCTGCTGGCGGCGAATCAGAACAGCGGCAGCGTGGTCGTCTTCCGGATTGATCGCCACAGCGGGAAGCTCGCGCCGACCGGCCACCAGGTCCATCTGCCCACCCCCGTCTGCGTGACGTTCCGGGAATAGGGCGACTCTGATTCATCCGTGATTCATCCGTCCAGGAGCGCGTGGGGCTTTTTCAACTGTTCGATCATCGTGTTGCCGAAGATCGCCCCCACCCCGCCATCCACCACACGGTGATCGAACGAGAACGACAAGTAGACGATCCGGGTCGGCACAATGTCGCCTGCGTCATTGTATGAGGGTCGCGTGAAGACCTTGCCGATGGCGACGATGCCGACCTCCGGATGGTGAATGATCGGCGTCGACACCAGGCCGCCGATATTCCCCACGGATGAGACCGTGAACGTGCTGCCGCGCAGCTCGTCGCGCGACAGGGTGCCGGCCTGTGCGGCCCGGATGAGCCGTTCACATTCCCGCGCGAGGCCCGCCAGATCGAACCGGTTGGCATCGCGGATGACCGGCACCACCAGTCCCTTGGCGGTGGCCGTGGCGATGCCGATGTGATAGGCATCGTGCAGGACGATCTCCCCCGCCTGCTCATCGAGCGACGCGTTGACCAGCGGTACGTGGCGCAGCGCGGCCACCGCCGCCTTGACGTAGAACGGCAGGCTTGTCAACGTGATGCCCTGCGCGTAATAGTCTCGTTTCAGCTCGTTCCGCAGCGCCACCATCGCACTCACATCACACTCGTCGATGTAGCTGTAGTGCGGGATGGTTTTCTTGGCCAGCACCATGTGTTCAGCGATCAGGCGGCGCACACCCTGGAGCTTGATGCGTTCGCCGGCCGTTCCCAGCTCCAGGGTGTTGCCACGGCCGGACTTCCCCCTCGGCATCCGGTCCTTCCAGGCGCGGACGTACTGGCCGAGGTCCTGGATCAGTACGCGTCCGTCCGGCCCGCTAGCGGGGACGTCGCGCAGTTCGACGCCGATCGCGCGGGCCAGCGAGCGCACGGCGGGCGAGGCCTGGACGGCACGCCGCGCCGGTTCATCTGGGGCGCGGCCCACGGTGTGCAAAGGCTGGCGCCGGGCCCGGGCCGCCACGGGCTGAGTCAACGACGTGGCGGCCGCCCGCTTCGATACGACGGCCACGGGACTGGAGGGAGCCAACGCATCGGCCGCACCCGCCACCGGCGTGTAGCGCAGAATCACCTGCCCCACTTCCACCGTCTGGCCTGGTTGCACCGCTACCTGGTCAATGGTCCCCGTGAAGGGAGAGGGCAGCTCCACCGTGGCCTTGTCGGTCATCACCTCCGCCAGACTCTGGCCGTGCTCCACCTGCTGGCCGACACACACCAGCCACTCCACGAATTCGGCTTCGTAGACCCCTTCACCTAATTCCGGCACCCGGTAGTCCATCAGCACTACGCCTCCTCGGTCGCCACCGCGCGCAGCGTCTCGAGGATATGCGGCAGCTGCGGCACCGTATTCTGTTCGTAGATCTGGTTCAGGCCGATTCCCGGCACGTGCTGACCCTGCAACACACGCGGGCGCGCCAGCAGGTCGTAGAAATGCTCCTCCACAACGCGGCGCAGCAGGTGCTCGCCAAAGTTGGTCACTTCGGAGTCTTCGTTCACAAACAGCACCCGCCCCGTTTTCAATACGCTCTGGGAGATCATTCTCCAGTCGTAAGGGAAGATGCTGCGCAAATCGATCACATCGCAGGTCAGACCGTCCGATTCGCGCAGCAGATCCGCCGCCTTGACGCACAGCGGCAGCGTGCGCCCGTAGCTTACCAGCGTGGCGTGCGTCCCTTCCCGCACCTGGTCCGCAGTGCCGATCGGTACCAGGTACTCATCCAGATCCGGCCACCGCGGCCGCCAGCCGGTACGGTCCCCCAGCGGCGCGTCGATCAGCTGCTTGAGCAACTCCGGATCGGCCGGCTCGCCCGGAATCAGCTTCTCCCCGCGCACGCGCAGCAGCGCCTTGGGCAGCAGCACCAGGACGGGATTCGGATCCACGATGGCGGACAGCATCAGGCCGTACGCATCCAGCGCATTGCTGGGCATCACCACCTTCCAGCCCGCCAGGCGGCTGGCCCAGCTCTCGAAACTGTGCGAGTGATACAGGCTGCCACGAATCCCCGAGCCGCTGGGGGTCATCAACACGATTGGCATCTCGTAGTTCCCGCCGCCGGCCCACCGCTGATTGCCGGCCACTTTCAACAGGTCGATCGTGTTGAACCCGTAATCGCAGAACTGGATCTCCGCCACCGGGCGCCCCCCGGCATAGGCGATGCCCATCGCCGCGCCGACAATCCCGCGTTCGTCCAGCGGCGTGTTCCACGCCGTTTCGAGCCCCTGCGTGGCCGTGAACACGCCGCCCAGTGGCGGCCCGACATCCTCCCCCAGAATGTCCGTCACTCCCAGATAGGTCTCGCCATAATGCAAGGCCATGCGAACGGCTTGAACGAGCGTCGCCATGCAGACCAGATCCTCAGTGCGGCAAACCGGTGTAGTCGTCAGGATACACAACATCGACAGGGCTGGGTGCATACGTGTGCCGCCGCACATCGTCCGGCGTGGGCTCCGGTTCCTGGAGCGCCTGCTGCACAGCCGCCGCCGCCTCCCCGCGGGCCGCCTCCCACAGCTCGTCGATCGACGCCCGTGTCAACACACCGGCCGCCAGCAGTTTCGTCTCCCACAGCGCCAGACAGTCCGGTTCATTCTCCACCCGCATCGCACCGCTGGACGACGAATGGCCGTGCAGGCGCGATACCTGCGACTCAAGCATGAACGGGCGGCGCTTGCGCCGGCACCACTGCAGTGCGCGCCGCAGGGCATGCCAGCTGGCAATCGGGTCGTTGCCGTCAACCACCTCGCCCGGAATCCCGAACGGCTCCCCCCGGTCCACAATGTGCTGCTCGCTGTGCTGCGACCGCATCGGTGTCGAGATGCCCCACTGGTTGTTCGTCACAATCATCAGGACGGGCAGCTCCTGCCCGGGACGCGTGCTCCAGATCATGCACGTTGCGAAGTCCCCTTGGCTCGAGCCCGCGTCCCCGCCCACCACTACCGTCACGCCGTCACCACCGTGGCGTTTCTGTACCAGCGCGGTTCCCGGCGCCATGGCAAACTTGGCCCCCACCACCGAACTGACCGGCACGACATTCCATTTCCGCAGCGCGGAATGCCCCAGGAAGTTGCGCCCCATCGAATGCGGATCGGTGATCCGGACCGCCGCTTGCCGCGTCGCGTCCAACATCGGCATCCCCATCGCCAGCAACGTCGCTAGGCTGCGATAGTGCAGATGCAGGAAGTCGTAGTCCGGACCACACCCCTTCTTCAACTGCAGGCCCAGACACACATTGAACGCTTCCTCGCCCGGTCCCCCAATCCAGAAATAGCCTTCCCCAGACTTGCTCATCTGGATCATGCGCTCGTCCAGCACCCGGGCCCGCACCATCAACTGATGGATCCGCATGCACTGATCGGCACACAACGCTTCGTTTCCACTGTTGACCTCGGCAATTGTCGTCACCCAGTGCTCCTCCCTTGCTGCGGTGATCTCGCCCCCCTCTAGCCCTACAGAGCGTCGGGCAGCGCGCCGCGACTCATCCGCGGCCGACGGAGTTCGCGGCGCCCGGGTGATCCAGTCCAGCTTTCATTCTACGCGAATTTGCCGCCCTGCCCAGATGCGCAAGCCACATCCGGACGGTCGCGTGAAATGAGCAGCGAGCGCGGCGCGGGGCCCGTCGTCCGTACCGGTTGTCCCGAGACGCGGAATCAGGCAAGCTGCAACGCCTGGGTGGAGTGAGCCGGAAATCGGGTGCCTGCAAGCGGCCTGGGCGCGATTGCCGATAACAGATACAAGGTGCGTGCTTCGCCACATGACGAGACAGGAAACGCTTATGGAACCGACCATCTCGGCCGCCGGTGTCAGGAAACTCGTAGTCCACCACTTCAATCAGCATGGGGTCCGTATCCCGCGCTATCACGCCCTCGAAGAACACGTCCGAGTGGAGGGCGGTCGGCACGTTGCCCACTGCTACCGAGCGGGCGGTCTGTTCGCCATGTGGATGATGGACATCGGTCTGTTACAGTTCTACGATCAGGCGGGGAACATGCTCGATACGCTCAATCTGCTGAGCCGGCCGGCAGCAGAAGTGCGCAGAGCGGCGTGAAGATAACGGATGGACAATGACGGATGACGAATGACGGAAGCACGAAGGAAGGGCGAATGACAACATGCCCGCGGTACTGATTTCAGCTCGCATTGACATTATTCCTTCGTTATTCCTTCGTGCTTCCGTCATTCGTCATCCGTCATTGTCCATCCGTTATTGTTCACGCGACCTGCATCTGCCGTGATTCCCGCAGCCGGATGCAGCCGCGTTCGAGTTCGTACACGCGATCGGCCAGGTAGAGATTGGCCATCCGGTGTGTGATCATGATGAGGGTCCGGTGCTTGCTGTACTCGGTCAGCGCTTGATTGATGAGTTTCTCGCTTTCGACGTCAATCTGGCTGGTGGCTTCGTCGAGGATCAGGATTTCGGGATTCCGCAGAAAGGCGCGTGCCAGGGCGATGCGTTGCCGCTGACCGCCGCTGAGCCGCTGGCCGGACTGGCCGACGCGCGTGGCATACTGTTCCGGGAAGGTCATGATGAACTCGTGGGCGTGGGCCATTTCTGCCGCCTGCCGCACCTGCTCGTCCGAGGCATGCAGTGAACCGTAGCGGATATTGTACAGAATGGTGTCGTTGAACAGTTCGGTCTGTTGAGTGACCAGTCCGATCCGGGAGCGCACGTCGTCCAGCGCCAGTTCCCGCAGATCCACTCCGTCCAGTAGCACAGCGCCCTGCTGCGGGTCATAGAACCGGCAGATCAAGTGGATCAGCGACGACTTGCCGCTTCCGTTGGCACCCACCAGCGCGATCTTGGATCCGAAGGGGATTTCCAGATTAATGTTCTGCAACACGTAGTCCTGTTCAAGGTAGGCAAACGACAGCTCCCGCAGCTCCAGCTTGCTGTGCGGCCGGGCCGCCGCGCGCGGCGCAGGAGGGGATTGGATCAGCGGCACGCGGTCCAGCAGCGGATAGAGCATGTCCGCCGCCGCCACGCCCGAATTGACTCCCGTGAACACGGTGGACAGCTTGCGCACAGGATCGCTGGCACCTACCAGTAGTCCGAAGAACACCATCATCGTCGAGACGCTCAGCGGCGTGTCGGTGATGCGAACCCCGAACAGGTGGGTTTCGTGATACAGCACAAGATAGGCGCCGATGATGATCGTCGTGCCCACCATGCCGATGCCCAGCAGTTCCGTCACGGGACGCGTTAAGGCATTGTAGAACGCCCCCTTCAGCTGCAGCCGCAGCAGCTCGCGCGTCGTTCGCTCAAACCGCCGCTGCTCTGTCCGCTCCATGCCATAGGCCTGCACAGTCTGAATGCTGCCAAAAGCCTCCAGCATCACGTGCTGGAAACTCCGCGCCTGTTCCAGCGCCCGGCGCGACACGGACTTGATCCGCTTGCTGAGCCACACAATCACATAGGTGACCAGCGGCGCGATGATCAATGACAGCACCAGCAGACGCCAGGAAATCAGGCAGGCACCAGCCAGGCAGGCCAGGATCTTCAGCGGCTCACGAATGGCGCCTCCATAGACCTCCATAATGCCGGTGGCCAGCATATCGGTCGTCGCGGAGATCTGCATCGTGAACCCGCTCGTGCCGTATTTGGCGAAGCCCGCCCGGTCCATGTGCATCGCCCGCTCGAAGATCCGCATCCGCGTGCCGCGCGCGATGTTGATGGAGACGCGCGCAATCAACATCGTGTTGATGAGCATGAACACGTGCTTGATGAGCGTGCTCACCATCAGCACCACGATCACGGCGACAACGGTCAGGAAGGGATCGGTCGGGCACAACCGGTAGATGAGCGGCCGCAGGCGAAGCGCGGAAGCCAACGAAGCTTCCTGATTCGACCGCTCACTGGCAAGCTGTGCGTGACGGGCCGCCAGCTGCCGCTGCTCGTCAGCGCCGGCCACCGCACTCCGGGCCTCCAACGCCGCGATCTCCCCCGCAAGCCGGGATATGCCCTCTTCCGCTGCCGCGATCTTCCCGTCCACCCACTGCTGCAGCGTTTCCTCGCCCAGTGTCACCTGGATGATCGGAAATAACGCCCCAATGTTGCCACCCCACAAGGCGGCCACGATCAGCGAACAGCCCGTGGCCAGTACAATCGACCGCCAGTAGCAGAGCGCCTCACGCAAGGCGCGGCAGAAGTTCTTCATCCGTAACCGTCCCTGGTTCTCGCCCCGTGTCGTACGCCGTCGCGCTGGATGCCCACTCCGGCGACATCCTCTCCTGCCCCCCGGTATGCTGGATCAATACACTGGATCAGACCGGAATGGCCGCGCAAACGTCACATCGAACGGCACCACTCTATACGAATCCATCTGCTGGGCAAAGAGAAGTTTCAGGCGATTCACCCCGGCGGGGGGGTAGCCTGGTTCGAGGGGTGGGCAGGCACGCATTGCCTGGGCGCGCGGAGCGCGGGCAGGTCGTCCGGAGCGATGGCTGAGGGACCGGCGGCCCCGGGTCGCGACGTCGTTACCGGTGGCAGGTTCCGCTACAACTGGAAAATGGAAAATGCGTGATGGAAGCTGCTGCCCGGAATGCAACTTCGCCCACGTACCGCGGCAGGGGCTGTTTTGCGGGGTAAACTCGCGAGGTGGGGGTGTCTCGTGAGCTGAGCGAAGGTGCTCGGTCCATCTGTGGTGCCTTCGGAGAGCCTGACAATGACGGCGGTCCTGACAGCGGACGAAGTGCACATCTGGTACTGCCTGGCCGATGACCCACCCTGGGACACCGTGCACCCGCTGTATCTGGCGCTGCTCTCGGCCGGCGAACGCACCCGCTACGACCGCTTCCTGTTCGACCGGGCCCGCCGCCAGTTCCTACTGGCGCGAGCCCTGGTCCGCACCGTGCTGTCACAGTATGCCGTGCTCGGCGCGCACGACTGGGAGTTTGCGACCACCGAGCACGGCAAGCCGTACGTGGCACCCCGGCTGGGTCTGGCCCACCTGCAGTTCAACCATTCGCACGCGGACGCCCTGGTGGCCTGCGCCGTGACTCACTCGCAGGCGGTGGGCGTCGATGTCGAGTCGCTCGCGCGTGAGGTCGATTGCCGGATCGCCCGGCATTGTCTTTCGCCCACCGAACTCAGCGTATTCCACGACACAGATCCCTCGCACCAACAGCAGTTCCTGCTCCGCCGCTGGACCGTGAAGGAAGCCTATACCAAGGCGCGCGGGTTGGGGCTGTCCCTGCGGTTCTCCGCCCTCTCGTTCTCCTTTGAGCCAGACGGTCGGCCGATTCTCGTGCAGGACGCGACCGCATCAGACGCCCCGCAGCAATGGCAGTTCCATCAGCAGATACTTGACGATCGGCACTACCTGGCCGTTGCTGTACAACGGCAGGCCGACCGGCCGTGCCGGTTCGTCGTCCGCCGCTCGCTGCCACTGCTCGCTGCCGAATAGGGGATCGTATCCGAGTTCGTTGATCACCCCACTTCCCCAGCACCGATGCCGCCCAGCCAGACACTCGGCCGGGACGGACGCCCCCGGTTCCTGCCGGCAGACGGCTGGAAGCAGCGGATTACTCGGGCAGTGGTTGTCCCTTGGTCTCCGGGGCGAACGGCAACACGGCAATACCGGCGAGGAAGATGAAGGCCACGCTGCACGCTGCCCACCGGAACGGCTCGGCAAACTCCAGCCAATTGAACAGCAGGGTCAGAGACCCCATCGTGAACACGCCGATCGCCGTCAGATAGCGGGCGGCATTGTAGCACAGGCTGGTGCCCGTGCTGCGCAATCGGGTCGGGAAGATCTCGGGCAGATAGATCGCATAGCCGCCAAACACTGTGAGCGTCGTGAACCCTACCAGCGGGACGAACAAGTAGATCTGCCACTCTTGGTTCATGAACCCGAAGACGCCGAAGACGACGATGAAACAGGCCAGGAACGACAGGCCAAATGCTTTGCGCCGCCCGATCCGTGCCGTGATTGCCGTGAACGCGATCATACCCAGAAACGCGCCGACATCCTGCAGGGCCAGCGCATACGAAGCCACCTCATCCTGGTGCGCCCGCAGCTGATCCGCGTCGACCAGACCGGTCGCCGGATCGGCCTTCGCGCTGTTAGCGAGCACATCCCGAATCAGTTCCGGGGTCCAGAAGCCGATCGCCCAGAGACCGACGGCACCGGCCGTGACCAGCAGCACGCCTACGATCAGGTTCTTGCGCCAGAGCGGGTCGCTGAACATCTCGCGCCAACTGCCGAGCTTGACCTGATTCCCGGCCGCCTGCCCCTGCCGCGCCGCTTCACGCGCTGCCAGCCAACTTGCCGGCTCGCGAATGTAAAGCATCATGGGCACGATCAGCAGCGCGGGCAGCATGCCCACCACAAACAGGATCCGCCAGCCGTGGAACTCACCGTCAGGCAGTATCGACCAGCCCACGGACAGGGACTTGGTGAGGAACACGGCCCCGAGCAGCGACCCCGAGATGTTACCGATGGCCGACAGGGCCTGCATCAGCCCCAGCGCGTGGGGCCGCGCCCGTGTCGGCATCTCCTCGGCCAGCAGGGTCACGGCTGCGGAGAAGGCGCCGCCGATGCCCAGCCCCGTAAGGAACCGGTACAGGCAGAAGTCCCACCAGGCCACCGACAGGGCCGAGAGCCCTGTAAACAGCGAGTAGGCGCCGACGGTGGCCATCAACGTCTTGGTCCGCCCCAGGCGGTCACCCATCACGCCGAAGATCAACCCGCCGGTAGCCCAGCCAATCAACAGCAGCGAGGTGGCTACTGACCCGTACCACTTCACCTGTTCTGGATTACCCAGCAGTTCTTCCAGCGCGCGCCCTCGGGCCAGCACAAAGAATCGCTGATCGAGACAGTCGAACATCCAGGCCAAGGTACAGACGATGAACACGAACCAGTGGTAACCCGAAAGTTCGCGATACCAGGGCACATTCGCAGTGGTGGATGCCACAGGATCAGCACTCATCAGATCTCTCCTTGTACACGGGACGGTTCCTCAAAAACTAACCGAATTGAACCCGTATCACAAGCAGGTACAATCAGAGCGTGCAGGCCGGAGCGGAGAACGCCGCCGGCCGGCAGCGTCGTACGACCGGTCCCAGTCACCCCGGGCACGCGTGTCTCGAAATGGATGGACGTAACATGAACGACAAACAATTCAATGTGGCCATCATCGGCCTTGGCTTCGGCGCCGAGTTCATTCCGATCTACCAGCGCCATCCGAACGCGAACATGTACGCCATCTGCCAGCGCAACGCTGAGCGGCTGGGCAAGATCGGCGACACCTTCGGTGTGCCGAAACGCTATACGCGCTATGCCGATGTCCTGGCCGATCCGCAAGTGGATTTCGTGCACATCAACTCGCCCATTCCCGACCACGCGCCCATGTCCATCGCGGCGCTCGAAGCCGGCAAGCACGTCATGTGCACGGTGCCGATGGCGACCACCGTTGACGAGTGCCGCCAGATCGTCGAGCTCGTCCGCCGCACGGGCCTGAAGTACATGATGGCCGAAACCGTCGTCTACTCGCGCGAGTTCCTGTTCCTGAAGGACCTCTACCAGAAAGGGGAACTGGGCAAGATCCAGTACCTGCAGGCTTCCCACCCGCAGGACATGGACGGCTGGCCGGAGTACTGGGAACGCATGATCCCCATGCACTACGCCACCCACGTCGTCAGCCCCTGCCTCGGTCTGCTGGACGCGCGTGCCGAATACGTGACCTGTCTCGGCTCCGGCACGGTGCGGGAGGACATCCAGCAGAAGTCCGGCAACCGGTTCGCGGTGGAGACGTGCCACATCAAGATCCTGGATTCCGACGTGGTGGCGCACATCTGGCGCGCACTCTACGACACGGCGCGGCAGTATCGCGAGAGCTTCGATGTCTACGGGACCAAGAAGAGTTTCGAATGGACGCTGGTCGAAGGCAAACCGCACGTGATGCACACGGCCAAGAAACCGGAGCCCGAGATCGCTGCGCCGGTGGAGGTGCCCGACTTCGCGCACCTGCTGCCCGAACCCATCCGCTGTTTCACCCGTTCGATCCAGGATGCTGAGCATCTATCGTTCGTCCAGGGTGGGGGCCACGGCGGTTCGCACCCCCACCTGGTCCACGAGTTCCTGACGGCGCTGGCCACGGACCGCGACCCCGTCCCCAACGCGGTCACGTCCGCCAACTGGACGTGCGTGGGCATCTGTGCCCATCAGTCCGCGCTCGACGGCGGTGCCATCGTCCGGCTCCCCGAGTTCACCCTTGCGGAGCGCTGATGCGCGGCCCGCGGCGGCTAGAGCGGCCGCCACTGCTGCACGCTCTCGACGACGCGAATGCGGTCGGCGGTACCCAACTTCTCATACAGCTGCCGCGTCCATTCGTAGGCCGGCGGTACGCTGCCGACGAACGTGATGGGCCGCGGATAGAGCAGGGCCAGGTTCTGCGGCAGATCGCCGATGCGCAGAATGCCCAGGAACTCCGGCGTCTGCGGATCCTCGTGGCTCTCCGGCGGGCTGGCCAGGATGACCTCGCTCACCTGCGGGTCGAGCAGTGCGGCATAGATGGCCAGCGGTGCCGTATACCCCTGGCCAAACACGGCAATGGGCCCTGTGTCCGGGGCGCGGCGTACCAACGCCACACCAGCCAGCAGATCGTGCATCTGCCGCTCCGGCAACGTCTGGCCCAGGAGCGGATAGACGCGCCGCAAGGTCCACAGATAGCCGGGGCCGACCGAGGTGACACCCGTGTTGCGCACCTCCACGCCGGCGGTCGCACACGAGGCGTCCACTCGCGGCCGGGAGGATCCGCCGCCCATAAAAGTGCTCTGCGCGTCCGGCTGGATCGCGTATACGACCGTAGGCCGCGGCGGCGCCGCCGAGAGCGGACGGGCGGTCTTCATGTGCAGCGTCAGCCCGTCGGCCGTATCGAAGACGTCGCTGCCGAACCAGATCCCCGGCTCGCTCCCGTCCTGGCGGACGTCCCGTACGCGGGGCGTGCAGTCCGGCGGGATATAGCGGAACGTCAGTCCGCGCAGCCGCTTGATCGTCGCCTCCTGATACGCGGCCCACGCCGCCGCGTCGGTAACGGCCGGCAGTTCCGCGCGTTTGACCAGCAGCGTATCGATCTGCCGCATCTGGTCGTTCTCCGGCAACCGGCCACCGAATACCAGCAGGTTCTCCTCCGGCTCGACATGCTCGGTGACGTCGTCCGCGACCGGCGTCGGATCCCCCTTCAGATGCGTGTTGAACCAGGTGAAGATCGCCTGCCTCAGCTTGGGAGTATAGCCGTGGGGTGTGAGGTCTTCGACCAGCTCGAACTTGCTGGACTCCCCCAGCGCCACGTACTGGTGCCGGATCCGGTGCGCCACATCGCGGAAGGCAGTGGGGCGCCAGAGCACATCTTCAGTGCCTGACGCGATCAGCAGCGCGCGGGGGGCGATCAGCGCGCCGACGTCGGGCCAGCACCAGCGGTAATAGTTGATCCAGAACGCGCAGTCGCAGTGGCCATCGGTCGCCCGATCGACCACGACCTGTTCCGTGCTCCCGGTCTGGCATACCGGCACGACGACCTTGACCCGTTCGTCAGCGGCGCCCAGGCACCACGACACCACGCCGCCGCCGCTCAAGCCGGTCACTCCGATCCGCTCTGCATCGACGTCGGCGCGGGTCTCCAGGTAGTCCAGCGCCCGCATGCCGTTCCAGACCTCGGTCCCCACCGGTGTATAACCGCGGCTGGGCCAATCCCAGCGTCCTTCCCGATAGGTGCCGTGGTGCAGCCCCTGGCATTCACCGAGTTGGATCGGGTCCAGCACCAGTGCCACGTAGCCGTGCTGGCCGAACCAGCGCGGGTTGGCCTGGTACGTAGCGCTGACTTTGCCTTTGGTGTGCCCGCACATGTAGAGGACGGCGGGCAGCGGCTGCGTGATCTGCGCCGGCCGGTAGAGGTTCCCAGCCACATAGGCTCCCGGCATGCTCTGGAAGTGGATTTTTTCCACCACATAGTCGCCGCGTTCCAGCACACCGGTCACGGTAGCCTCCAGCGGCGTGCGCGGCGGCAGCGGTGACAGGCCCAGCATCTCGCGCCACATCTCCCGCCGCTCCGCCACGGTGGCCTGCCACTGTTCCGGCGACAGCGGCGCTGCCAGCGATCCGCGGGACACCCCCTGCGCCTCCTGGCACACGCTGTCGAAAATCGTCTCGCCCGCCACGGCCGCGGCAGCCGCCACAAGTCCGCAACCACACCACATGAAGAGCACTTTATAGAGCACTCGTAAAGAACAGATGCGTGTCATCATCACTTCCTCCGAGCAACTAACGGACTCCATATTATCCACTGTATTATCCACTGTTTTAGCAGAGGTCCGCTACCACCTCGAGCCAGCCACTCATGCCTGCGGCACCGGCTGACGGCTTCGGAGCCCGTACCTGCTCGCCGGCTCCTGCTCCCCCGATCAGTCAGGATCCCGTGCTGGCATGCCTGAACGGGTGTGCGCCATGTCGTGACGAAGCAAGAGCAGTGGTTCAGAAACCTGCACCGGCCGATGAGTGTTAATAATATGAGTAGGGGAACTGCGCCAGGCGCCGCGGCCGGAAACGGGCCGATCCAGGTACCACGCCCGGCGGCCGATTCCCATTCGACCCACAGGATACTACACGATGTCCACATCTGCTCCACATGCCGACAGCGCGTCCCAGCCCCAGGAATCCGATTTACAGGGTCTGGTACGTCCGCAGACTGTGGTACGGCGGCGACGCGTCTGGCCACGCGGGCTGGTCTTCGTGCTGGTGGCCGCGACGGTCCTGGTCGTCTCCGGTTGGGCCGCGGTGCGGTATGCGCTGAGTCGCAGCCCGCGGGTGAATCGCGACTTGCAGACCAGGCCGGTGGGGCGTGGCGAGCTGGCGGTGATCCTGGTGGCGGAAGGGAACGTCGAGAGCGCAGTGAACATCGATCTCAAGTGCGAAGTGGCGGGGGGCAGCGCCATCCTGTGGATTGTCGAGGATGGGGAGGAGGTGATGCAGGGGGACAAGCTGGTCGAGCTGGATTCCTCCGCGTTAGAGGAGCAGGTCAACACGCAGAAGATCGCCTACGAGAAGGCCCGGGCGTCGATGATCCAGGCCGAAAAGGACTTTGCGGCAGCCACGATTGCCGTGCAGGAGTACCTGGAAGGTACTTTCGTGACGGAGTTGTTGACCGTGGAGAGCAGCATTACCATCGCCTCGGAGAACCTGCGTTCCGCACAGAATACGCTCGAGCATTCGGAGCGGATGTTCCGCAAGGGCTACATCAGCGCGCTGGATCTGGCCAGCCAGACGTTCTCCGTGCAGCGGGCGCAGTTGGAACTGGATTCCGCCCACACGGCCAAGGATGTGCTGGTCAAGTACACGAAGGTCAAAATGGTCCAGGAACTGGAGAGCAAACGCGACTCGGCAGAGGCGGCGGTCAACTCGGAAAAGGCCTCGTTCGCGCTGGAAGAATCACGGCTCAAGCGACTCGAGTCGCAATTGGAGAAATGCGTCATCACGGCACCCGCGGATGGGATGGCCGTCTATGCCAACGCGACTGACCACCACGGCCGATCGGAGCAATCCCAGATTGAACTGGGGGCGGCCGTGCGGGAACGACAGAACATCTTGCGACTGCCCGACCTGTCCCAGATGCAGGTGAAGTTCAATGTCCACGAATCGAGCGTGGATGCGTTGGGGCACGCATTGCAGCGCGCCGCCAGCACCGGGCAGCCCCTGCCGGCGCGGGTCACCATTCAGGGCAGAACTTTCCAGGGCCGGCTGGAGAGCATCGCGAATCAGCCGGCCCCTCCTGACTTCCGCACGGGCAACATCCGGCAGTACCCGGCCGTTGTCCGGATCGACGGGAGCGGCGAGAATCTGCGTCCGGGGATGAGCGCCAAGTGCGAAATCGTGCTGGAGACGTTGCCCGACGTCCTGATGGTTCCCATCGCGGCAATTGTCGAACAGCAGGCTGAAGAATATGTGTGCTGGGTCGCAACCGAGAGTGGATTTGAGCGCCGGCCGTTGCTCGTCGGCATCACCGGCGTGGACCCGACCAGCGCAGTCCTCGATGTGGGTGCCAGCGGCAACATGGTGGAAGCCAAGGACGGCGTGAGTGAGGGCGAACTGATCGTTCTCAATCCGCGGGCGGTCGTCCCGGAAGCGCGCGTTGTGCCGCACCAGGTACAGCCAGCCCGGGCGGTGTCCGCGTTTGCGGCGCCCTCGGCGCAATCGCCCGACGGCACCGCACCCGACGGCGCCGCGGCCGGGAGCGGTCAGTCCCACACAACCCGGCAGGCGGAACTGTGAGCAGGCGATTGGCCGACGGTCAGCTCTCGAAGCCGAAATTGTCGACGAAGAGTTTCTCCAGCGTGTCGATCGCTTCCAGCGCATCCGGCCCCTTGGCGTGCAGTGTGACCTCGGTGCCCTGCGGGACGCCCAGCGACATGATCTCGAGAATCTCGGCGGCATTGGCCACCTTGTCGCCGTTGCAGATCGTCACTTCCGACTGGAAGCGGCGTACCGTGTTGACGATCGCCAGGCAAGGGCGCGCATGCAATCCAGGTGCGTGCGCCACCGTGACCTTCCTCGTTTCCGACCGTCTGGCCATGTCGCCACCTTTCACTTGCCCGGGCACTTCGTCCTCCTGGTATGCGTCACCACTCACCATTGCTTCCACCACCATACCAGCCGCACGGCCAGCACCGACAGGCTGGCCAGCACGATGATGATCCAGAACATCAGAGGATTGTTTTCCCCTGGAATGGCCACGTTCATCGAGAACAGACTAACCACGAAAGTGGGCAGCATGATCGCGATCGTGATGGTTGTCAGAGTCTTCATGAGCCAGTTCAGATTGTTGTTCACAATGGAGACCCGCGCGTCCATCATGCTGGTCAGAATGTTCGAGTAGATCTCCGCCTGTTCGTAACACTGGCTGTTCTCAATCAGCATGTCCTCAATGAACTCAAGATTCTCCGCACTGAATCCGATCTTGAGCGCCGAGTGTTTGAGTCGCTCGATCAGTTTGGCGTTGGTGTTGATCGCATTGAGATAGTACACCAGGCTCTTTTCCAGACCGAACAGATTCAGCAGGTACTTGTTCTGCATCGAGGCGGCGATCTGATCCTCCAGCGACTCCGACACCGCATTGATCACCTTCAGGTGCTCGACGAAGTGGAAGATGGAACTGTAGATGTTCCGCAGGACGAGTTCCTGGAGGGAGGTTATCTTCGCAAAAGCCTTGCCCTGGAACAACGGCATGTCATCGGCGACGATCACGAGCTTGTCGGCGAACAGGAACAGTCCGGTGGAGGCCACGCGAAAGACGAACTCCTCCTCGCTCGAATAGTTGCGCGGCCGCTTGTAAATTATCGCCACATGCTCCGGCTCCGACTCCAGACGGGCCAGTTCGTCCGGGTCCAGGGCGGACGTCAGCGTATGCTCGTCGATCTTGAGCGTGTCGATCAGGTATCTGCGCTCCTGCTCGTCCGGATTCACGTACACATGCACATTGCCGATCGACTGATCGTTGCGCGTTACCTTGCCATTGACCAGTTCCATCTGATGCAACATACGACTACCCGCGGGGTGACTGTGTGTCCGAATCCAAAAGGATACCACGCTTTTGGCGATCAACAAGCCGCGGGCCAGGACGCCCGCGCGGGCCGGTCGCCTGCGACCGGCCCAACCTGCCAGTGCGGCGCGGCCGTTCACACAACCCCACATACCACCACGGCACGCGATTCAGTACTCGTCGGTACCCGTCGCGACCCGGCCACGAAAACCCCAGTAGAACGTGATGATCAGCGCGTACTGTATTCGCGACAGCAGGACGACATCCATGGACATGCCTGTTTCGACATGCCTGTTTCGACATGCCTGTTTCGAGTTCAATTGAGGGGCCGGACGCGGATGTGGCGATAGGCGACCGGGCCGTGGTCACCCTGGAACATGAGCGGCCCGCGCGGCGCTTCGCGGTTCCGCAGGCTGCCGCCCGTGGGCCCCTGGACTTCGACGTCCTTCTGGATCACCACGCCGTTCAACACCACCTCTTCAAGGCAGGCCGGAGCCGTCTTGTTGCCTGCCGCGTCGAAGCGCGGCGCGCGGTAGCGGATCCGGAAGCTCTGCCACTCGCCCGGCGCCCGGCAGGCCTGAACGCTCGGCGCGGCCGCACTGTAGATGGCCCCCATGTCACCCTGCGTCAGCGTCTCGCGGCCGAAGCTGTCGTAGATCTGGATCTCATACTCACCCATGATGTAGATCCCCGAATTCGATCCGCGCGGGACCATCACCTCCACCTCGACCACCGCGTCGCCGAACTCCAGTTCGCTGTACAGATCGTGCCCGCCCCGCTGGGCGTTGATAAGCTCGTTGCCCGCCGGATCGACCACCAGTTCCCGCGGATCATCGGGGGCGAGCGACGCCGTCCCGACCTGCCAATACCCCCCCGCGTCCCCTTTGACGCGCCAGCCGTCCAGGTTCCGGCCATTAAACAGGTCGAGCACCGCGCCGAGCGACGCGCCGTGGCCGCCGTAAAACCAGTCCGCCGGCAGGATTTTGAGTTGCAGCGAGTGCCCGCCCTGGTAGTTGAAGTACGTGAGGAACGCCTGCTGGCCCACCCAGGTCACGGCCGGATACGCCCAGGCGTCCCCCGGCGCCTCTTCGATGTTGCGGAAGTTCTCCCAAGTCGTCCCGGCATCCCGCGAGATCGCCGCCGTCAGCGGCGTACGGTTCCGGTTCTGCGCGTCGGCCGTGTCCGGGTTGTGGTTCCAGATCGCCAGCAGATCGCCCGTGATCGGCACGTGGGAGATCGACACCGGCGCTGCGGTTCCGACAAGCTGTGACAATACGGGGTCACTCCACGTTTCACCGCCGTCGGCTGAATAGCTCTGGAACTGCCCCCCGTCCCCGGTCCGCATCAGCATCAGGACCCGGCCGTCCCCCAGCTCGATGCAGGCCGGCTCCCACGAGCCGTGGCCCGGGTTGACGCGCTGCGACTCGCGCCACGTCTGGCCGTCGTCGTCCGAGAGGTAGCAGTAGCTGTCGCCGTTCTCCCAGGCCTCGAGCAGAATCCGTCCCGACGCCAGGCGGGTGGAGCGGCCGTTGGTCAGCCCCGTGTACTTGCCGTCCGCGCTGAGTTGTTGGGGCGCGCCGAACGTCCGCCCCTCGTCGCTCGACACCCGCATCATCACGCGGCAGTCGCTGCTCTCCGTATTCTTCTGGCAATAGAACAGTGCGATCCGGCCATCGGTGAGCCGCAGGAAGTTCACCTCCATCACGTTGCAGCCGCCGTCATTCTCGACCAGCGTGTACTTGTCGCCCCACGTCCATCCGCCGTCGCGCGACACCTTGCCGGAGATCCGTGCGGGACCGTGGTCGGCTCCGTCGCCCGCATAGAACTCGGTCCAGCCCAGCAGCAGCGTGCCGTCCTGGAGCGGGATGATCGCCGCTTCGCTGTTGCGCGGATTGTCCGGTCCGACCGGCACGACCACCGTTTTGAAAGGCTCGTACGCCGGCGCCTGGCCGATCGGCCACAGCTCCCAGCGACGCACCACAACCTCGGCAAACTCACTCTGCAGCAGAATCTGGCCGGCACAGTGCGAGGCGTCGAAGCCTGCATTCACGACGACACCGTTGACCAGGATGACGATGCGCCCCTGGTCGCAGATGACGTCCATGCGGGTCCATTCGCCGAACGGGCTCTCAACATCCTCCCGGCCGCGGAATCCTCGCGTATCGGCCCAGTCGACATCGCGCCCGTACCAGTTGACGCGGCCGCTCGTGAAAGTCCGCGTCGCGCCCCCCTTCTGCCAGACCGCTTCGCCGTCCCGGTCGGTGGTGACTTCCGCCGACAGCGAGATGGGGATCGGCGTCCCGTCCGACTGGTTGCCGGGCACGATAATGAAATCGCCCGTGCCCCCCTCGATCATCTGCGCTTCAAAGCCGGCCATGAAGACATTGCCGTACCCTCCATCGGGCCCGACACAGTGCACGATGATGCCGCTGTCACGAGCACAGTTCTCGCGGCCGCCCCAGGTGCGTTCGCCCCATCGGAATTCGATGACCAGATGGTAATCGCGATACGCTTCCTTCGTGCGAATGTAGCCCCCTCCGTCACCCGAGATGTGCAGCATGCCGTCCTGCACGGAGAACACGTTCCGAGGATCCTCATACTTGGTATCGCTCAGCCAGGTCACCAGATTCGACAGATCGCTGCCGTTGAACAGGCGGATCACTTCGTGGCCCGGGCTGCGGGGCTCGGACACATCCCCTTCCTGTGCCGCGGCCGGCGCGGTGAGGGCGACAAACATAAGCGTGGCGGCCGGGAACAGCATCTTCAGCGTCATTCGTGTGATGGGCACGACTCGTTCTCCTGTGTGATAAGTCCTGGGCAGCGAGGCACCGGCAGAACCATTATAGTGCATCGCAGGTGGCTCTGGTGTAGGGAGGGGTGCCGCAACCTGCCAGAATAGAGGCACGTGCACGACGGGAGGCGACAGGGCCCATGGGCACGATCTGGGTTGCGGACGAACGTCGACCGCGTCCTGGCGGCCACCGAGTCGGCGCTGGCCGGCACGCCGGTCAAGCCCGATCTTGGCAGACCGGCTCGACACTCTGGTTGGCGTGCGACGCCAGGGCCGCCGTGAACAGGTGGTGACTGCGCGTCACCTCGTCGAGTGTGACGCAGCCGGCAAAGCGTGCCGGAGGCTGACCGGTGACCAGTTCGTGCAGAAACGCGGCCCACATCTGCAGGATGGCGTCCGAGAAGCCAAACTCGAAAATCGCCCCGGAAACGGTCTGGAACGCAGTCTCGTAGCCGGTCTGCACCTGCCCCCACACCGGCTCACCGCCCGCGTACTCCAGCAGTTCCAGCCGCTTCGGGTCGCGCGTCGAGAAGCGGACGGAGGTGCGGGTACCCAGGATCTCGAGGTACCACGTGTTCTTCTCTCCAGGCGCGATGCGCTGCATCTTGAACGTCATGGGAAACGACTCGCCGGTGGCCGGATCACATCCCTCGCACAGCAACGTCGCATTGTCCCACGTATCGCATGGAACCTGCGCGCCGTGGCCATCCGGACGCTGCGGCACGATGTTCGACAGCACGGCCCGCACGTTGCGGGGCTCCCAGCCCGCGCGAAACGGGACGGCGCACACGTGCATGCCCAGGTCACCCAGCACGCCGTACTGGCCGTTGAATTCGACGATACGTTTCCAGTTGATCGGTTTGTTCGGGTCCAGGTCGCTGGTGTGCAGGAACCCCGCATTGACCTCCAGGACGCGACCGAAGGCGCGCCGCTCCAGCAAGGCAGCGATGCGTTGGACGGCCGGAAAGAACATGAACTGCGACGCGCAACGGACGAAGATGCCGGGATGCTGCGCGGCGCACTCGGCGATCGCCAGGTGGGCTGCCAGGTCGATCCCCACCGGCTTCTCGGCCATCACATGCTTGCCGGCCTGGATCGCCGCGCAGCACACCTCCTGATGGAAATGATGCGGCACGGCCACATAGACGGCTTCCACCGCGGCGTTGGCCAGCAGGTCGCGGTAGTCCTGCGCATACTGGCCGATCGCCGGGAAATGCTGGCGAAACCAGTCGAACGCCGGACTGCGCCGGTTCGACACGGCGACAATCTCCGGGCGGGCTTCGGTGTGCAGCAGGTGGCACCAGCGTGCCGCAGCGCTGGCAAACTCGCGTCCCATCAGGCCGCATCCGATGACTCCAAAGCGAACGGTTCTCATGACATCTGCTCCCCCAGACGCTGTCGTTTATGGGACATGACACCGGCCATCAGACGCGCCGCGTTGTCGTGGAAGATGGCGGCGACTGCCGAGCGGTCGCGGATCCCCAGTTCCTCGCACGCCTGCCGGATGGCACGGATGTCTTCGTACATCATGAGTGTGTAGCGTGCTTCCGTCTCCGGCGACTCGCGGTCGGTGTTGAAGTGGAACGGGTAGCTGGTCCGGTTGATGTACGTCCGGCCACGATACTGGCGGCGGCCACGCATGTAGAAGACCGGGTTGTCCGACCCGTACAGCAGCCGCTGCGTGCCAAGGTGCTCAAGCGCGATGCGATGCGATGCCGGATTCAACACCGCTGAGGTGTCGAAGTACAAGCCGTCGTCGTCGGCAAACTGGGGCAGCGCCTCCAGCGCGTGCGGCTCCGTGTAACAGCGGCCGAGGTGGGCAAGCACGATCACGATGTGCGGGTACCGGCGGCGGATCTCGCGCACTTCCCGGACATTGTCCGCGTGCCCCAGACGATCGGCCTTGGGCACATGCAGCGTGACCCACGCGTGCCGATCGTCCAAGACCTCCAGGATCTGGTGCGGCAGGAACTCGAAAATGCTGGCCTCCAGGTGGGCATCGCGTGTGGTTTCATCGGGACTGATCAGGTTGTAGTAGGGTTTCACACCAATCACACTCGGCGCATCCAGCAAGGCCGCCACGTCGTCTGGCGTCCATTGCGGCCGCACCGCCGGCAGGCTGTACCAGCCCCGGCCCGGGCATTCCGCCTGCAGGTACCGGTTGCAGCCTGCGATGTCGTAAGCCAGATCGGGCGTGCCCAGCACCAGGCAGCTGACCTCCCGGCCCGGAAAGACCGTCCGGTGGCAGTGTTCGGCCGTCGGCGCATCGATCGGCTCGAACACCTCGTTGACCCAATACTGCCGCCGCATCGCCTCCGTCATCGGCCGCAGGCGCAGCCGCGGATCCGTGACATGCGTGTGGGCATCGATGATCCGCGGCGGCAGCCAATCGGCCAGCTGCTCCGTCCAGAACGCCTGGTCCACGGCGGTGTATGTCCAGTGAAAGTGGAGCGGAATGTCCGTCATGATGATGGTCTCGCATCCTGCCGCGGCAGCGCGCACAGGTATTCCTGGTATTGATCTCGATAGAACGCCGCGTGCTCGCCCGGCTCCAGTTGCCGCGCGGGGGGCACCATCGCCTCCGACAGTTCGGCCAGCGACGTGTGCGGTTCCACCAGACCGCGCGCCAGAATCGCAGCGCCCAGCAGACTCGCTTCACCGGAACTCAGGCAGGCCAGCGGCAGGCCGGTCACGTCAGCCAGAATCCGGGTGGTCACCTGGCTCAACGCCGCCCCGCCCCCCATCACCAGACGCGCGACGGGCCAGCCGGAGGCGGGCAGGAACTCCAGGTAACGCGTCAGTTCGAAGGCCAACCCTTCCACGACGGCGCGCAGCACGTCGGCAGGACGATGCGCGAGTTGCAGCCCGGCCAGGCGCCCGTGCGTGCCGGACGCGAGCCCGGAGACGCCGGCCGAAACCAGGAACGGCCAACAGCGGACGCCTGCGCTCCCCGGTTGCGTGGACTCCAGCAGCGTTTCCACCGCCGCGCCGTCCAGGTTCCCCAGCCCCATCAGGTTCAAGGCCCAGGTGAATGCCGACCCGCCATTGACCAGCGAGAGAATCTGGCCGCACAGCCCGTCCACAACATGATGGCAGACGAACGCTTCATCGATCACCGGCGCAGCCAGGCGGTCGTGGACCGCCAGTAGCACCCAGGCGGTCCCGGTGCCGACCATGACGGTCCCGGAGCGCACCGCGCCGGTGCCGAGCGCCGACGCGTACTGGTCGTGAATCGCCGCCGACACCGGCGTGCCGGCACGCAGGCCAGTCTGCCGCGCGATGTCCGCCCGCAGCCCCCCCGCCGCTTCGCGTGCCGAGATCAGCTCGGGCAACTGACCTGCGTCCAACCGCAGCCTTCGCAGCAGTTCCGGATCGTAGTCGCGCAGCCAGGGATTGAGCAGTACCGTCAGGCTGCACGAGGTCATGTCGTGCGCGCCGCGTCCGCACAGCCGCCCCACGATGATGTCGCCGACGAAGCCCACGCGGTTCGGCGGCGCCAGCAGCCCCGGTTGCTCCTGGTGCAGACGCAGCAACTGGCCCACGCTCACGCCGGAAACCCCCCGGCCCAGCCGCTCCAGCAGCCACGACCGCCCCAGTGCGGCCAGCAGCGCGTGGTCGAACGGCCGCCCGCGCTGGTCGAGCCAACTGATCACATGCCCTACCGGGTGGCCGTCCGGCGCGAGCACCTGCATCGCGCCCCCCTGGCTGGAGACGCCAATCGCGTCAATGCCGGACGGATCGACTGCGCCGGCCACCTGCTGCAGCACCGCCAGCGTCGCCTGCTCGATCGCATCGAGATCCTGTTCCACACCGCCACCGGCGGAGTGCAGCAACGGGACAGGTGCCGCCGCCTGTGCCAGCGGCTGGCCAGCGCTGCCGGTCACCAGCGCCTTGATGTTGGTCGTGCCCAGATCGAGGCCCAGAAACATCGCTCAGATCTCGCAATAATCCGCGTCGATCAATTCCGCAGCCAGACGCAGCCGGCGGCGGGCGTCACCGAAACACACGGCGTTGTGATGCGGGCCACCAGACTGTGCGTACCGGGTCAGGAACTCCCGCACCGGCATGTGCGGCCGGATCTTGAAATGCGGGACGCAGAACCCGGAAAGCGGACCGTAGTCTTCAATCGCCACCGGCGCGGCAATGATACGCCACCTGCCGCCCGGCCCGAGCGCCAACACAGTGAACGTCGCCGGGCCCGGCTCGAGGCAGGTGACCAGCGCCAGCTGGCGGTCGCGCGTGCGCGTGATCGGCGCGGGCCGCGCGACCAGCGGGATCTTCCGGTCGCGCCGCGCCATCCCGGCGTTGGCTTCACCCATGTGACTCATGAACAGGCTTTCCCCGGCAAAGTCGATCGTGAAGATCTCGGAAAACGTCGCCGGCGGGTTGAGCCAGTTGAAGAACGCCGTGGCGGCGGCAGCGATCAGATCCCCTTCACCGCCGAAACCGATCCCCTCGGCCATCAGGCGGCTCGCCGCCACAAACGGCAGCGACGACGTACGCTCGTCATCGCCGAACGCCGTGAACTGGTAGGTCAAGGCGTTCAGCGCGTGGTCGTGAACCATGCCGCGTACCGCCAGTTCGGCCCGCGCGGTCGCCTCCAGATCGGCCGCGGTCACATCCGCGGCGACGTCGTACTCGTGCCGGTATGCGTCGACCAACCGGGCCACCTCCGCGCCCCCGGCCGCGGCGGCGCGGCAGATGTAATCCTCCACCGTCAGGTTCGTCCAGGAACAGCCGAGCGTCGCGGCCAGATGGGTCGTGTCGAGCGCAAAGTCGCCCATGCCCGGGAACGGATAGCCCAGCATGCCGATGCGCGCTGAACGCAGCCGGCGGACCGCAGCGGCAGCGGCGCAAAAGTCGCCCAGCTCCGCCAGGCCCGCGGCATCGTTGGTCAGACTCGTCACGTACTGGAAAGGAACGCCGCTGCGCACCAGTACGCTGGCCAGATCCTGCGTGCCGTGCACGCCGTGGTTGTCGACCATCTGCTCCTGCGAAAACGACTGGTCCACCGCAGGCAGTTCCTGCGTGTTCCAGATCATGCACGGCAACCGCGTGCGTGTGAGGGCCGGCAGCGCCAGCTGGCTGGGTGAGTACGTGAGCATCACCACCACCAGCGCATCGGCGCCGGCCTGCTCGAACCCCGCCACCGTCGACTCGATGTCAGACCGCCGGAACACCGCCGCATCGAACAGCACATCGGCGTGCGGTTCGACTGCGGGGATCAGCACCTGCCGGAGCCACGCTTCGCGCGCTGCGCGCAGCCCCGGCGTCAGCGTCTCGTAAAGCTCCAGTGTCAGCGCGAGCAGACCAACCTTCGGACGCGCACTCGTGTTCATCGCGTGCCTTTCTTGAGCAGTTTTCGGAACCGGCGGAGCAGGAAATCGACGATCTGTTCGTCAGCCAACAGCCCCAGCTTGGTAAGCACCGTGCGGTGCCCTTCGTGGTAGGCGTGGACGCGCGTCCAGAGCCCCTCGTCCAGCAACCGGCGCTGGAACCCCAGGGCGTCCTCCACCTGATGGAACTTCAGACCGGCCAGGTAGCCGCGCCCGTGCGCCGCCTGCAGCACCTGCGGGAAGTCGGCAACCAGCGACGCGAACCCGTCCTCAATGTACTGCCCCAGTGCCCGGATCCTGGCCGCGTGCCGCTGGATGAGATCCAGCGAACAGAGCGCCACGAAGGCCGGCATCGCTGCCGATCCGTTGGTACTGATCGCATCGTACTGCTCCAGCACGTCGTCCCGCTGATGCATCAGTACCCCCGACAGCGGATGGAAGCCCGCCGTCAACCCTTTGCCGAGCACCACCAGGTCCGGTTCCAGCCCCAGTGTGCGGTATTCCAGCACGTCGGGCTGCCAGAACCCCGTCTGGATCTCATCCAGACACATCAGCGCGCCGCTTGCGCGGCAGCACTGCTGGGCCAGCTGCAGATAGTCGCGCTCCACCGCGATCGCCTCGCGGTTCATCATCACAGGCTCAGCCCAGAAGCCGGCGATGCGCCCCCCATACGTACGGAATGTCTTCTCGAGTGAACGCGCGTCGTTCGGCTGCAGCGTGATGACCTTGAAACGCGGCGTCAGTCCGGGCCACATGCCGCGCATGAACTGGGGCAACATGTCGCTGCCGTGGTAGTTGCCCTCCAGCACGACGATGATCGGGGTCGTCTTCTTGTCCCGTGTCCGTGCAAACACGCACAACTGGATCTTCAACGCGGCGGCACAGGCGACCGAGCCGGTACAGACGCCCAGGTGCACGGTGTCCAGCGGGTCGGTTGTGCCGGGAGCGTTTCCGAACTCGACCAGCCGGTGTGCCAGCCATTTGAGCGGCGATTGCGGGATATTGGAGTGGTTATCCCAGACGACGCCCGCCCGCGACGCGGCAGTGACTGCCGCACACAGCGCGGGATGGTTGTAACCCCACAGCATCTGGTAATGGCCGGCGGTACAGTCGAGAAACAGCTTGCGCTGCTCGGTCAGATAGAAGAGTCCCCGTCCCACCAGGAAATCATCGCTCGGCCCCTGCTGGCTGCCGCCAAACGAGTCCTGGAGTGCCGATTTGTCGATCGGGCGGAATGCCGGCACGCTGCGGACCGTCCGGCCGACCTGTCGCAACAGGCCGGGCGCGGTTTCCGCATCCAGAAACTTCAGGCCGGCCTGCATTGCCGCCGCAATGCGAGGTCCGTCAGGACCCAGGATTCGCTCGAGCGAAAAACGACTCGTCATGGTACAAAGCTGCCCATTCTATTGCGTGGTTGAACGGTTGTTCCCGGCGCGGCAGATCCTGCATCACGGCGCCGCTGCACCGGGCCCCCAAAACTGGAACCAGATCACATAAGCGTACAGTACGACCATGATGCCGATGAAGATGCACCACCACAGAAACAGGTTCCGCAATCCTCGATTCCGGGCGCGTTCCGACTCCGGCAACCGCGCCGCACGCCAGGACCAGATGATCCCCTTGATCTTCTCCGGATCGGGCGGCCTGGTCACCAGCGACAGCAGCACCAACAGGAGCATCGAGACGATCCACACCAGGAACGTCCGGTTCAGGAAATTCCGGAACGGCATGAGCCAGTGGACGTACACCGACAGGTAGTACTGCATCAGCGCGGTGTAGGGGAAGGCGAACAGCAGCACGAACGTGGCCGCCCACGCGGTGGTGCGTTTCCACAGCACTCCCAGCAGGAAGACCGCCGAGATAGGGGCGGCGACCCACGCGCCAATGTCCTGAATCAGAATGAAAACCCCAAGGTTCCGGCGACTGAACCAGATGGCCAGCAGGGTGGCGATGACCAGAATCACAAACGCACTGAGCCGGCCCACCAGCACCAGGTGCCGTTCCGACCGGTGCCGGCCCAGCACCGGCTTGTACAGGTCCATCGTGAAGACCGTGCTGCACGAGTTGAGCACCGAACTGATGTGCGAGAGCATCCCGCTGGCCAGCCCTGCCATCACAATGCCGCTCAAGCCCAACGGCACCAGGTTGCGCACCAGCGTGGGAAACGCCTGATCCGGATCCTCCAGCCCCGGGTAGAGCCGAAAGGCCACGATCCCCGGGACCACTACCAGCAGCGGCAGGACGATCTTCATGAACCCGGCAAAGACCACCCCCATCCGCGCATCCCACTCGCTGCGCGCACCCAGACACCGCTGCACAATGAACTGGTTCGTGCAGTTGTACCAGATGCCCACCGAGATCGACAAAGTCCAGACCCCGAACCACGGGAAATCCGGATCCGTGGCGGGATAGATGAACTTGAATTTTTCTGGCGCAGCGAGCATCAGGTTATGCAGGCCGCCCACTTCGTGCAGCCCCATGACCGTCACAATCAGTCCCCCCAGCATCATCACAATGAACTGGAGGAAGTCTGTCCAGGCCACCGACACCAGACCGCCATAGATGGTGTAGCTGCCCGCCAGCACCGCCAGCCCCACAATCGTCACCGTCTCGTTCCAGCCGAACATGCCGTGCATCGCCTTGCCCCCGGCCAGCATCACTACGGCCATCTGGGCCACAATCCACAGCACCAGCGAGCAGACGGCGAACAGGTAACGGCAGGTGGCGTTGTAGCGCCGCTCCAGGAACTCGGGCATCGTGAAGAGCCCCCCCCGGATGTAGAACGGGAGGAAGATCCAGATCAGCGCGGAGAACGTCAACCAGTTCCCCCATTCCCACTGGGCCACGACGAACCCCACGGCATACGCGATGCCGATCATCCCGATGAAGTGCTCCGTACTGATATTGGCAGCGATGATCGAGCCGCCGATGGCGTACCACGGCAGTCCTTCCCCGGCCAGGAAGTAGCCCCGCGTGTCTGCCGCCCGGCGCCGCGCCACCCAGATTCCCAAAGTGATGTTCAGGATCAGATAGAGCGTGAACAGGATGAAATCGATGTGGTGCGTCATGATGGAACTCGAGCCCTCTGCTTAACCAGCGCGGCTGACCAGTGCGGCACATTCTCCACCGGAAGCCGCGGCACGTAGCTGATCAGGTCGATGTTACAGGCCCCGACGACAGTGATCTTCGGTACCTCAGGCGCGCGCTCCATGGGATCTACTCCTGAATTACCCCAAGTCGTGCTGAGTCACGTGCTGATGCGGCGGGCTCAGCCGCCGCGCCGTTCTGCTGCCGCCACCACTCGGCCGCCTGCTCGGCAGTCCACAGCCGGGCACAGTCACAGGCCGACAGCGCGCTGCCCAGACTCGCCGCGTCCGGAAACCGGTTCGCGGGGAGCTTCTCCAGGCACCGCACGATGACGCGTTCCAGATCGGGCGGAACGGCTGGATTGACCTGCGCCGGCGCCGGCACGGGATCCCGGGCATGCGCCGTCAGGATGTCCCACACCGTCTCGCCGTCGAACGGCGGTCTGCCTGTGACGAGGAAGTACGCCACGGCGCCCAGCGAGTAGATGTCGCTTCGCGCGTCCAGCGTGTGGTAGGAGTTGACTTGCTCAGGAGACATGTACAGCGGTGAGCCGGCAAACGTCCCGGGTTGCGTCAACAGCGGGTCCGCGTGCGCCGTCGTCACCTGCGTGCGGACAAGTCCGAAATCCAGGATCTTGGCTACGTCGTACATTCCGCCCCGTTCACTGGCAAAGATTTGGCCGGCTTGACGTCCCGGTGGATCAGCCCCTTGGCATGCGCCTCGCGCAACGCCCAGCATGTCTGACGCAGCAGGTAAACCGCCCGCTCCGGCGGCAATGGGCCGTACCGCTGCACCAGCTCCTCCAGACTCATCCCGGGCAGCAGTTCCATGACGTAGTAGAACGTGCCGTCATCCGTATGTCCGTAGTCGTAGATCTCGACCGTATTCCAGTGGGTCAGCCCGGCAGTCGCCTGTACCTCCCGTTCGAAGCGGGCGAGGGCCTCCGCATCGGTCGACTTGTCCCGCTTGATAATCTTGATGGCACAGGCGCGTTTGAGCAGCTGATGCTCGGCCTGGTAGACCTCTCCCATGCCACCGGCGCCGAGCTTCGTCTTCAGCACATACTGGCCCCACTGCTTGGCTCGGAACGCTTCCTGCCGGATCGCATTGATCGTGTATGTGCCGAATACCGCCACCAGGACGGCAACCAGCGAACCCGGAATGTAGCTGTTCATTTGGTCCATGGCGAACGCCGCCGCGACGCCAGGCACCTGCGACCGCAGCCACAACAGCAGCACCTGCGGCACGCAGGCGGTCGGCAGCAGAACGGCCAGCGCCCGCTGCCAGGTGTTGGGCATCAGAGTGCCATACGTGAGAATCAGAATCGACCACGCGGCCATGTACGTGTGCTCGGCCGCGACCAGCGACACCGTGTCCCCCGCTCGGGCAAAGCCGACGATCCGCGTCCCCATCATCAACAGCAACTGGACAACAAGCGCGCCGAAGAGCGTGGCTTCGAACCACCGCAGCTGGCGCAGCGACAGGGAACGACGGCTCCGCAGGATCAGGAAGCCCACAACAAAGATACACAGAATGACCGCCCGGACACCGACCAGCGGCGCATAGTCCGCAAACAGATTGTCGACAAAGGCCAGCGTCAGGGCGACCATCAGGATCAAGGCTACAGCGGTCAGGCGAGCGCGCAGCAATCCGGCAGTCTCGCCGGAGAAATGCGGACGCGTCCCCGTCACAAAGCCGACGCGCGGCCCCGTGAGGTCTACCGGCGACTCCGGACGGCACCGGGCAGCAACCGCCGACGCACTGTCAATCGTCGGTTCAATGCCGTGTGGCCGCATACGGACGCTCGCAATCACTCGCTGAAGAAACCTGAATCCGCTCGTTCACGACGCGTTCCTTGGCAGGACCCCGCCGGAGTGTTCACACCCGGCCGCCTGCAGGCGGCCGACCGCTGCCGATAAGCCCGCAAACGCCACACGCCGCGCACGGCTACGGGAGTTCCGCGATGCGCCAGCCCAGCAGAGCACCGATCGCGACGCCCACCCCCAGCGGAATGCTTATCAGGACGATGTAGTCTCCGACAAGCGCCTCGGAGCAGGCGTGCAGACCGTACCCCTCGGCAATCAACAGGAGTAGCCCCACGAACATGGCACACACAGATATCATCACCGTCGAGAAACCGCAATACAAGACGTGCCGTCCCCCGAGCGCCCGCAGGATGCGAAACACCAGCGTGCCAAGCACCAGGCTCCCCACGACCACCGGCAGCAGCAGGACGTATGCCAATGGCAGGTCGGATATCTGCTCCAGATGGGCCAGGTCGCGGAGATTCTCGGCGCCCCTGGAGAAGGCGTCCGGTGCATAGCGCCACGTCAACCAGAGCGCCAGCGGAATCGCGACGATCGCGAACACCAGGAACACCAGGACGCTCAGGAAAAACCACCACCAGCGACTGCGTCGTTGCCGGCGGATACTCATCAGACGCTGCGTGATGCCAGTGATCACAGGACCGTCATCGGACACGATTCGCTCCCAGTTTCCACGCGAGACAAACAACTGCGGCGGGGGTCAGACAGGGCACGTGGCGACGCCGTCCGAGCCATCTGCCAGCCCTCATGATAATCCGCCCCCGGCCAGAAGCGACCGTCCGCGGACCATTTTCCGACCGCGGCACCCGGCACGTCACATGGCAGCGCGCCCCTCCTGCAACAGGGCCAGCGGCTCCGCACGCCCCGCGAAGTACGCCGGGCAGAGGGCGGCGGCCAGACACAGGGCCAACGTGATGGAGAAGCCGAGCAGAAGCTTCGACCACGGTACGATCAGGGGTGTGGCCAGACCGCCGAAGAAGCTCACATACTGGGAAATGCCCGTGCCGCACCAGCCGGCCATGACGCCGAACGACAGGCTCAGCACACAGGCAACCAGGCCGATCAACAGTCCTTCGGCCAGCACCATGCGTGCCACCGCCCAGCGGGTGACGCCGATAGCGCGCAGCACCCCCAGTTCCCAGCGCCGCGCACGCACCGAGGCCAGGATCGTGTTGACGACGGCCAGGGACGTGACGAGCAGTGTAATGAGTGGCAGCTGGCACATGGCCCAGATCATGTCGTCGGCACGCGCCAGAATCCGCGTCTCGATCTCCTCGGGCGTCGTGATCCGCAACGACCGACCGAACATCTTCGCACCGAATCCCCAGGTCCCCTGAACGTTGACCGGCTGGGCCTGACCGGTGTTGCGGTCGGCGATCTCCCGCATGGCGGTCCCGATGCGGTCCACGCCGACATGCGGGTCGATGTTCATCCACAGGAAGTTGACCTGCCGGATGTCGAAATCGCGCCGCACGTCCTCGTAGCGGGCGAAGATTATCGCGGCCGACCGGCCGCTGCGCCGGCGCAGGCCGGAGAATTTCGTCATCCAGTGCCAGCCCGGCAGCGACACCGCGCCGGCAATCGTGTACTCCACCGGCTGGTCCGGATTCTGGGGGGGCAACACGGCGAACCGGTCTCCCACGCGCAGGCCGGTCGCGGCCAGGAAGTGGTCGGGCACGATGCAGTGCCGGCCCTGCCGCAACCGGGCCACGGCCTCCTCACGCGAGCCGTCGACGAATGTCGCGTTCACTAATGGGTGCGGACCGCCGAAGGCGACCTGCGGATCGAGTCCGATCAGGATCACGTTATCCTGGCGTGTGACCGAGTTGCCCATCTCGCTGCCGGTGATGTCGCCGGCCAGACGCGGCTGTTCGACGGCCAGCGGGAGGCACTGTGCGGAAACCACTCCGGGAACGTTCCGGACCGCCTCGACCTCTGCATCGGGCAGGCCCCCCAGTTGAAAGGCCGCCAGCATGTCGGGCACCCACCTGCCCGGCCGGAAAGGCTCGAGCATCGAGTATCCCCACACCATCATCGAGACGTACAGGCCGAGCCCCACCGCCAGCGCGACGGTGGCCCCCACCGAACGCCACATGTTGCTGCTCAGTTGCGAGCGGAGCAATCGCGGATCAAGCCACAGCAGCCAGGCCAGACACGGTCCGCATACCGCTTCGGCAGCAAGCACGGCCAGCGGCGCAAGGAGCAGGAAGCCGATCGCCATGCTGGTGCAGCCGATGGCCACGTAGATGCCGTAGCGGACCGCGTCATCAATCGGCAGCGCGTAGACCAGCAGCGGATTGACCACCACCAGCGCGCAGCCGATCACACCGGCCACGACAGCTCCGGAGATATGCGGTCGCACTGGGCGACGGGGGGCCAGAGCATCCAGCGGCAGGACACGCGTGGCTTGCCAGGCCGGCAACAGAGCGGCCAGCAGCGCTCCCCCCAAGGCGCTGGCGCCGGTGAGCAGCACGCACCAGCCGCCCAGCGTGGCGCCGGCATCAAACAGCTCGGGGCGGGCGCGGCGCGCGATCGCCAGCAGTCCCCAGCCGGCCGCCAGACCACCACCCCAGCCGATCAATGCCAGCACGACACTCTCGGCGGCGATCACCTGCGCTACCTGGCGGCGGGTCAGGCCGACGGCGCGCATCAGCGCGAACTGGCGCACCCGTTCGTGCACCCCCATGCTCAAGGTGGTGAAGATGATGAACAGCGCAGCCAGGAGTGACATGCCTGTGGCAGCCCAGGCCTGCCGCCTGGTGTTGGACGCCAGCATCCCCTCCTCCATCGCATGCTTGATGTCGTCGACCCCGACCAGCAGCATCGCGGGCTGCACCTGCGCCACGCGCGGGAGCCAGCGTGCGGAAAACTCCGCCACGCCGCCGCTGTCCCGCAGCCGGATGCTCACCAGGTTCACCTGGCCAGTCTGCCGCGTGATCTTCTCAGCCAGCGGCATCGGCACGTAGAGCGCCGAGGCGGCGGGGCCGAGCGTGTTGCCCGGCCCGGCCATCTGCGGCCGGCCGGTCGGCGATTGCTTCTGGATCGTCGGCGGCGCGCTCGTCTGCGCAACGATGCCGATGATCTTCAGTCGGTACTCCTTCGTGCCCAGGATCACCAGCAGTTCGTCACCGAGCGCCACCTGCAGCTGCGCGGCAGTCTGATTGCTGATGACGGTCTCACGCCGCGCCGGATCACTGTGGTCGAGCCAGGTCCCTTCCAGAAGTTCGTATGGCGGGGTCGTACTGTGCGTGCCAACCAGCTTGGGGCCGCCCAGCATCAACATGCCCGGTGGACCGCCACGCAGGAATCGGCCCGGACCGCCCCGCGAGCCGCCGCCAGGTGGCCCCGTCAGAGCCGGTTCCAGCGGCTTGTCGGGCTGCACACGGACGGTCCACTGCAGCACCGACTCGCACTCGGCAACTGCCGGATCCTCCCGCAGCGCTGCGATCAGGTCGGCCGGTATCAACGACTGATCCGGCACATCGGGAACGACAAACAGATCGAAGCGTCCCAGGTACTCGGACGCCCGGTTGTCGAACTGCGACGTGAGCGCGTCGTAGCCGCTGACAACCCACACCACGACGCAGGCCGACGCCACTATCGCCAGGGACGTCAGGAGCATGCGTGCGGGATGGTGGCGTGCGTACGCCAGCGCCAGCTTCCAGGCAACTCTCATCCGCGCACCTCCATGGCAGCGGCGCCAACGATGTCCTGATAGTGGTTCGCCAGGGATTGGGAGTCGTGGAAGTCGCCCGCCGGAAACTCGGTCAGCGCCTGTCCATCCTTGAGTACCACGATGCGCGTGGCCCACACCGCCACCGCCGGCTCGTGCGTCACCACGACGATCGTACGCCCCTGCTCGGCGCACAGCTCCTGCAGCAGCCGGCAGATGCTCTGGCCGGTGACCGAGTCGAGACTGCCAGTCGGCTCGTCGGCCAGGATGATCGCCGGATCACAGATCATTGCGCGTGCGATCGCCACACGCTGCTGTTCCCCGCCACTCATCGTGTCGGGCAGATGACGCCGCCGCTCGGCCAGGCCCAGACGCGTGAGCAGTTCATCCAGCTGGCTGCGAGCCAGCCGCTCGCGTCCTTCAGCCATGGCCGGCAGCAGGATGTTGTCCTGCGCCGAAAGCGTCGGAATGAGATTGAAGGTCTGGAACACCAGCCCGATGCGCCGGCGGCGCAGCAGTGTGAGCTGAAAGTCCGACAGGGCCGACAGGTCCTGACCGTCCACCAGCACACGTCCTTCGTCCGGCCGCGTCAGGCCGGCCATCACGTGCAGCAGGGTGCTCTTCCCCGACCCGCTCGCCCCCATCACCGCCACGAACTCCCCCCGCGCGACCGTCAGGGAGATGTCCCGCAGCGCCTGGATCGTCGTCGTCCCCTGCCGGAATCGTTTCGTCACATGCTCCACGCGCAGCGGAGACGCTGGCTGTCCGGAACTGTCTCGCATGACCACCTCACTCGTTCCTTTGTGCGTTCTTCGTGCGTTCCTTCGTGCGTTCTTCGTGCGTTCAGAACTCCAGGCTCACCTCGCCGCCCGCGCGTGTCCACAACGCGTGCCAGATCGAACGCTCAACGGTCTCCGGGACAAACCGTACACTGCCGTCACAGAAGCAGGCGTACACGCCTCCCGGGTGATGCGAGCGCGCAGTGCTGATGCGTGCCGAGCCGCCGATCAAGTCGGGCAGCGGGCTGTTGGGGGTAAAACGCCCGTTCAGCAGCGGGCCAGCCGGAGAACAGCCGCGCAGCCAGTAGGACAGCCGCGTCCCGTCCCAACCGGTCACACTCGGCAACAGAGCCCCCAGCCCGCCCGCTTCCGACGCCGTGGCCAGCTCCAGTGTGACCGTGGTCCTGGCCCGATACAGCTGCACGTCAGGCGGGGGCGACAGCGGCGGCTCGTCACACGGGCCACGCAGCGATTCGGTGAAGACCAGCGTGTGGGACGTGCCGTCTCGGATCGAGGCCAGACGCACCCGCGCACCAACCCAGCATAGACCATCAGTGGCGCCAAAGCCTGGGTTGAGCACGCCGTCCAGGCCACTCCCCTGGTTCATCGCATAGTTGGCGCCCGCCACCGGAATCGTGGCCCCCGACGGCAGCTGCGCGCTGTGGACCGGCAACTCCGGATCGCTCGGGCAGAGGAAGATCGGGACCACCGTGGCCGCCGCCGGCCGCAGCGCCACCGGCAGGTCGTCCCGGCCGACATGCCCCATGTCGATGCTGAAGTCGATCAGGTTCTCCAGGTTCGCCTGCTCGCAGTAGGGTAGCAGCTTGGCCAGCGGCGAATAGTCGATGGGGTAGACCGTCCCCGGCCAGCCGGCGTTGGGGAACATGTTGGCCGCGCCGTTGTAATTGTGCAGCGCCAGTCCGAGTTGCCGCAGGCGATTGGCGCACTGCACGCGCCGGGCTGCCTCGCGCGCCGCTTGCACCGCCGGCAGGAGCAGCCCCACCAGAATACCGATAATCGCAATCACGACCAGCAGCTCCACCAGCGTGAAGCCCTGGCGGCGCGCGCGGCCGCGGCCAGAATGTCCGTCACTCACGCACTCCCCGCACCTTGACTGCCACACGCAGGCCGCCGACGTGACGTACTCCTCAAGAATCCGGGACGGAGGCGTTCGATCGCCCCACCGAGCACGCCAGCCGCGGAAACTCCGGTCCCCCTTCATGGTCTGGCCTCAATCGTCTCCTCCTGGGCGACCGGCACCGGCCGGCAGTAAGAGAGCGCCAACAGCGCGAAGGCGGTGGCCAGATTCGGGTCCCCTTCCATCCACCGCGGGTTCGCGTTGATCCAGGAGCCGTCCGCCTGCTGCCGCCGCGCAAGCTCCTCGGTCAGCTCCTTGCGCCAATCGTGCTTCACGCCGCGGGCGTCCTCGATCTCGTGGACCCCCATGACATTCAGCGCTTTGGCGAACGTGTGGTAGTAATAGAACAGCCCCGAGTCTCCCATGCCCGGGTTGCTCTGCAGGTCATAGAATCGGCTGATCCAGTCGGCTGCCGCTTTCACCCGCTGGTCGTCCTTGGTCAACCCGGCGTAGAGCATGCTCATGAGTCCCGAGTAGGTCATGGACCCGTAACTGCGCAGGCCCCCGTCCGGCGTCTGCCGATCCTCGTCCTGGCTGCCCACCAGCGAGTAGTAAAACCCGCCATCATTCACTTTGGCCGCAAACGGCGTCAGATTGTGGGGACTCTCCAGGTTCTGGCACCGCGAGACGAAGACCAGCGCCCTTTGAATGGCCGGATCGTCCGCCTCTGCCCCACAGGCCTTCAGGGCATCCAACATGTAGGCCGTGTTGGACAGGTCGGGACGCGACTTGCCGCTGTACCCGACACCGCCGTACTCCAAATCGGCTGGCGTCTTCTCCTTGCTCTCGTCCCATTGGCCACCACGCACGAACTTCTCCGCGTCCTGAATGATCTGGTCATACTGGCCACGGCGGTTGGCCTCCTTGAAGCAGACCAACGCGACACACGTCTCATAGATGGCGATGTGCGTGCCCGGCGTGTGGATCCCGCCGCTCTCCTGGGTATACTCCTCCAGGTACTTCAGAGCCCGCACCACCTGCGGATCGTCCACGCTGCGTCCGCTGCGCAGCAGACCGAGCGTCGCAAGTGCCGTCGGGCCCACGCCAATATGCGAACTGACCGAACCGTCCTGAGCCTGGTTCATCCCCAGATATTGAATCGCGCGGTCGACCGTCGCCCGATAGAACTCAGGATCAGGCCCAAACGCGGTCGGCTCGTCCGCCCGCGCTGCCGCGACCAACGCCACCAGGACGATCCAGCTCACCACCCCCACGCTCATCATCATCCGTTCGCGCATCGCTCCATCTCCTCATCAGTAGTGGATCCAGTTGGCGTGTCCCGCGCAGCCCTCCCGCGATTCGCGTGCCAACGCGGCAGAACGCCGCCAAATGCTGCAAGCCATTTCTGCAACGTCACTTACTGCACCGGCTGGCGTGCCGCGCGAGCGTCGGCAATCTGGTGGGTGTCGAGTTGACCGACATGCGTGTCGGCCTCGTCGACACGCCGGCTGCTGTTCACTGACGACAAGCAGTGCCCGGACACAGATTACATCACACACCAATAGTAGAACCGCGGTTCCGCGACAATCTGGTGTTTGCGCACGCCGTTGAGTCCATAGCGTTTCGCCCATTCCACATCGCCGCGCAGGTCTGCATCGGTGGGGGGCGTGTAGAGTCCTGTCGGATAGTAGCCCTGGTCCAGGGCCGAAGCGAAGAAGAGCGGCGCGCCGTTCAGGTGATACTGACCGTCCCGCGTCTCGATGCGGCGGAATCCGACATAGGTCTGCACGCGATCCACCGGCGCTCCGTCGTTCGTCTCCAGTGCGAGTTCCACGTCATAGTGCACCAGCTGCTGACAGGAATCTGGATCGGCGACCCGGCATCGGGAATCTGGGCCACAGTGCACCGCGCCGCGCAGAGCATCAGCAGCGCGGTCCACAGCAGCCCGCCCTGCGCCAGCCAGGATCGTCGATCACGTCGCAGATAGTTGTCCATATCTGTCACCTCGTCACCTCCCCCCGCCGCAGCTCGCTCAATCGTATGGCCTTCCTGCAGATGCTGTGTTCAGCGTACCACATTCCGCGCCCTGCGCGCCAGGCCCGTCGGACCATCTGCACACACCGGACGCGGGCTGCGCCAGCGCACGGCCGGTGGCGCGCCATGGTATCCGGCCGCGTGCGGAGTCGATATCATCGAATCGTCAAATCATCGAATCACCGTGCCGCGCCCCCGTTACCGAGAGGACCAGCCATGAGCACGCGTCTGCCGTTTCCCCCCTCCCGCTTCTCGCCCCGGCTGCACCCGGTTTACTGCCTGATCGTGGCCTGCTTGCTGGCGCTCGTTCCGGCGCAGGTGGAAGCAGACGAGCCGCTGTTCTTCATCCAGCTGACCGATCCGCAGTTCGGTATGTTCACGAACGACCGCGACTTCCGCCAAGAGACGGCGAACTTCGAATTCGCCATCGCGACTGCCAACCGGCTCAAGCCGTCATTCGTCGTCGTCACGGGTGACCTCACCAACAAGATGGGCGATGCGGCACAGATTGACGAATACCTGCGGATCATCGCCTTGCTGGACCGCTCCATTCCGCTCTACCACGTGCCCGGCAACCACGACATTGGCAACGAGCCGACGCCGGAGACCATTGCCGCCTACACGGCTCGCTACGGTCGCGACCATTTTGCCTTTCGCTGTGGCCCTGTCCTGGGGCTGGCGCTCAACTCCTGCCTGCTCAAATCGCCGCACAGCGCGCCGCAGCAGGCGGCTCAGCAGGAGGTGTGGCTGCGCGCCGAACTGGAGCAGGCCAGGCGGGACAAGGTGCCGCATGTGATCGTCTTCCAGCACCACCCCTGGTTTGCCACCGACATCGATGAGGCTGATACCTACAACAGCCTGCCGCTGCAGGATCGCCGCCGCTTCCTCGACCTGTTAGCTGAGCACGCAGTGACGCACGTCTTCGCGGGCCATTACCACGCCAACGCCACGGCCAGGTACGGTGCGCTCGAACTGGTCACGACCGGCGCGATCGGCAGACCGCTGGGTGACGATGTGTCCGGAATGCGGATCGTGATCGTGCGCGACACGGGCATCGAGCACCGTTACTACCACCTGGGCGAGATCCCCAACCAGATCGACCTCGCGCCTCCGCAGCCAGCGGCGGGAGCCAGCTCAGGTTGACTCCAACGTTGCATACGATTTCAAGCGGCGCTGTCTGAGCCCGCCGCGAGCGATTGGGCAACCTGCTTGGCTACTACCGCCGTCGCGCCGCGTGATCGTTCCACGGTAGCGGCACATTTTCTCGTCGCCGCCTGTCGCAGGAGCACTTCGCGAGTTGGCTTCTAGATGCCACATGACATATTCCTATTCAGATTCGATTTCCCACCCGAAAGCGCATGGCCCGTAGCGCCAAAAGGATGTCCCCCCCTCCCAGAAATCAATAGTAAAGACGTCCCCCGTAGCCTTGCATTTGATTTCGCCCCAGTCATGGGCCGTACCGGGAATCGGAAGCTCTATGTCAGCTCCTGGAATAATGGGACCGACATTTGCACGTCCGTTGTACTCGAGAAAGCTACCAGGACAGCCACTGGGGACAAATCGGCACACTGCGTTCTCGCAATCAGTACATACCGGACCATTGCAGCGGAACAAACATGGCCCGCCCCTGTCGTATATCCAGCTATATGCTCTTGTTAGACCCAACAGGATGTTGGCGATTTCCTTTTCGCACTCGTAACGACGAACGCCCCCAACTGGGCATGCAGAAAGCGGGCCCAAGTGTAGTTGCAGTGGCTCGCCAGCGGACACAGGGGCGCGCGGAGCGGGATTGTCTGGGGTTTCGACGCTGCGGCGCTCAGGTGGCAGCCGTCCTCTGCGTCTCGCGCGCCCGCGCGAAAGCGTGTTTTACATGTCAAAGAACTGCCTGTGATTGTAGTGACGACGGGGACCCGATGTAAAGCGATTTCTTGTGAGGACCCGGCGGGCGGCCCGCCCGCGGCGGTGCAGGCAATCGGCACCCAGAGGAGGTCTTCGTCGTCGTCATCGTCAGCGGGATGCTCGGAGGCGGGCGCCCGCGGCGCGTCGGGCAGGCGGAACAGGCGGGCCGGATGCGTGCGCTCGTGCACCTCGCGCAGCTTGCTGATCGCAACGTGGGCGTGGATCGCCGTGGTACTGAGCCTGGAGTGATCGAGAAGAGCCTGAATGTAGCGGACGTCCGACCCGGCCTCTGACATTAAAGTCACTGTCGTGTGGCGAAAGAGATGCGCTGCACCGGGTTTGTTGACGCCTGCGCCGCGCAGGTAGTCGCGGACGATTTTCGATAACTGGTTGGCGTGCAGGCGGTGCCCGTTCATGGAGACGAACAGGAGCGGCGTTTCGGCGCGACCTGCCAACTGCGGCCGGGCTACGGCCAGATACTGGCCGAGCCAGGCCAGGGCGCGCCGGCCGAGGGGGACCACACGGTCCTTCTTCCCCTTGCCGCGGCGCACCAGCACGGTCATCCGCTCCCGATCCAGATCGGTCTGTTCCAACCGCAGTGCCTCGTCGCGCCGCAGCGCCGTCGAGTAAAGAAGTTCGGCGGACGTTCACCGTATTCGCCGTCCGTGCGAGCCGCGCAGCGACGGCGGTGGATGAGTATTTGACCAGCACTTTCTGTGGCATCGTGACGTGTGACCGGGCCAAGATGTATTGGCGGGTTGGTCGTATTCAGTGGTGCTGGGCGCATCTGAAACGCGATTTTCAGGGGTTGATCGACCGAGGAGATC
>JAAYDI010000113.1 GCA_012729315.1 Planctomycetaceae bacterium
ATGGTGCCGGACCGCGATGGCCGGCAGATCCCGCTGTGTGGCCGGTGCCCATCGCCCACGGAGATCGACGCCCGTGCGAAGGTGATCGCCTGGTCGTGGACCGACGACGAGCGATACAGCCGGCACTTCGGCATCTTGGCGAGGCACATTGATTCTCACCGGGCGGTCCGTCTCGACAGGGTGTACGAGTTGGCCTGCGACTGAGGCCCGCCCCCGCGCGAGCCCGCGCGCGAGGTGCGACGTTCGGCAAATTCCAAAATTTTGGGAATTTGACCCCCCCCGCACGCGCCCGCGCGAGCTGCGACTCTTTGGAGAATTGGACAATTTGTCCAATATCACCGTCCCCACTCACGCCCGCGCGCGAGCTGCGACAATTGGTCGCAGCTTGAGACCTTTTTCCCGATGGGCGCCCCACTCACGCCCGCGCGCGAGCTGCGACAGCTCCTCCAACGTGGTAACATCGTGTGACCGCGTCCCCACTCACGCCCGCGCGCGAGCTGCGACTCCCGTCCCCGCACACCGGGTGGCTAGCCCACCAGAGGCCGCAGCAGGCGACCCATCGTCCACTTTCCAATTTGGATAGTGGGCGCTGAGTTAGAGCATCGGATTCCACCTCGAACGTGCGGGTGTAGGCTACACCCTTTTGTTCCTGGACGTGCGAAAGTTGCGATTCCTGCGACTGCGGAAAACGCCAAAAACACCGAGAAAACAAGCGTTTCCGAGAATGGCGGGTGTCGGCAACTCAACTTAGGAAACTGCTGCTCTATCCACCTGAGCTACGAGGGCTAAAGTATTGCTCAATATAGACTAACACCGCAATGGCCGGATTCCAGGTGCCAGCCCCTGACACCCTCGTGGGACACCAGCTTCTGACGCCTGACACCTCCCCAGTGACCCTCCCACACGGCTTGGACGGTGTTGCCTTGGACGGTGTTGCCTTGGACGGTGTTGTGCGGACGCCGCCCCCAGGCCAGAACATGACCTGCAGCGTCAGTACCAAGCGACCAAGCAAATCTGTTTGCAATCATATCCCACTGCCGAAACGGACGGAAGATGAACGGGGACCGCTTCCGATCGGAAACAGATACTCTGACTCCAGGCGAGCCTACGGCACGTGCCGCGCACGACGCCACGCGCGGTCCATTGCGGCCTCGGTGGCCGCCGGTTAGTTGGCTACCTTACGGCTCGGCCGCCCCATCGTGGACGGTTCCCTACCCAGGGTGCGCCGCGAAGCGCGGCGACCCTGGGCTGTGGAGTGTAACGCCATCGGCGTACTCAGAGCCTCGGCATGACATTGGCGCATTCCCACAGCAGGGCTGTACCTGGCGGTGACGCTCGCTGGCCAGCCCGCTGTTCTTTACCGCGAAGCAGAATGGCGATGCCCCGGCCGACAATAGACCATTGTGCAGCGGGCCGGCGCTATCCGCAGTCACCACCTTCACTGATGGCGATGCACTGATCGGCCGGGATGTTTTCCACCACGTCCTGCCCCCGCCCCAGCCAGTTGACCTCGATACGTTCCACCAGTGTGCAGGGGCCGAGCCCGAAATGCAGGCGTGAGCCGTAGTGGCTCTGGTAGCTGCGGCCGCTATGTCCTCAGCGACCTGGGTCAGGCCGCCGGCCGTGACACGTACACGGGTCCCGACCGCATCGCGGGCGCTGCGCCGGCCGATGAGCCGGATTTGCAGCCAGTGGTTACCGGTCGGCGACTCGTTCCGCAGAACGGTGGGCGCATGGCGGGAGTTCTGGACCACGACATCGACCCGTCCGTCGTTGTCCAGATCGTCAAACACTACTCCGCGCGCGACCAGTTTGACGCGTGAACCAGCGCCGGCGATCCCGGTAACGTTCACGAAGCGGCCGTCACCGCCGTTGCGCAAGATGATCGGTACGACGCGGTAGGCCGTGCCATCGGATGTGAAGTCCAGTTCGTCGCTGAAGTGGCCACAGCCGATGAAGATGTCCTTGTAGCCGTCGTTATCGAAGTCGACCAGTCCGCAGCCCCATTTGATGTGCGCCGTCGATGCTGCGGCAGCGCCGGTCTCCATCGTCACGTCCTCAAAGAGCCCGCCTCCAAGATTCCTGAACAGGATCGGCTTCTCGCCGCGGAAGTTGGTGACAAACAGATCCGGGTAGCCGTCCAGGTCGTAGTCGCCGCAGTCGGCTCCCATGTTGCCGACGTGGCGGCCCATCAGGTTGCATGCCACCCCCGCGAGCAGGCCGTTTTCGCGGAATTGCCCGTGACCATCGTTCTGGAACAGGAAATTGAGCGCCTCGTCATTACAGACGAAGATGTCGGTGTCGCCGTCGTCGTCGTAGTCCAGGCAAAGCGTCCCCATGCCCGCACCGGCCCAGGCCTGGATGCCCGACCTCTCGGAAACGTCGAGAAACGTGCCGTCGCCGTTGGACCGGAACAGGCGGTTGGGCTGTGGGGGATAGTCCACTGGGCCGCCGTACCACCGGATGCCGCGCGCCAGCTTGGTGACATGGTTGTCGTACGAGAAGGCGGCGTAGTTGCCGACGAACAGGTCGAGGTGGCCATTGCCATCGATATCCACGAAGTTCACACCCGCACCAATCGTGTCCCCCCGCTCCACACCCGCCCGGGGCGTCACGTCACTGAACGTCCCATCCGCGTTGTTGTGGTAGAGCACGTTCGGGCCGAAGTTGCTCACATAGAGGTCCGGGTGGCCGTCGTTGTCGTAGTCCCCCACGGCCACGCCGAGTCCATACCCGGCGTCTCCCACGCCGGCCATCGGGGTCACGTCCTGAAAACACATACCGCCCAGGTTGCGGTACAGGGCATTGTGCACCCTGCCCGCGTTGGGGGTGCCGCGCAGCGGTCGGCCATTCAGGAAGTAGATGTCGGTGGCGCCGTCTCCGTCGTAGTCGAATGTGGCCAGCCCAGAGGCGAAGGTCTCGACGATATAGTGGTGGCCACCACTTCCATCCGTGTGCTGGAACGTAATCCCCGTGCGCGCCGTGACGTCGATCAGCACGATGGGACACTCGGCCCTCGATCGCGGCATCGGCAACACGACACATGCCAGAAACACCCAGCGTGCAGCAGTGGGTCGAGCGTCCAATGGCGGTCCCTTTCCAGCGGTCTCAGGGATGTGTCGGGCGCTGCCTGCGCGAGGCGATCGACATGTCCACGAACCTGCGAGCATCGCGGTTCCGCGGGTCCAGCTGGACAGCGGTCCGACAGTACTGCTCGGCCTCGCGCCAATCTCCGCGCTGAGCGTAGATCATGGCGGCGTAGAACCAGAACGTCGCCATCAGCGGGCGATCCTCGTGAAAATCCACTTCCCGCATCCCGGCACGGTTTGCGTGGACATCCTCAGCTGCCTGGCGTTCCAGCCGCGCGAACTCTTCCCGATGCGAGGCCGCTCCCTGCGTGTCCCCCAGTCGCGGCAGAATCCGGGTCAGCATATAGTGCGCTTCTTTGCACTGCGGATCGCCCTGCAGCACGCGCTGGCACTGCTCCCGGGCCTTCTCGTACTGCTTGACCTGCAGATAGGCTTGGCCGAGCAGTAGCAGTATCTCGGGCGTTGACGTCTGGCTGCCGCGCCACAGTTCAAGCGCATCAATTGCCGTGTGGCACCGCCCCTCGTGCAGCAGCGACTCGGCCAGCGCCCGCATGTACTTCTCAGGCAACTGCCGATGAGCGGCAAACGCCTTTTCCAGGTGGATAATCGCCTGGTCGAACTCCCCCTGTTTCCAGAGGCTGTGCCCGAGCGAGGCCAGCGCATCGATGTGCGTCGGGTGCAGTTGCAGACAGGTTTCCCAGTAGCGTTGCGCCATCGAATAGTCGGCCGCCAACTGGTGGATCTGCCCGGCCAGACTCAGCGCCTCGGGGTCCGTCGGGAAACGCGCCACCAGTTGATCGGCTGCGCGCGTGAGTGCGTCGAGCCGCTGTTGCGAGTTGGCATCGTCCGGAAACATGGGGCCGACGGCGCTCGCCGCAGAGGACGCAACGACCTGCGATCCAGCGCGTGCAAACTCGCCCGGACGTGGCCCATGATCGGGCACCAGCTCGTCCGACCGCCAGACAAGATAGACCACCAGCGCCACCAAGCCGACAGCGCAGCAGACCACTCCCAGCCCTGTGGGACTCCCAGGGCTCATGATCGTCTGACGCCTGCGCACCCCCACCCGGTCCGCGGATCGGCGGACTGCTCGTGCAGGTTGTACCATCGCTGACCCCTTCGACCGGCGCTCTTCTCGTGGGTCCGTTCGCGAATCGTCTCACCACGGATCGGCGGCCTGCTCGCCAACCGTCCACGTTACTTCCTGCATTCGACAGATCATCTTACTAAGGGTTCTCAGGGGGTCAACTCATGGTCACCCGTTTGCGTGGGACCGCACTTTCCGCGGGACGGATTCGACCGCCCCTCGCGCCCCGGTTCCCTTTCACTGGCCCAGGGTCTGGGATATCGTAGCAGTGGAGGGACGCGAGGGGACCGGACGGTCGCTGGCCTGCCCACTGGGCAGACGAGAGGAAAGTCCGGGCTCCGCAGGACAGGGTGGTCGGTAACGCCGACCGGCCGTGAGGCCAGGGAAAGTGCCACAGAAAGCAAACCGCCTCGCGCGGCCCCACCGGGAATCGCGCGCGGTAAGGGTGAAACGGTGAGGTAAGAGCTCACCAGCAGTCGAGGCGACTCGACTGGCTCGGCAAACCCCACCCGGAGCAAAGCCAAGCAGGGAGCAGGCGGACCGGTAGCGGTCCGCCGCGGGCCGGTCCGGCCCGCGATCGACTCCCGGGTCGGCCGCTTGAGGCGTCGAGCAATCGGCGCCCTAGATAAATGACCGTCCGCTGCAGAATGGCACCCGTGCCAGCCCGCAGCGACAGAACCCGGCTTACAGGTCCCCTCGGTCTCTCCCTCCTGGCGGCAACCCTCCTGGCCGCAACCCGGCATGGGAAGCGTCCGACTCCATCGACTCGGCCGCCGCGTCCGACTCGGCCGCATCGGACTCCGTCAGATCTCCGTCAATCACCTGCAGCAGCTTGGTAATACACAGCTTGTTCATGCTCGTCTGATGCGCGTGCGCCTCGGCCTGCAACGACTCGTGCAGACTCTGTGGCAACCGCACCGTAATAACCCGCGTGGGCTCCGGCCGCTCGGGTCGCGCGCTGGTCCGCTGCCGCAGGCGAGTCAACATGAGCTGTATTTCGGCGCACTCCACGGAACGCTCAAACTCCATCAACTCCTCACGGTCGGGAAACAGCCGCCGCACCACCCCCCCAATGCCGAGAACCTCGCGGAAGAACGTCACCCAGTCCGGATCCTGACGATAGAGCGTTTCCGCCACCCGATACGCCGCTTGCCTGCGATCCTCCATCGCCATGCCATAAAATCCGTGTGTCATACCTGGTTCCTTCCCTTCCTTTCGCTGTGTCTCTATAGGCCCAGCCTCTATGGGCCCAGTCGCTTATCCGGCTCCAAACGCAGACGACTCCCGGCCGCGCCCTCGAACAATCGTCCGATACCAGTCAACCTCTAGTCCGATGTCATTGCATTGCTTGCACTTATAGCACTTGACCCGAGGTGCCCATTAAACAGGCACCACTGCCCAACACGAACGCACCGAGGGCTCTGCCTAGTTATTGGGCACGCCCGAAAAGTGCACTTGCCCAAGTGTCCACCTTGAGTGACGGCAGAAAAATCCCCGGAAACAGCCCGGAAGAGGGGGCATGCGGCGAAGAAACCCACCACCGGGTGGCGGAGTAATACTGTGCGTGCCACATGCTCTGGTAGTTCCGCACGGGCATCGCTCAGGGCGAACCGGGAGGCGGTCCGGGTGTCCTGTCTTTCGGAACGGGTGGGGCGGCGTCCAATGATCCAGTGTGCCAGTGCGGCGACGGCCGGCGCGATTCACTTAGCAAGCAGGCGCCGCCCCGTTATATTGGGGTGGTGTGACCGGGTCGGTGCGAGCCCACGGTTGGTCGGCAGAGAGGTCGGCTCTCTGGTTGAGCGAGCTGGAATCGCGTGACGAGGCGATGCGCGTTTGCCGCGGCGGGGGGCGGGCGGACGCGGATTCGAATTAGAATAGAGGCAGGTCAGCGGCGCGCCGGTGTTGGCCCGCATTTTACTCCCCCTCAAAGGAGGTCCGACATCACTTTGCACGAACGAGAGCGTCGGGAGAGTACGGTCAGCGAGACCGCGGTGTTGGTCCGTGTGATTCTGCCGAACCAGCGATTTGAGGAGGATCCGCTGGAGGAATTGGAAGGGCTGGCCCGGGCATCCGGCACACGGGTAGTGTGCGGGATGACGCAGCGCCGGGAGACACCGAACACGGCAACGTTTCTGGGGCGTGGCAAGGTGGAGGAACTGGCGCACCTGGTGACAACGCACGCGGCGGACGTCGTGATTTTCGACAACGACCTGACTCCGGCTCAGACGCGCAACCTGGAGCGGGCATTGGGGGTCAAGGTGCTGGATCGCACCGAGTTGATACTGGACATTTTCGCGACGCGGGCGCGGACGTACGAGGCGCGTCTGGCGGTGGAGCTGGCGCAGCTGGAGTACTCTCTGCCGCGGCTCAAGCGGATGTGGACGCACCTGTCGCGGTTGAAGCTGGGAGTGGGGATGCGCGGCCCGGGCGAGAAGCAGTTGGAGGAAGACCGGCGGCTGGTGGAGCGCCGGATCCACGACTTGCGGACGGAGTTGCGGGCCATTGAGCGGCGTAAGGAGCGGCAGGTGGCGGCGCGTGGCGGCCGGATGACCGTTTCGCTGGTCGGCTACACGAACGCCGGCAAGAGCACGCTCATGAACGCACTCACTCACGCCGACGTGCTGGTCGAGGACAAGCTGTTCGCGACGCTCGACACGCGCACGCGACGGTGGCAGCTGCCCCACTGGGGCCCGGTATTGCTGAGCGACACCGTGGGGTTCATCCGCCAGCTGCCGCACCGCCTGATCGCCAGCTTCAAAGCCACGCTGGAAGAGGCGCGCCAGGCAGACCTGCTGCTGCACGTAGCCGACGTCAGCAACCCGGCCGTCTACGACCAGATTTCGGCGGTCTACGACGTCCTGCGGGAGATTGGCATCCAGGAGAAGGACACACTGCTGGTGCTCAATAAGATCGACAGCCCGCACGCCCACCAACAGCTTGAGGGGGTCTGGAAACGATATCCCAACGCCGTGCCGATCAGCGCGCGGCGGGGGGAGGCGTTGGACCGCCTGGCGCTGGCGGTGAGCGATGCGTTGAGCCGTTCGTTTCGTGACGTGGACGTGGAGCTGGGGGTGGACAATGGCAAGCTGATGGCTTATCTGGCGCGCCATGGCGAGGTCCTGTCGCGGCAGTTCTGCGGCGAGCGCGTCACGATGCACTGCCGGATTCCCCAGAAGTTCCTGGGGCGGGTGCCGGCCGATGGGGGAACGATCCGGGCACATGACGGGCCGGCTGAGATGCCGGCGGCGGCTGACGCGGGCGCGATAGAGGACGTGGCGTAGTGTGCCGCTGGTAAATCATCTGCCGGTCCGCTACGGTTGAAGTGCCCGGACAGGCTCAAGTGATGGTGCTCCCATGACCCGCATCCAATCCCGCCGGAACCGTCGCCAGTTTCTGGAAGAATCGATGCTGGCAGCTGCGGCGATGGCGGCGGCCGGACCGGACGAGTTGTGGTGGGACGAGCCGGAGGCGAGTCGCAGCGCGAACGAGCAGCTGGGGGTGGCCGTGATCGGCGTGCGGGGGCGCGGCAACACGCATCTGGGTTTCTTCGCCGGGCGGCGCGACACGCGGGTGCTGTATGTGTGCGACGTGGACAGCCGGGTCGGCACGTCGCGCGTCGCGCAGGTGGCCAAGCGGCAAGGGGGGCAGACTCCGGCGCTGGCGACCGACATGCGTCGCGCGCTGGACGATCCGCGGGTGGACATCGTCAGCATCGCGCTGCCTCACCACTGGCAAGCGCTGGCCGCCATCTGGGCGATCCAGGCCGGCAAGGACGTCTATGTGGAACGGCCGATCAGTCACAACGTGCAGGAGGGGCGGTGTGTGGTCGCGGCCGCGCGGCGCCACCGCCGCATCTGCCAGGCGGGCCTGCAGGCCCGCTCCAACCCGGGCGTACGGGACGCCATCCGGTACGTGCGGGGAGGGAACATCGGGCGTGTGACCCTGGCGCGTGCCATCTGTTACCGACAGCGGCAGGCGGCCGGGCCACGCGGACTCTACATTGTCCCCCAGCACATCGACTACGACCTGTGGCTCGGGCCGGCCGCCACCGCACCACTCACCCGACCGCGTTTCCATCACGACTGGCACTGGCAGTGGCCCTACGGCAGTGGCGAGCTGGGGCACCAGGCGATTTCCCCGCTGGACCTCTGCCGCTGGGGACTCGGGCTGTCCACCATCAGCCGGCAGGTGGTGAGCTGGGGTGGCCGCTTCGCCTGGAACGATTGCGCGCAGACGACCAACACTCAAGTGACGTGGCACGATTTCGGTGACAAATCGATCCTGGTGGAAACGCGTGGCCTGCCGAGCGAGCGTTATCGGCACGTGCAGGTCGGCGTGATCTGGGAAGGCTCGGACGGCTACGTGGTCTTGACGAGCCACGATCACGGCGTGGCTTTCGACCGGGCGGGGCGTACCCTGCGCCAGTTCCGCGGCAGCGGCGGCAGCGCGGGGCATTTCTGTAATTTCCTGCAGGCGGTGCGCCGGCGCAGCTGCCGCGAACTCAACGCCGACATTGAAGAAGGGCATGTGACCAGCTCTCTGGTGCACCTGGCCAACCTGTCGTACCGCCTGGGGCACCGGACAGCACTGGCGGACTTCCGCCCGCAGCTGGACTACGAGCTGGCCCAGCTGGGCCACGCCCCGCGGCACGAGTTGCTGACCGACGCGCTGGAGCGCACACTGCGTCATTTGCGTGACAACGGCGTGGACCTCCAGTCCGCATCGTTGCGATGGGGCGCGCACCTGACGTGCGACCCGGTCACGGAACGGATCGAGAACCACCAGCAGGCCAACAGCCTGTTGACACGTGCCTACCGCGAGCCGTTCATCGTCCCGGCGGCTGGAGACGTATGAACCATGACGCCGGACGGATTCGCAGTGCTCTACGAAGAGGGGCCCTGCCTGGCGGTCGACAAGCCGGCCGGGCTGCTGACCCAGGCTCCCCCGCACATCGACAGTCTGGAGCAGCGGCTGCGGCGGTATCTGCAGCAGCGGGATGCGAAACCGGGGCGCATCTATCTGGGAGTCCCGCACCGTTTGGACCGGCCGGTGTCCGGGGTGTTGCTGTTCGCCCGTCACGTGCGTGCGGCGCGGCGTTTGTCGGGGCAGTTCGAGCGGCGGATGGTCGACAAGCGTTACGTGGCGTGGCTGGAGGGGGAGCTGGCGGAGGACGCCGGGGAGTGGGTGGACCACGTCGGGAAAGTACCGGACCAGGCGCGCGCGGAGATGCTCGAGGCGGGGCATCCGTTGGCGCGGCTGGCCCGGCTCCGCTTCCGTGTGCTGAACCGGAGTGACGGCCGCACGTGCGTGGAGATCGAACTTGACACCGGCCGGTATCATCAGATCCGTGTCCAGGCCGGTGCGCGTCAGCATCCGGTGGTGGGCGATTATCAGTACGGCGCGCAGCAGCCGTTCGGCCCGCCGCGGAGCGACCCGCGGGAACAGTGCATTGCGCTGCACGCGCGGCGCATCACCTTCTATCATCCGATGACTCATGAGGCGCGGACGGTCGTTGCGCCGTTGCCCGCGTACTGGGGCGGGCTGGAGGTGCCCTGAGGCAGACGGTGCGCGGCGGCGGCCGCCGCCTGCCGGGCAGCGTCTAGGCGGGTCGTCGGTTGCTCAATATAATCTCTCTTTGTCGTTCTTCGGGCAGGTGTGCCCGGGCGTCCCATCGCCGGGGGCGGTCGTGATGGTCGTGATGAGAGGAGAATCAGCGCGTGGGCGTATCGCAGTCAGGTCCGCGGAAGCTGCGCGTGGGCGCGGTTTCCTACCTGAATACCAAGCCGCTGATCTACCGTTTCGACGAGTGGGCGCCGGACGCGGATCTGGTGCTGGATCTGCCCAGCCGTCTGGCGGACCGGCTCGCCCGCAGCGACCTGGACGTGGCGCTGGTGCCCGTGATCGAGTGTTTCCAGCACACCGGGTATTCGATCGTGTCGGACGCCTGCATCGCCTGCCGGGGTCCGGTGCTGAGTGTCAAGCTGCTCAGTCGCGTCCCGATCGATCAGATCCGTTCGCTGGCGCTGGACGAAGGTTCCCGGACGAGCGTGGCGCTGGTCCAGATCCTGTTGCGGCGGCGGTTCGGGCTGACCCCCACGCTGCTGCCGCTGCCGATCGGCAGCGGGCCCGCGGACGTGGCGGCGGACGGTGTGCTGGTGATCGGGGACCGTGCCATCCATGCGTCGCGTGACGCGTTCTCCGCCGTATGGGACCTGGGTGCGGAGTGGTGCAGCGCGATGGGTCTGCCGTTTGTGTTCGCCGTGTGGGCCGCGCGGCCGGGGATCGACACGCGGCGCATGGCGGCGGCGCTGAGTCGGATCCGGGATGCGGCGCTGGACCATCTCGACCAGATCGCGGCCCAGGCGGGACCGGCGGTGAACCTGGCGGTGGCCGCCTGCCTGTCCTATTTCCGGGACAACCTGTATTTCTATCTGGGGCCGCGTGAGCAGCAGGGTCTGCGGTTGTTTCTCCACCAGGCAGCCGATTGCGGGTTCGTGCCGCGCCCCAGCCCATCCGGCTTGCTGCGGCTGAATGTGTCATGAGCGATCGCATCCTGGACAAGATCCTGGACAAGGCGGTAGCGGGCCAGCGTATCACGGTGTCCGAAGGATGCGAGTTGCTCGCGTCGTGCGAACTGGTGGCATTGGGGCGGGCGGCGGAGGCGGTGAGCCGGCGGCTGCATCCCGAGCCGTATCGTACCTACAACATCGACCGCAACATCAATTACACGAACATCTGTGCGGCCGCGTGCAGCTTCTGTGCGTTCTACCGCGCACCGAACAGCCACGACGGTTACCTGCTGTCGCGCGACGTGCTGCTGGACAAGATCGCGGAGACGGTCGAGCGGGGCGGCAACCAGATCCTGTTGCAGGGGGGCCTGCATCCCACGCTGCCGCTCGAGTGGTACGAGGACTTGCTGCGCGACATCAGGCAGCACTACCCGCAGGTAAACGTGCACGGGTTCAGTCCGCCGGAGATTCATCATTTCACGAGGATGTCGCGACTACCGCTCCGCACGGTGCTGGAGCGGCTGCGCGACGTGGGGCTGGGGAGCATTCCGGGCGGCGGCGCGGAGATTCTGGTGGACCGTGTACGGCGCCAGATCGCGCCCGGCAAGGTGCTGACGGACGACTGGCTCAACGTGATGCGGGTCTGGCATCAGCTGGGCGGGCGCAGCTCGGCCACGATGATGTTCGGGCATGTGGAGACTCTGGAGGACCGGATCGCGCATCTGGAGCGGCTGCGGCAGTTGCAGGACGAGACGGGGGGCTTCACGGCCTTCATCGGCTGGACCTTCCAACCCGACCACACGGCCATGTCGCACGTCCCGCATGCCAGTCCGGCCACATATCTCCGGACGCAGGCTGTCGCCCGTCTGTACCTGGACAATTTCCCGAACATCCAGTCGAGCTGGGTGACGCAGGGGCTGAAGATCGGCCAGTTGGGGATGCTCTTCGGCGCCAACGACATGGGCAGCCTGATGCTCGAGGAGAACGTGGTGGCGGAGGCGGGGACCGTCCACTTCCTGACGCTCGAACAGATCCGCGCCGCCATCACGGAACTCGGTTTCACGCCGCGGCAGCGCAACGTGTTCTACGAGCTGGTCGGCAGGGAGCAGGAGTTGCGGGCAGTGGAAGCCAACCGCGCGGTGGCGGCGACGTGAATTGTCAGCGTGACCGTTGCATTCGTCGTGTCCGTCGCGACCGGCGGGCCCGTTCTCAGGATCGCTTCGCAGATAAGGTAAGCTGTGGTATAAGGCAGGTGTGGTGGTGCGCAGTGGCAGCACCCCAGGCGGACCCTGTTGCGACATCATGCTCTCCGGGTGGGCCTCCGGCATGATCCACGTCGAGAAACTGACCAAGACCTATACCGATCTGCGGCGCGGCGAGTTCGTGGCGCTGCGCGCCGTCAGTTTCGAAGCGCTCCCGGGTCAGGTCTATGGCCTGCTGGGCCCCAACGGCGCCGGCAAGACGACGGTGCTGCGGATCCTGAGCACGGTGCTGCGTCCGACGTGCGGGACGGTCACGGTCAACGGGTTCGACGTGGTGCGTCAGCCGTCACTGGTCCGGCAGCAGATCGGGTTCGTGTCGAACAACACGGCGGTGTACGACCGCATGACGGCCTGGGAGATGGTGGAGTACTTTGGCCGGCTCTACGGGCTGGAACCTGTCATCCTGCGGGACCGCATGGAAGCGATCTTCCACCGCCTGCAGATGAACGACATTCGGGACGTGCTGGGCTCGAAGATGTCCACCGGCATGAAGCAGAAGGTGTCGATCGCGCGCGCAATTGTGCACGATCCGCCCGTGCTGATCTTCGATGAAGCGACGGCGGGCCTGGATGTGCTGGTGGCCCGAGCGCTGCTCAAGACGGTGGCCGAGTTGCGGGAGCAGGGGAAGTGTGTGGTGTTTTCCACGCACATCATGCGTGAGGCGGAGCGGCTGTGCGATCGCATTGCCATCATGCATCGTGGCAGTATCCTGGCCGAGGGCTCGCTCGACGAACTCCTCGAGATCTACCAGGAGGACGATCTGGAAGAGCTGTTCTTCGGGCTGATTTCGCAGCATGACGCGCATCTGATGGTCAACAAGAAGGCATCGTGAGTCGGCGGGGACGGGGCTACCTCGCCCGCCCGGCCAGCAGCAGGAACTGCAGTCCTCATGAACTGGTCCAACGTCAAACTGATCTTCGTGCGGGAAGTGCGCGATCAGCTGCGCGACCGGCGCACGCTGTTCACCATCGCCGTGCTGCCGCTGCTCCTCTACCCGCTGCTCGGGGTGACCTTCCTGCAGGTGTCGCAGTTCACGCATGAGCAGCCGGCGCGAGTCTGGGTGGTCGGGGCAGGGCAGTTGCCGGAGCAGCCGCCGTTGCTCGACCAGCAGCGGTTTCACGCCAGCGTGTGCGGGCCGGACGAATCCCGCCTGCTGGAACTGCAGGTCGACGCGGACCTGCCCGCCGACGTGGACACCGCAGACTTCACAGCGCGGGCGCGGGAGCTGATCCGGAGCGGCACGTACGCCGCGGTCCTGGTCTTCCCGCCCGGCTTCGCCACTGCGCTCGACCAGTATCGCGCGGCGACCGGCCACGCCACGCACACCCGGTTCGCGCAGGCGTCGCAGCCGCGCGTGGTCTTCGACGCGGCCAGCGATCGATCTCGGATCACTGACGCGCGCATCCGCGCGGTGCTCACCGACTGGCAGCGCGCGATTGTGAGCCAGTACCTGACCGACCGCAATCTGTCACCCCGCATCACGGATCCGTTTGCCGTGCGCGTGGTGGACGTGTCGCAGGAATCGAGTCGGCGGGCGGCCTTCTGGTCCAAAGTGCTCCCCTTCGTTCTCTTCGTGTGGGCGTTGACCGGCGCCTTCTATCCGGCCGTCGACCTGTGTGCCGGCGAGAAAGAGCGGGGAACGCTCGAGACGCTCCTGAGCAGCCCGGCCGAACGGTGCGAGATCGTGCTCGGCAAACTGCTGACGATCATGGGCTTCAGCTCAGCCACGTCGTTGCTGAACCTGCTCAGCCTGGCGATTACCGGCACGGCCGTGATCCGGCTGCAGCCGGCGATGTTCCCGATCGGCGCGCCCCCCATATCCTCGCTCGGCTGGCTGTTGCTGGCGCTGCTGCCGATCTCGGCGCTGTTCAGTGCCCTGGCGCTGGCGATTGCGGCTTTTGCGCGCAGCACGAAAGAGGGTCAGTATTATCTGATGCCGCTGCTGTTGATCTCGTTGCCGCTGATGATCCTGCCGATGCTGCCGGCCGTCCACCTGAATCTGGGTTCGAGCCTGATTCCCATCACCGGCATGATGCTGTTGCTGCGGGCGGTAGTGGAAGGCCAGTACGCGGAGGCGGCGCTGTTCACCCCCCCCGTACTCCTCGTGACCGGCGGCTGCTGCCTGGTGGCCATCCGCTGGGCGGTCGGCCAGTTCAACAACGAGTCGGTGCTGTTCCGCGAGAGCGAGCGGGTACATCTGGGTCTGTGGCTGCGCCATCTGATACGGGACCGCGGCCCGACGCCGACATTCGGGCAGGCGCTCGCCTGTGGACTCCTTTTGCTGACCATCCGCTTCTTCGCCACCTTTGCAGCCAAGGCGCCGACCGGCTGGCACGATTTCGCGCAGCTGCAGTTCATGACACTCGCCGTCCTGGTCGCGCTGCCCGTGCTGATCATGACATTCACGCTCACGCGCAGTCCGCGGGCGACCCTGCTGCTGCATCCGACCAGCGGCAGCACGCTGCTCATGGCGTCTCTGCTGGCCATCACCTTGCATCCCCTGGCCATGTGGGTCGCCGAAGGGGTGCAGCACCTGTATCCGCTCAACGAACGGATGCAGGGACAGATCCAGGATGTGCAGCAGATCATCGCGTCGGCGCCGAGCATCTGGCACATCCTGGCGCTGATGGCGCTGACACCAGCCATCTGCGAGGAGCTGGCGTTCCGCGGGTTCATCCTGTCCGGATTGCGGCAGCAGGGGCACAAGTGGCGTGCCATCGTGATCAGCAGTCTGCTGTTCGGCGCGACCCACGGCATTCTGCAGCAATCGATCAGCGCCGCACTGGTGGGGCTGGTGATCGGCTATGTGGCCGTGCAGAGCGGGAGCCTGCTGCCCAGCATCCTCTTCCATCTGATGTACAATACGCTGGGCATTTCCACGGCGCTGGGCGGGCGCGCGTGGTGGCTCGCCTGGCTGCCGGTCGATGAGCCGACCACCGTCTGGCAGTGGCCGGTGATCGTGGTCGGGACACTGCTGTCCGTGGCGATCCTGGTCTGGTTCCACCGCCTGCCGCGCACGGCGGCACCGCCAACGAAACTCGGCGACGCGCTCTGCCCGCCATCGGCGCACGCGCCCGTCCTGTGATGTGAACCGGGTCCGAATCCATATGCCTCCAGACGCTCACCCCCTGGCCCTGCGAGCACGCGTCGTGTTTCCCATCTGCGCACCGCCGCTGGTGGATGGCGTCGTGACCATCGCCGGCGATCGCATCGTCGCCGTGGGAGAGAACCTTTCGGGCCAGAGGGCCGTGGACCTGAGCGAGGTGGCCCTGGGCGACGTGGCCCTCTTGCCGGGGCTGGTCAATCCGCACACGCATCTCGAATTCAGCCGGCTGGCGCATCCGCTGGGGCACCCGGGGATGCCGCTGTCGGCGTGGATTCTGGAGGTGGTGGCATACCGCCGCCGCATCGAGGCGTCCGCGGCGGAGTCGGCGGAGGACGCGCGCCGCGCCGCACTGGAGGCCGGCCTGCAGGAATGCCTGGCGTGCGGTGTGACGACGGTGGGCGACATCGTCACCGCCGGCCTGGACGAGGTGCTGCAGTGTCCGGCGCCGATCGGCTGGTATCTGTTCCAGGAGCTGCGGGGACAGACCGCGCAGGCCATCGCGGCTCAGATCGACTTGGCGCGGCAACATCTGCGGCCGGTGACGAGCCGTCCCGAGTTGCGGCCCGCGCTGAGTCCGCACGCGCCCTACAGCACGGCTCGGGAACTGGTCGCGGCAGCCTGCGCCCTGTCGCGCGACGCGTCCTGCCCCGTCGCCCTGCATTTGGCGGAGTCGCGCGAAGAGCTGCAGTTGCTGGCCACCGGGGGCGGTCCGCTGCGCGACATGCTCGAGCAGCTTGGCGCGTGGGTCCCGGCGGCGTTCGCCCGCGCGTCGGCGCCGCGCGATTATCTGCAACTTCTGGACACCGCGCATCGCAGCCTCGTGGTGCACGGCAACTATCTGCTCCCGGCAGACTGGGACTACCTGGCTCAGCGCGCCGCGCGGATGGCCGTCGTCTACTGCCCGCGCACGCACCAGTACTTCGGGCACGAACCGTACCCGTTGCCGGACCTGCTGCGCTGCGGCGTGCGGGTTGTCGTCGGCACAGACAGCCGCGCATCGAATCCGGATCTGGACCTGTGGCAGGAATTGCAGGTGACAGCCCGGACGCATCCGGGCGTGGCCCCGGCCGAGATTGTGCGGATGGGGACGCTCAACGCGGCCGCCGCGCTGGGCTGGGAAACGGAGGTGGGCAGCCTGGCGCCGGGCCTGCGCGCTGACATGGCGCTGGTCCGCATCGGCGGCCATCAGTTGCCGACCGATCCGCACGAGACGCTGTTCGACGCCACCAGCGTCGTATGCGGCACACTCAGTCGCGGCAGCTTTACCGATCAGCGCCGGCAGAGATAGAAGAAGGCTGGCGGCAAGTTCGCCCACACCGGTTTGCTGACACGCACTTCCGAGAAGTACTGGTTCAGCTTGTGGCGGAAGCGGCGTCCGGCCGGCAGCAGCCGGCCCTGCAGATAACCGTAGGTGATGAACTGCCCCCCCCGACGCAACACTTCCATCGTCGCATCCAGGTACGCCGTCTGGTCCTCATCCGCAAACGACGCCCACGGCAGGCCGCTGACAATCGCGTCCACCTGCTCGATCCCGTGGCACGCACAGTGTTCCTTCACCTGGCTGACGCTCCCCTCACAGACGCGGATACCAGGAAAGCGCATACGCAGCATTTCGGCAAATCGCGGGCTGATCTCGATCGCCAGGAACGTCGTGTCGGAGGGAAGCTGGCAGAGAATCTCCTCGGTGATCGAGCCGGTGCCCGGACCATACTCCACCACGTTGGACGTGTGGGGCCAATCCACCGATTCGACCAGATGCCTGGCCAGATTCGACGAACTGGGAGCCACGGCGCCAACGGCCCGGGGATGACAGACAAACTCGCTGATGAATTTCGTATACTCGCGGGCAATCATATGTTTCCTCATCTTGCCGCACGCCAGGTACTCTGCGGCTCGGGGACAGTCCCCTGGCCGAGCCGGAGTGGCGCCCTACCCAACGGTCGAAGAATTACTATGACGCCATCAGCCACTGCACGCAAGCCACCCGTGCCACCACCGCAGCGCGTGTTTACACATCTTTTACACGGCCGGCCTCGCCAGACGGACCTGCCCCAACTACCGTGTCAGGGCCTCCCGCTCGTCAATCGCGTTGACCAGCGCCGCCACGACGTCCATGGAGGTGATCAACCCGACCGGCTTGCCGTCGAGGTCCAGCACGGGCAGGCGATGGACGTGCTTTTCACACATGATGCGGGCCGCCATCAGGAGCGTCTGTTCCGGTTGTACGAAGCGGACCCCGGGCGACATCTCGCCGTAGACGAACTCACCGGCCGTGTCCGTCACGCCCGCACCGCGCGTCGAATGTGCACGCCGCACGTAGTCGATGGCGCTGAGCACGCCGACACACCGCCCGTCCTGGTCGACGACGGGCGCACCTGAGATCCCCTTTTCCAGGAAGAGCCCGGCGGCATCCGACAGGCGCTGATTGTCGGTCACGCAAATGACCTTGCGCGTCATGACATCTTTAACCTTCAGCGTCATCAGTCGGTCTACCGCAACGTCCATATTGCTCTCCTTGTGTAAGCTGTCCGACACCGCAGCCACAAGGGTTACGGCGCGAATGGGGAAGCACCCTGGTTAGAGAAATGATAGAGGAAAATCCCGGACGCAACAGCCACATTGAGCGAATCTGCGTGCGGATGCATGGGAATCGTCCAGCGTGACTGGCTGGCGGCTAACACCGCCGGACTCAATCCGGTCCGCTCATTGCCCAGGATCAGGCCGAACCGTCGCGGTCGGCCTGCCGTGTCGAGCGTTGGGGCGCAGGGGTCGACCACACTGGCCGCCAGGTGAATCGCGAATTCTGTGTGCAATCGGCGCAGATCGTCTGCCAGCTGGGACGTCTGGTAGATCTTCAACTTCAGGGCCGTGCCCATGGAGACCCTCAGCACGCGCCGGGAGAGAGGATCGGCCGAGTCGGTGCTGACCACCACCAGATCGACCCCGAAGGCGGCACAGTTCCGCAGGATGCCGCCCAGATTCTCGGGATCGTGCACGGTAGCACAGACCACGACCGTTGTCGGCTGCTCGAGCGGCGCCACCAGGCAGTTCAAGGGGGTGGCCGCGGGGCGGATGCCGCAGCCCAGGATCCCCCGGTGGAACTTGAATCCGATCAGCGACTCGATCAGCGTGTGGGGCGTCACGTACACGACCGTCTGTTCGGGGATGGCCAGCCGGTGCAGCTGGTTGTCGGCCACCACCAGCGACTCGACCTGGTAGGGACTCTCCAGCAGCCGGCCGACCACGAGGTCGCCTTCCGCGATGAACTTGCCGGCGCGGGTGGGGAGCCGCTTGTTGCGCAGGTCCAGATAGGGGCGGAGCCGGTGGTCCTCCAGCGAGTCGATGTGGATCAGCGGCATAATCACCTGCCCCGGCGCGTCTCCGGCGCGGTCGGTCCGGGGCCCTGGGGCAGCGTGGGACCGCGGCGACCCGGCAGTTCCGCCGGCGGCGTTTCGGACGGCGACGACGTGCCCGTACCCAGCACTTTGTGGAGCGCCTCGGTCAGACGCGAACCGTCGGTGTCCTTTTTCAAGGTGATCACGCGAATGTCGCCGACCGGCATCGCCGCCCGATCCAGCGCCTCGATCATGCCGCTGATCACACTCATCAGGCTGTCGCCTTCCGTCGATACCAGCAGAGTATTGGACACGTCGTCCACGCCGATCGACAGCTTGCCCTCGAAGCGTGCCGAGGTGCGTGTATCGGTCGGCTGCTGATCGCCGAGACCGAACGGCGAAATGATCGTCATGCCGCTGCCCCCCCGCTGCTGCTGGTCCCGCCCGTGCCGGTTCGCCTCCAGGGCCGGGTCGTTGGTGCTGAGCAGATCCCGGTACGCGTCCTTGATCACCCCGGCCACGACGCTGGCGCGGGAATACTTGATCGTGTACAACTTGGTCACCCGCGCCTTCTGCGAATTGACCGGTTCGGGCACGTCGTAGAGCTCAATCAGATCTTCGATCGTTTTCAGCTGATCGGGGTCAGCACCCTGCACCAGGATCGTGTTCGTGTCGATGTCCGAGATAAAGCGCAACGGACGCCGCTTCGAGAGTCGCCGGTTGTCTTCGGACGTCGACATGGGCATCCCGAAGATGTACGACATCATTCGATTGCGGCCGCGATCCTCCGACGCGCCTTCGTCTTCGAAGAAGTCCTTCAGGTTCAGCACGACCCAGGTCGCCGACGCGTTCTTCAGGTGGAAGACGTGATAGTCCTTCGTGGGTGGCGCCATACGCACGGCCAGCTCCTCGAACTCGGCCAGCGCTGCGGCATCCTGGGACGAGACAATCAGCCGCCCGTCCGGACCGATCGACACGACGATGGGCGGGGCGGCCTGCCGAGGGGGCGCCGCGGACGCGGAATCGGTCAGCGCATGCTGGTCGCCCGACTGCCGAAGCAGCGCCGTCTGGTAGTACGACCCCGTCAGCGCCGCGCGCGCTGCCCGGGCCGGATCGGGCGTTCCGGCCGGCCGCGGTGCCTCGCCCGGCGGCGTCTCCGCGGGCGGCGATGTCTCCACAGGCGCTGGCGTCTCTGCAGGGGGCGGCGACTCTTCACCGGGCTGCAGGCCGATCGGTCCGACCGGCGGAGCGTCGGGCAGGATCAACGGGTTGGGCGCCACCGATTTCCAGCTGCGTTCGAGCTGCCTGAGGAACTCCGCCGAGTCTTCGCCCGGCGTGACCGGCAGCACGCGTGTCAGCCCCTCCTGCTCAGACGCCCGCGGGATCTCGCCCAGTTTCGCCAGGATGCTGAGCACCTCCTCCAACTCGACATCGTTGGCCCGGACCAGGAGTCGGTTATTGGCTACATCGGCATCGATGCGGAACTGATCTTCCGGTTCCGGGGGCCGGTTCCGGCGGCTGGATCCGAAGCCGAACATGTAGTCGGGATATTCGGAGCGAGCCCCTTGCCGGTCGCCGGTGCCGGTCATCAGGTGCTGGATCGTGCCTGCCACTTCGTCGGCCGCCAGACGCCGAAGGGAAATCACTTCCACGTGCCGGGCGCTGCTGTCGAGCTTTTCGATGGTGGCGCGGATGGTGAAGTGGTCGGCCGGCGAGGCATAGGCGATGATCGCCCGGCTGGCCGCATCCACTTCCAGGCGCGTGGTGGGGTCCAGTCCCCCGAGTTCCTGCAGCGACGCGACGAGTTTCTGCGGGTCGAGTTGGGACAGACGGTACACCTGCATACGTCCCAGGTAGGCCTGCAGTGAACGCGCGCCTTCTTCGGGCACATCCAGCAATCTGACGGCATCGGCGATGATCGCCATCTTGTCGGGCGGTGCCTGCACCAGAATGCTGTTGCGGCGGCGGTTGACGACGATCCGCACCGGTTCTTCGCTGGGGGGCGCCATCGCGTTGGCGCGTCGCGAGCGTGCGGAGACGCGGCTGCGGGGCTGCGGCTGGCCCGCCTGCATCTGCTGCATCTGCTGTTGCTGCATCTGCTGCTGCATCTGCATCTGCTGCTGCATCTGCTGCTGCATCATCTGCTGTTGCTGCTGCATCTGTTCCGGATTCATGCCGGCCATGGGCAGCGGGGACGGCGGCGAGGTCCCCAGCAGCTGCGCCAGATGATCCTTGATGCTGTCGGCCCGAGCATGCCGCAGGACGAACTCGTGTACCAGCCGCGTCTGGCCGTCCTGCGGCGTCTGTTCTTCTTCCAGCAGTCGGCGGATATCCAGCAGATTGACTACCGCATCCATCGCTTCGATCCGGTTGGTCGATGTCATCGCGAAGATCCGGCCGTTGGTGCTCAACAACGGCTCGAGCTCTTCTGCCACCTCGTCCGCCAGAATCCAATCGAGCTTGAACAGGACCCGCACGTACTCGTGTGGATTGAGCGTATCGAGCTCGTCGGCAGCGACCTGCGGGACCAGGCCCGCACTGAGCTGCTCGCACTTCACTACAATCAGGAACTCGTTCTGCTGCAGCATCGTGTACCCGCGGGCCAGCAAATGGCGATTGAGCAGATCCCGGATCTCCTCGATCGTGTACCCGCGCTGGGTGGCTATGTTGAGATAGTCGCCCGGCAGCTCCTGCCAGTCGATGCTCATCCCCGAAACGTCAGCAAACCACTCGAGCACGTCAGGCCAGGACTGACCGCGGAACTGGAAACGCACGACGCCGTCCTCGTCAGGACGCACCTTGAGTTCCTCGGGATCGGGTGGCGTCGCCGGTTTGTCCGGCCGCTTGACGCTCCCCGTCGGCGCGACCTTGGAGGCGTCACCCGGTTTGTCGGGGGTGGGCGTTCCGGGGCCACCGGGCGGCATTCCGGGGGGCTGCCCATCCGGCCGCGGTTCCGGCACCGGCTGACCCGGCACCGGCTGACCCGGCACCGGCTGACCCGGCACCGGCTGGCCCGGCATGACTTTCACCCCCTGCCCGTCTACCACGGTCGGCCCGAAACCGCTCGCCGCACCCGCGGGCATGCTCTGTACAGGCGCCGCAGCCCCGGCCGCTCCATTCGTCGCCGCAGGCGCGGGACCAAGTGCGGGAGCAGGCGAGTCCGACTTGGACTGCGCTGAACACAGGGAAATCGGCGCGCAGAGACACCCCGCTAACACACACCACAGAACACCGTTCCGCATTCTCTACGACCCACTCACGCTGAGGATATCGATCGACTACCCCCCCCGGCGAACTAACCTCATGATACCGTGCCCTTGGCCCCCGTGCAATCAAATGACGTCACTGCAGGCACTGGATGACGATCACCGACATACCGGCTACCAGCATGCCGGCCACCGAGATCCACAGGAGCAGGCCCCAGAGCCGGCCCGGCACAATCCGCACAATCCGCAAAGTCAACGTAAAGTCCCCATGGGTGTCGTGCCGATGACCACAATCACGGCTTGGCCCCGGATCCATGCCCACGGTGGAGGTGGTCCGATCCCTCTCGTTAGGAACGCTCTATGAATCGCAAGCTCCGGTTCCTGTTGTGCCTTGGTGTCGTGGCGGTACTGAACGGATGTGCGATGTGCGATAACAGCTGGGACGACGCCTACAACGGCTATGGCGGCGTCATGGAACGACACGATCGGTTCCACGGCCGCGTCGGGTCCATTTTGAGCGACCCGACACTGCAGATGTCCGAGTCGACACCCATGGGTGACGCGGCTGCCGAGGCGGACCTGTATGAAATGACGGATGACGAATGACGGAAGCACGAAGGAATGACTAATGGCTAAATGACAAAATGACTAATGAACGGGCACGGGGGAGGAATTGGCGCGGTGAAAGGCCCGAAGAAACGGCCCTGGTGCCGGTTTTGACATTTGTTCCACCGGTGAGCCACTTCACATTAACGGTTTACTTCTCACTGCGAACCCTGTGTCAGGTTGGCGACCCTGCACCAGGGGTACGGTACCGGGATAGCTGTCGTCTGGCCGAAGGTCAGTTCTCACCGTAGCCTGGGGCAACGCCCCA
>JAAYDI010000014.1 GCA_012729315.1 Planctomycetaceae bacterium
GAAGTGGCCCAGCAGCGGTTTCACGGCATTGCGTTCTGTCGCGCCGTGTTTGCCGAGGCATCCTCCGAGGGCTTCACGTGACGTCCTGGTGTAGCAGTGAATCCCCCGCCGGTTCCGTGAGCTGACACGACCTGATTCACACGTCTCTACTGATCAGGTCTGGGTCGCAGTCCGCGCGCACCCAGCTTCCGAGCGTGTAGCGCAGCGCCGGTGGCCACACCACACGCCCCGCAGGTCAACCTCCTGCGCCCTCCTGCGCCCGCTCACCCCACATCATCCCCCCGCCATCCGGTGGCAAGGTCGCCACAAAAGAACACAAAAGAAGACTGTCTGAGTTTACCACCTGTGCAAAAGGTGACTGTCTGAGTTGGCGTGACAAGATCATGGGCATGTACGGGCGGAAGATTACGCCGCATCTTCGCAAGGGCACGCCCTTGCACATGCACCTGTCGGACCCGCCGCGCGGCGTGTGGAACGTCGAAGCGTTCCGGGCCGGCGGCGAAATGATCGTCTGTCCCGGCCTCTGGGATGCCCTGACCTTCTGGAACGCGGGCTACCGCAACGTGACTTGCACCTTCGGTCCCGACGCGCTGACTGACGACCAACTTGCGGCGTTCCGCGAATACAGCATCCTCCGGGCGCTGGTGGTCTCGGCGTCGATCGCGCCGAAGCTGCTGGCCGCTGGAATCGACTGCTACCACATCAATCTGCCGCCGGGCATCGACGTGAACGCCTACGCCCTGCAATCGGACGATCCACCGAAAGCCCTGGGCGCGATCATCCGCCGCGCGGAATGGCTGGGGAAAGGCCAGTCGGCCGCGCCAGCAGCAGTGCCGGTTGTGGATGTGCCGCCGGCCGCCGAGCCAGGTGGGCAGATTGCCCAACTGCCAGCCGTGCCCGTGGAAACAGAGCCGGCCGGACCCGACGTGGGAAACGATCTCGACGGGCCGGACGACAGGCTTGACGATGATCTCGCTGACGATCTGGCCGACGATGATCTTGACGACGATCTTGACGACGAGGGATGGGAGGAATTGGAAGAGGAAGCCGAATCGCTCGACGAAGATGAAGAGGCCGACGAACTGCCCTCACCCCCAGCCCCTCTCCCGCCGACCATGCTTCGCACGGTGCCCGGCGATGGGAGACTTGATGCAATCGCCGCGCCGCCGGTTGCTGTCCCGCCGACCGACGCCGCGCCGCCGGCATTGCCGCCCGTGTCCGGCCCGATCCTCTCGGCCTCGCCGTTGCCGCCCGCCCCACCGGAGATCGAGGCCGAAGTCAGCGGCGATGAAGTCACGATGCAGTTGGGACACCGGCGCTATCGGATTCGTGGCCTGTCGAAGAACCTGGCTTTCGACCAGATGAAGGTCAACATCCTGGCAACGACCGACAAGGGCATGTTCGTCGATACGCTGGACATCTACGTCGCTCGGCACCGCCGGCAATTCGTCAGCCAAGCCGCAACCGAGTTGGGCGTTGAAGAGGAGACGGTCAAGAAGGACTTGGGCCGGGTGCTGTTGAAGCTGGAAGAGTTACAGGACCAGCAGATTACCCAGATGATGGAGCCGAACGAACCGCCGCCCCTAATGACGGCCGAACAGAAAGACGAGGCGTTGCGGATGTTGCGCGACCCGAAGCTGTTGGAGCGAATCGTTGCCGATTTCGATGTCGTGGGCGAGACGACGAACAAGCTGGTCGGCTATCTGGCGGCGATCAGCCGCAAGTTGGATCAGCCGCTCGCCATCATCATCCAATCTTCGTCGGCCGCCGGCAAAACCTCGCTCATGGAAGCCATCCTCTCGTTCGTACCACCCGAGGATCAGGTGAAGTATTCGGCCATGACCGGGCAGTCGCTCTTCTACATGGGCGAGACGGACTTGAAACACAAGGTTCTTGCCATCGTCGAATGACTAAAAGGTGACTGTCTGAGTTCAAGGGACTGCAAGGGACTTCTGAGTTCAAGGGACTGCACGAGTTCAACCGGCGGCCTCCGAGACCGAGATCAAAAGCGGCCGCGGCCGGGCTTCCGAGGCCCGGCCGGCAATGGGCGGCTCGCGGTGGGCTCGGACAGCACCACCTGAAATCGTATGCAACGCTGGAGATTACGCTGAAAACTACCGATCCTTTCACCACCCCAGTTCCCGGATAAGATTGAACGCAAAGAGGCTCGCAAGTGCGGCTTCCTGCGCCGACTTCACAACCATGCAAAAGGAAACCACCGTGTCCAAGGCTATTTTCGAACGAGGGACTTCCCGGCGCAACTTCATCAAGGGTGTCGGAGGTGCCGCCTTCGGCACAGGGCTGGCTTCTCTCGTAGAGCCCGCTCAAGCCGCAACGGAAACCACTGACCTCTGTTTTCTGTCGGCTACCAAGCTGGCACAACTGATCGCCGCCAAGGAAGTTTCTTCCCAGGAGGTCGTCACCGCCTGTTTGACGCAGATCGCCAAGGTCAACCCGGCAATCAATGCCGTCGTGACGTTGTGCGGCGAGCGAGTATTGGACGAGGCACGTCGGGCGGACAAAGAGCTACAGGAGGGCACGAGCCGTGGACCTTGGCACGGCGTGCCCATGACGATCAAGGATTCTCTGGATACAGCCGGGGTCAAGTCCACGGCCGGTACCGAAGGCCGGAGAGATTTCGTTCCAAAGGACGATGCCACGGTGGTGGCAAGATTGAGAAAGTCCGGTGCGATCCTGTTGGGCAAAACCAACACCCCGGAACTCACGATGGACTACCGCACCGACAACCTGCTATTTGGCAGCACCAAAAATCCGTACAACACTGCCAAAACCCCAGGGGGTAGCAGCGGGGGAGCGGCTGCCATCGTCGCCGCCGGTGGCTCTCCCTTCGACATTGGCAGTGACACGGGCGGCAGCATCCGAGTGCCGTCTGGCTTCTGCGGTGTTGCTGGCATCAAACCGACTTCCGGCAGAGTGCCACGCACCGGCCATATCATTGGGTTCGCCGTAGGGTACGGCGAACCGCTCACGCAACTCGGCCCCATCGCCCGCCACGTGGAGGATCTCTTCCCTCTGCTGAAGACCATCGCCGGGCCGGATGAATACGATCCCGCCGTGGTGGACATGCCTTTGCTCGATCCGAAGGCCGTGGACGTTGCTCGCCTGCGCATTGCATACCACAGCGACAACGGTGTTATGACGGCAGAAGAAGATGTCAAGAAAGCCGTCGAGAAGGCGGCAACGGCGATGCAGGACACTGGCAGTACGGTTGCACACGACTGTCCGAAGGCGCTGGAAAGAGTTCTGAGCATCTTTCGAGAGGACATCACTTCGGACGGCGGGGAATACGTGAAATCCATCTTGGAGCGGGTGGGTACCACGAATTGGAGCCCGTTCCTTGAATACATCAAAGACCTGAAGCCGCTTCCCGGCGACGACTTCAACCGTTTTCTCCGGCATTGGCAAGAGCTTCGGTCCGATGTGCACCGTTTCCTGACCCGGTATGACGTGATTCTCTGCCCGGTGACCGCCTATGCCAGCCTGCCGGTCGATTATCCTCTAGACAAGATGCTTGCCGGTTTCACTTACACGTATGCCTACAACCTGACGGGTTGGCCAGCGGCGGTGGTGCGGGCCGGAACAAGCTCCGACGGTGTTCCCATTGGAGTCCAGGTCGTAGCACGTCCCTGGCGGGAGGATGTGTGCCTTGCTGTCGCCAGTCAATTGGAACGTGTTCTCGGCGGCTGGCAGAAACCGAGTCTGTAGCCTCGGTCGAGCGAGGTGCAACTGCATGAATTGCGGAGATACGAGCACGAAGGTAACACACGTCACTTGGTGTGGTTGGGCATCTTGCCTGTTTGGCCTGATCTTGGTTTTTCCTTCCCTGGGCCAGGAATCACTGACCGCCAAAAACCCGAGGATGTGGGCATCTCTCGTCCACCAAGGTTGAAGAGTTGTCCACCTTCATGCAAAGTCTCGTTGACAAGGGCAAGCTCGGGCTGGTGAGCCGGTGTCGAAGTATATCCCCGAGTTCCCCAATTCGAAGGTGCTGGTGTCGGCTGATCCACGGGGAGGATAGGGCCGCTAAGCGAGTGATCACGATCCGACACTTGCTGACGCATTCGTCGGGCTTGGGTTACACGTCTACGGAGAAGGTCGGCCCAATCTACACTCCAGCGTTGCATACGATTTCAAGCGGCGCTGTCCAAGCCCGCCGCGAGTCGCACATTGCCGGCCGGGCCCCGGAAGCTCGGCCGCGGCTGCTTTTTGATCTCGGTCTCGGAGACCGCCAGTTCAGCGCGGCGTCCGCGGCTCGACCGACATGTTCACGGGCACGCGTACCCACGGGTAGCGCCGCGAGGCGCGGCTTACCCCGGGCTGTGGAATGTAACGCCTTCGGCGTACTCGGAGGCTCGACTGACAATACCAGTTGCTATTCGCGCGCATGTGCGCAAATAATGTAACTGGAAGGTAGAAGCAGGACGGATGAGATGTCGTATCAGTAGACCCTTACTTTAGGTGGTCTCATGGGACTTGACACAGTTGAACTTGTCATGGAAATCGAAGAGGCTTTCTCCATCACCTTCCCGGATGATGAAGCTTCTCGCATGGTTACGGTTGGCGATGTGTTCGATTACATCATCGCACATACGAGTGTGCCGAAGCAGTCAGCGGTCTGTCTCTCAGCTATGGCGTTCTACTCCATTCGCCGGGCGGCAATGACGCTTGGTGCAACGAAGCGTCTGCGTCCCAGAGACGCGACGTTGACCGCGCTCCCTGACTCAAATCGCCGAAGGTATTGGACACGGCTCCAGGAGAAATCCGAACTCAAGCTTCCGCCACTTCGCCGCCCGAGATGGCTGGTTGCGGTTTGCACGTTGGCGGTACTGGCTTGCTCTGCATATGTTGGTGTTCATGCCTACCGAATTAGCGGCTGCCAACTAGCAGGACTTGCCGCTGCTGCAGGACTTGCGATCATTGCCGGTGTCGCAACTGGCTTTGTGACGCGCCCTTTTGCGGTCTACCTGGCCAAGAATTGCGTCACGTTTCGTGACCTTGCTGAATCGGCACTGGGGCTGAATTTCAAAACGCTATCGGAACGGTGCAACGGGGCCAATGCAAGCGACATCTGGATCGCACTGCGTTCGATCATCGTGGAACAACTCGGTGTAGCACCCGAGGAAGTGAAACCAGCGGCAAGGTTCGTGAACGATCTCGGCTGTGGCTGAACGTAGCAAACGACCGTTTGTTGCTTTGGGATGGCCGCGATCCACAACAGTTCTTCCAGTCCGTGACTGAAAGGTGACTGTCTGAGTTGGAGTCGTGAGTTGAAGTCGAGTCGCGGAGTGATGTGCCATGTGCCGAATTGTGCTTGTTCTGGCGTTGGCGGTCGTTGCCACGTATCCCGTCACGGCAGCGGAGGTGGTGTCGTCGGCTGCGACGAGTGTCCCTGGCGTTGTGGGCGACGGTGTCCATGATGACACGCTCGGCTTGCAGTCGCTGCTCGACTCGGGCAGGAGCGAAATCCATTTCCCCGTACCACCCGTCCACCTGCTCATCAGCAAGACGCTCAGAGTTCACTCGGGGCAGACGTTGATTGTCGGGCGGCACACCGTGATCCGGCTCAAAGACGGCTCCGACCAGGTGATGATTACCAACGCCGATCACGACCAGGGGAACGAGGACGTGAGCGTGGTCGGCGGTATCTGGGACATGAACAACTTGAACCAGTCGTTGACGGAGTACCAGAAAACCCGCGACGCGCGAGGGCGCCCCTATGCCCCCGAGTATTACATCGGCGTCTTGATGCGGTTCAATAACGTAAAGAACCTGTCCCTCCGCGGCTTGACGCTGAAAGATCCGGTGACTTTCGGCATGCAGCTGGGGAATCTCCGGCAGTTCACCATCGAGGACATCACCTTCGACTACAATCTGAAACGGACCAACATGGACGGAGTGCATGTCCACGGCAATTCCCGATGGGGGCGGATCGCAAACCTCAAGGGCACGACCAACGATGACCTGGTCGCGCTGAACGCCGATGACGGTGGCTGTTTCGAGATGGCTCGCGGACCGATTGAAGACGTGTCGGTCGGTGGTGTGTTCTCCCAGGACGGCTATACGGCGGTGCGGCTCTTGTCGGCCGGCTCGCCGATCCGGCGGATTCAGCTCGCAAATGTCTTCGGCACGTACCGCTACAATGTGATCTCGTTTACAAACCACCAGGTACATCCCGGCAGCGCCAGCACGTTCGAGGACATCTCGATTCGTGGGATCTTCTGCTCCAAATCAGGGAAGGAGATGGAATTCGACCCGCTCCAGTCCGGTGGCTCCAGCATGGCGCTCATCTGGATTGATGCCCCCGCGGTCGTCAGTTCGCTGACGATTTCAGACTACCACCGCACGGAGAGCGTCTGGCCCGCTGAGAACATCGTGATTGAACCGGAAGCGACGGTCGAGTGCCTGCAAATGAACAACGTCTCGGTCATTAACCACACTCCGGGTGCGATCCACGTCTTGACGAACAACGGCATGATTGGCTACCTGGGGATGACCGGCGTGTATGCGAAGGCCGAGGGGGACACGACGCGAGGTTCCGTCGTGTCTGGTTCAGGCGTGATTCGACAGCAGGACCGGCAGAACGTGTTCACCGTCAACGTCGACCCTGGCCTGGCGAAGTGACCTGAGCGCTGTCCGAGCCCGCCACGAGCCGCACAATGCCGGCCGGGCCGGACGGTTCCCGGAAGCCCAGCCGCGGCTGCTTTCGATCTGGGTCTCGGAGAGCGCCGGTTCAGCGCGGCGTCTTTGGCTCGACCGACATGTTCTCGGGCACGCGATTGCCAGGTTGTTGATGGCGCGGGGTGCCCTTCCGGTGAAGGTGTGGATCAAGTCACTCACTTTCGACAGGGTGGGCAGGGGCGGTCGCGAGGCGCTATCCGTCGACGGACGGCGCGTCGCCGCTGTACTCGTTCCGCTCGCTCGACGCTCTCTTGAGTCCCGACTGCTCGTGCTTTCCGGCGTTGTATTCCATGACGAGTTCGTCCTGCCCCGTGTGTACATCGACCTGCTGGCCGACGACCGTGAATCCGCATTTCTTGTAGAACTCAATACCGGCGCGATTCTGTCGGTAGACGGTGAGGTACAGGCGCTTCCTGAGTTTCTTGGCCTGCTGCATGAGCTCTCGGCCAATACCCTGTCCCTGACAGGCTGGTGAGACAAACAAGGCGGCCAGCTTGTCGCCCTGAAGCGAGAGGAATCCCTGGATGATCTCGTGGTCGGTGAACACGTAGGTTTCGGAGGCGGGAAGGTAGACCCGCCGCATGGCGTCGAGCTTGGATTCCCAGAATTCTCTGGCCACGAAGCTGTGTGCTTCAAGGGAAGCCTCGAGCCAGATCGCCAGCACTTCGTCGATGTCGGATGATTCAAGGGGACGTATCACGGGATGCAACGCTCCGTCTCTTCGCGTCGTCACTACGTCACTACGGTACACCGGCCGGCACTGTGTCGAGCAGCGGGCCGTCGGATCCCGCGTCGTTCGGTGCGGCGAACCGGCCCGACCGGACATCGTTGCCGAGTGTCCGACGCGCATTCTATGGTGCAGCGCGGCGCGCTGCAGCTTGGGCGCAGGGGCGCGTGCGGGGGACGAGGGGGCATCAGCCGGGCGGGCGCTGGCTGGCACCGAGGACGAGCGCCGGTCGCCGGACGCCGATCGAGCGGCTACAATCGGGGCGGAAACCACAGGCGAGTCCCGTCGCCAAACCACAGGAACCTTGCCTCATGCGCTGCGACCGACTCTTCACCGTCCTGCTTGCCATTCTGCTGCTGCCTGCCGCTGACGGGCGTGCCCAGGAATGGACCCGCTTTCGTGGCCCCAATGGCACGGGTGTCAGTACTGCGCGGTCGATCCCCGTGACGTGGACGGACGCGGACTATCTCTGGCAGACCCGCCTCCCCGGCAAAGGCCATGGATCACCCGTGGTGTGGGGCCGGAAACTGTTCCTGCTCAGCGCCGACCCAGACAGCGCGACGCGATACGTCATCTGTATCGATACCAACACCGGCGAGACGCTGTGGCAGCGCGACTACGCCGCAGCTCCCCATGTGCTGAACGCCCTCAACAGCTACGCCAGCAGCACACCGGCGGTGGACGAGCAGTGCGTCTATGTAGCGTGGGGCACCGGCGACCGGCTGGTGCTGCGCGCCCTGGATCACGACGGCCGCGAAGTCTGGATGCGGGATCTGGGTGTCTACGTGTGCGAACATGGTTTCGGTAACTCCCCAATCGTGTATGAAGACCTGGTGATCCTGGTCAACTCGCAACAGGCCGAGGAACTGGCGCCGGACCAGCAGCCTGGCAGTAGTTCCGTCATGGCGTTCGACCGGGAGACGGGCCAACTGCGCTGGGAAACCCCCCGCACCGTCGCACGCGTCTGCTACTCGACCCCCTGCATCTACCAGCCGCCGGAGGGGCCGCCTGAATTGATCTGTTACGACAAAGGACACGGTTTCTACAGTCTCGACCCACGCACGGGGGCCGAGAACTGGTCGCTGCCTGTCTTCACGCTGCGCACGGTCGCATCCCCCATCATTGTCGGTGACCTGGTCTTTGGCTGTGCCGGATCGGGTGCGGGCGGCCATTACCTGATCGCGGCCCGGCTGGGCCAGCAGCCGCACGAAGTGTATCGCGTGACGCGTCTGGTACCCTACATTACGACCAGCATCGCGCGGGGCGACCTGGTGTTCCTGTGCGTCGACCGCGGGCTGGTCAGCTGCATGCAGGCCGCCGACGGAACCATCGTCTGGTCGAAACGCCTGTCGCACGGATTTGCAGGTTCCCCTGTGCTGGTGGATGGCAAGCTGTACATCATCGACATTGACGGACAGGTGCTGGTGCTGGCCGCCGAACGCGAATTCAAACAGCTTGGCCGCGTCGCTCTGGGGGAACCGAGCCGCGCCACACCCGCCGTCGCGGGAGGGCGCATGTTCCTGCGGACCGAGTCACAGTTATTCTGCATTGGCGGTGAGCGATAGACGCAGCCGGCAAGTAAAGGGCCCCCAGGGTACCGGGCGGGAGAAAGTGGAATATCAGCCAAGCGGATGCACAGTCGATCTCTACGTTCGATCTCTACCTCATGCAAGGATCACACCATGAGCCTGCCCACGCGTTGCCTGCTGTTGTTGACATTGCTCGCTGCCACCTGGTCGGGTGCGGTACGGGGTGCAGAGCCTGCGATCCCGGACGATTTTCCGCAGTTTGTGGTGCCGGGTCACGAGCCGTCGATGGAGAGTCTGCGGCAGCTGTTCTGGCTGCACTACCAGCCGGCGGGGCCACTGAGCACACTCTGGGACGAATGGATGCCGATGTCGACGCTCTGGCCGGCGCGGGGCAGCGGCCGGGAGCTGAATGCCATGCGTCTGCGATGGGCTGCTGCGCTGGCCAGTCGCGGCATGAGTACGGAAGGGTACGTTCACACGCACCAGCATGACGGCCTGGCGCACGCCGAGGGTTGGCCGTTTCCGCTCTGGACGCAGGCGGCCGGGATCGGCTGGCATTTCCGGGGCACCGGCGTGCCGAGCTTCGATGCCTCGCTGACGACCCCGGACGGCTGGACACTCACGCGCGCCAGCGGCTCGAAGGTCGGCCCGCAGGGGTGGGAAATCGCGCTGACCGAACCGCAGGCCTGCCTCCAGACTCCGCCGTTTGCCATCGATGCGCGGAGTGGACCGTGGCTGCGGCTCAACTGGTGGGCCAGTGGTCTGGAAGAGGCCAACTGTTACCTGGAATGGACCACGCAGGCGGAGCCGACGTTCAGTCGTGAGCGTCGCATGTATTTCGCGCCGGCCACGCGTGACGGGGGGGCGCACCGCTACATGTCCATGGACGGTGGGGGCGGGAAGCTGGACACCACTGTGGCCGAAACGCGAACCATGATTCCGGTATATCGCCTGCCGGGGTGGCAGGGGACGATCACGGGCGTGCGGATCGGGTTCGCCAACGCAGGACCGGCGCAGGTGGTGATCAAGTCGTTCCACACGGCCTGTGACACGCGCCACAATATCAACAACTCGAATTTCATTCGCGGCTGCCACGATTACTTCCAGTGGACGGCCGACTACACGTTCCTGCGCGACCAGATCGGTCGCATACGGACCGCCCTGCGGTACATGATGCGGGAGTTCGACACGCGCACGCGCCGCTGTGTCTATACCACGTGGCCGGGCCACGAAGGGCGCAGCGGGGTGCGGATCGTGGAAGGCCAGAAAACCATCGTCATCAACGAGGGGATTGGTAACAACTATTGGGACCTGCTCCCCTTCGGAGGCGAAGATGCGCTGGGAACGATCTACTACTGCGACGCGTTGCTGGATCTTGCCGAACTGGAGCAGCAGATTGCGGCGCATCCTGAGTGGGGTGTAGCCACGGGCGCGGATGCATTCGACCCGGCCGACCTGCGCCGCCACGCACAGGAGGTGAAGGACTACGGCACGGAACGCTTCTGGAACAAGCAGACCGGCCGGTTCGGCACCGTCGATCTGGACGGCAACCTGCACGACTACGGCTTTACGTTCTTGAACAATGAAGCTGTGTACTACGGGTTTGCCACACCCGAACAGGCCCGGAGTATTCATGCCTGGCTGGCGGGCGAGCGGATGGTGGCGGGCGACACGTCGCAGGGCTCCGATATCTATCACTGGCGGTTCGGACCGCGCAGCACCACCAGGCGCAACGTGGATTACTATTTCTGGGGCTGGTCGGCTCCCGAATCGATTCCGTTCGGCAACCAGGTACAGGACGGTGGCGGCGTGCTGGGGTTCTCGTATCACGATCTCATGGCGCGACTCCTGACCGCCGGCCCGGACGATGCCGCCCGCCGGCTGTCGGAGATCTGCGCCTGGTTCGACGAGACGCGGGCGGCTGGCGGCTATCGTGCCTACTACAGCGACCCGAGCCGCGGCACGATGCAGGGGGGGAATGTGCCGGGCGGACTGGGGCTGGACAAGGAGTTCTTCGAGTCCATTCTGGTGCCGCAGGTGATGTTGTACGGATTCCTCGGATTGCGACCGACGGCCGATGGTTGTGAGATTGCGCCGCGGCTGCCCTCCGACTGGCCGGCGCTGCGCATTACCCGCATTCACCTGCACGATCACGTACTGGACGTGACAGCGCAAGACCAGGTGGTCACGGTGACCGATCACGGCCCCGGCGACAGTCGGCTGGACATCCGGGTGCCAGCGTCCTGGACGGTGAAACGCGAGCCGTGAGGTATCGCATTTGCGCGCGGGGTCTCTGAGTCCCGGACGGACGGCGTGGCGAATGCCAGGCCGCTGACGAACAGGGCCATGCTCCGCGCACGATTCGCGACCGAAGTCGTGTCGGCGATGTATGCCTGGGCCGTCGATATCGTGGCACCGGCGGTCCCGGCCCCGACCCGCGCCACGAACAGCCACACCAGTCCCGCTCCACATCTCCGGTTTCCCCCCGCAGCGGCAGGCCGTATGATGCTCGCATTGATACGCGTCCCCGTCGAGGATCCGTGTTTTCTGCTGGTGTGGGGAAACCGACCCCAGCGGCGCGAGGTACCGCTTGAAAGCGGCAGAAGAGCAGCGAGAGAGCGAATGTTGGTGTCGCTTCACCATTTACATTACACACTTGGGAAAGGAACGACGGATGAGAAGGTTGTTGTTGGCCCCCTGGATCCTGTTGCTGAGCGTGGCCCCGTGCGCTGCGGCGGAGAACGTGGACGTGCGGCGTGGCGTGCCGGACGACGTGTTTCTGGCCGTGTACAGCAAGCACAATCCCGAGCGGGATTTCCAGAACAAGTACTGCGAAGAGATCTGGCAGACCGTTGAGGAGACGCAGATCCTCGATCGCGTCGTGAAGCTCGTGACGTCACGGATGGAGGACGAGCAGATTGCGCAGGCCAAGGGTGTGATCGACGAGCTGCGGGAAGCGGCGAAGCCGATCAGTCTTCAGGGTCTGGCCAGCGCTCAGGAGATGGTCTATGCCCAGTTGATGCGGATGTCGCCGGTCCCGGTGTCTCAGCACCTGGTGATTGTGCGGGTGACGCCGGAGGTGGCGCAGTCCACGGCGCAAGGGGTGAAGAACCTGTTTGCGCTGGCGGAGAAGTATACCGACGGGCACTTGTCGGTGATGGAGCGTCAGGAAGGAGAAGCCCAGATCTACGGACTGGCGCTGCCCCCGCAGTCTCCGATTCAGCCGGCGGTGGCCCACATGGGCGACCTGTTCGTGTTCTCCTCGTCGCAGGATTTGCTGGACAAGAGCCTGGCCCTGCTGGCCGGTGGTGACGGAACCTGCAAGTTCGACGATCCCCGGCTGGCCGAGGGGCTCAAGCAATTGCCGGCGATGGAAGACAGCCTGGTCTTCTTCGATGGCGTGGCGTTGTTCGAAACGCTGCGCGGGCTGGGACCGTTCCTGCAAGCGGTCAGCGGTGGCGACGAGGACGTCGATCGTGCCGCGAAGATCCTGGCCAAGGTCTGGGACGACCTGGCGGTGATCGACTACGAGGTGACCGTCAGCTACACGGAGGAGAATCTGAACCGCACGGCCAGCTACGGCAAGCTGCTGGCGGGCACCGATGACGCGACGCTGCGGCAGATGATCAGTGGCGGGCAGGCTTTCGAGCAATGGTCAGCCTGGGTCCCGGCGGGCGCTTTGTCCTATTCGCTGGGCACCGGCGTCAGTCTCCATCCGCTCTACGAACGGATCATGGCCATCCTGGAGGAGGATGTGCCCGAAGCCGCCGAGGGGCTGGCCAGCTTTGACGCGATGCAGGAGGCGGTCGACCTGTATCTGGACGCGGACATCCTGCAGGCGTTCAGCGGCGAGTATGTATTGGTGTCTCTGCCGGCGACCGACGGTGACCAGCCGGAATCGGTGCTCGCCCTCCGCTGCACAAAGCCGGATCGCATCAAGGAGCTGATCCACCGCGCTATGGACGCCCTGCAGCAGATTGAGATGCGGCAGTTGCAGGCGCAGAAGCTGAGTCTCGAGCCGTGCCCCGAACTCGACGGGTTCGAGGTGCTGTCGGCCGCGATGCTCGGCGCGTTCCGGTTGCGTCCGGTAATCGGGTTCCAGGATGGCTGGATGTACATCGGGTCCGGTGCCGCGGGCGTCAAGAAAGTACTCGACGCCAAGGCAGGCCAGGGCGAGACGATGGAAACGACGGAGGCGTTCCAGAAGCTGAAGCTGGACGTGACAGGTCCCGTCCACGCGATCAGTTACAGGAACACGGCGGAGAACACTCGCAACATCGCCGATGCACTCAACCAGATCGGCTTCATGGCGCCGATGATCATGAGCATGGCGGGTGCCGACGCGAGTCAGGAAGACCTGCAGCCGGTCCAGGACGTGCTCGCGCTGCTCCCCGACGTCGCAAAGATCATCCGCAAGTTCGACTTCCTGGAAGCAACTATGACAGTCGTCCAGGCGGGCGAGGATTCGGACAGCTACACGAAGCGCTCGGTCACGGTCGTGCGACCGGCGGAAGCCAACTAAGCACGTGCCACTGACGGCAGTCCGGCGGGACTGCCAGCCGAATCTGCCATGCGAAGCCCCCGAGCGTCAATCGCTCGGGGGCTTATGTCGCGCGGTGGTCCGCCAGCGGCCGACCTGTTCATTGCGACCCGGTGGGCGGGCCGGGCATGAATGACGGCGAGGTGCTGCTGTCGTCCGGCTTCTTGCCCTCGATGCCCTCCTGTTCGAGCTGTCGGATCGCATCGACGCCGAAGCCCTCCTCGGCGGCCGACGCCTTTTCGACGACCAGGTCGTTGCGACTGAGGTGGACTTTCTTGTATTCGTCTTCCGAGATGATGTAGTACCAGTCGGCGAATCGGGCGTTGAGTTCCGCGACTTCGGTATTGGCCTTCTTGAGCTTTTCGTCGCGTTCATCCTGTTTCCGCTGGTTCTCCTTGCGGACGCGTTCCCGTTCAAGTTCCAGGTCGGTCATTTCTTCCTGAGGCGTTTCCTGATCAGTGGCGGCCTGGGCCGCATCGGCGGTATCGTCGCCGCCGGGGAGCGGTTCGAGTTCCAGCGGCGGGAACTTGGACTGGTCGAGCCGTGCGGTGACGAACAGGTAACGACTGATTTTGGCTTCCCCATCGACCGGCCCGGCGCTTGGCGCGATTTCGCCGAAACGCAGGACGTATTCCACGCCGTCCTTCAGGCTGACCAGCACTTCGCCGTTGGCGGCGCGGATCTCGGACGCGTCACCACCGAGGTCCACCAGGTAGAAGCCGCGGTTCATCAGCGACCTCTGGCTTTCTTCGTTGCTCATGAAGTCCGCGCCGGCCTTCAGGTCAGCACCCAGGCCGGTGGGCTTGCGCAGCACTCCGACGATCTTCATGTCGCCCAGGGCGGTCTTGAGATCGTTGAGTTTCTGTGTACTGAGTTCCTCGGTCGGCAGCAGTTCGGTCGGCTTCCGCTCGCCGCCACGAAACTCCACGAGTTCGTCGAGCACCCATTTGCTCTGGTCGGAATTCCAGGTGACCTGTGCTTCGAAGCGTTCTTCGATCTTGCCGCGCGGGCCGGCCAGCGTCTGGGTGGTGATGATCGAGTAGTCCTTCAAGGTGACCCGTTCGACATCGAGCGTGTTGATCTTGAGCAGGTTACGTTCGATCCATTTCTCGAATTCCGTGGGGAATTTCTCCGGGTCGATTTTCACGACGTACACTTGGGGCTCGCCCGGTTTGCGGACGAAGTACTGGTCTTCGGTACCTTTGACCCGTTTGCCGATGATGAGTCGTGCGAGGGCGTCCCCCTTGGAGTTTTTGACGGCGACGAGCAGACCGACCCCTTCCTGGCTGGCGTCGAGCTTCTGGCTGTCCGGCTCAATCACGCCGTAGATCTGGTGGTCGCGGGTTTCGCTGGTGGCCAGACCGAGCACGCGCAGGTCGATCAGGCTGGTCGCCGCGTCGCGCATCTGCGCCTCGGCGTCGGCCGGATAGTTCGAGCTGGAGGGGATGGTCCAGATCCCGGATGCATTCCGCGCCACCTCGAATTGCGTCAGCTGACCGAGGTCCTCGGAAAACTTGGCAATGGCCAGTTCCGCGGCGTCACCGGGATCGGTGAACTTCTCGAACATGGACTTGCCGACCATGTCAGGCGGCCGGTAGTCCTTCTGCTTCGGATAGGTGAACACGGCAACGACCACCGCCACCACCGCCACAGCCGCGAAGCTAAGCGTCTTGACCGTCTCGGACATGTATATACTCCTCGGTTGGCTATCGCAAATGGCTATCGCAAACGTGATTTTTCAATGCCTTCGCGCTCGCGCAGTCGGCGTCGGACGAAGACCACGATTCCCACGAGAAATGGTGGGATCCAGGGGATGGCGACGGCCCAGAACTTGTAGAAGAACTGCGTCCGCTGGATCTCCAGGTCGACATCGCGCTGGATCCGCTTGACGTCGCGTTCCCGCTCGCGTTCGTATCGCTGCTTCTGGATTCCCAGGCGGCGTTCGAGCACCTTGCGGGTTTCCTCGAGCCGCTGGACCTTCTCAAGCAACTCGGCCTGATTGATGGCTTTTCCTTCGGCCTGCTGCTTCTTCAGATCGTCGACGTTCTTCTGGAATTCCTGGATTGCCCGTTCGTTCTCGGCTTCGGCCTCCTGCACCGCCTTGTCGTACTTGGCCTGGAACTCCACCCGTTTGGCGAATTCTTCATCGCGGGCTTCCGCTACTCGCGCTTCGACGACCTGCAGCGTGCTGTATCGCGGCTTGCGTTTACGGATCTCGATGTAATCGGTTTCCGATGCCAGCACGTCGATGATATTCAGCAGGAAAGTGACGTTTTCGAACTCCCAGCGGATATCTTCCTGTTCGTCCGGCCGGGCGCGGATGCGCAGGAAGGCCGGGATCATCAGGTCGATGTCCGACACGTAGACCACCTTGATGCGGGAACTGGCGGGCGAGTCCTCCGCTGGCTGCTGATCGGCCGGTGCTGCGGTGGGCGCGGACTGGTCCGCCGGATCGTCGTCGGCTGGTGGCTGGTCAGATGTGGCGTCGTCTGTGACGCCGTCCGCCGGTGCCGGTTGCGCCGGATCGTCGTCGGCTGGTGCCTGTTGCGTGTTGGTCCGCGTGGGGGTTGGTGCGTCGTCTGGTTCGCTCTCGATGAGGGCCGCGAGCGTCATGTTGCCGCGGCGGTGTTGGAGCGCGCGGAGCATGGCGGGATCGGCCTGGTGTTGTATCAGCTGCTCGAAGCCGATCGTGCCGGACAGTTCTCGCGTGGTGAGCAGCTTGACGAACTTCAGGTCGCTGGCCGGCGTGGGGCGGATCATGCCGGGGTAGGGGAGGAAGATCTCGTCCAAGCCGGACGTGATGACGTTTTCGGTGTTGATCAGCCCGGCCGGCTCACCCGGCTCTTCCCGCACGAACACCCACTCGTCCGGAATGCCGCTCAGCTGCAGTTTGGGGTAGGGGTTGTAGCGCTGCCACACCAGATCGGGCGAGAAGAGACCTTCTTCGCCGGGCACCCCTTGCGCGTCGATGCCGAGCAGTTCCCACAGTTTCCGGATGTCGGCCTTGGGCATGGGGCGACCCCCCATGCCGAACATGCCGCCAGGCGCCTGCTTGGGCTGGCCGGTCCCGGGGATACCGGGCATGAAGGCGGGCAGGGGATCCTCGAAGACGGCGGTCGGAATGCCGCTGCGGATCGCCTGCACCAGGAACTCCATCCCTTCCGGCGGGAGCGACGACGGCTGGACGGCGAGCAGGACGTCGTAACGATCCTCCGCGACGGGCTGGGTCAGGTCGACTTCCTCCACGTCGTATTGTTTCTCGAGTTCCTCGATGATGGCCTGCCGTGGCAACTGCCGCGGCTGGCCGCCGGCGAACGTGAAGCCGCCGAACAGCTGGGCGTCGGTCCGCGCGACGCCGATGGTCTTGCGTTCGGAGCGGGCCACGGTGTTGATGGACCGGATCAGCTCGTACTCCACCGGGATGCCGTAGTCGAAGAAGGGCACGACCACCTTCTGCAGGCCGCAGCGAAACGCGGCGCCCAGAATGATCTCTTCGTCAGTGATCGTGCCGCGCGAGCGGATGCGGATGTGTTCCGGCCGGATCCCGAACTGCTCTTCCGCCAGTGCCGCCTCCTCGCTGAACGGCTCCAGATTGTTGTGGATGTTCACGTGGATCTTGTCCCCCGCCATGGCCTGGAACTCCTTGAGCATGGAGAGCAGGTTGACGCGGGTCTTGACGTACTGTTCGGGCACGTCGCCGCTGATGAACGCGTCGATGTAGATGGTCTGATCCGGTTTCAACTCGCGGACCAGCCGCTTGGTGTCTGGCGACAGCGAGCTGATGCCGCCGTCGGTCATGTCGAACCGGATCCGGTCGTTCCCCGAGAAAAAGGCCGCGATGCTCAATGCCACGACGACCATGGAGATCGAGCGGACCGCGTAGTGCCCGAGCAGCGACTGGCCGTCGCGGCCGCCGTACCAGTGCCGCGCACCGATCAACAGCATGCTCAGATAGAGTCCCACCAGGATGATCAGCACGAAGTACACCACGGACGACAGGCTGATCACGCCGCGGCCAAACGGATCGAACTGCGAGGCAATGCTCCAGTCCGACACGAGACGGGATACGTTCACGTTGGAGAGAAACGGCCAGTTGACCTTGCTGGGCAGCACGTCGGCCATTTTCATGAAGACCAGCGGCATGTTGAAGATCAGCCCGAGAATGAAGCCGATCGTCAGGTTCTTGGTCAGGAAGGATGCCATCATGCCGATCGAAATCATGGCCAGGCCGGTGAACCAGTAGCCGAGGTAAGTGGTGAGGAACAGTCCCAGGTCGACGTCTCCCATGGCCAGGGACAGGAGCACGGTGAAATTGGAAATCTGTGAGAACAGCAGTGACGCCGTGAAGATGGCGGCCGCCGCCAGGTACTTGCCGATCACAATGTCAAAGTCCGCCGCCGGCAGGGTCAGCAGCAGTTCGTCCGTCCCTTGCCGCCGCTCTTCCGACCAGATGCTCATCGTGATCGCCGGAATGAATACCAGCAGGATCGCCGGTAAATACAGGTTCAACTGATCGAGGTTGGCCAGATTCGCCGTGAAGAACTCGTGTGGCCAGAAGGCCGCAAAGGACGACAGCAGCACGAACAGGCAGAGGAAGACATAACCGGTCGGATTGCTGAAGTATCCGATGAAGTTCCGCTTCAGCACGGCGTACGCCGCGTGCTTGTAACGCATCAGCGGGACCAATGCCAACAACAGCACACCGACGAATACGAAGTCAATCAGCAAGAGGAACAGGAGCTCTTGGAATACTGCCAGTTTTGCCATGACTGCTACCTGGTGAATGGTTGGGATGCCATTGGTCTGAAGAGGAGGGCGCCGTCTGAGTCTAACTCGCGCGCTTCGTCAAGCGGGCAAATGCGGCGTCCAGTCCGTGCCGGTCGGGATCCAGGTCCTTCACGGCACCGTCGTATTTCACTTTGCCTTCGTCGATCAGGATGACGCGGCTCGCCATCGCTTCGACTTCCTGCAGAATATGGGTCGACAACAGGACGGTCTTCTTCATGTCCCGCAGGCGCTCCATCGTGCGCCGCACCTCGCGGATCTGGTTAGGATCCAGCCCCACGGTCGGCTCGTCCAGGATCAGCACGTCGGGTTCATGCAGCAGGGCCTGGGACATCCCCACACGCTGCCGGTACCCTTTTGACAGCTTGCTGATCGGCTTGTGGATCACGCTGCCCAGCGCGCAGAGCTCGATGACCGCGTCGATGCGCCGCTGCTTCTCCGCCCGCGTCATCCCGCGGGCGTCGGAGAAGAACTCCAGCAGACTGAAGGGCGTCATATCGGGATAGAGCGGTCCGTTTTCGGGCAGGTAACCGAGCCGCGCGGAACCGGACAACCGTTCCTCCTGCATGTCGTGGCCCGCGATGCGGGCCACGCCAGCCGAAGGGGACAGGTACCCGGTCAGCAGTTTCATTGTCGTACTCTTACCGGCTCCGTTAGGACCCAGAAAGGCAACGACTTCGCCCTCGGACACTGCAAACGTGACGTCCTTGATGGCAGCAAATGGCCCATAGAACTTCGACAGGCCAACTGCTTCGATCATCGGGGTTTTATTCTTCTGGTCGCTCATCCTGCGTTCTCGTTGGAGTTACGCTTGGCTACGGAATCGATGCACCACATGCCGGCAGCGAACTGGAAGACAGTCGTGACGCGGCACGGCCGGAAAGGTGTGCGCTCCCGCCACTGTCGGGCGGGAACGACAGCGCAGAACCGGTCAGTTTACGATATACGCCTCAGTCGGACTTCCGGTTCGGGTTATACGCGCTCAGCTGTGTCAATTTAGGCTGCGCTGGCACTCTGTTCAACCGTGGGTCCGATATTTCGCGGCTCGCTGGCCTGGGACTCTGGCGGGCGTCCCTCCCAGGAGTTCTATAGCACGCCGAGCGGCGCGCGGGCCGGCCGACCCGCACGGCCGTGGCGAGAAATGCGGGAATCGAGCTGGGGCGCGCATCAGGCAGCGACGGTTCTGCGGCTCAGCGCTCCGTCCCCCCGGCGCGGACGGTCAGATGCCGATTCCAGCGCTGGTTGTCGAGTTCGGGGAAGTCGGTCCGGAAGTGCACGCCCCGCGATTCCTGACGTTCCAGGGCCGAACGCACGATCAGCCGGGCGACGGTCAGCAGGTTCTGCAGTTCCCAGCCGTACGGCTCGGCGAACTGGCGCACCAGGACATACCGGCACCATCGGTCGATCATCTCCACCGCATGGCCCATGCGATCGGCGCAACGGCGGACGCCGACGTCCCGCCACATGAGGCTGGTCAACGAGTTGCGGATATCGGCCAGGTCGAGCGACTTGCGGGGTTGGTCGACGGGGCTGTTCTCCAGCGGCAGGGCGCGGAACGCGTCGTCCGTCTGGTAGGCCGCTTCGGTTGCAGCACGGCCCGCGCGGGTGCCGAACACCAGTGCCTCGAGCAGGCTGTTCGAGGCCAGCCGGTTCGCGCCGTGCAGGCCGGTCGAGGTGACCTCGCCGGCGGCCCAGAGCCCGGGGAGCGACGAGCGGCCCCAGGAATCGACAGTGATACCGCCCATCATGTAGTGGGCACCGGGCCGGACGGGAATCAGGTCGGTCGTGATGTCGATGCCGAACTCCAGACACTTGGCCACGATCCCCGGAAACCGGTTCTTCACGAACTGCGGATCCAGGTGAGTCATGTCCAGGTAGACGCACGGATGAGCCGTCTTTTCCATCTGTGTCACGATGGCTTGCGCCACGACGTCGCGTGGCGCCAGTTCTCCGCGGGGATCGTAGTCCGACATGAAACGGTAGCCTGCGCGGTCCACCAGACAGGCCCCTTCGCCGCGGAGGGCCTCGGTCATCAGGCTCCGGCTGCTCCCGGCAATGTACAACACGGTTGGATGGAACTGTACGAATTCCATGTCCCGCAGCTCCACGCCGGCTCGAAAGGCCATGGCGTGTCCGTCGCCGGTGGCGACCTGCGGATTGGTCGACTCGCGGTAGATCTGTCCCGTGCCGCCGGAGCAGAGGATGGTCTGTTTGGCCCACACCAGGGCCAGCCCATACTGGCGGTCATTCACCAGCGCCCCGCAGCACTGGCCGTCGTGGGTCAGCAGGTCGAGCGTGAATGTGTGCTGGCGCACCTGGACGTTCCGCAGCCGGCTGATCCAGCAGATCATGGCCCGCATGATCTCGCGGCCGGTGGCGTCCCCCATGGCATGCGCGATGCGACTGCAGCTGTGTCCGCCTTCGCGACCCAGTTCCAGCACCCCGGAACGCAGGTCGAAATTCGTGCCCCAGCGGATCAGTTCGTTGATCCGCTCAGGCGCTTCCCGCACCACCATCGACACGACCTCGCGGTCACACAGCGTGCCGCCCGCGGTCAGCGTGTCTGCCACGTGCGCGTCGAATGTGTCGTCGGCGTCCAGCACCCCGGCGATGCCCCCTTGTGCATAACTGCTGGCCGATTCGTCGATCCGGTCCTTGGTGAGGACCAGCACGGACAGCTTCGGGTCGACGGCAACGGCGGCGCGCAGGCCAGCCAAGCCCGTGCCGACGATCAGGATGTCGGTGAAGAAGTGGGGGATTTGCTTCGGGTGAAACGGCACTAGATACCGAGGGGGGGGGGCATTCACGGTCTCTGTACACCTCCATCGCTTGTTCCCCGCGCGGCGCCCCGCTTGTAGGCCTCGAATTGTTCCAGAAATCCCGCCGGCAGTCTACTTGTCCGGCCCCGGTCGAGCTGGCCGCCCGCCTGGTCGCTCGTGGCGGTGCCGCGGCGGCGGGCGGACTGGGTCGCGCGCAGCCCGAGACTGCGCAGCGCATCGTCCAGATCCGCCTGGGCCGCCGGCCCCTCTTCGCGCGCGGCCCGTTTGAGTTCCTGCCAGCGGGCCACAAACCGCTGCAGCTCTTCCCTGGTCCAGCCGAGCGACTTGAGCAGTTCGGGATCCGGGTCGTGCTGCTGGTCCCGCAGACGCTCCAGTACGAGATCGGTCGCCCGGCGGGCGTATTCCAGGTTGACTGCGTCGGCCTCGCGCAGCAGGTCGGCAGGGGGCGGCGAGGCGGGATCAGCCGTTTCACCGGGTAAGCCACCACTCTCGGGCGGTCCACTGCGTGTGCCCCCCTCGCTGCGCGGCTGCGCGGATGGATCGGCCGGGGTGGGGGTCGCAGGCGACAGGTCCGGATTCTGTGGCGAAGCCCCCCGTGGCGTTGCCTCCTGGCCCTCCGGCGTCTCGACGCTCTGCGTACCCGCCCCAGGTGTCTGCTCGGATTGGCCCGTCGTTTCGGGAGCCAACTGCTTGTCACCCGTGCGGTCGGCCGTCCCGTCTTGTCCCGACTCCGGCGAATCCGCATTGCCGGTCTCGGATGTCGTGTCGCTGCCCGGACTGTCGCCACTCGAACTGTCGCTGCCTGAACTGCCGCCACTCGAACTGTCGCTGCCTGAACTGTCGCTGCCCGGGCTGCCGCTGCTCGGGCTGTCGCTGCCGGCCTGGCCTTCGTTGCTGACGCCTTCCTGTCGCTCCAATGGCTCCTCGTCGGGATTCTGTGTCTGATCGGTTCCTTCAGGATTCTTGGGCGTGCGGTGCCCGGTGGATTGTGGGCCGGGGCCGTCGCGCGGGTCGGCGTTTTCGCCTTGCCGGCCGGCCGCATCCTGAAGCGCCTGCCCCGGCTGCTGGGCGTCGTCGCCCCCGCCCGATTCGGAGGACCCGACTGCCGGACTGGTGGAATTGGACGTCGCGTCTGGGGGGGGAGCCGACCTCTGGGGCGCGTCATCCGCGTCCGGTTTGGTCAGCGGGTCTGGCGGCGCCTTGCCCGCCTCGGACGAGTTCTCGAACAGCTGCAGCGCACGCTCGAAGGCCTCTCCGTCGTGCAGCGGTTCGGTGTTCGCACCGGACGGGTTGCCGCCGTCGCGTTCGCCCTGCCGGGCGTCTGGGGCGGCATCGCTGCCCCCCTGAGCATCTGCACCGGCAGGTGCGGACCCGGTTCCCGGCGCCGGTGCCTGCGTACTGTCTGGAACGCCTCCCGCCGCGTCGGTGGCGGGTGTCGGACTCTGCTCACCCGGCGCACCGGGCTCACTCGTCGCACCCGGCGCGGCGCTCGGCTGCGACGGCGCGCCCGCACCGTCGGACGACGAAGACGTCTGCTCCGACTGGCCGCCCTGGCCGTCCTGGCCGGCCGATTCTTCTTGGCCAGATTGAGCTTGGTCGGATTGAGTTGGGTCGGTCTGTTGCTGTCCGGACTGCGACTGGTCACCCTGTTGTGCCGGATCACTCTGCTGCCCGGTTTCTCCTTCCTGCCCGGCGTCACTTTTCTGCGTCTGGTCACTTTCCTGCGGCTGATTGTCCGACTGACTGGCGCCACTGGACTGCGGTTGCTGGGCCTGGTTTTCTGTCTGGTTCTCTGCTCGATTCTCTGCCTGGTCCGTCTGCGGCGTGTCGGAGGTGTCGGAGTTGTCTGACTGCGTCTGGTTCTGATCTCCAGTTCCCTGGTCGGCCGGCGTGGGGGATTCGTGTGCATCGCCTGGCGCGGGAGGCTGTTGATTTGCGGCGGCAGGAGAATCGGCGCGGGAGGACTGGGCGTCGGGGGGCTGCTGCGCGTCTTGTGCTGCCGGGTCCCGGTCGTCCTGGGGGGCAGCTTCTGGTTCGCTGCCGACGATGGTGATGAACTGGTCGGCGGTGCGTGTTCGGTTGGGCTCCGGCGACCCGTCTTTGGCCGTCCGGTTATCTGCGGCCTCTGCCCAGTAGGTGACTTTGTCGCCCGGGGCCAGGCCCCAGGTGCCGGGGGCGAAATCATAGGTCACGGTTTCTGGAGCGGTACCGTGCGTGGGGTTGGTCAGCAGGTTCTGGTTGACCAGTTCTTTGCCGTTGCATCGCGCCTGGAGTGTCACGCTCGCGAGGCCGAAATCCGGATCGAGCGCGCGGATTTCGATACGCTGGGTGCGATTGGCAGCCAGCTCGATGTCGGCGTTGCGGGGTGTGAGGATCGCGATTTCCGGCGGCAGGTCACGGGACACCTGGATGCGATGGATGGCCGGATCCTGACTGCCCAGGCCGTTGTCGGCGGTCATCGAGAGCCGGTAGGTCGTGTGTTCCGGCGTGAGCCGATCGGGCTTCAGACGCAGGTCGAAGCCATACGTGGCGGTCCGGCCGTCGCTCGTGACCGGCTCGCCGCTGGCGTCGACCGGCGCGACGGCGGGGTCTGGATCGAACTCAATCCGTGCGCTCCTGATCACATGGTTGGCGCGGGCATGGATGATGACGCGAGTGTTTTCCAGCGCCTGGATTTCCCCGTTCTTCTCCACGACCAGATCCGGCATCTGCGTGTAGGCCGGATACTTGTACTCCACCCGCTCGACCACGATCATCGGCATGTCGGAGACCGTCAGTGCGAATTCCGACGAGCGGGCGTCACCCGCCTCGATCCAGTACGTGACCGATTGCCGCAGCCCGGTGGGATCGGGGGGCAGCACACACGCATAGCGTTGCCCGTCGGCCGGGCAGGTCAGCGGCACCGCCTGATCCACAGTCTGTTTGTCGGCGGTGGAGAAGAACAGCGTAGCCGACTCGTCGGCCCTCAGCCCCAGGATCCGCGCGGAGACGGTCGGGCGATCGCCGTACACCAGCGTCATCGGCGTACTGGCCGATTGCACCTGGGTTCCGCGCGCGACCCACACCTCGTTGATCGACACCCGCGACGGGCGCGGGAGGTCGGCCCAGGGGGCGGCCACGCGCAACACGGTCTGGAAGGCATCCTTGGGCGAGAAGATGGTGTAGACGGCAAACAGCACCATCAGCGCGACGACCAGGTACCCGACATGTATCAGCTTCGTCCGATCCACCGCCAGATCAATGTTCACTCGGCGGAGATCCCATGCGGCCCGCTGCCGCAGCGCCTGGTAGACCAGCCGATTGGTCGGGGTCGGATCGCGGCGGAACATGAGGAAGTTGATCAGGCTGTTTTTGAGCGACGGGTCGCTCTGCTCGATGGCCCGCGCGGCATAGGCCGGATTGATACGGCGCAGGAACGGCGGGACCAGAAAGGCGGCCACGCAGTAGGTTATCCCCAGCAGGAGTATCGCCAGTGCGGTCAGGCGGCCGATCCGGCCCAGGTCGGCAATCCAGTGGTCGAACAGGACGACCAGCAGCAGGTAGGCGATGATGCCGCCGATCAGGCCCATGGCAATGCTGCCCAGATCGACCCATTTGACGCGCCGCCGGGTCCGTGCCAACTGCTGCTCGATGAACTGGTCGTGTTGCAGATTGGTTTCGGGTCCCACGACCATGGGGCCGGGTGATTTTGTGGTTCCGCTCGCCATGAGTCTGCCTGTCTGCTCACCAGGAAAGGCACCGGCCCATAAACCGGCACACGTGAAACCGGTCCACGTGCGCTCGCCGTCCGCTGAGCGTGGGGTCTCCCTCTCCGGCCAAGCTCTTTCCTAAGTATAGATGACTGCGCGCGGGGATCAGATCCCCAAAATGGTTCCCTGTCGCGCGTCTTCGGCGCTGCTGCGCGTGCTCCCGGGAGGTAACGGAGCGTTGACCGGGGCGTGGCGTTGTGTTACTTTGCGCGCTCCCCAGAAGTGGCGGGGAGGCTTGTGGCGAATGTGCGGGCTTGTGGCCCGGGGGGCGAGGCGGACTGGGTCCGGGTGCGACAGGCGAGCAGATTGCGGATACAAGATTGCGGATACATCTGAGGAATCGACATGGCTCATGAAGTGACCTTGATCACGGGCGACGGCACGGGTCCGGAACTGGCGGCCGCGGCGCGGCAGTGCGTGGACGCGACTGGTGTGGACATCCGGTGGGATGTGCAGGAAGCGGGTGTGGACGTGATGGAGAAGACGGGCACCCCGTTGCCGGACGCCGTGCTTGAGAGTGTCCGGCGCACGCGGTGTGCGCTCAAGGCGCCCATTACGACGCCGGTGGGGACCGGTTTTCGCAGCATCAACGTGTTTCTGCGCCAGGCGCTCGGGCTGTTCGCCTGCGTGCGCCCGTGCAAGTACTATCCGGGGGTGCGGAGCTTCTTCAGTCAAGCGGGTGTGGACCTGGTGATTGTCCGCGAGAACACGGAGGACCTGTACGCGGGGGTCGAGTTTGAGGCGGGCACGGCGGAGGCGGACCGGCTGATCACGTTCATCAACGAACTGCCGTCGGACTGCAAGATCAAGACCGGTGGCCAGGAGACGGGGATCTCGATCAAGCCGATCAGCGTAACGGGCAGCGAGAACATCGTCCGCTGCGCCTTCGACTATGCCCGGCAGAATCAGCGGCGGAAGGTGACGGCGGTCCACAAAGCCAACATCATGAAGTATTCGGACGGGCTGTTTCTGGCCACGGCCAGGCGGGTGGCGCAGGACTATCCGGACATCGAGTTTGAAGACCGCATCGTCGACAACATGTGCATGCAGTTGACGCAGAAGCCCGAGTTGTACGACGTGCTGGTGCTGCCCAACCTGTATGGGGACATTATCAGTGATCTGGGGGCCGGGTTGGTGGGCGGGCTGGGGATGGCACCGGGGGCGAACCTGGGCCCGGAGGGTGCGGTGTTTGAAGCCACGCATGGCAGCGCGCCCAAGTACAAGGGGCTGAACAAAGTCAATCCGTGTGCCTTGATCCTGTCGGGCATGCTGATGTTGCGTCATCTCGGGGAGACGGCGGCCGCCGATCGGCTGGAGCAGGCGCTGGCGGCGGTGATTGCGGAAGGCAAGCATGTTACGTACGATTTGAAGGCCACGCGCGACGATCCGTCGGCTGTCGGGACGCGCGAGATGGCTGATGCGATCTGTGCGAGGATGCGGTGAGAGTCGATTCTTGCCGGATACTCTTGCCGGATACGCAAGTCATGGGCTGCATGAGTGGGCAAGGTTGATGCCAGCAAAAAACAAGAAAACCGAGTTGATCCGAAAACTCCGCGAGGGCAAGTATCAGTTCCACGTCTACCCGCAGAGGACCGAGGTCTTCATCGGGCGGCGCTCGATCGGCTCGATCGTCGGCATGAAGGAGCAGAGTGGTCGGCATTGTTTCCGACTTGCCTGTGACTCGCGTCGCACGCCGCGCACGTATCGTGGCCGCGCGCAGGCGGCCCAGGCGCTGGAGATGATCGACGACCTGAAGCGGCTCGCCAAACAGGGGCGGTGGTCGGTTGAAGAAATGATCATTCGCAGTTGGGACGAAAAGCCGCGGGCCTCGCAGGTGTCGGACGCGGAGTGATTTGACCGGCGCGCATAATTCCGTGTACAGTCCGATGGCATACCGGGATCTGATCAGCGGCAGCCGGCGCGGCTGGGCCGCCGCACTGGCGCGCGGGCTGCTGCAGTTGGCCGAAGTCCCGTACCGCTGGGCGGTGAACCACCGTAATCGGCGCTTTGACCGCGGGCAGGCGGCGATCATGCGGGTGCCGGTCCCCGTGATCAGTGTCGGCAACATCACGGCGGGCGGCACCGGCAAGACTCCCCTGGTGGCCTGGCTGGCGGGCTGGCTCCAGGGCCGCGGGCTGGACGTCGTGCTGATCAGCCGCGGGTACAAATCCACCGCGCGGCGGCCGAACGACGAGGCGCTGGAGTTAGCGCGGCTGCTGCCGCACGTCCCACATCTCCAGGATCCCGACCGGGTGACGGCGGCGCGGGCCGCCTGTGAGGTGCTGGCGTGCGATGTGATCGTGCTCGACGACGCCTTCCAGCATCGCCGCCTCTACCGCGACCTGGACATCGTGTTGATCGATGCGTTGGATCCGTTCGGCTATCGCCACGTGTTGCCGCGCGGGCTGTTGCGCGAGCCGCTGACGGGGCTGGCGCGGGCCGACGTGATTGGGCTCTCACGCGCCGATGCGGTGAGTGCGGCGGAGCGGGCCGCACTGCGCGCGGAACTCGGACGATTGGCGCCGCGCGCCGCCTGGATGGAACTTGCGCACCGGCCGCAGTCGCTGGTCAATGCCGCCGGGGAGACGCGGGAGGTGACTCACCTGGCCGGCCGCCGCGTGGCGGCTTTCTGCGGGATCGGCAACCCGGAGGCTTTCCGCCGTTCGCTCGCCGGATTGGACTACCGGGTCGACCCCTTCCACTGCTATCCCGATCATCACGTCTACACCCCCGCGGACATCGCGATGCTCGAACGATCGCTTGCCGCGCAACCGGGGCTCGAGGCTGTCGTGTGTACCTGCAAGGACCTGGTGAAATTCCAGACCACCTACATCGGCTCCCTGCCGCTCTGGGCGCTGGCCATCGCGATCGACGTGACGGCCGGCCAGCCCGCGCTGGAAGCGGAGCTCCAGCGGATCCTGGACCGGCGGGAGGGGCACTGAGCCGGCTGGCGGCGAAGCGCTGGCAGTCAGAACGGCAGCAGCAGACGGAGGCCGCGGGCCCAGCCGGCATCGCGGCAGAGCTGGTAGCGACTTGCCAGGCTGTACGCGATGTTGTAACGCAGCTTGCGGTACCAGCCAGCGGCGTTGCGGACGTTGCGGACACCGATGGTGGAGGCCCGGCAGAGCGCCGGGTCGAGCGTGACGAGTTCGGGGGCCAGGGTGGCGACGCGTAGCCCGATCTCCCACCAGTGCTTGATTTCCACGTCGATCGGCCGCCGGACGCGGCTGCTGTGGGCGAGCATCTTGCGGGCCCCGGCCAGCGACCACAGGTGCGCGTTGGCGTTGATCGGCGGTCGGCGAAAGCGGACCAGCCGGTCGCCGTTGGACAGAACCTGCAGCACCAGCTGGCGCGGCAGGTGGCCGTTGAGCTTGATCAGGTCGAACGTGGGGGCGGCTTCCTGGCAGAGCACGGTGAGCCGCGTGGCGAAGTCTGCCGGCAGCCGGACGTCGTCTTCCAGCACGACGGCCCAGGGGCAGTCGTGGTCCACCAGGTACTGGAGCGCCTTGAGGTGGCTGAGATAGCAGCCGACTTCCGCTCCGGTCAGTGGGCTGTGGAAGGCCGCAAACGACTCGGCACAGCAGGCCGCCCGCTGCGCGGCGTCCAGCGCGCGCCCGTCCACCGCGGCGATGAACTCCGCCGTCAGGCCGAGACGCGCACACTGACTGGCCATCGCGGCGCGGCGCGCTGCGCTGCTCGGCAGATTGATGATCAGAACGGGGCAGGGCTGCATCACTCGACGGTCGTCATCGTTCCTGCGGGGCGGGCCTTATGCCACCCAATGCGTGGCCACCCAGGACGCCGGCTTGATGAAGCGAAAGCGTCGATTGCGGCGGCCGGCCAGCGCGTCGGGCGGATTGCACTCGCCGTGAAAGATGACCACCTTGGCTCCTGGCGGGATAAAGGGTTCTTTCCAGTAGTTCGTCGGCCAGCGCGGGATGCAGTGGTACTTGAAGCTCGGGCACCACGCCGTCGGCCAATACTGCAGCTTGCCCTGCCGGTGCAGGAAGTCCGACAGATACGCCTGCTCGTTGCGGAACTCCCGGCGGATCTGGGCAAAGTGCTGCCGGAAGTAGTCCAGGACGTCCGAGTGGGCACCGAGCTGGTAGCGATACACCGAGGAATTGCCGGTCACGCGCCACGGCCGCTTGTAGTCGTGAATGATCAGGAAGTCGCCCGGACAGGTGAAGAACTCGTCCAGATTCCCCACGATGACCACATCGACGTCCAGGAACAGGGCTGTGCCGCGCAGGGCATACAGATCGGCCGTGAACGAGGTCAGTTTCTTCCAGCCACGTTCGGGGATGCCCTCCGGCAGCGCCAGCGGCGGTATCGGATAGCACTCGACTTCCGACCGCATGCCGCGGTTATCGTCGGTCAGGCAGACAAAGCGAAAATCACCCGACAGATTACGGCGCACCATCGCATAGAGCCGGTCCACATACTCGGGACCGTACTTGGTACCCCATTTCATGCAGATGATGTGACGATCACTCGGTGAACTCATGGAACGAACACATCCCCACCCAAGGCAATAAGGAGTTCCACGCTGCTTCACTCGCGCCAGTGTTCAACCACCCACGGCACCGGCAGCATGTAGTTCTTGATACGATTGTACTTCTGTTTCAGCGAGAGGTGGTGGCTGAAAATCGTGCTGCGCAGGTGTGTCAGCGGCGCTTCCGGCGTAGCAAAGCCCGTCAAATGCCCGGCACTGATGTCCGCCGGATCACAGTTGCCACCCGGAAACGTCACGATCCTGGCCCCTACGGGGAGTACGGCTGGCCGCACGTACCGCAGTGGCCAGGCACCCAGGCAGTGCAGACGGAAATGCCGGACCCAGGGGTTCGGCCAGAACTTCACGCCAGTACGGACGTGCCGGGTGACGTAGTGCTGCTCGAAATGACACGTCCCGGCAAAGTACTCCGGGTTCCGCCGGAAGTCCTCCAGCAGGTAGGGATGAGCGCCGACCGTGAAACGAAACACGGAAGTCTGCCCCAGCCGCTGCAAGGGCTTGACCCAGTTCCGGGCCAGGATCACATCGTCCGGCTGGCCGAACGTGAAGAAATCGTCCAGAGAACCTGTAATGATCGAGTCCAGGTCGATAAACAAAACCGTCCCGGTCACATCGCCGAGCGATCTGCTCCACAACGCGATTTTCTTCCACTTGCCCGGGCTTGAGGCGGGTACCGGACAGCCCAGTTCGGGTAGCGGCCGACAGGCGATCTCGGAGCGGATGCCCGCAGAGTCGTCGGTGAAGCAGTACATCTGGAATGGGGGGCTGGTGTGTCGGGCCGTCATCGCGTACAGCCGGTTCACATAGTCGGCCGAGTATCTGACGCCCCATTTGATGCAGATGATCTGCTTGACCGAATCCGTGGGTCGCATCGGGGGGATTTCCTGAGTACCAACAAGCCCGGATAACGCGGTAACCTACCAGAAGTCGGTGGGCGTGCCAAGGTTGAATGGCAGGTCACATGTCTGCGAGCGGGTCGTGTGGCAGGCGCGATTGGCGGTAGTGCACATCCACGACATTGACGACCTGCAGCCCCATGGCGATCGACCGCACCACTTCCTGGGCCAGTTGTTTGTGATAGAAGGATTCGACGTGCCCTGCGATCAGCAGGCGATCTCCGTCGCGTTCGACGCGCAGTTCGCGTAAGGCCTGAATCGGGCTGCTGGCTAGTGCCTCTTGGGCTTGTGTGACGACGTCCAATGTCATGATTCCGCTGGATTGGGGGGCGACCGGGGAGGAGCCCTCTGGCGCGCATCGCGCAAGGGCCGGGTCAGATTCGTCCGCACGTGTTTGTACAGGTCTCCTGGAAGGAACGTCAAGGAGTCGTCGGCGGGTTAAGGCGTGCGTGCCGCCGGTCTGTCCGGTGCGGCAGCGCCAGGCTCCGGCGGGATGAGACGCGCCGCGCGCAGATACTCAATCACCTGCACGGCGAGCGTCTCCGGAGGCTGGTCGGCCGTGTGGAGCACCAGCTGCGGGTGCTCCGGCGGTTCATACGGTGCATCGACTCCGGTCAGACCTGTGAGCTGACCGCCGCGCGCTTTGCGGTACAGACCTTTCGGATCGCGCGCGGCGCACACTTCCAGCGGGGCATCGACATGCACCTCCACGAAGTCGCCGGGCGCGCCGTGCTGTTCCACCTGCTGTCGCACCGCGTCCCGATCCCGCCGGTACGGGCTGACGAATGCGGTGAGCGTCACGAGTCCGGCCGAGGCGAACAGTTCAGCTACGGCGCCGATGCGGCGGATGTTCTCCCGGCGATCCTCGGCGGAGAAGCCGAGTCCGAACCGCGCCGCGTAGGACGCGCCCTGGGCCAGCAGTCGTTCGGGGCTGGCATTGAGTCCGTGCCGAATGTTGTCTCCGTCGAGCAGGAAGCTGTGGATACCCAGCTGATGCAGTCGGCGGTCCACCGCATTGGCGACCGTGCTCTTGCCGCTGCCACTCAATCCCGTAAACCACACCACACAGCCGCGGTGGCCGTTCAAGGCCTCCCGCTCCAGGCGGCTGACCTGATGTGGATGCCAGGTGACGTGCACGTCCTCGCTCATGCGCCCTGTTTCCTTCACGTCCTTCACGGTTGGATGCCTGCCCGCTCGCGCAGGACGGCCTGAGAGACTCTCCGGGGACAGCTCCACGCATGGCTTCATGCGCGCTGCCACCGTCACGCGCCGGTCGCCGCTCAGTCGCTTCGCGATCGTGGGCGCTGCTTCCGAATCATAGCAATTATGCCCAGTTTTCCCAGACTGACAGGCACGTGCCGCCGTGCAATCGCCTTCCCCACGGACGGGCAAATCGTTATAAACGAAGGTCCTGTGAAATGCAGTCCGGCAACTGCTGTTGGATCCTAAGGAATCTGTTCATGAGTCGGGTCGAATCTGAAGTCTCTTGGGACCGGCACGAATCGACGGTCAGTTCGATTGGTGCTGAAGCTCTTTACGATAAGTGTCTTGCTCTGGCCAACAACCTCTGGTGGACCTGGCATCCGGATGTCATCAATCTGTTTCGCGACCTGGATCCGATTCGCTGGCGGCAGTTGGATCACAATCCGATTGCGCTCTTGCGGGAGTTCACCCCGGAGCGGCTGGCGTCGCGGGCGGCGGAGATGGTGCTCTTCAGCCGTATCAACCATGCGTTTCGCCGGTTGAAGGGATACATGTCGAGCGTACCGCCCTGGTCGTCCACCCACACGGGTGTGCTTGGCGCGCGGCCGGTGGCCTACTTTTCGGCCGAGTTCGGTATCCACGAGTCGATTCCCATTTACTCGGGTGGTCTGGGCGTCCTGTCGGGTGACCACATCAAGAGTGCCAGCGGTCTGGGCGTTCCGCTGGTGGCCATCGGACTGTTTTACGACCAGGGGTATTTCAAGCAGCACCTGGATGCGTCGGGGTATCAGAACGAAGAGTATCTCGACACGAAGGTGGCCAATTTGCCGATGAACCCGGCGTTGACGCAGACCGGGGAGCCGCTCACGGTGAGCATCACGACGCGGGCTGGCACGCTGCTGGCCAAGGTCTGGCTGATGCAGGTGGGGCGGGTGAAGTTGTACCTGTTGGACTGCAACGTGCAGGGCAACAGCCCCCAGGACCGCGAACTGACGGCGCGCCTCTATGGTGGCGACGAGCGGACGCGGATCCGCCAGGAGCTGGTGCTGGGGGTCGGCGGTGTCCGGGCGCTGCACGCGCTGGGCATTACGCCCGGCGTGTTGCATCTGAACGAAGGGCACAGCGCGTTTGCGACGCTGGAGGCCATTCGGCAGCGGATGCAGGAGGACGGCCTGCCGTTCGACGATGCGTTGCGCGAGACGGCGCAGCACACGGTCTTCACGACGCACACCCCGGTACCGGCCGGCCACGACCGGTTCAACAGCGGGCTGGTGGAGGAGCACCTGGGTCCGTTGCGCGATGAACTGGGGATTTCCCACGAGCAATTACTGGGGCTGGGGCGCGTCGAGCCGCAGAACGAGTCCGAGCTGTTCTGCATGACGGTCCTGGCGCTGAAACTGTCCCGGCACGCCAATGCCGTCAGCTCGCTGCATGGCCAGGTGTCCCGCCGGATGTGGGCCCACCTGTGGCCGTGGCGGGTCGAGGAGGAGATTCCGATCGGCCACATCACCAACGGCGTGCACACACCAAGTTGGCTGGCCTGGCAGATGATGCAGCTCTACGACCGCCACCTGCCGGCCGGCTGGTCGGAACGGCTGGGGGAAGCAGAGGTCTGGCAGCATGTGGAGGAGATTGATCCAGGAGAGCTGTGGGAGACGCACAACACGCTCAAGAGCCTGCTGCTGTCGTTCGTGCGCCGGCGGGTGAGCCGGCAGTGCCGGCGCCGTGGCGAAAGCGACGACGTGGTGGAATCGGCCCGCAATGTGCTCGACCAGAACGTGCTGACGATCGGCTTTGCACGGCGGTTCGCCACCTACAAGCGCGCGGACCTGATCTTCCGCGATACGGACCGGCTGGCCAGGCTGCTCAATCATCCGGAACGCCCCATACAGCTGGTCTTCGCCGGCAAGGCGCACCCGAAAGATGAACCAGGCAAACAGCTCATCAAACGCATCGCGAACCTGCAGTCCGATCCGCGGTTCCACAACCGCCTGGTGTTCGTCGAGGACTACGACATCAACGTCTGCCGGCACCTGGTGCAGGGGGTCGACGTGTGGATGAACAATCCGCGGCGGCCGCTGGAAGCGTCGGGGACCAGTGGTCAGAAGGTGGTCCTCAACGGCGGCCTGAACCTGTCCATCCTCGACGGGTGGTGGGCCGAAGCGTATGACGGGCGCAACGGCTTCGCCATCGGACGCGGCACCAGCCATGTGTCGGACGATATCACCGACAACCGGGATGCCCACTCGCTCTACGAGACGCTCGAGCAGCAGGTGATTCCCACGTTCTACGATCGTGACGTGGATGGCCTGCCGCGCAAGTGGGTCCAGATGATGATGAATTCCATCACGTCGCTCGCCTGGCGGTTCAGCGCTCACCGCATGGTGATGGACTACACGCTCACCGCGTACGTGCCCAGTGCCGGCGGGTTGAGTTGCGACATGTCCGTCCGCTGACTAACCGCTGACTAACCACTGACTAACCGCTGCTAGAAGGTCCAGCGTCCATCCTGGAAGCGGCACTGGCGGGGGTCGAACTCGGTGAGGGTCTCCAGCGTGAGGCCGCGCGGGACGCGGTCAGCGCCCTGCTGCACGGCGCGCGACCAGGACGAGTGCAGCGCATGGAGCGGTGTTTCGAACGTGTCGGCGCCGGGCAGCCACCGCGCCTCCAGCTGCACGATCCGTTCGACCAGCGCGGCGGGGACGGGATGGAACCGGTAGTTGCCGCCACACGTGGAGCAGACGACGTTCCCCTTCGCGCCGCAGGCGGGGCAGGCAACGCGGCTCCCGGCGGTGCCGGACACGAACCGGGTGCCACGGCACTCCGGGCACGGCTGCCGGCCGCGGGTGCAGTGCGGGCAGGTCGGCTGGCATGCCTGCTCGAACTCCTCGTAGCGGATGGCATCGGTGAGCAGCGGTAGCCGCTCTTGGAGCTTGTAACGCCGCGCCAGCGCCAGCGCGTCGCGCTGCTGGCCCTGCCGCAAGGCCCGCAGCGGCTTGACCAACAGCTCCGCCTGCCGCGGATCCAGCTCCGTCGACCGCTCGGTCTGCGCTGCCGAAACCCGCAGCACGGCGCGGTCGTGGTCCGGATCGAGCAGATAGGCCATGGCGCGCCAGAGGCGTTCCTCGGCCGCGTGGCGCGCCAGCGGCAGCATGCTCAGCACACAGCGATGCCCCAGCCGCGGCGGGTCGAGGTACGCGGCAATCTGGTACAGGCGAATTGCCGTCCGCTGTGCGTCGGGATCGTCACGCTCCGCCGCCAGCGCGTCGGCATACGCACAGTACCCGTCCGGATCGTCCGGCTGCAGCGCCGCCAGACGCTCGTCCGACACCGCACGAATCATGGTCCGGATCTCAGAGCGCGGGATGGCGCGTTCGGACGTCGCCCCGCTCGGCAGGATCTCGGCGACGACCACCTCGGTTTCTCCCGCGCTCACCAGGTAGCCTCGAATCGGCGCGTCCTGGTTCTTCAGATGCACGACGACGCCAGCCGCGCGCTGGGCGCTGACGCACACCAGCGTGACCAGCAGCAGGCCGGCCGCGCCCACCCGCAGCCAGCGCAGCCAACCGGCACCGCCGCGCCGAGCGGGTGGCATCCGGTGGCATCGCGCGCGGATTAGCTGCCAGTTTGAAAGCATGGCCCGAGTTCCTGGCACGTCCTGTTTCCTACACATCCCGCGCTCCCGGCAGCGCCGCTTCCTCGTGCGGTCGACACAGCATCCACAAACGCAACAGGCCCGTCTCCAGGTCGCGCAGTTGCCGCAGCGCGCGGTCCTCCGGCGCCACGCTGGCCTGCGTCTCCGCCACGATCGCACGGGCGGCAGCGGCTTGGGCCGGCACACGCTCGGCGATGAACAGGCTCAGCGTCTGCAGCCAGAGCTGTTCGAGTAGCACCGTACGTTGGAGATCGTTCTCCGCGACGAAATCGACTGCGATGAGCTGATGTGGCAGCGTCTCCAACCACTGGCGCTCCGTAGCCGTCAGCCGCCCGGCGTCCAACGTGCGGGCTTGCCGGGCGATCAGCGTGCGGAGCACCGCCGAGAGGGTTGGAGCCGTTTCCTGTGAGTCGGCATCGGTCGGCACTTCCAGCAGCCGGGCCTGGATACAGTACAGCTCGTACAACGTGCGGCTGCCGCGATCGATCGCCGTGAGCTGCTCGTCATCGCTCTCGGCTCGTTCTGCGAGCGTCGCCAGGACGCTTTCGAGCAGCATGCGGCGCGCGGTGCGGTAGTCCTCATGGGTCTGGAGTGGGACATCCTGGCCGAGCACGCCGCGGAGCAGGTCGCGCTGGTGGACGCTGTCTGCGGCCGGTTCCACCAGTTGATCGGCCAGGCCCAGTCGCACGGCATTCCAGCGCGCCAGCCGGGGCACATGCGGCAGCAGCCGCTGGTGCTCGGCGTCCTCCTTGGGCTGAAGCAGGCAGGCGGCCAGCTTCTGGCCGGATCCAGGATCGATGTCGGCCACCGTATCGGCCGCGTTGGCGATCAGACGCACCAGTGTCAGACGCCCTTCCATCGAGCGCGTGGTGGCGAGCTTCTCGATGTGCTGTTCGACGACCAGCGATGCGGACACCGGATAGGAGCTGACAAACGGTTCTGCCGGCCGTAGCGGCCGCGGGCCGTCGTGAAAAGCCCGCGGCGGCCCCTGCACCTCCAGTTCCTGGAACGTCCCCATCGCCTGATCGCCGGGGACCAGCGCGCATGCCAGGGTCGCGAGGTAGACGCGGTCGAGCGTCTGCTGGAGCAGAGCCGCCGGATTCGGGTGCGCGGCGTCGCGATCGTGCAGAACCGCGTCGACCCGGCCCGCGAGCTGTTCCCAGCGCAGCGCCGTCGTTTCCGCGGCGGTCAAGCCGACCGATGCGCGGACCGATTCGATCAGTTCGGAGCTGGTCAGCGAATCGGGGGCGGCGCCGAGCCGCCCGCTCAACGCGGCAACCAGATCGTCGCGCAGCTGCGGGTCGCGGGTGCTGGAGAGCATGTCGAGCAGTTTCAGGACGACCGCCGCATCGCGGCTGCGCGCCACGCGGTGCAGTACGTCGCGGTAGTCTTCCCAGTGCGGTGCGAGCGTGGGGAGCGTGGCTGCCAGGAGGTCCACGTCGAGTCGATCGAGTGTGCCCTGATCCACGCGGCCTGCCGTTTCGGCCACCAGTGCCCGATAGAGGTGGTGCATCGCGGACGGGTGCTCCGCGGCCAGCCGTGGGAGGGCTGCGTAGCAGCGCCGGGCGAGCGCCGCGACGCACTGGTTCTCCAGCTGCGTGGGTTCGAGCCCGCGATCCAGAAGCTCGCCCACAGCCGCCGCGAGCGACGTGCCCAGCTCCGCACTGCGCTGCACCGGCAACGCCGGTTCTTTCCACAGCCGCGCCGCCGTGCGGCAACCCCAGAACGCCGCCTGCAGCGTCCGGGCATCGGGGGGCTCGGTGGCGTCGAGCAGCGCGACCGGCGCGAACAATCGCGTGCGGATCTGCCGGGCCGCTGTGTCGGACGGATCGCGGGCGTACCACTGTGCGAGCAGCGCCAGGACCGCTGCGTGCACATCGCCCGAGTCTGCGTGCTGCTGGCACCGCGTCACGAGTTCTGCATAGGCCTCACCGCGCGCCGTCTGGTCCGTGGTCTGGGCGCGCGCGATCGTGGCTGCCAGGTCACCGTCCGCGGTGCCGGCGCGGGTGGCAGCTGCCTGCACGGCCGCGTCCCACCAGGACAGATCCGCGTCCCTGGCGGCGGTCAGCGCCGGCGGCGGTGCTGGAGCGGCCGTGCCGATGGCCGGCGTGGCGGGCGGGCGCCGTGCGTAGAAGAGCCCCAGCCCCACGGCGGCGACCAGGACCACGCCGACAGCGCCGAGCGTCACGAGCCGCCACCGCTGCTGCTGGACCTGGGCCATCTGCCAAGTCACCTGTTCGATGTGCCGCCGCAGAATCGCCTCGATATCCAGGGGGTCCAGGCCCCAGTTGGTCCCTTCCGTGTAGATCCGCGAACGAGACTCGCCGTCGGCCAATGTATCGAGAGCGATCAGTTCGCCGACCAGGTCCGAGATGTGCTCGATCGCCTGTTCCTGGGAGATGAAGCGGGAGCCCATTTCGCCCGCCACTTCGTTGATCGTGGGGACGATCCACTGCGGCGCCACGCCGTGAAACAGCTCGCCAGCCTCTATCAGCCGCTGGCGGGTCTTGAAGGTGACCACACCGTGTGGCACCTGGGCCAGGGCCCGCCGCAGGTAACTGCGAAACGACTCGCGCCGTTCCAGCTGCCGCGGGTCCGGTAACTCGACCTCCGAGCGCGGCGGTTCGTCGGCATCGGGGGGCTGCGTGCCGGCGACCGTCGAGTGGCACGAGGCGCCCTCCAGATCGCGTTCCAGCCGCATGTCACGTTCGGTCGCGACTTCCCGCACGATCTGCATCGCCAGCATCTCGGGCAGGTGGTAGCGGTGCGCGCCGACTCCGATCAGCCCGCGCTCGTCATCGGCGGCCAGGACCACGGACGGGTAGCCGACCAGCTTCTGCTTGATCCAGCGCCGAAACGAGTCCTGGGCCGGCGCTTGCGCTGCGGCTGGCGCCGCTCGTCGCGCTCGTCCGGGCGGGGCCGGCGCGCCGGGCAGCGCGCCTCGCTGCCGGGCACCGTCATCCGGCGTGTCGAGCCGTTGCCAGGGGACACTGGTGATCACCCCCCGAAGCTCCAGGAATCGCAGTTCGCACGCCAACTGCTCGCGCGTCAGCCCCACTTCCTCCGCCAGCGCCAGCACAGTGTCGAACCGCGCGCCGTCGAGCGTCCGGGACTCCAGAATCACCGCCGCCGCGCGCTCGAGGAACGTGCGCACGATCCGCTCTTCTGCCCACTCGCGACTGGTTTCTACTGCCCGTCCGGTACCCATGCGTCTGCCCTGCGGCCGCATCCCGACTGCCGATCGATCCTCCCGGGAACACCCCGGAAACACTATATAATGTAACGCCGTTGCCCGGGGAACGCACGGCACACAGATCAAGCGGGAGCCAGCGGTGTGCCGATGGAGGTGCAGAGGCCCGTTACGATGGAAGCACTCGACAGCCTGTTGCCTTGGGGGACCGTCTCGGCGCTGGGCATTGCGCTGGGCTCGCAAATCGTGACGCAGGCAATCTACGCGCGGGCGGCACGGAATCCGGCCAGGCTCAGCGGGTACGCGGTGGCGCGGCAGGTGCTGGATGGTTCCGGGCTCTATGACATCGAGGTAGTGCAGGTCCCGGGACACTTGAACGACTACTACGACGTGCGGCGCCGGGTGCTGCAGTTGAGCCCGGACATCTACCACGGGCGGTACCTCGCGGCGACCGGCATTGCCGCGCACGAGGCGGGGCACGCCATCCAGGCCGCGGGCCGCTGGAAGCGCTGGCTGGCGATCCGCGAGGCGGCGGTGCCGGCGGCCAGTTTCGGGAGCGGCGCCGGGATCCTGCTGGCCATCGCGGGGCTGGTGATGCAGTTTCCACCCTTCCTGTCGCTGGGCATGCTGCTCTTCACCAGCACGGTGCTGCTGCAGCTGGTGAACCTCCCGCTCGAACTGCACGCCAGCGCCAGTGCGGGCCGCATGCTGGTCCAACTGCACCTAGTCCGCGATGACCAGCTGCAGCGCGTACGGCGCGTCATGTTCGCCGCCGCTTGGACGTATGTCGGCGCTACGCTGCAATCCATCCTGATGCTGATCCAATACGCAGCTGCAGCCTGCCACCGGCGCGACAGCGATACCTGACCCTTTCCTCTTTTCTTCCCCCACGCGCCACGCACCGCGCAGGACTGGGCACCGGTCCGCTCCTTCAGCACGGCTAACAAATAAGCAGTGCGTTCCTGCACCCCGGACGCGGGAACGAACCAGGATCGTGTTGCAGCATTATCGGGCGATCCGTACAATGCAAACGGCGAGGACGTTAGGGGGGTGAGACACAGTTTTCAGGAGTGGCAGGCCATGAGGAAGTGGATGACAGCGCGAGCACGCGGCGCGTTGGTGGCAGGGTTTGGACTCGGTGCACTCCTGGGGGTCGGTCTGCTGGTCGGCTCCTGGGCCACGCTGGCGTGGTTCGGCGCGCCTGCGTTCACGTTTCCGGAGACGGCCCTGCACGCCACGGCGACCGACAGCGGCGACACATTTGCCATCGCAACCGGCCTCGTGGCCGATGGCATTGAAGGCATCTTCTTTCTGGATTTTCTCACCGGCGACATGCAGTGTTGGGTGATCAACGGACGAACGGGGCAGACAGGGGGCTATTTCGTGCAGAACGTCGTGGCCGATCTCGGGGTGGAAACGGGTCGCAAGAACCCGCAGTACCTGATGGTCACCGGTCAGGCGCTGATGCAGCGTGGCACGAGTGTCTTGAAGCCCTGCGACAGTCTGGTCTACGTGGCGGACGCCAACACGGGTAATTTCGCGGTGTACGCGCTGCCGTGGAACCGGCAGGCGACGGCTGTCAACCGTCCGCAGCAGGCGCCGATGGTGCTGATTTTCAAGGGGTCAGCGCGGAACCTGGACATTCGCGGCCAGTGATCGGGCAGATGGCGGCGGGGAACTCAGCGCGATCGCGTGCCGGATTCCAGCGGCGCGTCGTGCTGGGTGGGGTGGATGCCGCAGGGGGACGTCATAGGGTGGCCCAGGCGATGAAGGTGGGCGTCGAGGCCGGGTGGTGGGCCTGCCTGGCCGGGCGGATTCCCCGGTGTCTGTACGCCACGGCCCTGTACGCCACGGCCAGCAGTCCCACGGAAGGTGTCATCTCATCACCACACCAGTAATGCTCACGCCTCGGGACATTCTCGGTCCGCAGGGACGCATTGCGGCACGTCTGCAGCACTATGAGCACCGTGCGCAGCAGCTGGACATGGCGGACGCCGTCGCGGCGGCGATTGCCCAGGGGCGGCATGCGGTGGTGGAGGCGGGGACGGGGGTTGGCAAGAGCTTCGCCTACCTGGTTCCGGCGGTCCTGGCCGCCACCGCGCTGCGGGCGGAGGACTCGCCGCCTGTGCGCGTGGTCGTGTCGACGCACACGATCAGTCTGCAGGAGCAACTGATGACGAAGGATCTGCCGCTGCTCAATGCGGTGATCCCTGGCGAATTCACGGCGGTGCTGGTCAAAGGCCGGCGGAATTACATCAGCCTGCGGCGTCTGGAGTCGGCCCGCAAGCGGGCGGCCAGCCTGTTTGCCGACGACCGCGAACTGCGAGAGATCCAACAGCTGGTGCAGTGGGCCGGCGAAACGTTCGACGGTTCACTGAGCGATCTGACCTTCCGGCCGGTGGGGAGCGTGTGGGACGAGGTGGCCAGCGACAGTGGCAACTGCCTTGGGCCCGCCTGCCCGCATCACAGCCGGTGTTTCTACCACCGCGCCCGGCGTCGCGTGCATCACGCGCAGGTGCTGATCGTCAATCACGCGCTGTTTTTCAGCGATCTGGCGCTCCGCCAGCAGGAGGCGCGGATCCTGCCCGATTACCAGGTCGCCGTGCTGGACGAGGCGCACACGATCGAAACGGTGGCGGCCGATCACCTGGGCGTCGGCGTCTCGTCGGGCCAGATCGAATGGGTTCTCAACCGGCTCTACAACGACCGCACGAACAAGGGGCTGCTGGTTCACCATGGTCTGGAGGCCGCGCAGCAACAGGTGCTGCGCTGTCATTACTGCAGCGATGAGTTCTTCGCGCAGCTGCTCACCTGGTACGACGAGCATCCGGAGGCCAAGGGACGCATGGTAGCGCCGCAGCGGTTCGACGGCGCGCTGCGCCGCGCACTGCGGGAGCTGGCCGGCACTGTCGAACAGCTGGGGAACGCGCTGGAGAATGAATCGGACCGCCTGGATTTTCAGGCCGCACGCGATCGGCTGAATACCCTCCACCAGGCACTCAACGCCTGGATCAGGCATGACGTGGCCGACGCGGTCTACTGGATGGACGTGGCGGCCACGCGGGGCGGCCGCCCACGCGTGACGCTGTCCGCCGCGCCGATCGACGTCGGTCCGCTGCTGCGCGCGCAACTGTACGAGCGGGTCCCGACGGTGATCCTGGCCAGCGCGACGCTGGCCACCGGCCGGCCGCCGTCGTTCGCGTTCTTCCGGTCGCGCGTGGGGCTGACGCAGGCCACCGAACTGCAGTTGGGCAGCCCGTTCGACTATCGGCGCCAGGCGCAGCTGATCCTGGTCGACGGCATGCCGGATCCCAAGGCGGACCCCCAGGCCTTCGAGCGGCTCTGCCGCGAGATGATCTGCCGGTACGTGGAGCGGACGGAAGGGCGGGCCTTCGTGCTCTTCACCAGCTACGCCCTGATGCGCCAGCTCGCCTCCCAGCTCACCACCTGGCTCACGCAGCAGAACCTGGCGCTGTTGAGCCAGGCCGAGGGGCTGCCCCGCCACCTGATGCTCGAGCGGTTCCGCGCCAACCCGCGTTCCGTGCTGTTCGGCACCGACAGCTTCTGGCAGGGGGTCGACGTACCGGGGGAGGCGTTGCAGAACGTGATCATCACGAAGTTGCCGTTCAGCGTGCCCGACCAGCCGCTGGTGCAGGCCCGCCTGGAAGCGATCCGCGCGGCCGGCGGAAATCCGTTTCTCGACTACCAGGTGCCGGAAGCTGTGATTAAGCTACGACAGGGATTCGGTCGCCTGATCCGCACGCAGCGGGATCAGGGGATGGTGGTGATTCTGGACCCGCGCGTACGCACCAGGCCGTACGGCCGCCTGTTCCTGGACTCGCTGCCCGATTGTCAGGTCATTCACGAACACTGTTGAAAGAAAAGAGCGGACCAGGGCCCGTGACGGCGATTCTGGGTATCTCGGCCTTCTATCACGATTCAGCTGCCGCACTGGTCGTCGACGGACGCGTCGTGGCGGCCGCGCAGGAAGAACGCTTCACGCGGCGCAAGCACGATCCCGACTTCCCGCAGCACGCGGTGGATTACTGCCTGCGCGCGGCCGGACTCGCGCCGGAGGACCTGGACTTCGTCGGGTTCTACGACAAACCGTTTCTGAAATTCGATCGCCTCCTGGAGACATATCTGGCGTTTGCGCCGCGCGGGTTCCGGTCGTTCCTGACGGCCATGCCGATCTGGCTGCGGACCAAGCTGCACCTGCCGCGGGAAATGCGGCGGAGTCTGCGGGGGGCGTACGGGCGCCGGTTCGTGTTCGCCGAACACCACGAGTCGCATGCGGCCAGCGCCTTCTTTCCGTCACCCTTTGACGAGGCGGCCATTCTCACGGTCGACGGCGTGGGGGAATGGGCCACGGCTTCCTACGGGCGCGGCTGCGGCCATCGCATCCACCTGACCCACCAGCTCCCCTTTCCCCACTCGCTCGGACTGCTCTACTCCGCCTTCACCTACTTCTGCGGGTTCCGCGTGAACTCGGGTGAATACAAGCTGATGGGGCTGGCCCCCTACGGCCAGCCGATCTACGCCGATCTGATTCGCCAGCGTCTGGTGGACATCAAACCGGATGGTTCGCTGCGCATGGACATGCAGTATTTCAACTACTGTCAGGGACTGACCATGACCAGCCGGAAGTTCGATCAGCTGTTCGGCGGTCCGCCGCGCCGTCCGGAGTCGCCGCTGACACAGCGCGAGATGGACCTGGCGGCGTCCATTCAGGTGGTGACCGAAGACATCCTGCTGCGGATGGCCGCGCATGTGCACCGGGAGACGGGAAACCAGCGGAACCTCTGCCTGGCGGGGGGCGTTGCACTCAACTGCGTGGCCAACGGCCGCATCCTGAGGGAAGGACCCTTTGAGCAGATCTGGATACAGCCCGCGGCCGGCGATGCCGGGGGCGCGCTGGGGGTGGCGCTGTTCATCTGGCATCAGCTACTGGGCCACCCGCGCCAGCCTGATCCGGGGGACAGCCAGCAGGGATCGCGGCTCGGACCGGCCGCGACCGACGCGGAGATCCGGGCATTCCTGACGGAATGTGGCGCGGTGTTCCACCACGTCGGCAGCGATGACGAGAAATGCACCCGGGTGGCCGAGCTGCTGGCGGCCGGCCACGTCGTGGGCTGGCTGCAGGGGCGGATGGAGTTCGGACCGCGCGCGCTGGGGAGCCGAAGCATCCTGGGGGATGCCCGCAACCCGCAGATGCAGGCGGTGATGAATCTGAAGATCAAGTTCCGGGAGTCGTTCCGCCCGTTCGCACCGTCGGTGCTGGAGGAGCGCGCGGCTGCCTATTTCGACCTGCAGCCCGGGCAGACGAGCCCGTATATGCTGCTGGTCGCCGCGGTACAGCCGGCGCGCCGCAGACAACCTGCGGCGGATGACCCCGCGCAGGGGCTTGACCTGCGCAAGGTGATCCGGTCGGACATTCCGGCCGTTACCCACGTCGACTACTCGGCCCGCGTTCAGACAGTGGATGCCCAACGCTGCGGCGTCTACCATCAATTGCTGCAGGCCTTCGAGCGGCTGACCGGCTGCCCGGTGATCATCAACACGAGTTTCAACATCCGCGGCGAACCGATTGTCTGTTCGCCGGCCGAAGCGTACCGCTGTTTCCTGGCCACCAACATGGACGCCCTGGTGCTGGAGGACTACCTGTTGCTGAAGTCCGAACAGCCGAGCGCTCCGGCACATGCGATCGATGCCTACCTGGCGAGTTTCGAATTGGACTAGCTCTTTACTGTCTCCGGGCGGGGAGCGCCGGACGCCACAGGTCAACCACCGGGCGGTGGGCCAGAGTGGCCGGGGATCAACAGGGATCAACACGAACTATGGCACTGATTGAATTCGATCGAGAGCCGACGGACCGGCAGCTGCGGCAGTTTGCCGGCATCGTGATTCCGCTCTGCGGCCTGTTGCTGGCGGTGCTGGTGGCATGGCGTCTGGGCCGGCATGTGGCGGGTTGCGGGATTCTCGCCGGGTCCGCGCTGATCGCACTCGGCGGTCTGTGGCGCCCCGCGCTGGCGCGCCCTGTCTACCTGGGCTGGATGTATGCCTCCTATCCGATCGGCTGGGTTGTTGGCCACGTGATCATGGGCGCGGTATTCTTCCTGGTGGTGACGCCGATCGGCTGGTTGCTGCGCGCCAGCGGGCGGGATCCGCTCCGCCGTACGTTCGAGGCATCGCGAACGAGCTACTGGGAGGAGCGTCCTGCGGTGGACGATCCGGCACGGTATTTCCGGCAATTCTGAGGTACGTCGATGGCTACGAATCCTGATCCAGACAGATCGCAGGCCACTGCCAGGGACGAATTTCAGCGGCTGGTGAAGGAGGAGCAACCAGGGCTGCTGCGCGAGTTCTGGGACTTCCTGCGCTACAACAAGAAGTGGTGGCTGTTGCCAATTCTCGTCACGCTGATGGTGCTTGGCGCGTTCGTCCTGCTGACCGGCACCGCGTTTGCGCCGTTCATCTACACGCTGTTCTGATCAGCTGCAGCAGCAGACCCAGCAGGCCGGCGACCAGCCGCGATGGCCGCTCGGTCCAGCTCGCCGGGCCGGTTGCGCCTGGGAAGGGCGGCTCCGCCAGCTCCGGGAACAACTCGCTGGCCCACATCCACTGGGACGTGTCGGCTGGTGCAACCCGGCAGTGTGCGTGCGCGCGTCCTTCGCGGACCCACTGCAGTGCGGACAGACGGCTTGTACGAAGGGGGGCATCGGTACACTCCCACCGGGACGAACGTGCGAAGGGGTCCGGGCGCGCGCCGTTTATTTCCCCCATGATGTGTGGTTGCCGTCCGAAAAACCAGCGACTGTCGGGGCTGTTCGTGAGTGGGCCTTGTTTCTTGTCGCGAGACGCAAACCCTCGACATCGCACAACTGACCGCTTACAGTAAGAATCTGCTCTGCCTGCAGTGGTAGCGCGCAGCTGATGACGGCCAGGCGGGCGGTGTTGTCTTTCGCAAATGGATACGCAGGCGCGTCTTACGCACATCATGATCGATTTCCACTTCGGGCAGTTCACGATTCGGGCGACCAGGCAGGTCATGCAGGAACGGGGAATCGCGGTTCGGATGTGAGAGGAGGAGCGTATGTCAATCGCGGACTCGGGAGAAGTGGTACGCATGGGGAGCCCCGAGGGCCAGATCGACGTGGGCGATCTGGAGGATCGGTTCCTGGCCAAGAATCAGGAACTCGAGGTCGACAAGTACTTCCGCGCCTGCGTCAAGCTTAAGGGGAGCGACCTGCACATGAAGGTCAGCCAGCCTCCCATTGTGCGGGTCAACGGCAAGCTCAAGCAACTCAACCGCGGTCCGATCGAGCTGGAAGAGATGTGCCGGCTGCTGTTTCCGATGATGAACAAGCGGCACCGGACGATTTTCGATCAGCAGGGGGGCACCGACTTCGCCCACACGGTGAACGTGGATGGCGATATCTGGCGGTTCCGCGTCAACATGCTGACGCAGATGGGCAAGATCGGGCTGGTGGCGCGGCGGGTGAGCAACTTCATTCCGGATTTCGCCGGGCTGCACCTGCCGCCCATCATGGAGGAGCTCTGCAAGTACGACCAGGGCATGGTGCTGCTGGCCGGCGTCACCGGCTCGGGCAAGACGACGACCATCGCGTCGATGCTCAATTGGATCAACGCCCACTACAGCAAGCACATCCTGACGCTGGAGGATCCGATCGAGTTCGTCTTCACGGAGAACAAGTGCCTGATCAACCAGCGGGAGGTGGGCGAGGACGTCATCGATTTCGCGGTGGGCATGAAGCACGCGGTGCGGGAGGACCCGGATGTGATGCTGGTCGGCGAAATGCGTGACCAGGAGACGTTCATGACTGCCATCCACGCGGCCGAGACGGGGCACCTGGTGTTCGGCACGATTCACGCCGCCTCCGCCTCTACGACCATCGGGCGCATCCTCGACCTGTTCCCGGAGGAACTGCACGGGGCCATCCGCAGCGCGATCGCCTTCAACATGCGCGGCATCGTGGCGCAGAAACTGCTCCCGTCAATCAAGCCCGGTGTCGGGCGCGTGCCGACAGTGGAGGTCATGATGTTCACACCGATCGTGCGGAAACTGGTCCTGGAGGGGCAGGACGCCAAGTTGCCGGACGCCATCCGGATCGGCGCTGACGAAGGCATGCAGGATTTCACCACGAGCTTGAAGCAGTTGGTGGACGAGCAGCTGATTGACCGGCCGACCGCATTTGAAGTAGCGCCCAACCGCGAGGCACTCAAGATGGCGCTCAAAGGCATCCAAGTTTCACAACCTGGGATTCTATAGATGTGTCGTAAAGCCGTTATCGTGGTGGGCAGCCTGGGACTGACGTGCGGATGGGCCGGCGTGCTGATGGCTCAGGAGTGGCCGTACTACCCGGCCCAGGAAGTGCTCGACCGCGGGCCGGGAGATTACCTTGCCTGGTACAAACTGCTGGCCTGCGTGATCCTGGTCTTGTTCTGGGTCCGGACCACGGACTGGATCAACCGGGACACGTTTGAGTTGGGCGACCGCATCGACATGCCCGCCCAGATCTGGAATCCGATCGCGGTGTTCGCCTTCCTGGTCGCCTTCTTGCTGGCCGTGTCGATCCCGCTGTTCGCCGTGGGCATTGTGCTCCTGTTCCTCGCCTGGGCCGCCCCGCTCGCCACGTACATTCTGATGCGCAACGGCCGCGTGACCGATGAGCAGAAGGTGCTGACGCCGGCCCATATCAAGCTGTGGTTAGCGGCGTTGATGTCGGGCCGCAAACGCAAGCAGCCGACCGACACGCTGGCCGCCCAAGAGCAGGGTCCCCCCGTGCAGTTGACGGCCTGCGGCGCCTCGGAGACCGAGAACCAGGCCCACCTGATCATGGCGCGGCAGTCACCCGGCTACGTGCTCGTCAAAGAGCTGATTGCCGACTCCATCATGCGGCGGGCGACCCGCATCATGCTGGACTACTCCAAGGAAGCGGTCGACGTGCGCTATGACGTCGATGGCGTCTGGCATCCGGTGGAACCGCGTGACCGGGAGTCGGGTGATGTGCTCCTGGCGGTGATGAAGAAGATCTCCGCGCTGAACATGGAGGAACGGCGGGCTCGGCAGGAAGGCGAGTTCAAGGCGAAATTCGGCAACGGCAAGTACAACTGCCAGCTGGTCAGTCAGGGAACCAAGACCGGGGAGCGCGCGATCCTGGAACTGGTGCCCGAGAAGATCCCCTTCAAGAGCCTCGACGACCTGGGGATGCGCGAGAAGATGCGGGACGAGCTCAAGGGCTTCCTGGCCAACCCTGACGGGATGGTGATCTTCAGCTCCCTGCCGCTGGGCGGGCTGCAGACGACGTGGAACGTCGGGCTCACCGCGACCGACCGGTATCTGCGCGACTTCGCGGCGATCGAGGACAAGGCACGCCCGTTCACACATGTGGAGAACATCGAAGTCTTCCCGTTCGACGGCGCGGCGGGTCAGACGCCCGACTCGGTGCTCCGCACGATCACCCTGCGGGAGCCGGACGTGATCGTCATCCCCGACTTCGTGACGGGCACGGCCGTCGACTCGCTGTGCGAATACTCGTTGACCCAAAAACGACTGATCTGCGCCACCATCCGCGCCAAAGACGGCATCGAAGCGCTGCTCCGTATCCTGGCACTCAAGCCACAGCAGCCCGACAAGTTCGCCGCCACTGTCACGGCGGTCCTCAACCAGCGCCTGGTCCGGTTGTTGTGCGAGACCTGCCGGCAGGCGTATGAGCCGCCCGACCAGCTCCTCCAGAAGCTGGGCATTCCCAAGGGACGGGTGGAGGTGTTGTACCGCGAGTATCAGCCGCCGCCGCCAGGAACCAAGAAGAAGAGGGGAGAACCGGAAGTCTGTCCGGACTGTGGCGGGATCGGATACCGGGGACGCACCGCCGTGTTTGAACTGATCAAGATCTCCGACGAGATGCGTACGGCGCTGGTCTCGCAGCCACGCCTTGACGTCCTCCGCCGCCTGTCGCGCCAGGCGGGCAATCTCACGCTACAGGAGGAAGGTATCCTCCTGGTGGCGCGGGGCGGCACGGCAATCACCGAACTCCAGCGAGTGCTGAAACAATAGGATTCCATCCATGTTGAACCTGGTCCTGCTGCTGATCTTCCTCCTGTGCGTCGCTGCGCTCTGGTTCCAGGGGCTCTGGAGCAACGTGGTCACCTTGATCAACGTGCTGCTGGCCGCCATGCTGGCGTTAAACTACTTCGAGCCGGTGGCGAAACAGCTCGAAGGCCTCGAGCCATCGCTGGTCTACCTGTGGGACTTCATCGCCTTGTGGGGGCTCTTCGCCCTGTCGCTCGGCCTGCTGCGGGTAGTGACCAGCATGCTGTCCCGCACCCGCGTGGCCTTCAACTTCTGGGTGGAGACGGTGGGTCGTTCCCTGACGGCCATCTGGATCGCCTGGCTGTTTGTCGGCTTCATCTGCGTCACGATTCACACCGCACCACTGGGGCCCCATCCCCTGGGGTTCCAACGCACTCCGAAATCCGGCACCTTTCTCGGCATGGCACCGGATCGCCACTGGCTGGGATTCATGCAGAGCCGGTCGCGCGGTGCCCTGTCGCGGCCCGAAACGGATGCTGCTAAATTGTCGCCTCTGGAGCAGGACAAGAATGCGGCCGTGCGGATCTTCGACCCGGAAAGCCGGTTCATCCTGAAGTATTACCATCGACGCGTGCAGTTTGCGGACGAACCAGACTACCAAGTCAGTCGTTAAGTACACTATGAACGCAATCCAATCCGACGCTACGGCCACACCTGACGCTTCGACCACCGCCCAGGTGATCGAGTACCGTTCGCCGCAGCCGTTGGCCGTGCTGACGCTGGCTCTGGGACTACTGAGTTTCCTGGCGGTGCTGCGGCCGGTGCTGTGGGTCGTTCCGCTCGTGGCCGTGGTCCTCGGCCCGATCTCCCTGTGGCGGCTCGCCAACGACCGAACGAAGGTGGGCCGCCAGGCGGTAATCTGGGGGATGGCCCTGGCCCTGTTTTGCGGGGCCTGGGGGATCAGTCGCCACGTCTCCCGGCATTGGTGGTTGACCAGTCAGGCACGCGTCTATGCCGACGCGTGGCTGGACCTCATCCAGCAGAACCGGCTCAAAGAGGCCCATCAGTTGCACGGCCGCCAGATTCAACGCGTTCCGGAAGGTATGTCGATCGACGAGTACTATCGGACCGACGAGTCTGCAGCGCACGATATGCGCATGTTCTTCGACCGGGAGCCGCTCCGGTCGTTTGTGACACTGACGGAACCCGTGGAGGTGCAATTTCAACGGGCGGCCGTCGAAACGGACTTGCACTTCGACAGCGTCACGCTGCACTACGAGGTGATCATGCGGCGCGAAGGACGCACGTACTCCCGCCCGATTCACATCATCATGAAGCGGGAGGCGGTCGAGGGAACCAGCGATTCTCAGTGGTTCGTCTTCACCGTCGAACCGGGCTAGCAGCACGCGACCGCCGGGCGCGCCGGTGGCTGATCTGGCCGCTGGCGTGTGCCCCTATTGCGGTTCCCCGTCGGAGGTTTCGGCCGCGCGCAGGAGTGCGAGCCGATCGCGAATGGTGCGGCGGTAGCTGGTGAAGCTGTCGGCGCCCGTGCCCGCCAGCTGGGGGACCACCTCGTTCCAGCGCAACCCTTCGGGCAGACCTGTCACGTCGGGCATGAAGCGGGCCATGTCCCAGCGCTGAGCCAGCTCCGCCAGCGGCACTTCGCGCCGCAGCACCCGCTCGGCGAAGGCGATCCCCGCCAGATCGGCGGCCAGATCCACATAGCTGAAACCGCTGCCCGTCTTCGCGTCGGTCAGCTCCTTGGCAATCCCGGCCGCCTCGGCCGCCGCCGGTCCGGCGACCGTCGCCAGATAACCCGACAGGAAGAAATGCTGCCGCAGATCGCGCCGGTCCAGCACGGTGGGGTCGCCCAGCGCCTGGCAGCGCTCCTGCCGCTCGTCCGCCGTCTCCACGGTCCGACAGAACTCGCGTGTGAGGCGATTCTGCAGCAGAGTCTCCGAGTCGTCCAGCGCGATGCCCAGACCCAGCAGGAATGCGGCCGGTGCCACATCGGCCGGCGCACCCTGGACTGCCGCCGCGGCAGACCGCACGTAGTGTTCCGTGAGGCGGTCCTGCCGGAGCGTGTCGGCGCGCGTCAATGCCGCGGTGCGCACGGCGCTCACGACGGTCCGCGTCGCGCTGGCCAGCGGTGAATCGTCGACCATGCCCACCTGGAACTGATACTGCCGGGCCGACGTGTCCTCCGGAATCGCCTCGGCCAGCTTCGCGTAGATCTGGCTCAGCCGCAGCCGCGTGCCGGCCGACAGCTCGCGGACCGACGTCGCGCGACGCTCCCGGATCTCCTCCGCCACCAGGTTGATCAGCAGCAGGTTGACGGGGTCGAACCGGATGCGAAACTCCTTGTGCAGCACCTGACTGTCGGCCAGAATGGGACGCATCACGGATGCCGGGTCAGGACTGTGTACGGCCCCCAGGTAGTGTCCGATCTCGTGCAGCAGCACCTCCTCGCGCTCCGGCTCGCTCATCGTTGCCGACCATTCCCGCACCAGGATATGGGGGTGCAGTATGCCGGGCGTGCCCCCCAGGTGCTGCAGGCCCGGGGACTGGCGATAACGGCCGGTGAAACCGAGGGCCACGTGTCCGGGTGCCGGGGTGACGCGGCGCTGGAATTCCGCCAGCGCCTGCGGAAACTCGACCGCTTCCTGGCTCGCCGCCCACTGGCCGACCTGCACGATCCGCAGCCGTATCCGGCAGTTCTGCTCCAGGATCTGCGACACACGCTCGATCCGCTTCCGCAAGCGGGGCTCCCACGCTGCGCGCGTCGTTAACTCGTAGTTGTCAACGAACACCTCCAGCGGCAGGTCCACCGCTGTCTTGATCCGGGCACCTGCGGTGAGTGTCCGCCCCCCCGCCGTCGCGTCCGTACTGCCCAGATCAATGGCGGTCACCTGCAGCTGTCCCCGCTCGTCCCGAACAAACAGGTAAGCCGAATTCGCATCCAGATGGTACGCCCCCTCGCGGCCGCGATCGTCGTAGACCAGTTCGCAGACACCGCGCAGCATGAGCGCGGTGAGGTCGCGCGCCGGGATGGTGATCGGATCGGACGTGGTCGGGCCCGTGCCGATCCGAAACACAACCGGTTCGCTCGTCTGGTTCGCCAGGACAATTATATCGGCCCGGCTTGTGGCAGGTACGGTCCCGAGCGGCACGATGAGCCACAGCAGGAGCAGCAGCCAGTCTGCCGGCAGTTGATGCCCGGTGCGGAACGAGGGACACAGCATAGTGTCAGTATACCAGCGCCGTGCGCTGGCGGCATGTGGCGATCGCGTCAGGGCGCGACGACGACACGGTAGTTGAGCACGTGCCCGCCACCAGCCTCCTCGAGGCGCAGCCAGAGCGTCTTGCCTACGAGATCCTGGCCGTCGGGCAGAGTAAATGTGCTCGTCGTGCGGCCGGGCCCGACGTCCAGCAGCTGCTGGCGCAGCCGCCGGCGCCCCGGCGCATACAGGTAGCAGGTGAAGTCCCGCGGATGGGACGTGGCATTCTCTAGCTGCTGTGTGACGATCAGCTGGTTGGCGTCGTCCAGGTAGCAGTCGGCTGCCAGACCGATATCTCCGGCACCGACCTCCAGGTCGTGGTAAACGCTGAAATGATACTCTTGCTCGGCCTCCACCACGAAATCGACCTGCACGCGCTGACGGCCGCTGCTGGTGTCCGTCCGCACCGGGTACTCCTGCTCCGCCTCGCGGTCCCTGCCAAGCTGGAACGCCGTGGCGGTTTCGGACGCGTCCCAGTCGTCGAGGGCCTTGAGCGACGCCGCGCCTGTGACGGTGTCGGGAAACGTGTTGCGGAACCGGAGCCGTACGATCTGCCCGTTCCGGACGTCCCCAGCCAGCTGATCGAGTTGCACCGTGCAACTCAGTCGCCACTGCGCGACGGCCAGATTCACACCGGTCAGGAAGACCGGGACCGGCCCGGCGGTGAACGTCTGCGGGACCGGCTCCTTCGCGGACGCGCAGGACAGATCACTCTCTTCACCCCAGACGGTCAGCTGCCGCACGTGATCGCCCAGATAGAGCGTCTCCGTGACAGGGGACTCGTTCCAGACCACCAGTACGGCCTCATTATCGCGGGCGAACACATAGTTGTCACTGCCTCCCGGCAGCTGCAGACGCCCCAGATACGTTGCGCCCGACACGAGACGGGCCGTGGTCTGCCACGGCAGCCACAACTCGCCGGGCGTGCCGTCGCGATTGAGCAGGCCATGCACGTCGTCGAACGGGTCCCGTACGAAGATGGCCGAGAGGCCCGCCGTTTTGGCTGCCAGCATCCGCAGCACCAGATCGCAGGCGCGCGACGCGGGACTGTACAGGTCGCGAGGCAACGGTTCAAAGGTCGTCCAGCAGGGAGAGCGGGGTTGCCTGGCGTCTGACGCATACCGAACCAGCTCCGCGCTGGTCAACGGAATCGACTCCGACATCGCCAGCAGGTCCCAGGGCGGGTCAGCCACCGACGGGAGTTCGTACAGCCAGTCCCAGGCCAGCACCAGCCGGGCGATGACCCCGGCCTGCTGCCACCGCGCGCGGACATCGCGAATGGTCGCTTCGAGCTTATCGAAGTCGGCCAGATCCGCATCAGCATCACCGCCGAGCTGCCAATGCCGGATCTTCAGGGATAGCCGTGTCAGCACCGGTTCCAGAAGGGGCTGCCAGATCTCGGGTCGCAGGAACGCGGTCCCGATCGTCAGGCGCTGCTGGTGCCCGAACTGCGGGCGCAGGTTCGCCGGGACGGCGTCCAACACCCCGACCGTCTCAATCCCCGCCACCGTCAGCTGATCGACCAGGGAGACAAGCCGGTCCAGTTCGGGAGTGTCCGCCGGATCGCACCAGACGGGATACTTGAACCAGCCGACGCGCGCCTCCTGCAACAGTTTCACCAGCGCCTCGCCGGCGACCGGCAGCTCGCGGCTGGTCATCGACCAGCCGAACTCGCTCGGGCCGGTGCTGCCTCCTGGTCGCATGACTGCCAGGGACACCACCTGTTCGGCCACCGCGTCATCGTCTGACGTGAGCGTCGCGCGGACGGTGTAATATCCCCAGGCGGGCACGTGCGGGCTCCACGTCACCGACCCGGCGAAACCGTCCTCGTCGGACTTGGCCAGCGGCGGGTCCTCCACCACGTCGGCGTCCAGCGGCAAGGTGGCTGAGTCGACGCGGCGGCCGGCCACGTCCACCAGGTCCAGCTGCACCTGCCGGGCCGTGCTCGCTACGCCCGAAACGTGGCACGTCACCGCCACCTGTGCTGGATCCCAGAACAGGTTCTGAGGCTGCAGCGTGCTGAGCACCAGGCGGGGAAACCGCGTGAGACGAATCTCGTCGAACCACACAGTGCCCTGCAGATCGGCACGCTCCGTCGGCATCACGTGCAGCCGGATCACGGCGAAGCGGGCAGTCGGATCGCGCGGGGTCAGCGGCCCAAGCCGCACGTCCTGCCACTCGGGCGCCACCGTGAACTCCGGGGAACGATACGATTCCTGCGGCGCGCGCCGGGCATCCTCGAACGTCACACTGTAATACGCCACGTCATGTTTGAGCCCCGCCGTCTTCAGCTTGCCCTGCAGCAGGTAACTGCAGTGCGGGGTCACTCGGATCGGCGGGCTGTTCAGTATCGCGGCGCCGCCATCGAGTTCGACGCGCAGGCAGTGTGCGGTCGCGCCGGCCGGATCCTCGACGATGCCAATCCGCACATAGTGCGGAAAACCCGGGCCACGCTGCCGCGTCCAGCCGTCCGGCCAGCCATCGTAGTCCGTGTCGTCCGCCTGCTCGAATCCCGTCGCGTACACGACGTGCGCGCCGCGCGCGTCGACCGGCTCCGCGGGTTGAGCCGCTAACAGGATGACAGGGAGCCAGCAGTACATGAGTTGACCTCCATCGACCGCGAAGCGGGCCGGCGCGCGTACGCAGCGATTGGCACGCGCCGTCCGCAACGGGGGTGAGGCACCAGCCGGCCACCGCCAAACCATCCATGCCTCAATAAAACTTTGCTTACAGCTGCGCGCTCGGGAACTCGCAGGCGGGAAATCGCGGGGCTCGTCGCACGGTCCACAGCCGAATGGCCACCCGCTGAGGTCTGTTCCGGACGGATCGTGCGGAGTGTAGAGGCTGTGCCGATTGTTCCGCGCCGGGCGCCCCGCCGCCGGGCCGGTCAGCTGCCGGCAGGTTGCGCACCGGCCCCTCCGGCGATTGCTCCCTGTGACCACAGCGCGGCCAGGACCAGGCAGGCCGTTTCAATGCGCAGCACGCGGGCACCGAGCGATATTGCCTGCCAACCTGCAGCGCGGGCGAGTGCCAGTTCGTCCTCCGTCCAGCCACCCTCGGGCCCGACGGCCAGATGGCACGGCGATCCGTCGCACGGGATGCCGCCGGGCGGACCCCCGCCAGGGTCGGCGATCCACCGGGTCGCGGTGGCCGGCGCCGCCTGCAGAAACGTTGCCAACGGCTGGAGTTCGACCACTTGGAGCAACCGCGTCCGTCCACACTGCTTGGACGCTTCCTTGACCGCCCGCTGCAGCTTGACCAGACTCTGCGGATCGGGATGCACCACGCTCCGCTGAGTGCGCAACGGGACCACGCGCGCCACGCCCAGCTCCACCAGCTTCTCGATCAGCCACCGTTGCCGGTCGGCTTTGGGCAACGCCACGCCGAGCACGATCTCACAGGGTAACTCGCGGTCCACCTGCTGCGACGCGAGCACCACCAGGTCTACCTGCGAGCGCGCCAGACGACTGACGCGCGCCACGTACTCACACCCACTGCCGTCGAGCAGTATCACTTCGTCGCCAACCCGCCCGCGCAGGACGTGCTGCAGATGATGCGCTTCGGCACCCAGCAAGACAGCTTCGCCCGCCGTGATGGGCGTGTCGACATAGAAGCGGTGGCTCATAATCTCGCAGATCCCCTACACCTCCAGGATACGGATTGGCGTCGCACGTTGCCTAGCCTGGATGAGAGTACTCCGCTGCCAGGACGCGAGGGGGATGGTCGACGTCCACGTCCCCACGTCCAATACAGGGTGCAGCCGATCTGGCGATGGTCGTCAAGATCGGTAAAATGAGTTGTTTGCCCTCCAACGGCTTGGGGAGAGTTGCCCATTATGTCCACTGTGCGTCCGGGACTGCGGACTGAAGACCAATTCGAAATCGATCTGCGGCAACCGGGACTGGCTGCTTTCTGGGGATGGCTGTGGCCGGGTGCGGGTCATCTGTACCAGCGGCGGTACGCCAAGGGGATCCTGTTCATGGTCTGCATTCTGTCGACCTATTTCTATGGTCTGGCGATTGCGGGGGGCCACGTCGTGTATGCGTCCTGGAAGGGGCCTGAGAAGCGCTGGCAGTACTTCTGCCAGTTGGGGGTCGGTGTGCCAGCTCTGCCGGCGCTGGTGCAGGCGCGGCGCGTCAAGCTGGGCGCAGCGCCGTACCTGGGCGGCATCATGGCACCGCCGAGGTATGATCCGATTCGCCGAGTGGATGAGCTGTCCGAATGGCATCTGCAGTACAAGTTGCTGTTCGACCTGGGCACGCTCTACACGATGATTGCCGGGCTGCTCAACGTGTTGGCGGTCTACGATGCGTATGCTGGACCGGTACTGATTGCACCGGACAAGAAAGAGAACGAACCGTGTTAATAGCGAGTTGGGCCGACAGCCAGCTGTGGTACTCCGTGCCGCTGATCGTCACCATCAGTCTGGTGTACGGGGCGACACGGCACGAACTGATGGTTCCGATTCTGCAGCACGCCTGGCGGACGGCGAAGTGGATCGTGGGCTTCATGCTGGTGATCGCTGTGATCCTGACGCTGATTTCCCGGGTCTGCTGACAGGGCGCGGGTGACGGGGCGCGGGTGACGGGGCGCGGGTGACGTGGTGCGGTCCCGGTGGCGGAGGGCAGCCAATGATCGCCAGGGCTGCAGCGCGTGGCGTTGTGCGAATTGTGTGCGGGTTGGGTGCGTTGGTCGTCCTGCTGCCCGCGCTGTGAAACGACCCGCGACATGCTGCCCCCAGATGCTGTCGGATGAGCCGTAGCGGGAAGGGGCAAGCCGGGCAGTTCGGGCAATCTGTCAATGCACTCCGGACGCCGCACATCTTGCCTGGGAATGGAGTTCCGGGTATTTACAGCCCCTGGATCCAAGGGAGCTGTCTCGACCTGAACCGCGCCACAGACGCCGTGGACGAGCGGAGAGGCCGGGGCGAGTCCCATGGAGCCAGAGACTGGACCGATTCCCACGACTCCCGAACGAAATGCGGCCCGCAATGAATGATGACGGCGCGAGGATGGAACGCTGCAGGCGGCGGGATGCGGCCAGCGTGCGGAGCCGGTGCGTGCTGCTGCACCTGGTGTGGGTGGCGGCCCATGTCGTGCTGGCGGGCGGCTGTGCGTCGGTGCCGCAGAATACGGTCGATGAGATGCTCAAGCCGTCGAACGAACGGCACTGGAAGGCCAACATGGCGGTCCTTCCGTATGCGCGGATCCGGGACGATCGCGTGCAGGTCTACAACGTCCGCAACTGCACGTATCTGTCGGAGGACGAATACGTGCTCAACTACGAGGATCGTGCGTATAACCTGGACGAGGTGGAGACGCTGGATTTCATTGTTTGTCCTTTCAGTGAGGCACCGGGGCTGGCCCACACGATGCTGAGTTTTGGATTCCGGGACGGCACGTACCTGGGGATCTCGATTGAAGTGCGGCTCGAGGAAGGGGAAGTCTATTCGGCGGTCGGGGGCACGGTGCGTCAGTTTGAGATCATGTATGTGGTGGCGGACGAGCGGGATCTGATTCAGCTGCGCACGGAGATCCGGCAGGCGGATGTCTACATTTACCGCTGCCGACTGACTCCGGACGAAGTGCGCGCGCTGCTGGTCGACATCCTCAAACGCGTCAACACGCTCAGGAAGCGTCCGGAGTTCTACGACACGTTCATGAACAACTGCACGACGAACATCGTGGCGCACATCAATCGGGTCCGTCCGGGGGCGATCCCCTGGCATCCGGCGTCATTCCTGACCGGCTACGCGGATCGGGAGGCCTACCGTCTGGGCCTGCTGATCGACTACGGCTCTTTTGAGCAGACGAAGCGGCAGGCTCACATCACCAGTCTGGCGCATCGGTATGCCCAGCAGCCGCATTTTTCCGCGATGATCCGCAGCCAGCAGAGTCCCACGCGGCTGGCCGCCCCACTCCGCGGTGCGCGGACCCGCTGAAGCTCGCGGCGGGGCACCGCCCCCGCCGGACGCGATCCGGGACGCCGCGCCCCAGCGATCCCGCGCCGGTCTGGTCGGTGCCGGCCTGTTCAGCGGTCGGCCACCGGAGTGATCTCCCAGGCCATGGCGGAGCGCGGGGGGAAGATCAGGGTCTTGCGGAACTGGTTCGACTCTTGCGTCTGTTCCCCGGGGCCCTCCGCGGTCACGGCGGTCACCACCACGCGCGGCGTGTCGAACGCGAACGTCGTGGCGTCGCAGGACCAGACGGCTTCCAGTGGCTCGTCGCTCACGTTGACGAACATGGCCACCGCGCGCTGCGCGTGAGGCTGCTGCCAGGTGCCGGTGAGCACTGCGTCAGTGGTGACCCACCAGCTACCGTGCCACTGCCAGTCGGCTCGCACCGTAGGCAGTTCGCGATCCAGCTGCGGTGGCCGGCACATCTCGCCGGCGTAGAAGTAGCGCCGCAGTTGCCAGCGCAGCTGCACGATCTGGCGCAGGAACGACCCGCTATCGGCCTGCTCGATCACGCGCGGATCCAGCCATCCAATCTGCTCGCCATAGACCAGCTGCTGGCCAGCCTTCATGCGCAGGGCCAGGTCCTGCGTCGGGCCACCCCGGTAGGCGCGCCCGAACATCTGGATGGCGCCACCATAAATCGCCGGAAAGGCCGGGACCTGGCCGTCGTACTGCCAGTGCCAGGTGAGATATCCGTCGAACCATCGCAGAAAGGGCTCGGCATTGCACTCGGTGGTCAGCATGCACCCGGCCGGCATCTCCTGGCGGATCTTGTCGAGCATCTGCCAGTAGCCCTCGTTCCACCAGGCGCCGCCCCCGCGCGGGTGTCCGTGGTGCGGATCCATGCACAGCGCAGGGGGGGCGGCCGCGATCTGGTCGATGTAGACCCCCGCCACGCGATGCTCTGTGAACAGCCGCGCCAGGATCGCACGCACCTGATCCTGCCACAGGGCAGTGGTCGGACACATGACCGCCAGCCGGACACTGCTCCCGTCTTGCTCTTTGCTCCCGTACACCTCGGTGAACGGTTCCCCCGTGTCTTTCTTCGCGGTGGCCGGCAGCGCCCGCTGCGTGAACTCGAAGTCCTCCAGCCCCCGGTCCCGCGTGTCCCACAGCCGGCCGTTGATGTAGGGCATCACGTAGACCTGGGATTCCTGGAGACGCGCAACGCCGGCGGTGAATCCGGGTGTGGTGGGGAAGTAATGGGGATAGTCGTTGTCGAACGGATTGAGATGCCAGTTGTACCAGTGAAAACCGGCCGGCACGCCGAGATACTTCGCGAACGCGATCACCGGCTCGACACACCGCTGCGCCTCGCCGCCCGTCTGGGCCCAGACGCACAGCTCGCGCATCCACAGCGGCGTGTCGTCCCGTCCGGACGTGGACAGGGTCGGGAACCAGCGCGCTTCGGCGCGCACCCAGCGACGGTAGATCTGCGCGGCGTCGAACCAGTCTCCGGAGAAGGCCTGCCAGATCCCCACGCCGCTCAACGCGAACCGGTTGCCCGGCTGCTGTAACTCGGGCACAGGGTGATCGGCCACCAGCATTACCGTCCCGGCTTGCGGGTCGGAGTTAGCCGATAAGTCCTTTGCGCTCCCCAGCGGATCATGCAGCGCCCAATAGAGCCCACGGCCGGCGGCCTGGTCGTACGCGGCCATGAACTGCATCGCGTTCCAGCCGTTGGGATAGAGACCGCCGAACGTAAACGCCTCGCGCCAGGCGTTGCGCTGCAGCTCGCCCGGACCGCGGGGAAAGAGCAGCACCGGTGTGTCGCCAGGCGCGACCAGCCGCAGCTGGGGAAACGCCACGTGCGAGAGCGACCAGGGTGCCTGCTGACCGGCCGCTTCCAGCGTCCACCGGATCGCATGCTCCGCTGGATCCGCCACCGCGCGGACGACCACCGTCAACGCCCCCGTGTCCGCCTCAGCCGACTGCTGCCAGCGCATCTCCAATTGCCGGTCGCCGGTCGCCTCGAGCGACACCTGGTCCCAGCCTCGGTCCGCCACCACCATCCGCTGCTGGCCGCTGTCGGCATTGTGTAGCGTGATGCGGAACAGGGGCGCGGGGACTGCCGGAGCATGCTCGTGCCCCGACCGGATGTCGAAGAGACTCTGCAACCGCACCCCCCCCTCGGTCTGCTGCACCGCCAGCTGCAGGTCGCCGGCCGACAGGTATTTCCAGTCATCGGGCAGATGCCCCTGCAGCACCGCCAGCGCGGCGTCAAAGCGACCCGCCATCTCCAGCCGCGCGGCCCAGGCTACGTGCCGTGCAGCGTCGGCAGTCTCCGCGCCATCACGCAAGGACGCGCGCGCCGCCGCGATCGCGCGATGCACCGGTTCCGGACTCAAGACGGCCGTCACAGTGCCTGGAAACCGCTCCTGCCACGAACGGATCGCGCTGCCCGGCTGTTTGTCCGTGCCCAGCCACAGCCAGGCAGAATACGTTCGCTGCCGGTCGTGCCAAGGATGCCAGGCGCGATCGCCGTCCGCATGCAGATACGTGCCGTAGCCGCCGCGGCCGTCGTACACCAGCACCCGCCCGCACCCGAACATCCCAATGCCGTGCCCCTGATCCACAATCCCGGCCCAGTTCTGGAACCGGTGACTGCTGTTGTCGCCCGACAGAACGCCTTCCGTGGCCAGGTCGTCCCCCACATAGTGGTCGAAATCGCGGCCCGGATAGATGAGCTCCAGGAAGTGCACTTCGTTCCAGTCGGCAGGATCGTCCTGCACGACCGCCGCTGTCACGAACACCAGCGGCCACTCGTGGAAGTAGTGCCAGTGGTACACTGCCCGCGGACGCGAAGGCGGTTGTGTGCCATCGGCCTGCTTGTAGGCGGCCTGCGCTCGCACCACGCTGCAGATCGGTCCGGAACTGATCAGCTCCACCCGCGCCTGCTGGTCGTGACGCAGCATGAATCCACCCAACTGGCTGTGGTAGACTCGATCGTTCCAGGAGAACTCTGCAAACTCCTTGCCGCTCACTGGAAACTGGAACCGGCAGGGGAGTCCGCCCATGACGCCTGCCCGGTGCTCGGCAACAAATCCGGCCCGCGCGACCGTCCCGTCAAACGCAGCCTCGGCAGCGCCGGACCCGTTGTCCTGGGTCAGCCGGACGGAGGTCGGCGTCGTCCCGGCGGGAAACTGCAGCAACACGAGGCCGCCCACAGAACCGGCTTCCGCCGTCGGTGCCAGGACCGACGCGGGGTCCGGAACGAACTGGGCCCGCACCGGCTGCTCGTCCGGCAGCGTCACGGCCTGCAATGCCACGGGCCGGGCGCTGTTGTCCGCGGAGAGCATGTCCGCGGAGAGCAGACAGCCGGCCGAATCGACGCGCGCGATCACCAGCTCCGTGTGGGGTGTCTGTAACAGCCGTAACGCGACCGGCTCTGCAGCCAGCACGACCGCTGGTGCACTGGCCCACACCCACAACCACAACCAAGAAGCCACCCAAGCCCGCCAACCGGTTGACAGTGCCATGCGTTACGTTCTCCCCATCTGCCGGGTCCAGACCAGCAGCTCGAGTCCGCTGGCTTGAACCACACGCGTGCGATACGTTTTGCCCACCCCCGGCCGCCGGGACTGGATACGCCTGCTATTTGACGCCACGGGACGGGGCAGGGCAACCGCCGCCGCATATACTCACCCACTATTGTGCAAGACAAGACCCCGGCGATCGTGGGGGTGTCGGTTCGGGGGAGGGAAATTTGTCCTTTTTTTTATTTTTCCGGCCCGCTTTTGGATGAGAAATGCGATGGACCATAGTAGAGGCATGGGACGCGGCGAGATACGCCCTGTCGTGGACGTCTCGCCCCAGCAGGGCTCTGAGCATTGCGAGTGGATTCGGCAACTGCGGTGCCCTGGGGTCTACATGTGTGGGGCAGACGCTCACGCCTCTTGAGCGACGCGAAACCCAGGGCACCCAGTTTCCGATTCCACCTCGGCTGGCCGTTGGCCAGTGTGGCGGTGTGATCCGCCTCGTGCGAGGGAAAGGAGCCTCCGGTGCGCGCCGCCTCTGTGGTAGGACGCCATGTGCGCGTCCTGCAGATTCTTCGTCAGCTGCAGTCGGGCCAGAGTTTCACGGTTCAGGAGTTGGCTGGGCGACTCGCCGTCTGCCGCCGCACAGTGTTTCGCGACTTGAGCCTGTTGCGCGACGCGGGCGTGAGTCTGGTCTTCGACGCGCAGCGGGCCTGCTACCGGCTCGCCGCTCGCGATGACCTGCTCCAGGCGCCCGACCTGGACGCGGACGAGTTGACGATGCTGGTCACCGCTGTTCATCTGTCCGTGCTGCAGGGCATACCCGGTTGTCGCGATCTGCTGCGGCAGACCACGAACAAGCTGCTGGCGCTCTCGCCGTTCCACGTGCGGCACAGCGTCGCGCGGCTGGCCGACGCCTGCACGGTCGACACGCCGGCCCGGGACTACTCGCCCCGCACCACTTGCGTGATGCATCAGATCCTGCTGGCGCTGCACCAGCGGCGGGTGCTCCGCATCCGCTTGAACGCTACATATCCGGAGGGCCCACTCGACACCAGCCTGGCCACGTACCAGGTACTGGCGAACACCAGCGCCTGGCAGGTCACCGGCCGCTCCTCGCATCATCGCGCCGTGATGACGCTCGATCCCCGGCAGGTCACACAGGCAGACATCACTGACGAAGTCTACGCCATCCCCCGTGGCTACCGGACGAGTGGGTGAGGTCGGCACGTGAGGCGGCAACCACCAGCGGGAACGCACGCAGCAGCGCCCGGGCACCGGCCGCCCACTGGCTAACTGCTGCGCTGCTGGCCGTCACGCAGACCTTCAGCCGACCAGTATGCTCACCGTCGGCGAACGCAACCCGTCCAGGTCAATGGTGTGGACGTTGACGAATCCGGCCGGTGCGGAACCGAGTGAGATGATAAGCTCGAACATTCCGAAGCGGTCCACCTTGGCGGTGTGTCCCTGCAGCAGACTCCCAAAGTACACCGTCAAACCCTTGACCGGCTTGTCATCCAGCACGCGGCCACTGAAACGCCATAAGTCACCCTGACACTCGGCCGCAAATTCCGTGATGACCGGTGGCATCAGCGGTTGGGTTGATCCAGTCGGAGGACCCGACGGCAGTCCCGCGGGGGTCGTACCGGTGGTCCCCGCCACGGGCTGAAGTGGACCGTAGACAGGCAACGTGGTGGGGGTCGCTACCATGGTCGCGTCCGCCCCCGGTGCCGCAGCGTCCGGCGCGGTTGAGGCAAGCTCGCCAGTGGCTGATGCCGGATCGGCCAGGACTGGGGACTCGGGCGCCACCGGGATGCCGTCGATTCCAGACGTCGGCGCGGCAGGCATCGCCGACGTCGGAACCGCCAGATCGGCCAGACCCGACAGAACGACACGCGATTCGAGCGACTCGAGGTGCAGCGAACGCGTGGGACGACGCGAGGTATTGCGCCGCTGCAACACACGACCGTTCCAGAAAGTTGGCTGGTGCGACATGACAGGGTTCTCCTATTTCGCTATCTCAACAATCCCTTGAAACGGGCCTTGTGTCAAATGTCTCTGGCAATACTGGCAATTTGGTTCTCGGGTATGGGACGGTTGTGACGTGGGGTGCTTCAGCGGACTGGGGCCGGACCGGCGGGTGCCGCCGGGTGAGGAGTGGCGGGCGTGGCCACGGCCGTCCGGCGGTGGATCTGTGCGTCCGTTCAGGTAGCAGGGGGGCGACGTGGAACAGGACGAGGCGCGCCAAGAGGTGCAGAGGCGTGCTGAGTGGTCGTACTATCGGACGAGCAGCGGAGGAAAGCGGTTGGGAAGTGGCAGACGCATATCCCGCGTCAGGGCGACGGACGTGGCCGCGGGATACTCAGCGATCCGGCTGCGGATGGCCTCGTCGAACTCGGTCATCTGGAGGATCTTCTGGCGGTCGAATCCCAGATCGATGGCCTGTTGGAGCGCATCGATGATGTGCGCCGGGGCGTCCGGTCCGTGGTCGTGTTGCAGGCGGATTCCGGCGGCATCGATCAACAGCGCGCTGTGTACCGGGCCGAGCGCAATGGCGCGTTCGATATCCTGGATCGCCCGTTGGCCGTAGGACACGTCATCATCTGTGGACCCGTTGTCGCAGCGAGCGTAGGTGAGCGCGCGGTTATGGTATGCGGTCGAGCAACATGGATCGAGTTCCAGCGCGTGCGTCAGGTACTCGGCGGCCGCTTCGAGCATATTCCGATTGCGCCGGTTGTAGCCGCGGTTGTTCCAGACGGCGACGCATTCCCAGCGATAGGTATCGACGGCTTCCGCGTAGAGTTGTTCGGCCTTGAGATCAAGGCCGGACAGATCGTAGGCGTAGCCGAGCCAGGCCACGGTGACTCCCTGCGGGTGGATGCGGCACGTGGCGACGAGATCATGGATGGCCTGCGTGTAGTCCCCGGTGGCGACGAGTGCCTGACCGCGGGCGAACAGTGGTTCCCAGGCGTCGGGGCGAGCCCGGTGTGCGCGGGTGAAGTGGGTGATGGCTGTGCCCCACTGCTGCGCGCGAAATGCCTGGACGCCGGCATCGTACTCGCGCACGTCCGTCGGCACGCGCGCGGCGATGTTGGCGGCGGCGATGCCGCTGAGCAGGCCGGCGGCCACGATGCCGGCGCCGAGCAGGAACCGGCGGCGGCGGGCCCAGTGCCGAAGTCTGGCACGCGGGGAGAAGTGCTGACGCAGGGCATCCGCCAGATCCGCGGCCGTTGCCGGCCGCTGCCCCTGCTGCAGGGCCAGACACTGGTGGATCACGTTTTCCAGCTGGACTGGGACCTGGGGATTCAGCGTGCGCACGGCGGGAGCGCCTGCCCGCTGACGCTCAAGCAGATGTGCGGCAGCCTCCGCCGGCGTCGCGCCCGGCACGCGATCGCCGAAGGGGAGATGGCCGGTGAGCATTTCGTGCAGGATCACGCCGAGCGAGAACAGGTCGGAGCGCGGGTCGCCGTCGGCGTCCTGCACGGCGTCTTCCACGATCATGCACTGCAGTTGTTCGGGGGACATGTAGGGGAGTGTGCCGCCGACGAAGGTGTGTTCCAGCTGGATGTCGCTCGACAAATTGAAATCCATCAAGAGCGGGCAACCGGACGGGGTCAGCAGCACATTGGATGGTTTGAGATCGCGGTGGCAGATGCCCGCCTCGTGAGTGTGCTGCAGCGCCTCCGCCAGCTGGATGGCCAGATGCACGATGCCGTCGACGTACGTGCCGCGCTGCAGGCAGGGATCGGGCTCCGCATAGTTGTCAGGCACGGCTTGCGGCAGCGCTTCGCCGATGGCGATCTCCTGGATCAATCGGGCGCGGGGGGGTGGATCGCCCTCCGCGAACGCCACATCCAGCACGTCGAGCAGTGTGGCACTGCCCAGGTATGGCATGCAGACGGCCGTCATGTGCGTCACCGGATCTTCGGTGACCGAATGCACGGGCACGATGTTGCGATGCCCGAGCCGTCCCTGGGTCTCGGCTTCCCCGGTGCCGAACTCCGCCACCTTGACGACAACCAGCCGGTTTCCCAAGGCCGGCTGGCGGGCCAGATACACGTGGGCGAACGCGCCGCGGCCGAGCTCGCGCAGCAGTTGAAAACCCAGGAACTCGCTGCCGGCCGCCGGCCAGTCCACCGACCCCATATCCAGATCGGTCGTCAGGCAGTGGTCCTCGGCATCGCATTCGTGGATGGCCAGCAGCCGGCCGAGCGAACGGCGGCAGGACGGGAACCGGTCACAGAAGGCTTCGAGCGACACGGTCTCGCCCGCTTCCTTGCGCAGGCAGTATTCCTCGTAGGCCAGATCGAGCAGCAGGCTCTGCCGCTGCCGCAGGTGCGGATGCTGCGCCAGCACCTCCGCCGTGTCCGGACGAAGTCCCGCACGCCAGGTGTGGATCACCTGGGCCACCAGCGATTCGGTCGAGGAAGGTGGGGGCATGTGCATGTCGTCCCCGCCCGCTCCACGCACCTGATCCACCCGTCGCGTGCGGCTCATCGTAGCCTACTCTGCGCCAAGCGGCTGATGACTTTGCGCGCCGTACGTTCATGGATCCCCAACTGCTGGGCGATCTCCAGAAACGTGGAGCCCTGGATCCGCATCTGCACGATACTGCGGTCGCGCTCCGGCTGTCTGCGGAAGAACTCCTCCCACTGCTCCCGCGCGATGGCCAGTTCGCTGGGTGTCGGCTCCTCCGTATCCACCGGGGGCGGCGTGATGGTCGTGTCGTCCAGCGACTGTTCGCGCGTGAGGTTGTATTTCGTGTCCCGCTGGATGCGCCGACGATATTCCATGATCACTTTGCGCCGGCCGAGCGCCGCCAGGTACCGGATCAGGTCCTGCGGTCCAGCGAGCGCGCAGATCTCGTGCGGATTCCGGAACACGGAGGCCCACACCATCTGGACGAAATCCAGAGAGTCGAACTTCGATCGCATCCGCCGATCCAGCTTGCGGCGCACGACACGCTGGATGTGCGGGCCGTATTCGGAGATCAACTTCCAGACCGCCTCGGGACACCCGGCGCGGACGCCGTCAAGGGCTGCTCGGAATTCCGCTCGCTCGTCGACCATCGTTGTCCTCATCGCGATCCCGCAGGCCGCGGCGGTGCTGGGAAAGACCTGGGGAAGACGCTGCCCGATAGGTTACCAGAAATGCCCGCCCGGCTGCCACATCGCTCCCCAAGAGAGGGTGGCCGGCACACGGCGCCGCAGCGTGCGTCCGAAGGTGGAGAAGCGCGCGTATCTGGACCGGTCAGCGGTCGGGGCGCACGTGCGAGCCCGACGCGCGCGGAGAGGCCGCAGCGGCGGCCGATTTGACGGTCTGCTGGCGGTAGTACTTCAGCCCGGGGAAGAAGAAGCTGGCGGCCAGCACGATGCCGAACACCAGGTGTTCGTAGTGGGGCCACACCGCCATCAGGCCGGCGGTCAGGAACAGCGCGGTGGCCTGGATGTAGAACAATCCCGACAGGAGGCCGGCCTTGACCAGGAACATCATGCCGGTGATCAGCCCCAGGACTGGGGACAGCCGCAGTGGGGGCAGGCCGAGGTAGGCTTCCAGCGGGAAGAGCGCCACGATGCTGACCAGTGCCGCGGCCCAGATGTGCGCGATCTGCCGCTCCACGAACGTGACAGGTCCTTGGCGGTGCCGCAGCGCCCAGAACACCACCACCCAGGTGCCGAAGCCGGCTGTCCAGACCGCGAAGTAGTACCAGCGGTTGTCGACCTGCCGCCAGTACAGGAAGTTGGTTGTCAGGCAGGCCACGAGCAGCGCGAGGCTGTGCCACATCCAGAGCAGGCCCCAGTTTTCCAGGACCGCCGCATGATGCGTTTCGCGCAGCCAGCGGGAGAGTACCTGGCTGAACCGCCCGGAGCGCGCGGAAATCGGTTCGTGGTTCAGGTACGCCTCCAGGTCCGCAGCCAATGCACCGGCGCTCGCATAACGCAGATCGGGCGGTTTCTGCAGGCAACGCACGGCGATCAGTTCCAGGTCGCGGTCCACGTCACGGTTGAGCTGCCGGGGCGCCACTGGATCCTGCTCGATCACTTTCAGCACCGCATCCACGGGGGAGGCCGCCTGGAACGGCGGCTCGCCGGTCAACATGTGATAGAGGATCGCGCCGAGGCTGTACACGTCGCTGGCCGGCCCCACGCTCCTGGTCCCCGCCGCCTGTTCCGGGGACATGTACGCGGGGGTCCCCATCACCGCTCCCGACTGCGTCAGGCTGTGCGGGTCGGTGATCTGCTTGGCCAACCCGAAGTCGGTCACGTGCGGCTCGCCGTCTTCATCGAGCAGGATGTTGGATGGCTTCAGGTCACGGTGTAGGACGCCGTTCTGGTGGGCGAAGTCGATCGCACGACTGACTTTGGCCAGTAACAGTGCGGCCCGGCGCGGCGGCAGCGGCCCGGACTGCAGCAGGTCGGAGAGGGTCGGTCCGGCGATGTACTTCATGCTGAAGTACATGCGGCCCCCCTCCTCGCCGATCTGGTACACCGGCACGATCCCGACGTGGTCCAGTCGCGCGGCGGCCCGCGCTTCGGCCAGGAACCGTTCGCGGTCGCTCTCCGACGCCAGGGGGCCGCGGAGGATCATCTTCACCGCCAGCTGGCGATTGAGGTTGACCTGCCGGGCCAGATACACGACCCCCATCCCCCCCCGGCCGATCTCCTTCAGCAGTTCGAAGTCCCCCAGCCGGCGTGGCGTGTGAAACGCCTCGGCCCCTCCCGGCGGATCCGGATCGACGATGGATTGGAACGCGTCGGAGCCCGCGGCGTCCGCCACCAGCACGGCTCCCCAGAGCTCACGCAGCTCCTGGGCCAACGCCGGGTGCGCCCGGCACTCGGCTGCCAGGTCCACCGGTTCGCCGCGGCAAGCGCGATCGGTCAGTGCGGACAGCAACGACGCCAGTTGCTGTTCGTGGTCCAGCGGCGGCTCGTCGGCTGCAGCGTCCGGGTCCGGGTGGGTGTTCACAATCGGGATCACTCGTCGAGAGGGGGCATTCGGGCTGTTTACGAGGCGGCCGCATCGGGCGACAGGGAACGCGACGGGTCGGCGGTACCCAGCAGTAGTTCCCGCAGGCGGCGCACGGCCCGCAGGTACCGCATGCTGGCCGCAGGTTCCGACAACCCCAACGCTTCCGCCACCTCCATGTTCGACAACTGCTCGTAGTGCCGCATGACGATGATTTCGCAATCCGATTCGCTCAGCCGCCCGAGCGCACGTTCCACCAGCTGCGCCATCTCCTGCCGCGTCGCCGCGGCGGCCGGTGTCAGTTCGCGATCGCGCAGCTGCACGCCCAGTTCATACGTCGAACGGTCGGACGCAGCCGGCACTGCCAGCGGCTGTTCACGGTCCACGCTGCGTTTGGCCGAGCCGCGGTGGCGCCGGTGGGCGTCGATGATCCGATCCTTGGCGATCTGCCGCACCCATAGGTGAAACGACATCACCGGGTTTTCCAGGTACTGCGGCAGGCGGCGGTTGGCCTCGACCAGGACATCCTGCACGATGTCGCTCACGTCGATGCGCCCCTGGATCTTCTGGTCCAGCCGCAACTGGACCATCCGCCGCAGCGCTCGGCGGTGGCGTTCCAGGAGCCGATTCACCGCGCCGTCGTCCCCCTGGCGGGCACCCGCGAGCAATTCCTGGGTTTTGAACTGATCAGGCCACATGGCAGCTATTATCGCTTACCGGTGGCCACCATCACAAGTGCTGCCGCAACATGCCAGCAGATGCCGGCAGGCGGCGGGTGGCAGGCGGCAGGTGCAGGCGGCAGGTGCAGGCGTTCCACGGAGCGGCTGGCAGGATTCGCAAGGTGCCAGTGAAGTGTCAGTGTAGTGTCACTGAAATGCCCGCCGGGGGACGTCCTCGACACGCCGCCGCGGGACGCTTGGGCCCGGCCTGGGGCGGGTGAATTCTCGGCCGCCGTGGCTCTCTGTCCGGCCGGAATATGGTAACCTGGGGCCTGGCGTGGCATGGGGGATCTGGCGTGCGGGAGGAGATGACATGACGGAAGCGACAAAAGGCCTGCCGATGACGGCCAAGTGGGATCCGCAGCAGCTGCAGCAAGAGATCGCTGCGCTGGAAGACCTGGAGCGGCAGCCGTTCCTGACGCGGGCGAAGGGCTACATCCGGCGGACCGGGCCCGGCCTGCTGCAGAGCGCGATGACGCTGGGTGCCGGCAGCGCCACCGCGTCGGTCGTGGCCGGCGCCTCGTTCGGCTACAAACTGCTCTGGGTGCAGCCGGTCGGCATGTTCCTGGGCGTGATGATGCTGGCGGCGCTGAGCAACGTCGTGCTGACTACCGGCGAGCGGCCATACGCGTCGATAGGCCGCGAACTGAGCAGGGTGATCGCGTTCCTCTGGGCCCTGGGCACGATCGTCGCGTCGATCATCTGGCACTTCCCGCAGTACGGTCTGGCGGCCGGCGCCGCGCGCGACCTGGCCTCCCTGGGCGGTGCCACCGTGTTCACCGCCGATCAGAGTCTGACTGGTACCGGTTGGGTGGTGAGCTTCGGCGTGGGCGCATTGATCCTGGCCCTCAACATTTTCATGGTGTTCAGCTACGGCAGCAGCCCGCGCGGCATCCGGCTCTACGAATGGTTCCTCCGCACCGTGATCGCCCTGGTCATGCTGCTGTTCACCGTTGTCCTGCTGACCAATCTCGACCGGGTCAACTGGACAGAACTGGGTAAGGGGCTGATCGGTTGGTACGGTATTCCCGAGTACACCAACCCGCAGCACGTGACACTCGTGTTGGGCATGCTGGGTGCGGCGGTCGGCATCAACATGACGTTTCTGTATCCCTATTCCTTACTGGCGAAAGGGTGGGGGAAGGCGCACAAGACGCTGGCCCGCTGGGATCTGGCCATGTCGATGTTCGTGCCGTTCACGCTGGTCACCTCACTGTTGATCATCGCCATGACAGTTACGGGCATCTACCCGGGCCACGACGCCCTGCGGGAGACGCTCAAACCGGTCGACGCGGCCGCCTCGCTCACCGGCGTGCTCGGCGCGCATGCCGGCCGCCTGGTGTTCAATCTGGGGCTGATCGCCATGACTTGTACCGCCATCTCGGCACACATGGTTGTCTGCGGCTTCACCTTGTGCGAGATGTTCGGGCTGGAGTACACCAAGGCCCGCTTCCGCCTCTTCGCCCTGGCGCCGTGCATCGGCATCCTCGGCGTGGTCACGCAGCTTCCGTTCTGGTTCCCGGTGGTGGCCTCCGGCATCTGCTTCGCCATGCTGCCCATCGCCTACTTCGCGTTCCTCGTGATGAACAACAAGCGGAGCTACCTGGGGGACGCGGTGGGGAGCGGTTTCCGGCGCTTCGCGTTCAACGCGGTGCTGGTGGTGGCCCTGGCGGTGGCTACAATCGGTGCCGTGATCAAGATCAAAGGGGGCGTGATCGACAAGTTGATCAGCCACCCCAGTGTGCCGGCCAGCGCACCGACGAAGTAAGTGGAGGGACCAGGCAGACACGTCTGTGCGATGCACTGATTCCGCAGCGATGCCCGTGCACGCGCCAGTCGAATGGAGTGCGCGATCGCGTCTGACACTGCCTTGCCGCCCGGGATGCGCGCTTGGTCTCCGAGGGCTCCCCCACGGGCTACCGCCGATTGACACCACCATGCCGTGCGTGTGACACTGTTTCCAGGACCCATCAAGGAGCCTGGGACGGCATGAAGCTACGAAGTGTCGGATACAGCAGTGGACTTAGACTTACCTGTGTGTTGATTCGGTGAAAGGAACGACGTTCGATGAAGATTCCCACAATCTGGGCGACCGGGGTGATTTGCCTGGTCCTGGGCGTAGCGATCGGTATCTTGGCCGCGATGTATCTGGGGATTGGAGGCCACACGCAGGTTGTGTTGCCTACTTCCCCGGTCGTCGGTGACGCGGCGGGGCCTCCGGGAGCTGGCGCCAAGAGCGCTCCCGGAGGACCGGCTGGGAAGGTGGGCGCGCCGAGTGGCCCGAGCGCCGCGTCCCAGCTCGCGACTCTGGTGACCAAGCTCGATCTGTTGACCAACGCGCCCCTGACGGTGACGCTCGTTGACGACCAGAAGGCGGCAGTTGCCGAACAGCTGGTCGGGCTGGAAGAATTGGACTACCTGCCCGAAGCAGACGCCCAGAAGCGGCTCGATGCGCTGTTCGAGATCCTGGGCGAGCCCAACAAGGATGCGCTCAGCGCGGTGGGCGTGCGCTGGCCGGGTGCAGGAGGCGGGGGATTCCAGCCACCCTATCCCAATCCATTCCATGGCCCGGCCAATGCCGAGGCCCTCAGTTCGCTGCAGGAACGGATGAAACCGGCACCGGCCGAGTGAGCGTGGACGGTGTCCCGCCATGATGCACGTGGAGCGCACCCGGCGCGCCGGTGGGCGCACAGCACAAAATTGCGGCGCGCCGGTGGGCGCACCGGGCGCCGCGCCGCGGTCGAGTTGCGACGCGTGGAGGCGGTCAGTAGGTCCGGGCAGCCTCCGCCTCACCGATGGCGGGCAGCAGCAGCTTCAAACCGCTGAGGTTCTGCTCGAGCGCCTGCTCGGAATCGATTTCGGGTCGATGATCGAGAATGCCCACGGGTCCGCGATAGCCCGAGTCGCGGATCATCTGCAACAGACGCTGGTCTTCCTGGCCCTGGCCCAGAGGCAGGATCTTCTCGCCGCCGGCCGTCATGCCGTTCAGGTTCACGCACGTCAGGTAGGGGAGCATCTTCTGGAACGCCGCGGGGAACCGTGCCAGGTGTTCGTGGCCGTGGTGGAAGTTGTAGACGATCCCGACCTCGTCGGTGTTGGCGTGTTTGCGGAGCCACTGCACCATGGCGATCATGTTCTCGGGTTCGCCGGCCCAGCCACCGTGATTGTACAGCGCCACGCAGCAACCCAGTCGCTGGGCCTCTTGCACCAGCGGCAGCACGGCCCGGGCGTTGAGCTCCACCTGCTGCTCCTGCGAATCTGCTGCGTTCGCCGGGGCGATCGTCCAGATCTGCGGATGCAGCTGGTACTGGGCGATCAGCTTGAACATCGAGCGGTTGGCCGGGCTGTCCCCCAGCGGGCACCAGTAGGCGAAGAACTCGATGCCGTGTTTCTGAAGCGCAAGGATCTCGTCTTCGAACGTCGGCACGTGCTCGTCGCGCCAATCGTAGGCCAGTTTGGTGAGCCCCAGTTTCTGGAGCATCGCAGCGCGTTCCTCCGGCCCGCGCCGGCTGGCGTCGAAGGGGACGATGCACCAGGCCGCCAGATTGCTCTTGGCGAAGATGCTGTCCGTCGGCGGGTCCGCAGCCCAGCCCGCGCTCCCGAGCGCGGCGACGACACATGTGAGGCTGGTCAGGTAACAGGTCCACAGACGGCGCGGTGAGCGAATCATGGCGTGCAACTCCGGAAGGTCAGAACGGGCGGGGTACGGGCGGCCGCCACAGCGGCCGGACATAATCTGCTCTCATTCTGGCACGACTCGGCCCCGCCGAAAAGGACACTTCCCGCTGCCGGCTTCTGCTGATCCGCGGCCCGACCCGACGCGCGCGGTACTGCCACCGTCCGCCCCGGCCCGGGCGGGGTCAGCGGGAACGCGTTATGTGCCCGACCCCTCCGCGTGCAGTTCCGCCAGCAGCCTGGCCGCGACATCGACCAACTTCTCGCCGGAACCTGCGGCACAGCGGGCGCTGACCGGTTCGTAGTTCCCCTCCGCATAACTGCGGCGATCAGGAATGTACCCGACGCTCTCATTGGCCAGTTCAACGACGCAGGTGAGCGCAAACGGGGACCGCTTCTTGAGCGCCAGGCCCAGTTCGACAAACACCTCCCCCGGCAGCCCCACCCAGGCCACGTCCTGACCCAGCGCGATGACCTGCACCTCCACCTGATGCGGTTGCCCCTTCCGCGCGGCGACGTTCAAAGTCCGGTAGGCCGTGACGAGCCGCATGAAGTTGCCGCCCCGGTCGCTGTTCACTTCGGCCACGGTCTGCCGGGCCGCCGCGATCTCGTCCTCGCTGATCTCCGGCAGGGCGAGCTCCACGAGCTCGCTCCGCACACGCAGCGGGCCGGCCGCCACGGGCCGCAGATCCTTGTAGGCCTGGAACACGGCCCCTCCCAGAATCGTGCCGATCCGGTGCTGCTCGAAAGGACCACTGTCCGGCCAGCCCCAGAAGAAGTCGCAGTGGTTGAGGTTGCCGCAGGTGCCGTTGCCGACGAGCGTCACATGGTGCGGGCCGTGATAGCTGGCCAGCACGCGACCCAGCGCGCCCGGCCAGTCGGCGCTGAACTTGCTGCCACCCGTCGTGTCGGGATGCATCGCAAAGTTGACGTAGGTCGCCACAGACTGGGTGGGACCCGCTGCCTCCGGTTGCTCGACGTACACGATCCCCACTTCGGGATCGGTCGGCCCGGCAGGCAGGACGATGTTGGGATTGAGCTTGCCCGGATTCCAGCCGACGCTGCCGTCGCGCATGTAATAGCGGCGGTTGAAGGCCAGCTTGTCACACCATCCGGTACTGTACCGCACACGCGCGGGTGAGAGCTGCTCGTGCGCCAGCCGCACGCACTCCACAATACGCCCCGGCAGACTCTCGGTGTACTCCACCGTGATCGTCTGCTTGCCCCCCATGTCTTCGCTGCGCTGGCTGCGCTGCGACAGTTCCGGTCCAGTGTGGGCGTGCGTGGCGCTGATCAACACGTGTGCGCCGGGTATGCCGGTCGCCTGTTCCACGCCGGCCCGCGCCGCGTCGGTCAGCGGGCGCGTGATGCTGATGATATCGAGCGCGACCAGCGCCGCCAGTTGCCCGTCCTGTTCGAACACCAGCGCCCGGCAGAACAACGGGTCGAGCACGCCGTCGGCACCACGCTCGTGATAGTAACCGGCCATCGGCATCCCCAGCGGCGGCGTGATGTCCAGCACCGCCACGCCCACGCGTGTGTCGGCCAGGACACCGCCCGATGTGCACAGGGCGAGGAAGACCACAGCGGCGCCCAGCAGAGCGTTCTTTCCGTACATCGCCAAACCCTTCTACTCGGAAGACAGGAAGACAGGAAGACAGTTGCGGAACAGCCTGGAACTCGAGCCAGCCTATCACGTGCGCACGCAGTGGGCAACGCACGCGCCGCATGCCGGGTGGCTGGCGGCGCCGCGCATGCGGCCAGGTGAGTACGGCGCGCATCTGCTACCGCATGGCCGCACGACGCGCCAGCGGCGCGCTGCAGCGCCAGATTGACGCCCATCGCGCAGCGCTGGGAGCTGCTTCCCCCTGAACCTCATGCCACCGGGTCGTCTGCCGCACTGTCGGCCGAGTAATCGGTCTGCTTGTACGTCAGCACCGGGCAGGGGGCCCGCCGCACCACCGCCTCGGCCACGCTGCCCATCAACAACCGTGTCAGACCGGTCCGGCCGTGGGTCCCCATCACAATCAGATCCGCCTGTTCGTCCTCCGCCAGGCGGGCAATCGCGGTGGCCGGATCGCCCGTGATCAGCCGGTGTTCGTACGGCACGGTGGGATCGGTGGGCACGACCGCTTCAAGCATCCGTTTCAGGTCCTCGCTTCCCGGTTCCGGCACCCCGTAGTACATTTCGCCGCCGCCATACGCCACCGGCGGCTCTTCCACATGCACAATCAGCAGACGCGCGCCCGCATCGTGCGCCAGCGACGTGGCCATCTTCAGGGCTGCATCACCACACCGCGAGAAATCCGTCGGGAAGATGATCTTCTTGACTTTCATCGTTCGCTCCTTGTAGTGCTGATGACTCTGGGACTCCGGGTACTGGTCTTGGTTGCTCGTCTTGGTTGCTCGGCCTCCGAACTACCGGCATCCCACCATCCGTATGATACGCTTCGAGGCGCGAGAAATCCTCCTCCGCCGGGGGATCTGCATGCTTTGCTGGCCCACGCGTGTGGACATTTCATCAGAAAATCTATCGGCAAAACGGCCGGCACATGGTGACAGCACCCGACGCGTGGAATAGAGTGGGACATGTGCGTAATCGCGCGCTGCAACGGCTGCAGTGTGAGCATCCGCACACGTGGAAATCGAGTCCGATGTACGGACCACAGCTATGACCGAGCCTTCCCAGATCGATCTGTTAATCGTCGACGATGACGAGGATCACCGTCAGACGTTGGTGCATCGCTTTGCGCGGCACGATTTCCGGGTGCAGGAGGCGGGGGATGCCGACGAGGCGATGAGTCACGCGCAGTGGCGGGCGTTTGACGTCGCGGTGGTGGATCTGGTGATTCCCGGCAGTTCGGGGCTGGAGTTGCTGGCGCGTTTCAAGCGGCATCACGAGGACTGTGAGGTCATCATTCTGACCGGCCAGGGCACGATTGAAACGGCCGTGCAGGCGATGAAGCTGGGGGCGTACGACTACCTGACCAAGCCGTTTCCGGTGAAGGAGCTGGAGGAGGTGGTGCGGAAGGCGGCCGAGCGGCGGCGGCTGAAGAAGGAGAACCAGCAGCTCAAGACGTTGCTGCGTCAGAGCGTGCCGGACGAGGTGATGGTAGGTCACTCGCCGGCGATGCAGGAGATTTTCCGGTTGATTGAGCGTGCGGGACCGAGCGACAAGGCGATTCTGATTCAGGGGGAGAGCGGGACGGGCAAGGAACTGGTGGCGCGGGCGTTGCATCGTCACAGTGCCCGGGCCGAGCGGCCGATCGTGGTGATCAACTGCGCGGCATTGCCGGAATCGCTGCTGGAGAGCGAGTTGTTCGGGCACGAGAAGGGGGCGTTCACGGGGGCGGTCGCCGCCAAGCAGGGATTATTCGAGGTGGCCGATGGCGGCACGCTGTTCATTGACGAGATCGGGGAGATGCCCGGCGCGCTGCAGGCGAAGCTGCTCCGCGTGCTGGAGGACGGATCGCTGCGGCGGATCGGTTCGATCAAGGAACGCCGCGTGAACGTCCGGCTGCTGGCGGCCACGAATCGCAATCTGGCGCAGCGGGTCGCGGCGGGTAGTTTCCGCGAAGACTTGTACTATCGCATCAACGTGCTGTCGCTGGAGCTGCCTCCGCTGCGTGAACGTGTCGGGGACATCCCGCTGCTGGTGCGACACTTCCTCGGCCCGGGCTGGGCGATCGAGGAGCGCGCGATGCAGGCGCTCGAGCGATACGCCTGGCCGGGCAACGTCCGGCAGCTGATCAACGCCGTGGAACGGGCCCGCATCATGGCCGACGATCGTTTGCTGCGCGTGCGGGATTTCCCGCGAGAGGCGATGGAGAGTGACGCGGCCGGCGCGTGGGACGCGCTCCGCGGCCAGGACGATCTGGCGGCCATTGAGCGCGCCAAGGTGGTGGAGGTCTTGCGGCGGGAAGGGGGGAACAAGACCCGCGCCGCACGCACGCTCGGCATCAACCGCCGCAAACTCTACCGGCTGGTGGAGAAGTACGGCATCCGCGTGGACGATCTGGTGGCCGCGGCCCGCTAGTCACTCGAGGCGCGAGATCACGTAGTAGACGCCGCCCACCAGCGCGGTCACGACGAGGCCCGAGATGATGGCCAGATCGCCGGCAAAGATCAGCTTGCTGGTCGTGGCGAGGTAGATCAGATAGGGTGCCAGAACGAGCAAGCCCACCCACAGCGCGAGCAGCGATACATAGCGCACGATGTCGGCCCGGTCGGACCGCTCGCGAATCACCTCCGCTTCCGCCGCGCGATCGCGCGCGATCTTCCGCACCTTTGTCCGGTCCTTGCTCATGGCGGTCAGACGCGAGTTGAACGACAGCGCCAGCTTGCGGCTGCAGCCGCGACAGGTGGAAGGTGGCGGGTCGACGGGCTGGCCGCAGTACGGGCAGACGCGCTGCGTCCGCGACTGCTCCACCGCATCCATCAGGCCGTTGACCTGACGAGCCGGCACCCACTGGGAATCGTCCTTGCGGACCAACGTGTCTTCCTTGACTTGCCCCGCGCGGACTTTGTCCAGCAGTTGTCGTCCACTCAACGGCCCGACAACATCATTCATGATCTGATAGTACCATTCGGTCGCCATCTTCTCATTCGTCCCGGGCGTTCTCTCAACAGCGGGTATCATGATACAAAGTGGCCAGAAACACAGACGTCGAAGCAACCGTAGAACGACCGGTTATTCTTGCTTCTGTCGGATTGTCTGGCAAGCATATTGAGAGAAACCCTGTGCCGCGTCGTTCCACCGTCGTTCCACCTTTTACTTTATTTATACGACGAGCGGCCCTGCTGGTTCACCCGGAGCCCTGCCGCACGTCTGTACCGGACGCGTCTCCGGGCGCCCCGCGTCCTGTTCCCCATCCTATATACTAGCTTGGACTACCCGCGGCGTTGCCGGTTTGGTGGGGCAAAATGTCGGCCGTTCCGCCGTCCCGGCATGTCCAGACCCTGTCACAGGTGCCGCCCGGAGTACTGGCGGTGCACCGCCACGGCGGGAGCCCCGGGCGGGCCCGTCCCGGCGCCGGCTGGCCGTCGGTCACTGGGCCGCTCCGTCCGCCAGGTCGACCACTTGTTGGTACTCCGGCAAGGACGTCGGCCAGCCGAACTGCTGGCCAATGCGTCCCGCCAGATGTGCGGCGGCCTCGGCCTCCCCGTGGGTCAGGAACACATGTCGGGGCGGGCGTTGGAGATGCCCGATCCACTGCAGCAGCGCTTGGCGGTCGGCGTGTCCGGAAAACCCGTCCAACTGGCAGATCCGGGCCTTCACTTTCCAGTCCCGCCCGTGGATGCGGACGAACCGATTGCCATCGAGAATCTGGCGTCCGAGCGTGCCGTGCGCCTGATAACCGACGAACAGAATAGTCGCATCGGCGCGGCTGATATTGAGCCGCAGATGGTGCTTGATGCGCCCGGCCGAGCACATCCCGGACGGCGCCATGATGATGCAGGGCTCCTTCCACTCGTTGATGGCCTTCGACTCCTGCACGCTGTGCGCCATCTGCAGCCCGGGGAATCCCAGCGGCGGTTTGTGCGCCGTGATCAGCCGCCACGTCTCCTCGTCAAAGCACTCGGGATACTTGCGGAAGATCGTCGTCACATCGACAGCCATGGGGCTGTCGAGGAAGATGTCGGTCCGCGGAATGCGTCCGCCCCGCACGAGATGACCCAGGTGATAGATCAGTTCCTGTGCCCGCTCCACCGCAAACACCGGAATCACCAGATTGCCCCCCCGCGCCCGCGTCTCCCGGATGATCGCCTCCAGGTCCGCCGCCACATCGCCATTGTGGCCATGGTCGCGATTCCCATACGTGGCTTCCATCACCACGTAGTCCGCCTGCTCGAACAGCGTCGGATCGCGGATCAGCGGCTTGTTGGTCTGGCCGATGTCGCCGGAGAAGATGATCAGCGATTCGCGCCCCGCGTCCCGCACGCGAAACTCCAACATGGCGGAACCGAGGATGTGGCCGGCGTCGTGAAACGTCACCGTTGTCGCGTTGTTGACCGCCACCGGCAGCCCGTACGGCACCCCCTTAAACAGCGGCAGCGCCCGGTCCACCTCCGTCTCGGTGAACAGCGCGATTTCAGGATGCTTGCCGCGGCGTCCTTCCTTCTTGTGCCGCTTCTTCTTGAACCGCGCGTCTTCCGTTTGAATCCGCGCCGCGTCCCGCAGGATGATCTCGGCCAGTTCGACGGAGGGGCGGGTGCAGTAGATGGGGCCGCGGAATCCCTCGCCGACCAGCCGCGGAATCAGTCCGCAGTGGTCGACATGCACGTGCGTCAGCACCAGCGCCTGGATGTCCTGCGGCGGGATCGGCGATGGCAGCCAGTTGCGATCCTGGTAGGGCCGCTCCTGAAACATGCCGCAGTCGACGAGGATCTTGCCCGCCGCGGTTTCCAGGCAGTAGCGCGAGCCAGTGACTTGACGATTGGCGCCGAGGAAGTGCAGCTTCATGATCGCGAGGCCCACTCTGTCAGAATTGCCCGGTCCGGGTCTGGAAATGTGTCGGCTTGCCGAGCGTCGGGCCGCCGCGGGCGATCCAGTCGGCGGTCCATTGGATCATCTGTGCCGAGGTGATCTGGGGGTGGCCCAGCAGCGCGTAGGCGGCCTGCCCATTGCTCAGCAGCGCCTCGTCTCTCTCGCGGCCCGCGAACGTCACCGGCCGCCCCATCCGCTGCGCCAGCTCGTTGGCGACGTCACGGGTGGACAGCAGATCGGGCCCGGCCAGATTCAGCACCCGGGCCGGGCTCGCCGCGTGCGGCAGCGCCCGCAGCGTCATCGCGTTGGCGTCGCCCAGCCAGATCACGTTGACGGCGCCCATGGTCACATCCACCGGCGCCCCGGCCTGGATCTGCTGCGCGAGATCGACCAGCACCCCGTAGCGCAGTTCCGTGGCGTAGTTCAACCGCAGGATGACGACCGGCGTCTGCTGGACGTTGCTGTAATACTCGTAGATCCGCTCGCGGCCCAGCGCCGACATCGCGTACTCACCGTCCGGGCGCGGCGCATCGCTCTCCCGGCTCCCCCCGGAATCGCACGGGACGAGGCCATACACGTTGCCGGTCGAGAAGGTCACGATCCGGCTGTCGCGATAGCGTCGGCAGACCGCCACGGGGATGCAGCAGTTGGTGGCCCATGCCAGCTCCGGGGCCGTATGCGTGCCGAACTTGAAGCCGGACATGGACACCACGTATGCCGCGTCGGGCAGTGCCTCCACTGCGCGGTCGTCCAGCAGATCGGCGACATGGGTACGCACTCCCCAGGCCTCCAGGCGAGCGCGCACGGCCGGATCTCGGAAACGCGAGACGCCGTACACCTGGTGCCTGACCCCCGCCAGGTCGAACGCCCGCCGCGCCATGCGGGCCATCGTGGGCCCCATCTTGCCGGCGACGCCCAGGAACACCAGGTCGCCGTCCAGGGCATGCAGCGTCTCGACGACCTGCTCGGGCGGACGGCTGAGCTGTTCCTCCAGTGCCTCCACGTCGGTCGGGCCGGGCAGTTGGTCTGCAGCAGAGAGAGACACGATTCGATCCTCCAGGGTCGGCCGTGAACAGGGGACAGGTCCGAGGCGCGCCGCGTCGCCTCAGGCCACACCGCGCGTCTGCAGGTGCATCAGATCATCCGGCCATCATAACAGGTTCCGGCCCGCACTTCACACTCCCGCGCCTACCTGGCCATGCTGAGCCGGCCCGCGCCGACCAGGTGCAGCTGGACCCCGTCGTGCAGATAGGTGCAGTCCTGTCCCTGCTGCCGGGCGACGTGGAGCGACGCGCGCACCCGCTGGATGAGCGCGTCTTCATGCTCGTCTTCCATTGCTTCGGCTACGCCAATGCTGACCGTGAAGTGGCGGCACGGGTAGCGCGCGTGCAGCTCACAGCGCGCCGCCGCGGCGCGCAGGCGTTCCGCCACGGTAATCGCCCCGCGCATCGTGCACCCCGGCAACAGGAGCGAGAGGGCGTCCTCTTCAAACCGCGCCGCATGGTCCATCTCACGCATCGCTGCCTTGAGGGTCAACGTGAGCGCGCGGAGCACCGCTTGGCCGTTGTCGTCGCCGTACTTTGCGCGGATCTGGTCCAGATCGTCGACCTGCACAAACAGCATGCACAGCGGTGCGCCCCCCGATTTCCACTCGGACAGCCGGCGGCGCACATCCGACGAGAAGACGGCAGGCGAGGATATCCCCGGATCGTGCGGCGCCGACGTCGACGACTCGTCCGCATGCGGATCCGCCTCCTGCGCCTGGTCGTCCACCGGCACCACGCGCCGGCCGTTGTGCACGTGCATGCAGTTGCGGCCCTGCCCCTTCGACACGTAGAGGGCGTCATCCGAGCGGCCGATGACCGACGCGACGGTCTCGCTCGGCAGCAGTTCGGCCAGCCCGCCGCTGACGGTCACGTGCAGGCTCAGACCCTCGAAGTCGAATGTCCCTTCGCCCACCGCGCGCCGCGCACGCTCCGCAATGCGCATCACCTGCTCCACGTGGGCCGTGGGAAAGACGACGGCAAACTCCTCCCCACCGTACCGGGCGACCAGGTTCTCGGCCGGAATGCGCTGCCGCAGGATCTGGGCCACCCCCCGCAAGACCGCGTCCCCCGCCTGGTGACCATAGCTGTCGTTGAGGCTCTTGAAGTGGTCGATGTCGATCATCATGATCGTCGCCGGCGTCCCCTGTTCCGCCATGGCCCGGCAGGCGTCGCCCAGCGCCTTGTCGAACGCCCGCCGGTTGGCCACCAGCGTCAACGCGTCGGTGAGCGCCTCCACCGCATGGTTCACCAGCTGCTTGGCCTGCGTCTCCAGGCGGGCCTCGGCGGAAGTCAACTGCCGCTGCATCCGTTCGTTCGATTGGATCAGCTTGTCCACCGCCTTCAGGACGGTCGCCGGCCCCTGGTCCTCGGACGCATGCAGCTCGTCCGTGATGCGCCCCATCAGCGCCTGGTGCTTGTCGACATCGGCCGCCACGTTGCGGGTCAGTTCCCGCAGCCGCTCCAGGATTTCACGCGCCCGATCCGCGTTGTCGAACGGATGACTCAGACGCTGGATGCGCGGATCGTTGCCGCGCAACCACCAGCCACCGAGCAAGCCCACCAACACGGCGGTGCAGACGACCACGACATCCCACATGGTGCAGACAATACCCCTGCTTCACCCCTGCTTTGACCGGCGGACCTGTGCGCACCCCATAACCATCTAGGTCGCACCGGGGGACGCGTCAACGAAGAAGCCAGCGATTCGCTGGCTGTTTTGGCCCGCCGGTGACACGCCGCAGGCCTCTCCCGGTCGGATGCTTTGTAGCGAGCGTAGCGTTTTCCTGTCTCGGCGGCCGGCGACGGTGGGAGCGGGAGCGAAGCCGCGGCAAGGAGGGGAGCACGGGGCGCGAGTCAAGAAATAAAAAGGCTCCCGGAAGTACATGGTGTCCCAGGGGGGCAGAGGACTTCGCACTTGTTCCGGGAGCGATTGGACGGGTACGTCGCGCAGCATCCTTGCTGCGCGTACGGCCCAGATTCGATTACCAGCGATCACACAGTTGACGCCACGACTGTCGACCTCCGTGCCGGTCGCCGCGACGCGGTCTGCAGACACGTTATGGACACGTCTCCTATGCGGACTCGCCTGCGTATTCGTTGGGTGTCAACACCAAGCTGTTGACGAGAACTCGTGGGAGGCTGATGTTCCTCACCTGGTTTTCTGCGGCAACCGTTTCGTGTCAACGAGGCGGGAGAATATGGCATTCGTCGAAAACGGTCAAGGGCGTTTTTTTTCGGTCACCGCCGGGGGCGCGGCCGGCGTCAAGCGGCTGCTGGGAGCACGCTGCGGGCCCGGTGCGGGGGCGCCGCAGACGCAGTGCGGGAGCGGGAATTGTCGGACGTGGACTTTGCGGTGGGGACGGTTATGCGGCATACTGATACGGTCCGGCCCGAAGTGTGGTGCAGGGGGCCGATGACGATCTACCAGGAGTACCAGGCGTGAAGATTGCGGTGTTGGGGACAGGCAGTGTAGGCGGGGCGTTAGGATGTCGCTGGGCACAGGCTGGGCATGAGGTCTTTTTTGGTGCGCTCGATCCGAACAGTGATGAGGCGCAGGCTGCGCTGGAGCGTGCGGGTGCCAGCGCGCGGGTGGGCGCCTGTGCCGACGCGATCGCCGCGGCGGAGGCCGTGTTGCTGGCGATCCCCTGGGACCAGACGCAGTCCGTGCTGCAGGCGGCCGGCAGTCTGCGCGGCAAGATCCTGATGGACTGCATCAACCCGCTGACGCCCGATCTGATGGGGGTGACGCTCGGGCACACCACATCGGCGGCCGAGCAGATTGCCGAGTGGTTTCCTGAGGCGCGTGTGGTCAAAGCCTTCAACACGCTCAGCGCCGCCACGATGGAGAACCCGCGGTATGGCGCGCAGAACGCCCACGTGTTCATCTGCGGTGACGACGAGGCGGCGAAGGGGACGGTCAAGGAGTTGGCGCGGGTCCTCGGTTTCGATCCGGTTGAATGTGGACCGCTGAAACTCGCGCGGCAGCTGGAGCCCCTGGGGGCACTGTATGTGTACCTGGCCGTGTTCCAGGGGTGGGGCGGCGACTGCGCGTTCCGGATGCTCAAACGGTAGACGTATGAAGCACGCCAGCTCCGAGCAGTTGTCGGCAATCGATGCGGCCAGCACTGACCGATCGCGCGCCGGGGACCGGACAGATGGCCAGGCCGACCGCGTGGTGGAACTGCACGGCATCGTCAAGGACTACGGCCGGGTCTGTGCGCTGCGCAACGTCAGCATGACGATTGGCCATGGCGTCACCGGTCTGCTCGGTCCGAACGGGGCGGGCAAGACCACGCTGATCAAGGTCCTGCTGGGCCTGGTGCGCATCTCTGCGGGGCGCGGCGTCGTGCTCGGGTACGACCTGACGAGCAGCGCGCAGTCGATCCGCTA
>JAAYDI010000114.1 GCA_012729315.1 Planctomycetaceae bacterium
TTGCGTGAGGCGGGCCGATTGCTGGCCGTGGATATCGAGTTCGCCCAGAGCGATTCGATCGCCCACGCCGACGCCCCGCGAGCCATCGTCTTCGACAACGCACGACGCACCTACTGGATCGCGCCCCGCGTCGCCGCCGCAACCGCCAAGGCACCGGCCCAGGCCCAGGCGATCCTCAGCCCCGTTCGCCGCGACCCATCCACCCCGACCAGCTTCGAGCCGTTCGTGGTGACCTTCCCGGTGCGGACCGACTCCAATGATCGGGCCAACCGGGCGGCTGGCCTGGCCGGCGTGACCATCCAGTCCACGCAAAACCTCGTCACCGACGGCGGGCTGCGCTTCCTGCCCTTCGACGTCTACGGTACGCCCCTCGACGCCACGGGTCAGCCGGCCACAACCATCGCCCGCGTCACCCTCGCCTCCGGCACTTCCACCTTGACCATCGAAGTCGCTCCCGGCACCGGCGAGGTCACCATGCGGTAGCCCGCGCAGTGCCCGTGCGTCGCGCGACCTATGGTTTCAATGAGAACGCCGCGGCCTACTGATTAACCTTGAAGTTCGCGATGTCGTCCGCCGAGCCGAAAATACCATCCGGACCGGCGGAGATCAGAATGAACGCGTCCGGGCGATGAGGGCGAGTAATCGTCCCGCCGCCGACTGTGGCCGTCGGGTTCCAGATCGTGCGGTCGAAGCTCCGCTCCCACTTATCGGGATTCTGAGATGTAGCCCGAACAGCCATGTAATGGTGGTTACCACTGGTATCGATGGCCCCTCCGCCAAGGTCCAAACCGTCACCAGGATTGCCCGTGATATCAGCGTTGTCCTCCAGCGTGTAGATACCCTGGTCATCGCCAGAACGATTGTTCGCGGCCATCACGTTCCCTGCCGGGTTGGCCTTGTAGTACAGGATCGGCTGCCCAAAACTGTCGAGAAAGCAGATGGAGGTGAGCCGGGGCCGCCCAACCAGCTCGGCCATCTCAAACAAGGTTTTGCCCCTTTCTACTTGCTGAGGGAACCTCATCTTACTAATATCCACGAATGGCCCCGATCGAGCGTGAACCGGCTTACCCTGAAGGGCCAGATCGGGGTGGCTAGCGGAGTAGATTGCATACAGGTTGTATTCGGCATCTGATCCCGATTTACTACCAGTGTTGTCCTCCCAGATATTGTTTCCGTTGAGGTCGCGGAACCCCGGGGTACCTATGAGGTCGGCCCCCGCCAAGGCCCACGTCAAGAGGCTAGCCCCCGATACCCGCGGACATCCTCCCGGATAATTGTCATAAGTTGAGTCGGTGACGTGTGGAGATACCGCGACCTCTTGCGGCAAGGCCAAGCCTGATGGCGGATAAGCACCACCCACACGGTTATCCGCGCGGTACTGTTCGAGCCCGGTTTCCAGCACGCTGATGGTTGCCGAGGTCGCTCCCGCGCGGGCGGCTCGCCGAGCGGCACCCACGGCCGGCAGCACCAGGGCCACCAACAAGCCGATGATTCCGATCACCACCATCAGTTCAACCAGCGTGAAGGCTGGCTCGCGTTGCCCCCTGTGTGCGGCGGATTGTTGGCGACTCATAAGCATGATTCCTTTTTTCACTTCCTGATCGGGAAGTTGCCAATATCGTCACTGGTTCCAAAGAGACCGTCCGGCCCGGCGGTCAAAAGGATGAACGTCCCGGGATTGTGCGGGGTGATCGAAATCGTGTTGCCAGCCGCATCCTTCGCCTGTCCTGGGGCATCCGGGTTGCGCAGGAAGTCTACGAAGGATTGCTTTTCAGTAATCTCTGCTACGTTGGCTTCATCCAGTCCGAATCTCCCAATTCGGTGTACCTCCCCAGCGCCTGCAAAGTCCCAGCCAACCTTGGCGGACTGTTGAGTCTGATCATCCCCCGTGATATACGAGTTGTCTTGATGGCAGTATATCCCGGCCATGTCGCCGCTAGCGCCCATGCGGTTCTGGCCAAACCCTGTTCGGCAAAATGGGTTGAGAGCCGAAGCGTTTGCCCGGTAGTATAGCACTGGCGAGCCAAATGACTCGTCATAAACAACAATGCGCCGGCGCGGCTCATAGTCACTGACACTGCTAGGTTCTGTCTTAAACCTAGTCGTGTCGTCGTCTCGGGCATACATCTCGCCATTCAGGTAAAGCGGGCGCCGCTCCGCGTAACGGTTTGGCTTCTCAAAATCGCTGTAAGGAATCTCTATCTGTTCATGAGGGGTTGGATTCACATAGATATAACCCAGCATGTGGGCATTGACGTCTACTCCCCCGAGATCATGTCCTGCTAGGGCTCGAGCCAGCCAATGAGCCCCAGTCAGATTAGCCCTGTTCTTGGGCACGGGTAAATCGCCGGCGGCCGGCCATTGAGTAATCGGATCCTCCCGGCGCTTGGTTCCCGTGCTAGAGCTCTGCGGGTTCCGCGAATCGGGATAGTATCCGAAATCGGCATGGAAGCTCTCCAGCCCCTTGTCGATGGCGTTAAGCAGGCCAGCGGTTTGTGTGGCCTTGGCGTGCGAGCGTACGCGGCCCAGGGCGGGCAGAAGGATGGCGATCAGCAAAGCGATGATGCCGATGACCGTGAGGAGTTCGACGAGGGTGAAGCCGGTGCGGGCACCCCGGATTCGCGATCGTCGAGCCCCAACGAGCCCCAAGCGCAAGTGAGAGAAACACCCAACGAGCCCCAA
>JAAYDI010000115.1 GCA_012729315.1 Planctomycetaceae bacterium
CAGCCCTTTCGATCCAGTGCAAAACAAAGCCTCTGCGGATCACGTATTGGGTAAAGACAAGGGCGTTGCCCCAGGCTACGTTGATAGTGGCCTTCGGCCAATTGCGGGATGTAACCGCTGCACGGTGAGGGGGTAGGCAGTCCATGCGAATGGGCCCATCCATGGCATGGATTTGTCCACTACAACCGGCTCGGAATGACCGAGCCTTTCACCGTCCCAGGTCTTGCGGCACCGGGGCAGCGGCTCCCACCCGCGCTGACCGGCCACCTCGTCTGGAACACAGCGGCGCGCACTTGTCAGTGGGCCTCGGCGCGCTACAAATCCCAATAAATCGGCTGCCAACCCAATTGATCGGCTGCCAACATTGGGTTTCTCTGTGGAAAGGATGTTGAAAATCATGGCCTACACGCTCCCTAAACTGCCCTATGCCTACGACGCGCTGGAACCGTACATCGACGCTCAGACGATGGAGATCCATCACACGAAACATCACCAGGCGTACATTACGAAAGTGAATGAAGCGATCGCCGGCTCACCCCTCGAGGCGCTGAGCGTCGAGAAACTCGTCTCCGACCTGAATGCGGTACCCGAGAACATCCGCACCGTCGTGCGCAACCACGGTGGCGGGCACGCCAACCACTCGCTGTTCTGGACCGTCCTGGCGCCCCGGGCCGGCGGCACTCCGTCAGGCGCGCTGGCCAAAGCCATCGACGCCGCGTTCGGCAACTTCGACAAGTTCAAGGAACTGTTCTCCACTGCCGCCGCGTCGCGGTTCGGCAGCGGCTGGGCCTGGCTGAGCGTGAAAGACGGCGAACTGGTCCTGGAGAGTACCGCCAATCAGGACAGCCCGCTGATGGAGGGCCACACGCCGATCCTGGGCCTCGACGTCTGGGAGCACGCCTACTATCTGAAGTACCAGAACCGGCGCCCCGAATACATCACAGCGTTCTGGAACGTCGTCAACTGGGAGGAAGTTGCCCGGCGTTTCGCAGAAGCGACCCGTTAGCGGTTGTCCTGCAGCCCCGCGCAAGGGATGCCAATCTTCTCCTACGACGAAGATAGCGGCGGGCGATCCCCCACAGCGTCTGCCGGCGCCCGACCCAGGCCCGGCGGACGCTTTTCTCGATCCGGCATAACCGCACCGAGACGCGCGGTCTGTGTTGCCCGAGCATGACATGTGGTGCGCGCGGTCCGCGCCAACGGCATGCGGCGCATGGCGCGGCAGAAAACCTTTCGCAGATGCGAAAAAAACGGGCCAACCGCTTGCTTCGCGGCGCGCTTGCCCATTAGGATGACGAGTGGTTCTGATACGTCAGGCGGAAAACGGACTTCGCCTGCCACCTCCTGTGCTTCACACAAGGATTTCGAGTGATGATCCATTACTCGTGCGACCGCTGCAAGCGGATCATTAACCCAGAAGAGGAACTCCGCTACGTGGTCAAGCTGGAAGTGGAAGCTGCCATGGAACCGTTGGACGTCGACGAGTTCGAAGATGATCGGGATCACCTGACGGAAGTCCAGGAGATCCTCGAGCGACTCGAAGATTCCGACAGCGACCTGGTCAGCGACGACCTGTATCAGCGGCGCCGATTCGATCTTTGCGCGGAATGTTATCGCCGCTTCATCAAGGCCCCGCTCGGTCACGACGCACGTGTGCAGTTCGAGTTCAGCCAGAACTGACTGCGCAGGCCCTACTCCGTTACCCCGCCTAGTGAGATCCCCTCGCATGAACAAGCTGAGAATTGCTGTCATCCCCGGTGATGGCACCGGTCCCGAAGTTACTACGGAAGCGCTCAAGGTGCTCCAGGCCGTCGCCGCCCTGGAGAAGTTCCAGTACGAGCTGGAGCATTTCGATTACGGCGGCGAGCGGTATCTGAAGACCGGCGAGGTGCTGCCCGAGGGCGCCGTCGAGCGTCTGCGCACGTTCGATGCGATCCTGCTGGGCGCTGTAGGACATCCCGATGTGCCCCCGGGTATCCTGGAGAAAGGCCTGCTCCTGGAACTGCGGTTCCAGCTCGATCAGTACATCAATCTCCGTCCGGTGAAGCTGTACCCGGGCGTGGAGACGCCGCTGGTCGGCAAGGGCCCGGCCGATATCGACTTCGTAGTCGTCCGCGAGAACACGGAAGATATGTACTGCGGCGTGGGCGGATTCCTCAAGAAGGGCACGCCCGACGAAGTGGCCACCCAGACCGCCATCTATACCCGCAAAGGCTGCGAACGTTGTATCCGCTGGGCCTTCGATTTCACCCGCCGGCGCAATAACCCGAAAGGACGGCGGCTGACGCTCGTGGCCAAGACCAACGTGCTGACCTACGGCCACAGCCTGTGGGATCGCACGTTCCAGGACGTGGCGCGCGAGTACCCGGATGTGGAGGCCGATTACAACCATGTCGACGCCTGCTGCATGTGGATGGTCAAGAACCCCGAATATTACGACGTGATCGTGACCACCAACATGTTTGGCGATATCATCACCGACCTCGGCGCCATCCTGCAGGGCGGCATGGGAGTCGCCGCAGGCGGGAACATCAACCCGGATCCGGGTGGCTGCAGCATGTACGAGCCGATGGGAGGCAGCGCGCCGAAATACACGGGACAGCAGGTGATCAATCCGATCGCCGCCATCGGCGCCGTGGCGATGCTGCTGGAACACACCGGCCAGCCCGCGGCGGGTGCGCGCGTGTTGCAGGCCATCCAGGCGGTCACGGGAACGAAGATGAAGAGCCAGAGCGCGGGGAAGATGGGGTACAGCACCGCCGAAGTCGGTGACCTGGTCGTGGACGCCCTGGCGGCGGTCCGCTGAATCACCGCGCGGGACGCGTCGGAGCGGACGCGCCAGCCCACGCCGTCCCGGCCCAGACACACGTGCGCGCGTGAGGATCCTGCCACATGCTGGCATCCCTGTTCGATCTGACGGGCCGGACAGCCCTGGTCACCGGTGGCAGCAAGGGTATCGGCAAAGGGGTGGCACGCGCGTACGCTGAAGCCGGGGCCGATGTGCTGATCTGCGCCCGGCATGAAACCGAGCTGCAGGCGGCCGCCCGGGAGATCGCGGAGGCCCTGCCGGTGCGCGTGGAATACGCTGTCGTCGACATGCTGGACCGCGCGCGCGTCGATCATCTGGCGCACGAAGCGCTGCACCGCATGGGCAAGGTGGACATCCTGTTCAACAATGCCGGCAACAATCGCCCCCAGACGCTCGCCGATACCACCGACGCCGTCTGGGACGAGATTCTCGAGCTGAACTTCACCAGCTGCATGCGGCTGGCGCGCGCACTGGTGCCCGGCATGATCGCGCGGCACTGGGGACGGATCGTCTACACCTCGTCGGTCATGGCGTTCGCGTCCAACCCCGGACGCGGGCTGTATTCCGGCACGAAGGCCGCCCTGGTTGGCATGACCCGGGCCCAGGCGTTGGAACTCGGACCGTTCGGCATCACCGTCAACTGCCTGGCGCCCGGCCCCGTCCTGACCGATCTGCCGCTGAGCCTGCTCGACGCCGAACAGAAGCAGCGGTTTGCCGACCGCACGGCCGTCAAACGCTGGGGGCAGGTCGCGGACATGGTGGGTCCCGCGCTGCTGCTCTCGAGCGACGCCGGGGCCTACATCACCGGCTCGACGATCCTGGCCGACGGCGGCCTGGTGTGCCGGACCTTCGATTAGCGGGCCGCAGCCAGAGCGCCGGCCTCATCGCGCGCCGAGCGTCAACTGTCAGCGTACGGCAACTCCGCCTACAATAGCCGGACCAGGTGGGACCGGCCGCTCGCCCTGTCCGCCGGAGCGGCCGGCAGTGCGCCCCTCCCCCTGCAGCAGCCTCCGGGAAAGACCCCATGATCCTCCTGTCCGTACAAGACATTTCCAAGCATTTCGGTCCCGAACCGGTACTCGACAGGATCTCGTTTGACGTGCGTAAAGGGGAGCGGCTGTCGGTGGTCGGCCCGAACGGCACCGGCAAGACCACGCTCCTGAAAATCCTGGCCAACCGCGAAGAGCCGGACGGAGGCAGCCGCCAGCTGCACCCGACCGCCCGCATCGGTTATCTGGAACAGCGGCCGGAGTTCACCCCCGGCCGGACCGTGTGGCAGGAAGCGCTCGACGCGCTGCGCGAGCTGGTAATGCTCGCCCAGGAAGCGGAACAGCTCGCCCAGCAGCTGGCGGCTACACCGGACGAGACGCAGCGGGCGCGGCTCGGACGCCGCTTTGACGATCTGCAGCACGAACTGCACCGGCGCGATGCGTACCACCTGGACCACAAGATCGAGCGAGTCCTGGCGGGGCTCGGCTTCCCCGCGGAATCCTTCCAGCAGGAGGTAACGCAGCTGAGCGGTGGGCAACAGAATCGCCTGCTGCTGGCCCGCCTGCTCCTGGAAGACCCTGACATCCTGCTGCTGGACGAGCCCTCTAACCACCTCGACCTGCAGGCTACGCGGTGGCTGGAAGATTATCTGGTCGAAACCAGCCAGACGCTGCTCGTCGTGAGCCACGACAGGTACTTCCTCGACAAGGTGACCAACCGCACGCTGGAACTCTTCCAGGGGACCGTGGACCAGTACGCAGGCAACTTCAGCGCCTACCAGCACCAGAAGGCGGAACGCCTGGAAGTGCAGCGCCGCACGTTCGCGAAACAGCAGACGGAAATCGCCAAGATGGAAGATTTCGTGCGGCGGCACCACTACGGCCAGAAACATGCCCAGGCCGAGGACCGCCGCAAGAAGCTCGAACGGATCGAACGGGTCGAAGCGCCGCGCGAGATCACCGCCCCGCCCATGTGGTTCCCCGCGCCCACACGATCGGGCGACATTGTGCTGCGCGCCGAGCGCCTGGGCAAGTCCTTCGCCCGCCCTCTGTTCCAGGATCTGACACTCGACATCCTGCGCGGCGAGAAGTGGGCCGTGCTCGGCCCCAACGGCTGCGGCAAAACGACGCTCATCCGCTGCCTGCTGGGCGACGTGCAGGCAGACACCGGTCGCGTGGTGATGGGGGCAGGAGTCAAGGTCGCGTACTTCGATCAGCTGCTGCAATGCATCGACTCAGCCCAGACCGTCGTGGAGGCTATCCGCCCGACACACAAAGAGTTCGTAGAACGCGAGCGCCGCGAGCTGCTGGCGCGGTTCGGCATCACGGGGGACATGGTGTTCCAGAGCGTCGAGAGCCTCAGCGGCGGAGAACGTAACCGCGCGGCACTCGCCTACCTCGCGGCACTCGACGCCAACCTGCTGGTCCTCGACGAACCGACCAATCACCTCGACCTGTGGGCGCGCGGAGCACTGGAATCCGCGCTGCGCCAATTCGCCGGCACCGTGCTGCTCGTCAGCCACGACCGGTACTTCCTCAACCAGGTGGCCGACCACCTGATCGTCATGCAGTCCGGCCAACTCCACCTGATCACTGGTAACTACGACACGTATCTGCACCTGGTCAGCCAAGGCCTGATACCCAACCCGGCAGATTCCTCACACACCACGGGCGAGCGGGACGCGCGCCCCAAACGACCGGGTCGGGAACGCCCCGCACGCCCCAAACGCCAGTTCCCGTACCGCAAGGTCGTGGACATCGAACACGATATCCAGGCCTGCGAATCGCGGATCATCGAACTCCATCAGAACCTGGCCTCGCCCGATCTGCGAGACGGCCGGCACATCAAGGAACTGACCACCGAACTGCAAGCTCAAGAGAAACAACTGGAACAGCTGCTGGCACACTGGGAAGAAGCGTCCGAGTTGAATTGAATTGAGTCGCCCGCTTCGACGATACGCGCCGAAGCGGAGCGACTCCAGGCGGGGCAAACGAATCAATTGTCTCAGAACTCAATGTGCAGGCCGAACCCACCACGCGCCACACCGATGCTCACCCCCGGCTCGTAGTAGTAAGGAACCGGGTACCCGTATCCGTAGCGATAGACCGGCGGAGCCGGAATCACACGCGGTCCGACATACACGGGCGGACGATAGTGGCGATGCACTGGCGGAGGCGGAGGCGGCATCCGGTGCGGACCCTTCCAGCCATACCTGGGAGGAGTGTGCCTGGGAGGAGTGTGCCTGGGAGGAGTGTGCCTGGGAGGAGCATGCCGCGGGGAATGCGGGGGCCCGGCCAGAGCCGGGGCCGCCGTGAACGCGATGGCCAGAACCGCTAATAGGGCCAACATTCGTAACTTCATCGCTCGTACCTCCGGTTTGCTCGTCGCCTCAGGATCTCGCTGAACACCGTTGTCCAACGTCCAGATGGGAGTTGCACACGGCGTGCCGTTTGAGCCCTCGATTCGAACTTGTAATAAAATACTGCTCGGCACCCGATAATCCCGCCTCCCGAACCCACTTCATCCCGACACTCCACACGGTTCCACTTCATCCCCCACGTCCGCACTGTGCCGAAGCGCAGTCAAATCGACAAAACGTGCCGCTGATTCGACTGCGCGCCGTATTGCATAGCCCGGGTAAACTCTGCCGGTCGTACGGGTAATAAGCATGGCACCAGCAGCACTCAACTGGCAGAGGCTGTAGGTCCGAAGAACCCCAAGACGTTGGATGCCGCGCCATTGGCATGCTCGAGCATCGCGTACGGAAACAACGGTCTGCCGCACCCCACGTGCCGAACACCGCAGACCACGCCACCAGGACGGGAGTCACCTCGCATGAAGCCTCCAATCACACGGTCCGCAGCGTTGCTAGGCGTTTGTTGCTGGCTTCTGACCAGCATCACATGGTCGGCTGTGTTGCGCGATTACGCGCTCAGTGACGATGCGCCCCTCGCGGCGGATACCACTCAGAGCCTCAGTGACAACCAGGACGTCGCGGATTTCACGGCCGGCACGTGCCCCGTGCAGTGCTGCTGCTACCGCTGGCAGGCCTGGGCCGACGCACTCTTCATGACCCGCGACATCGGCGGCGGCCAGTCGCTCGCCTTCGGCGATCCGGGCGATCCCAAAGGCTCAGAAGTCTTCAACTCCGACGAAATGGATTTCGACTTCGCCTGGGGACCAAGTATCGGTCTGTTCCGATGCCTCAGTCCCTACACCAGCGTCGGCGTCGAGTTCTACGCACTCGACGGCTGGTCGACAGAAGATCAGGTCGACGGGGACGTCAGTGTGCAGTTTCCCAGCTTCCCGTTTCTGCCGGACGGTGGATATGGACTCGCCACGTTCCGGTATGAATCCCAGCTGTACAACACCGAAATCAATCTCCGCCACCGTGTCGCGCGGACAGATTGGCTCACCCTGCTGGCTGGCTTCCGCTGGATCGAATTGGGCGAGGAGTTCGGAACGACCTTCGAGACGGGCGGGACCACCCCCAACTTCTTGATCGATGTGAATAACCACCTGTACGGCTTCCAACTCGGCGCGCTGGCCAATCTCAAGAGCCGCGGCCCGTGGTCCCTGGATGGATGGATAAAAGCGGGCATATACGGAAACTCGGCAAGCCAGGAAACAACGGAAGATTTCACGAGCGTGGGTGGCGAGATGACCTACATTTCGGCGCGCGACACGAACGTCGCGTTTGCCGGCGACATCGGGATCACGCTGCAACGCCAGATCACGCAGCGGCTGAGCGCACGTGTCGGCTACATGGCGTTGTGGGTTGAGGGGGTGGCGTTGGCGCCCGAGCAATTGGACAATTCCGATCCGTCAAGTGGCACCGCGACGCTCGACCACAGCGACGGCGTCTTATATCACGGCGGTTTTGCCGGGCTTGAGTACAAGTGGTGAGAGCCAGTGCATGACTCGGCCGCTCGCTGTTCTGGAGCGGCCGCAACCGGTCAACTGAACACGATCAACTGAACACAGGCCAGCGAGCGCGTCAGCGCTTGCTGGCCTTCTTTTTTTGTTGCGTCTGTTGCATTCGGCAACTTTCGTGTCAGACTACTTTCCTTGCGGATTAAGAGGAGTATAATACCTGGGCACTTCGGTCAGTCTCGATAAAATAATCGGATTGGCCCAAGTTGACAGGAAATTGCGGATAGGCAGACTGCGGACAGGCAGACTCAAAAGCAGATGGAACTGCACCTCGCGCGTGAATTCGATTGGAGCGAATGAAACGAGAGGATTACGGCCATGCGTGCTCTATTGACCGGCCTGTTGTGGACAAGTTTGGTGTTAGGTGTTGGCGCTGCTGGTCGTGCTGGTGTGGAGTACCACTTCATGCCGGGTGTGGAAGGGCAGACCATCGGCATCTCGCAGTTCCTGGCCGTGTCGCCCGTCGTCGGACCTAAGGATTTTCAGGTCCTGTTATCCGGGGCGCTCATCGGCTCCGACCCCAGTGCTGACGCCAATACAGCGCGGCCGTATCTGGACAAGTGGGGTGTGGGCGTGCTGAACCCGGCGGCGGGCCGGGATGTCGGCGTGCAGGGCCAGGTCCAGGTGGACGGCCGGCATGGTGGCGAGTACCTGCGACTTGAATTCGCAGCGCCTGTGAGGTTGACGTACTTGACGTTTTCCTCGGTGGGGATCTACGACGAATTCGCGCTGCTGGCGGACGGCCAGCCCGTGGATCTGGAACTGATGTTCCCCAGCACCAAGACAGGCACGATCCGCGACATTGCGAACAGTCAGGGCAACTGGCCCGGCAAAGTGGATTTCACCAAAGGCAGTCAACCGCTCGGCTTCGCCACGCAGTGGGACATACTCGTCTCCAGTTCAATGCTCGGTGACGGCATCCAGTTGGAGAATGTCGGGGGCGAGGTGCCCGAGCCCTCGACGCTCATCCTGTGGACGGTGGCAACGGTCGGCGCGGCGATCTACTGGGCGTTCCGCAAACGTCGGTAGCTGTCGCCCACCCGTGTCATCCATTGCCTGCGTGGGCCCGCTGTCTTGTCTGCGTGGGCCCATTGCCTGCGTGTCCCGCAGTTGCCTCACAGCGCTGCAGTTCGATCGTGCGATGTGTGTTCCGCGTGCGATGCGTGCGCAGTGCGTTTCAGTACCGGACGTTCAGTCCGAAGCCGGCGTGGTGAAAGGCCCGAAGAAACGGCCCTGGTGCCGGTTTTGACATTTGTTCCACCGGTGAGCCACTTCGCATTAACGGTTTACTTCTCACTGCGAACCCTGTGTCAGGTTGGCGACCCTGCACC
>JAAYDI010000116.1 GCA_012729315.1 Planctomycetaceae bacterium
TCACCTACGGCATGGTCTCCCATGTGTGAATATGGCCTTCGGCCAAACACCTCGTTGTGCTCCCATTTCTGGGGCGTTGCCCCAGGCTACGGTGAGAACTGACCTTCGGCCAGACGACAGCTATCCCGGTACCGCACCCCTGGTGCAGGGTCGCCAACCTGACACAGCGTTCGCAGTGAGAAGGAAACCGTTAATGCGAAGTGGCTCACCGGTGAAACAAATGTCAAAACCGGCACCAGGGCCGTTTCTTCGGGCCTTTCACCACGCCAGGCTCAACCGGTCCGCTCCTTCAGCACGGCTAACAAGTAAGCCACACGATCACATTCCCGAATTCGTGAATTTTCAAATACCCTGATCGCTCTCCCGAGAAATTGCGTTCCTGCACCTGCACCACCCCGTCTCGCCACAGGTCGCTTGACGAGTCCCGCAAATCCGATTTCAATCAGGGGCGGTGCGTGGATGCCGTCCAGACGCTGCGGTACAACTGGCATTCCTGACCAATACCAATACCAATACCAATACCAAATTATCCAATACCAAATTACCCAATACCAAATTACTCAATTTTCCAACGCCCCTGCCCCGCTCGCTGCGGGGAATGTGGCCCTGCTGGGAGATGACCGATGGCTGCGGTGCGAGCGGTTTACTGTCTGTGTAGTGCATTGCTGGTGGCGGCCGTGGCTGCATCCCTGGCGCAAGGGGCCGACCCGCCGGTGCCCCCTGCGCGCAGCGCGGTGCTGCAGGTGCTGGCCCAGGCGCGCGGCGTTCAGCCAACGGACCGGCCTCTGCGTCCGCTGACCATCGTGCTGTTGGCAGACAAGAAGGACCATGGTCCTGGCGAGCACGACTATCCGCGCTGGCAGTCGCGCTGGGCGCTGCTGCTGGGCGGGGCAGCGGCCTCCACCGAGCAAGCTGCGAATCTCACCGGAGCCGACCTTCCGGATCCGTCCCTGGCAGACGGTGCGCCGCAGGTGCGCGTGGTGACTGTGCAGTCGTGGCCCAGCTCAGAGCAGTGGGCGAGCGCCGACCTGGTCGTCGCGTTCTGCTACCTGGCCTGGAACGAGCAGCGAATTGCGGAGGCGCGCCAGTTCCTGAAACGCGGTGGCGGGCTCGTGCTGATCCACTCCGCCACATGGACGATGCCCGAACCGTCTCTCGACATCGCGGGACTGGTCGGCGTGGGAGGCTTTGTGAAGTACCGGCACGGCCCGATTGATCTGACGATCCGTCAGCCGGACCATCCGATCTGTGCCGGGCTGCCACCCACCATCGCGCTGGTCGACGAAAGCTACTTCCCCCCCACTCCGGCGCTCGACACACAGCGGGTGCAGGTGCTCGCGACCTGCCAGGAGGAGCCGAACGAGGGGGAGGCAGGACCATCGTCGCAGCCGATGTACTGGACCTATGAACCAGACAATGAACCGGGCAATGAACCGAAAAAGGGGCGGGTGTTCGGCTGTGTCCTGGGGCACAACAACTTCACGTTCGATCATCCGTACTTCCGCCTGCTGCTGTTGCGCGGGATGGCCTGGGCCGCGCACGAGGAGCCCTCCCGGTTCGACGCGCTCACGCTCCGGTCCGCATCTGTAACAGATGATTGACCGTTGACGTCCTCCCCCGCGACACGCCGCGCTGTCTGGGTCGCCATGACGAGGCCTGCTCTGACAAGGCTTGCTCGGCGCACAGCACGCGACATCAACCCCGGAATCACTCCGGAACAGGACCCTGACATGCGTTACGGCACGATCATTCAGTACTTCGCGGACAAAGGGTACGGGTTCATTCGCCCGGACGTGGGCCCGCGCATCTTTTTCCATATCACGGCGTTGGGGGGCTGTGAACCGCCGCCCACGATCAAGCTCGGGCAACCGGTCAAGTTCGAACTCATGTCGACCGAGGAATTGCAGGCACGCACCGGCTCCCGGCGAGGCGGTGAGGAGTCCAGCGCGCACGCGCCGCCGCAGCGTGCTCAGGCCAAGCGTGTCGAACTGATCGACCGCATACCGGGCGGTTCACTCGATGATGTCGCCAACAGATACCAGCCCAGGCGGCATCCGCGCGCCCGGCGCACGAAGCCGACCTGGAAGAAATAAGGCGCCGACCTGGGAGAAGCCAGGACGCCCGTGGTGCGGGCGCGGCGCGGGCGTCCTGGATATATTGTCAGCGCAGCGCTGTTCGCGCCGGCGGGTTACAGCGTCCAACCTTCCCGGTAGTCGCGGCGGATCAGCGCGGCGGCCTCCGGACAGTTGGTCGCCTGCAGCGCGGCGGCGTCCCAGGTCAGTTTCTGGCCGGTCCGCAGCGCGACATTGCAAAGCAAGGCGGCTTCCGTGAGCGCGCCCGAGTAGTCGAAGTTGCATGTCGTCGGACCGCCCGTCTTGCACGCCTCCGTCCACTCGCGATGGTGACCGATGGAATCCGGAATGAATGGATCCGGTCGCTTGAAATCCTGGTACTGAGCTTCCGGCAGCAATTGATGGTTCCCGTAGTCGGCGATCAGCATGCCGCGGGAACCGATGAACAGCACCGCGCTGCCCCACTGCGGAATCTGCCGCTCCTTGACCAGCTCCGGATAGGCGCCGCCGTTGTACCAGTGCAAGGTTACCGGTGGCAGATCGCCACGTGCCGGGTATTCCTGTCGCGCAATGGTCCACCGCGCCGTGCTCTCAGGATGCACCGGTCCACGCGCCTCGATCGACGTCGGGTGCCGCAGTTTGAGCGCCCAGAAGGCGAGATCGCAGTAGTGGCAGAAGAAATCGCCCAGTTGGCCGTTGGCGAAGTTCCACCAGTACCGCCACTGGAACGGGGCATACGCCGAGTGATACGGCCGATAGGCGGCCGGCCCCAGCCACAGATCCCAGTCCAGCGAGGCCGGCACGGGAGGCTGATCCTGCGGTGCGTCGGGCTGCGACATGTCGGCGGGCTGCGCAGGTCCGTCGAAGTTCGCCCCCAGCCAGACGTGGACTTCACCCACCGTGCCAATCGCGCCGGACTGGACAAGTTCCACCGCCCGCCGGTAGTTGCTCCCCTCGTGAATCTGCGTACCCATCTGAGTTACCAGGTTCTTCTCGCGCGCAATCGTGGCCATCATGCGCGCCTCGTACACACTGTGCGTCAGCGGCTTCTCGCAGTAGCAGTGCTTGCCCAACTTCATGGCCATCACGCCGGCCGGCGCGTGCGTGTGGTCGGGTGAGCCAATCACCACGGCATCGATCTGCGCATCCATCTCTTCCAGCATGCGCCGGAAGTCCTGGTAACGTTTCGCCCGCGGAAACGCCGCAAAGGTCCCCGCGGCCCGCGCTTCATCTACATCGCACAACGCGACGATGTTCTCGTGCGCACAACCGTTCACGTCGTCGCCGCCGCGACCGCCGACACCGATCGCGGCGATGTTGAGCTTCTCGTTGGGTGAATTGGACTGAGCGAAATTGAGGCTGCCATAGGTGGTCCAGACTCCGGCCGCCACGGCAGTGGTACGGAGCATATCACGGCGGGAAATGCGCGTAGACATAGTGTCTGATCCTTGGTGGGAAATACGTGGAACAATACAAGCGTGCCTTGCCAGTATACTACAGCAGCCCCCGCCACTGCAGCACCGCCACCACGCCCCGCCGGGCCCCCCAAGACCACGACCAAAGACTAGACCGCCTCACCGCACGACTTAAGAACAGGACGCTGCCTCCCGACCAGACCGCTGCGATCGTCGAAACGTCGATGCGTCACGTGCCGCGCGACAAGAACAGCCGCAACTGACCTGCTACTGCTTCGGCAGATCCTTGGAACCCACGATGGTGAGGTTCATGCCGATCTGGACACTGACGGACTTGTCACCCACTTTGATGTTGGATTTGCCGTTCAAATGCCAGCCCAGCGAACCCGTCGAAAATTCCTTCACCTCGGCGGTCATCGGAACGCCGTTGACCGTCACTTCAACCGGTTGTGCATCACGCAGGAATTCCGCGCGAGTCACGGGACAGCTTGATTTGGCCATGTCGTCTCCTTGCGAAGGCTCGGTGGATCCAGCACACTAGCAGGCAGCAGCAACTACGGACCAGGACAACAACTCCAGTCCAGTGTGTTCATCGAGAACGCATGGTAACAGTTTACCCTCCGGTTGCAATACTTGTGCCACATGCATGTGAAAAGCAACTCGTATCGTGGCAGCAATCGCGTTTTGTTCGTGTGTCGATGGAAGTCACGTTTCGTGACCTGTTCGCGCCACGCGAACTGTCGTCTTGAACCGTAGCGCGGCGCCCCTATCACAGCCCGGGGTAAGCCACGCCTCGCGGCGCCACCCGTGGGTACACGTGCCCGAGAACATGCCGGTCGAGCCACAGATGCCGCGCCGAACCGGCGACCTCCGAGACCGAGACCGAAAGCAGCCACGGCCGCGCTTCCGCAGGCCCGGTCGGCAATGTGCGGCTCGAGGCGGGCAGACTGGAGTCAGAGTGTCTGTTTCAACGGAAATCGGCACCACAAAGAAGGCCCTAAACCATTTCGGCGTAAGGCTTTACAAGAGTGCCCCCCATTGGACTCGAACCAATAACCCTCTGATTAAGAGTCGCCCGCAAACCATTGCCAAGACCCCACAAGGCCGTATTTCCCAGCATTCGTTGACGTCCTGGGAGCGGCGCAAATCGGCAAGACCGGCGATTCGTCAACATTCGAATCAACATTCCAGACCACCGAGACGGCCAGCGGGATGGACCCTGCCGGCCTTTTTCGTGCGCGACCGGCCGGGGGAATCCAAGGTCAAACGGTCGGTGGTTTACAGCCGCGTTCGGGGCCAAGAACTATTTCCGAGAATCTCTTTCCCCCCCGTTAGAAAAAATGCGCCGCGATCCTAATATACCGCGCACTTTGTCCGCCTGATTCTCCATGCGCGCTCACGCGACAAACGCCGGCGGTTCCTAAAGTGACAATATACCGTCACTGGTACGCTATATCTGAGGGGTGTGGCCTCCGACGCCCGCCGACACGGGCCGGAACCGACTGTTGACTCATTCTGCAGTCTCGGTAGATTTCGGCCAGTGGCAACGTGACACAACGGAGGACCACAACGTGAGCGACGCCCAGCCTGCTAATGGCCAGACGACATTATCCGTACGCAATATCACCGACTTGCTCAACGTCGACAGATCGTATGCGTACAAGTGGCTGCGCCGGGGGTACATCCGGCCGATCCCGGGCACGAACCCGCGGAGGTTCTCGTTGCCCGCGGTGTTGGGCGCGTGCATCGGGCTGGACCTGCAACGGCGCGGCGCGTCGTGGCAACTGGCGTTCCAAGTCAGCGCGGCCCTGTCCAGATACTCATTCGAGCAACTGAAGGACGCATTCGACGCGGGCAAGAAGTACATGCTCTGCGCCGGGCACAAGGTGAGTTCCTTCGGGCTGATTAGCGGCGACGCGCTCCGGAGTCTCGAAGTCGACATCACGTCGGCCAATTGTGTCGGGACGCCGGTGGTGGTCCTGGACGTCTTGGCGGCCTATGGCGACTTCGCCGTCAAGATCGCGGAGATTCGGGCGCAGCATGAAGCGGAGGGAGTCACGGCGTGATTCGGGCGAACGGTAAGGGTAAACGCGAGCGCAAACCGGGGCCGGGCGTCATCGACGACGACTGCGTCTACACGGTGTCCGAATTGCTCCGACGGACCGGAATTAGTCGGTCGGTATGGGAGCAACATTTGCGCCACGTCATCCCGGTGCGCAGGCTGAACCGAACTGCCCTGTTTGTCGCCGGCCGCGACTGGAATGATTTTGTCCGCGGGCAACCGCCCGATACGAACACAAAAAAAGCCGCCAACGGTTCGTCACACCGCGGCGGCCGTGATTCGGACTACTCGTTCGCGTCCTCGTCAACCCTCGATTCGTCGTCCAACAAACACGAGAGGATGACATGACCGATGATATGCCTGTCGGCGACGACGATCAAGCGCCCAGCGTTTGGTTTTTCAAGATGACCGACGACGACTTCGCGGTCTGCCGGCAATGCGGCGTGACGGCCTACGGCGTATTCTCTTATCTGGTGGCCCGGCAAGGTAGCAACGGGCACTGCTTCCCGTCTCAAGCAACGATCGCGGACAGGTTGGGTTGTAGCGTCCCCTCTGTCAAGCGCGCTATCGCCGCGCTACGTGCGGCCGGCTTCATCGAGGTTCAACGCAACGGACATCACAGGAATACCTATCGGGCCATCAGAGCAGGGATCAAATTGATCCCTCATGCGATAGAGCAGAGATCACATTTGCGCGGGACGGGAGCCAAATTGATCCCTGAGCAGGGATCAAATTTGCGCACTAATAAGACTCATAGAAATAAGACCCAACTAAAAAGAACCAAACGCGCGCACGCGGCGATCGACTGGGACGCGATCGAGTGGCCCCCTGAACTCGACACGCCCGAGTGTCGCATGGCATGGGCCGAATGGGTCGCTTACAAGACCGAACGCGGCGAAGGCTACAAGTCGGCCATGAGTGGCCGCAAGGTGCTGGCGGCCAAGCGAGGTTGGGGCGCTGCCCGCTTCGTCGCGGCGATTGACTGGTCAATAGCGAGCAACTACGCCGGCATTTGGGAAAAGAAGAAAGACGGAGCCACCAATGGAAAACCACACAACCGATCGGCCGACGCCATCCGACGCGAGCGCTACGACCCCAACGCCGTTGGCGGCGACTTCTAGGTCGTCGGTGCGCGAGCAAATGGCCTTCTACGCCAACCTGACGCCGGAAGAACACGCCGCAATGGAGCGAGAACGCGACCGCGCGATCGCGGAGCGGGCGGAGCGATATCGGGTCGAGGATGCCGCGGCGAAGCAACGGCAATTGCTCCGGGTCCTGCAGGAGTCGGTCGGCAAACGCTACCACGACTGCACGTTCGACAATTACGAACTCTACGACCCCCGACAAAAACCCGTCGTCGGGCAATTGCGGGACATTGCCGCGGGCGTCAGCGAGTGGACCCGCGCTGGCCGGGGGTTGATTCTCTACGGTCCCTCGGGGACCGGCAAAGACCATTTGGCCACGGCCCTGATGCTGCACGCGGCCCGTGAATGTCGAATACCCTGCATCGCATTACAGGCACGTACGTTCCCATTTCTGCCGTTCGAGGAAGCCCGTCTAATTATCGACCACTATTCGCGCTGGGAACTCGCCGTCGTCACCGTTATCGACCCCGGAGCCTCCACCGAATTCCAAACGCGGCTCTTGGGGAACCTCCTTGACATCCGTTATCGCCGGCAATTGTCGACGTGGCTCACCGTCAATTGCCGAACGAAGGAAGACGGCCAAACACTCCTCGGTACCGCCATATTCGACCGATTCCTCCACGACGCCATCACGTTCTACTGCGACTGGCCGTCATTTCGCGAACGAACAGTCAGGAGACCGGCCCGGCCCGGCGTTCCGGCCGGGGGTGGCGGGGGCGGTTGACCGAAGACCGTCTGATTGGGAATCAGATGGCAGAGTATTCTAAGCAACCAACGAGCAACAACTTACAGAAACGATCATGGCAACTGTTGACGATATCGTTGACAATACGCGGGCAAACAGTGCTGGTCTGCCTGTCCCGGTATCCGGTCGAAGGCCCGAAAGGGCGTGCCGGCTAGAGAGGATCATCCCATGAACCATGAACGGACAGTGGCCGCTGTGGACCCGTGCGGCCGCTTGTGGTGGTTTTCCGCGTCTGATTCCCGTGTGTGGCGCACGGATGACGCCTGCCTGTACCGTATTGGGCACGGGTGGGCGCTGCAGTCGACTTTGGACGTGCTGGTCGGCCAGCCGGCACGCCTGATCGGTTCTGACGCCGCGCTGGCGTGGCTCGTATTGGCGGGGTTTTCGATACCCGAGGAACTGGCGCAAATGGCCGACGCGAACCGCTTGCGCTCAACTGGAAGCGACGACTGTTCGTGAGCAGTTCTCAACATTTCCACTGTATGTTGAACCGCGCTGCGAACAGGTAGACTCTAGGTTTTGAAACTGAACGAACGGGAAACGGTTGATGCCGACGCTAGATTGGATTGGAAAGAAGGCGGTCTTGAACCACCACCGGGTGGTTCCCTACCACCTGTTGAAATGCGATCAGAAGTTGTCGGTGGGCGACCCCGGCAGTGGAAACCTGTTGGTCCAGGGCGACAACCTACTTGCCCTGAAGGCGCTATTGCCGTACTACGCCGGCCGGGTCAAGTGTATCTACATCGACCCGCCCTACAACACCGGCAACGAGAACTGGGTTTACAACGATGCCGTCAATAGCCCGGAAATCCGCAAGTGGCTGGGCAGAGTGGTCGGGGCAGAGGCGGAAGACCTGTCCCGCCATGACAAGTGGCTCTGCATGATGTACCCGCGCCTGATGTTGTTGCGAGAGTTTCTGAGGAGCGACGGCGCTATCTTCGTCAGTATTGATGATGGTGAGCTTCACCACTTGCGGGCGCTGATGGATGAGGTCTTCGGACCACGAAATTTCATCGCAACGATTGTATGGCAAAAAAAGCAGTCACCGCAGAATGACGCGATTAACCTATCCGACATGCACGACTACCTCGTTGTTTACGCCAAGCGCGCCAAACAGAACCGAGACGATCCACACGGTTGGAATCGCAATCTGCTTCCACGGGAGGCAACTCAGGATGCACGGTATAGCAACCCGGACAACGATCCTCGCGGGCCGTGGACTTCTGCCGATTACACGTGCAACAAGACGGCCGACGAAAGGCCCAACCTCTTCTACGCGATCACTCACCCCGTCACCAGAGAGCAAGTGTGGCCGTCCAGGCGGCGGGTCTGGGCATTTGACGAAGCGGGGCATGAGCGCAACGTGCGCGAGAATCGCGTTTGGTGGGGACCGGGCCGGAGAACCCGCCCCCGGGTTAAGAAATTCCTCTGCGAAGTGCGTGAAGGCGTTGTGCCAACAACGTGGTGGACCCGAGAATTTGCAGGGGACAATCAGGAGGCACGTCGAGAGCTGCGCGCTGCCATAGCTGATGAGCAGTTGGACTTTCAGACTCCCAAACCAGCCCGGCTGGTCAAGCGAATCCTGGAAATCGCGGCCGGCAAGGATTCCTTGGTCTTGGATTCGTTTGCGGGCAGCGGGACTACAGGCCACGCGGTCTTGGGCTTAAACAAGGCGGACGGCGGCAGCCGGCGGTTCATCTTGGTCGAAATGGAGGAAGCCATTTGCCAGACCGTGACCGCGCAGCGGTTGACCCGGGCTATCGAAGGCCACAATGATTTGCCAGCCTTGGGCGGCGGGTTTCGCTATTGCCGGCTCGGGCCAACGATCTTCGATGAAACAGGGAACATCCGCGCTGGCGTCACGTTCGGCGAACTTGCGGCCCACGTCTACTTTGCCGAAACGGGCGAACCGCTCCCGAAACGAACCAACGGCAAGACGCCCCTGTTGGGCGTCCACAACAGCAAGGCAATTTACCTGCTTTTCAACGGCGTCCTTGGCGACCGAAGCGCGGGCGGTGGCAACGTGTTGACCAGCACCGTTTTGCGGGCCCTGCCGGCGCACTCCGGGCCGCGGATTATTTACGGTGAAGGTTGCCGGCTGGGCCCGGCCCGGCTGAAGCGCGAGAGAATCGTTTTCAAACAGATACCCTATGGAATCAAGGTATCCTGACCATGCTGGAACTACGGGATTATCAGAAGCGGAGTCTGGACGCTCTGGAAAGTTACTTGCGACTGACAGTCCAACACGGCGCCAAGACGGCCTTTGTGGTGCAAACGGAACGGCCGTATCGGGCCGTCCCGCAATTGCCGGAGTTGCCCTACCTTTGTTTGCGGATACCTACGGGCGGTGGCAAGACGCTCATGGCCTGCCACGCCCTCGGCATTGCCACGAAGGAATACCTACAGGCGGAACGGGCCGTCTGCCTCTGGCTGGTCCCGTCGAACACGATTCGCGACCAGACCCTAGCGGCGCTGCGGGACCGGCAGCACCCGTATCGCCAAGCGGTGGACGCCCATTTCGGCGGATTGGTCACGGTCATGGACCTGACCGAAGCCCTCTACGTAACGCGCGGGACGCTGGCGGGTGAAACGTGCATCATTGTTGCCACGCTGGCCGCTTTGCGAGTGGAAGACACCGAAGGCCGCAAGGTGTACGAATCCAGCGGCGCTTTGATGGATCATTTCAGTGGACTTTCGGCCGAACTGGAGGCGCTGCTTGAGAGGAATGGGAACGGCATCATTCCCTATTCGCTCTGCAACGTGCTGCGGCTCTGGCGGCCCGTGGTGATTATGGACGAAGCCCACAACGCGCGGACCCAACTATCCTTTGATACGCTCGCCCGGTTCAATCCATCGTGCATTGTAGAGTTTACCGCCACACCGGAAACAACACATAAGCCGGAGAAGGGGCAGTTTGCCAGCAACATCTTGCACCATGTTTCGGCGGCCGAACTGAAGGCCGAAGATATGGTCAAACTGCCCATCAAACTGGAAACCCGGTCGGAGTGGAAAGAGGTTCTTGCCGAAGCCCTCAAAACGCAACGGACCCTTGAGGGCCTTGCGCTGGACGAGGAAAAACAGACCGGCGAGTACATCCGGCCGATCGTGCTGTTGCAGGCGCAGCCGAAGCACAAGGACAAGGAAACGCTGACGGTCGAAGTGGTCAGGCAATCGCTCATTGACGATTTTCACATTCCCGAAGATCAAATTGCCGTAGCGACCGGCCAGACCCGGGAAATCGACGACGTTGACTTATTCGCCCGCGATTGTCCCATCCGGTTCATTATCACGGTGGCCGCGCTCAAAGAGGGGTGGGATTGCTCATTTGCCTACGTGCTGTGTTCGGTGGCGGAAATAGGTTCGGCCCGGGCGGTGGAGCAAGTGCTAGGCCGGGTGTTGCGATTGCCGCGGGCCACGCGCAAACGGCACGCCGAGTTGAATTGCGCCTATGCGATCGCGGCTTCCCGGCAGTTTATCGAGGCCGCAACATCGCTCAAGGACGCTTTGGTAGACAACGGCTTTCAACGCATGGAGGCCGAACTATTCGTCGCGAGCGAACAGACACAAGCGACATTCTTTGGCGCGGGAACGCTGTTCTTTGAGGCTAAACAGGTAGTTTCCGAACAGCCCGACCTGACTACGTTGCCTGCCGGGCTACAGGAGCGCGTGACCTTTGACCCACAAACCCAAACGCTGACTGTAACCAAGTACCTGACTGAGCAAGACAAGGACGAACTGGACCGATGTTTTTCCACGCCCGAAGGAAAGCAATCGGTGGAGGCGGTTTTCCGATTATCGCGCGGCCAGCCGGCCGCGGCACAACCGCCGGCAGATCGTGGGCCATTCCGGGTGCCAATGCTCGCAATCCGAGTGGACAACCAACTTGAACTATTCGAGGAAGGGCATTTTCTGGACGTGGGTTGGCGTCTGTCCCAGTGTGACGCCGGCTTGTCCGAGGCCGAATTTCCATCTGAGGAGTATGTTAGCGGCACGGCGGGCGAAATCGACGTGACCGATCAAGGCAAGGTGGAGGTGCACTTTGTTGACCAGATCCACCGGCAATTGCGGTTGCTGGGTATGGAACCGGGTTGGGACACTGCGGGCTTAACCAATTGGTTGGACCGGCAGATCCACCACCCCGATATTGTCCGGACAGAATCGACGCTGTTCATTTATCAGGCGCTCACTGGATTGGTCCAATCCCGCGGGCTGACGATCGAGAAACTGGCCGGCGAGAAGTTTCGCTTACGCACGGCCTTGGCCGACAAGATTGACCAACACCGGCGGGCGGCGGCAGTGCAAGCGTTTCAGCGGACGCTGTTCTCGGCGACCCCGGCAGTGGTCGAAGTCGGCCCGGAAATCGTTTTGGAATACATGCTCGAACGGTATGCGCCGAACTGGTATTACGACGGTTCGTACAGGTTCCACAAACACTATTTCCCCCTCGTGGGTGAATTGAGAAGCGAGGGCGAAGAATTTCAATGCGCGGTCTTTCTGGATCAACTGGACACGGTGAAATGGTGGCTCCGTAACTTGGAACGCCGGTCGGAGTTTTCCTTCTGGTTGCAAACGTCCACCGACAAGTTCTATCCCGATTTTGTGGCGCTCCTGACCGACGGGCGTATCCTGGTTGTCGAATTCAAAGGTGAACATCTCTGGAGCAACGACGACTCCAAAGAGAAGCGGGCCGTGGGCGACCTTTGGGCAGATCGCAGCAACGGCACGTGCCTGTTCGTCATGCCAAAAGGCACCGACTGGGGAGCGATTCAGGCTAAGTTGAATTGACCTTGCTGGCACAGGGGAAACCGACAGTAGGAATACAAACGGCCGCTGCCGTTCGACGGCGATCGACGACGGTGCTGCAACCAACGCAGTTGGCGAAACGCGGTGGTTATTGGTTAAATCCGGTCGAAGGTCTTTGGGGGTCAGGGGGGTGGTGTGCGCTGCCCCTAATTCGTTGCGTCGTGGGAAATGCGCCGCTCGCGGCCGGCCGCCGAGGCAATCGACTGATTGGGTTGCGGGTTGCCTGTCATGTTTGACGGCAGCCCCGGGCCGGCTAGAATGAAAGCGGACCGGCCCGGCGCGCAAACGCCAGACCGGCCCTATCCACAATACAAACCTGTTGAGGAGGTCTGCATCATGGCTACGGCCCATTCTCCGCGTTCCGGCATCACGGTCAAGGTTACGAAGTACGCGGACCGACCGTTCTTGACCATGTACTACGATTGTCCCGAGTCGGGCCGCCGCGTGCCGCGTACGACCAAACAGACGACGGAGAAGGGCGCGCGCAAAGTCGCCGCACAGTGGGAGGCGGAACTGAACGAGGGTCGCTATAGCCCGGTGGCCGGTTGTTCCTGGGAGGTCTTTCGCGATCGGTTCATGCAGGATCACTTGGCCGGTCTGGCGGAGGCAACCTACGCGGCCTATGCGACCGCACTGAACGCATTCGAAACGATTTGCCGCCCGAAGCGACCCGCCGACGTGACGACGGAGCGGTTGGCACACTTCCAACGCGAGTTGCGCCGGCAGAGGAAATCGGCGTCGACGATTTCGTGCTATTTGCGCCACATCAAGGCCGCGTTGAATTGGGCAGTCACGAACAAGATGTTGGCGGCGTCGCGTCTACCCACCTTCGACATGCCCAAGCGGGTCAAGGGCACCAGTCGCGCGAAGGGCCGCGCGATCACAACGGAGGAATTTGAACGGATGATGACGAAGGTTGCGGACGGGCTGGCCGCGCCCCTGCGCAGCAAGCGAGACAAGCCAACCGACAAGCCGAAACGGAAATTCACGTTTGCCCCGGAGGTACTCGCCGAACGGCGTCGCAAGGCGGCGGCGGCGGCCCCCTCGTGGCAGCGGTTACTCCGGGGCCTCTGGCTGTCGGGGTTGCGGCTGGGTGAATCGTTGGACCTGTCGTGGGATGAACCGGACCATATCCGCGTGGACTTGTCGGGCCGGCGGCCGATGCTGGTGATTCTGGCCGAGTGTGAGAAGGGCCGGCAAGACCGGCTGTTGCCCATCACCCCGGATTTCGCCGCGTTCCTGGAGGAAACACCGGAGGCGGATCGTACGGGCCCCGTGTTCCGTCCAGTGAGCCTGGACGGGGAAGTCGTGACCGCGCACAACGCCGGCAAGCGGATCAGCCGCATGGGCAAGTTGGCGGGCGTGAAGGTCAGCGACCGGCAAGGCAAGGTCAAGTTCGCAAGCGCTCACGACCTGCGCCGGGCCTTTGGGTTCAGGTGGTCCACCCGGGTAATGCCGGCGGTGTTGAAGGAACTCATGCGGCATGAGGACATCAGCACCACCATGGAGTATTACGTTGGGCAGAACGCGGAGGGGGTTGCGGACGCGATCTGGGCAGCCGCAGAGCGAATCAACACTTCTGTCAACACTCCAACCCCGGCGGGTGGCATGTAAAAAAACGAGCCTTGCGTAACTCGCTGTCACGCAAGGCGATTCGCAGTGCCCCCCATTGGACTTGAACCAATAACCCTCTGATTAAGAGTCAGATGCTCTGCCAATTGAGCTAGGGGGGCGAGTGTCTACGAGTACCTGCCGGGACGGTGGCTTACGTCGAGACGATCGCGAAGTCTAGCAGAAAACCGGATGGCCGTAAACCGGACGCTCACGACTGGCCCGTTCAGCACCGTAAGTGCTGCTTGGCCTTACCGTTGAAAACAGGCGTCCCGGCCTGGTGACGCCCCCCGCTCCTTCAGCACGGCTAACAAGTAAGCTGCCACACGGGCACACTCCTTCAGCACGTCACTGAACGCGCACCGCCCGGCCGTCAGCCAGGCAGCCAGCAACAGCGCAAGCAGCCGGCGCGGCGCGGGACAGAACCACCGACCAACACCGTGCATGTATCGAGCCCCCCCCGCCGGTCGCTGCCAGCGCTATGGAACTGTTTGCTTCCGCCAGTCGTACCGCGTCACACCATCCTTGTCGAGCAACAGGAGGCGATCGTTCGTCAATTCCAGGATCGGCTCATCCACGCTGTCGCCCATCAGCTTCAGGATCATGTTCACCTGCCGCTCCGGCTGGCCGCCGATCGTCCGTTTCTTCAGCCGGCCATCCTCCAGCGACCAGACCATATCGAACTGCAAACGGTCGGCGAATAACGTCGCCTGAATGCCACTGAGCTCCACCGTCATGGTTCCCGTCCCATCCGCGTTGAGCGTCATCGTCCGTTTGCCCTGATAGTCATCCTCCCACGTCCCGACCACCAGCGTGCGCCGGTGTCCGTCCGGCTCCGCGTTTGCCGGAGCATGGGGCAGCGCTGGTTCCGAAGCAGGCGGCGCGGCGGTGTCCGCCTGATTCGCCGCAGTGGGTGCAGGACGCGTCGCAGCGTATTTCGTCATGCCGGCCACAACCCCGAGCGCCGCGAGCAGCAGACTGCAACCGATCACGATTCTGATCCTGCGACCGCTTTTCATTTCTTCATTTCTTCATTTCAATTCCCGCTGGTCGCCACTGCTCGTTGCATTCCCCCCCTCACTCACGCGGGCCTTCCAAGCGTACGCGTCCCCGCTTCTCCCGGCCAGGGTATCACGACCGCGCGGGGTGTGCTGCGATCGTGCCGGTCACTCCCGCGTTGCGACGGACCATCTTCCATCTTCCTTGCCCCTTCCGTGCTCGTGCTCGTCTCTCGTCCCCGGAGCTACTGGGGTGGGATGGGGGATTGCGGGTCGAGGGTGACTCCCAGCTGCCGCATTTTGCGGTAGAGATTTGCGCGATGGAGTCCGAGTCGTTCGGCAGCGCAAGTCATATTGCCCTGCGCCCGCTGGATCTGTTTCTGGATGAACTGGATCTGGAAAGCGCGGGTGGCGTCGGCCAGGCTCATATCGGAGGGCAGCCACGCCGATTCGTCGCCGCGTGGTGACATGATGAATGCCAGTTCATCGGCGTCCACTTTGTCACCGCTGGTCAGGTAGGCGATGCGTTCCATGAGGTTGCGCAGTTCCCGCACGTTACCCGGCCAGGCGTGGCTCAGCATTCGTTTGCGAGCGGCTGCGGTCAGGCGAGGTGGAGCGCGCCGCGCCTGGCGGGAGAAGTCCTCCAGGAACTGATTGGCCAGCAGCAGGATATCGTCTCCGCGATCGCGCAGCGGGGGCAGTTCGAGTGTGACGACATTGAGCCGGAAGTACAGATCTTCCCGGAAGCGTTTCTGCCGCACCAGTTCGGCCAGTTGCTGGTTGGTTGCGGCCAGGACACGTGCATCGGTGTGAATGGAGTTTGAGCCGCCGACGCGGACCACCAGTTTCTCTTCCAGCACGCGCAGCAGTTTCGCCTGCCCGCCGAGGCTCATGTCGCCGATTTCGTCCAGGAACAGCGTACCTCCCGAAGCAAGCTCGAATTTCCCGATACGACGTTCGTGCGCGTCGGTAAACGCTCCCTTCTCGTGGCCGAACAGTTCGCTTTCGAGCAACGTCTCAGTCAATGCCGCGCAGTTGACCGCAACGAACGGATCGTGCCGGCGGCGGCTCATGTAGTGTATGCTCCGCGCGACCACCTCCTTCCCCGTCCCGTTCTCACCCAGAATCAACACCGCCAGATCGGTATCGGCGACGCGGGCCACGGTGGAGCGCAATGCCTCGATGGCCGGGCAGTGGCCGACCAGCTGCACACTGGCCGCCGCGTCGTCGGCCATCTGGTTGCGGGTCTTCAACAGCTGCTCGTACTGCTGCGTATTCTCCAGCACAACGGCGGCATGAGCGGCCAGCTCCGCCAGCGCCGTCTGATCCTCGTCGGTGAAATTGCCGGATCGCTTGTTGATCAGTTCGAACGCGCCGAACAGCTTGCCCCCACGGCCGCGTAGCGGGACACACAACAGGGTCCGCGTCTCAAACCCCAACTGCTGATCGACCCGCCGGTCGATCTCCTGCTGTCCCGACTCCCGGTCGACCCGCTGCGGCTGCCCGGTGCGAATCACCTTGCCAACGATGCCGGCATCCTCGGGTATGCGCAGCTCCCCGTCCTGCACCCCCAGCGCCGGGCGGCCGACCAGCGTCTTCGTCTGGCGATCCCACAGGAACACACTGGCACGCTCCGCGCCGAGCAGCCGGGTAGAGGCCTCGGCGATCTCTGCCAGCAACGTGTCCATCTCCAGCGTCTCGCCCCAATGAGCCGTGATTCCCAGCAGGAATTCCAGCCGTTGGATCCGACGGCGCTGCCGCGCCCGTTCGTGGACCGTCTTCCACCCGGCCGCCAGCGCCGCGGCGACACGCGCGACCGACCCGGCCCGCTCGGGCGCCAGCCGGACCGTGGTTCGGACTGCCAGCACCGCGGCCACCCCGGCCACGTGCGTCAGCGGAGCGGCCACCCACCCGTCACGCACCAGCACCTGCTCCGCGTCGAGCGCATCGGCCAGCAGCGCGTGCGGCGCAACCGCCTGCTCGCCACGTTGCGCCTCGCGCCGCCACTGACCCCGCTCAAATACGGCCAGCTCAGCTGCCTCCACGTCCAGACGCGCACAGAGCTGCCCAAACACCTGCTCCAGAAACTCCCGCGGCTCCCCACACTGAGCCGCCGCTGCGAGCAGCTCTTCCAGCAGTTGTTCCGCGCCCTGAACCATCATCGGTTTCCTCAGCTTGACGACACCTCATCCGGATCCGTGTCATCACAAAGACACCACATGGTAATCGATCGAGCGGCCGGGTACCAGCGAAATGAGTGGGCAGAGAGCCTTGCCATCCCAGGACCGAGACAGCACACTGTGTTGTCCGTTCTGTCAAAGTAGGGAGACATGCATGGGTCAGTTTGAGGGAAAGAAAGGGCTCATCCTGGGGGTCGCGAATGACCGGTCAATCGCGTGGGCGATTGCCGAGTTCATTATGCGCGAAGGGGGCGAGTGCGGCTTCACGCACTTGCCGGACGCGCCGGAGGACCTGAAGCGCAAAAACCGGCGGCGCGTGGCCCAGTGCACGGAGGGGTACGAGCGGGCGAAGTTCCTGGTCCCGCTCGACGTACGTGACGACAGCAACATTGCGGCGGTCATGGACCAGACGGCCTCGGTATTCGGAAAGATCGATTTCCTGCTGCATTCGATCGCCTATGCGGACCGGGAGGACCTGAAGCGCGACACGGTGGAGACGAGCCGGGACGGATTCAGGCTGGCCATGGAGATCAGCGCGTACAGTCTGATTGCGGTGACCAATGCGGCCAAGGGGATCATGAGCGAGCGGTCGGCGATTGCGACGATGACGTATTTCGGCGGCGAGAAGTGTGTACCGGGCTACAACGTGATGGGGATCTGTAAGGCGGCGCTCGACGCCATCGTCCGATACCTGGCCCATGATCTGGGTCCGCGCGGGATTCGCGTCAATGCGCTCAGCGCCGGGCCGCTCAAGACACTGGCCGGATCGGCCGCCGGCGTGGGGAGTATGTTGGGGCTGTATGCCCACATGGCCCCACTGGGTCGCAATATCACTCACGAGGAGGTCGGAAAGGCGGGGGCCTTCCTGCTGTCCGACCATTCGGACGGGATCACCGGGGAGATCCTGCACATCGACGGCGGATACAATGCCATGGGGTCGCCCGGCCGGCTCCTGGACGTCATCCACGCCGCGCAGTCATGAGATGCGTTGGGACATGCGCCAGTTCATATCAGTCGCGATTGCGGTCGTCGAACAGGATAACCGCTTCCTGGTGGGGCGGCGATCGAAGAGCGCGCCGCTGGGTGGCCTGTGGGAGTTTCCGGGGGGGAAGATCGAGCAGGACGAGTCACCGAAAGCTGCCGCAGCGCGCGAGTGCCTGGAAGAGACCGGCCTGCGCGTGCATGTGTCGCATTGCCGGATGTTCCACAAGCAGTCCTACACGCACGCCGAAATCACGCTCCATTTCTTCGCCTGCCAGCCACTTGATCCGGACGCCCTGCCGCGCGCGCCATTCCAGTGGATTGCCCGTGAGCAGCTCGGCCAGCTGCAGTTCCCCGACGGCAATCGCCCGCTGCTCGAAGAGCTGCTAGCACCTTCGTCGGCTGGCACGAGGCGGGCGGACGGCAAAAAACCGCTCTAGGTCGATTCGCGGGGATGGAGTAGGCTGTCGGGCCGTCGCAGGACGCGACGATCGACTCAGGCCGTTAACAAGGGAGCGTGCAACGCATGGATGCTCGTCTACTGCGGGCCAGCCTGATGCTGGCCGTCGTCTGGATTGCAGGAGTCGGTTCGGCACAGGGCGTCAATCACGCGGCAGTTGTTCGGACGGGGGCGGTCGGCGGGAGCTGCCGGTCGCAGAACTTCGTGGTGACGGCACCCACGCCGGCGTTTGCGCGGCAGGTGTGCGAGGCGGCCGAGCATTATCGCCGCGTACTGGCCGTGGAGTGGCTGGGCGCCGAGTTGCCACCGTGGCAGGACGTGTGTCCCATCCGCGTCCTGGTCGGGCCGCAGCTGGGTGCCGGCGGAGCCACGACCTTCACGTTCATCGATGGCCAGCCGCGCCACTGGGACATGGAGATTCAGGGGAGCCAGGAGCGTATCCTGGACAGCGTGCTGCCGCACGAGATTACCCACACGATATTCGCCACGCACTTCGGTTGTCCGTTGCCCCGCTGGGCAGACGAAGGAGGAGCGACCAGCGTGGAGCATGTCAGTGAACGTTCGAAGCAGGATCAACTGCTGATCCAGTTCCTGACGAGCAATCGCGGGATTGCATTCAATCAGATGTTCGCGATGCGGGACTATCCGCCCGACATCCTGCCGCTCTATTCGCAGGGCTACAGTCTGGCCCGCTACCTGATCGCACAGGGCGGTCGGCGGAAGTACGTGGACTATGTCTCCGATGGCCTGCGCTGGAACAACTGGACCGCCTCAACCCAGAAGCACTACGGCTTTCGGAGTCTGTCGGAGTTGCAGGTCTCCTGGCTCGACTGGGTGCGGCAGGGGAGTCCGGAGATTCAGGTCCCCGCCTCCGCGCCGGTCCAGGTCCTGACGGCCGCGGCCGACAGTGCGCGGCAGGGGGCCGGAGCAAGTGGAGACAACGTGCAGGGCGTTGCGCTGGACAGCGCGGACAGCGCCAGTCGCCTCGTGCCGCTCCCAGCACGTGTTGCCTCGCGTTCGAACGAGGTGCCGCTGGACCGCAGGGAGCAGATCGCCGCGAGCGATCCCCACGCGCCTGCGGCACAAGACGGCTGGTATATGCGCGAGCGTGATCGAGCGTTGAGTCCGGCCCCGGTGGTCACGACCGACCTGCGCCCCGCGGCTCCACCGTCGGCGGCGGCGGCGGCGGCGGTGGAGCAACGGCGAGCGCGTCCCGGGACGCCGGCCGTTTCCGGGCAGGCGGTGCGCCACTGGGCCCACTCGGACCATCCGACCGGCACCTTGTTGCGTTGAGCACCGGCCGGGAACGGGGTATCTCGCGAGCCAGGTCCCGGTGTTTCCTCCGGGCGGCTCGGCGTCACGCGATCCGCGAAATGAGCGGCGCGAGGTGGAAGAACACGGGGGCCGCGAAGCAGATCGAGTCGATGCGGTCCAGCACGCCGGCATGTCCCTGGATCAGCGTGCCGTAATCCTTGACGCCCCGGTCCCGTTTGATGGCCGACATCGTCATCCCTCCGGCAAATCCCATGACGGCCACCACCATGGCCATACAGGCCGAGCCCCAGACGCCGAAGGGGGTCACCCAGTAGAGCAGGACGCCAAACACCGTGGTGCTGGCCACCCCGCCACAGAAGCCCTCCCACGTGCGGCTGGCATTGATGTTCGGCGCGATCACATGGCGGCCAATCAGCTTGCCCCAGGCGTACTGCAGGACATCCGACAACTGGACCAGCAACACGAAGTAGAACAGCAGCCCCGCCCGGCTCCCGGTCCACGGCGTCAGCTCTCCTCCCTCCGTGCGCACCTCCAGCGTCAGGTCGAGCAGCGCTGGCGCATAGCTCAGCGCGTACACGCAGATGATCAGTCCGGCGAGAATCTTGGCCGACCGTTCGAGAAAACGCTTGGCATCACCCGAGAAGGCGATCCGCGCCGGGAGCGCGAACCAGCCAAACACCGGAATCATCGTGCTGTAGACCTGATAGTACTGCTCCCCCATACCCACCAGCACGTAGTGGGCGGGGGCGATGACGAAAAACACCCAGAACAGGGTCCGGTGATCGCTGCGCCGGGTGGGCGTCATTGTGATGAATTCGCGCAGCGCCCAGAACGACACCAGGAAGAACAGGAACACCGTCGCGTGGTAGCCCAGCAGGCAGCCGGCAACGAGGATCGCCGCCATCATCCACCACGCTCGAATCCGCTCGTTGAACGCGCGTGCCAGCGCCGGATGCACCGTGCCCTCCGGCTGCTTGCGCAACAGGCGACCAACGACATAGGCGCCGGCCAGGACGGCCAGTACGACGCCGAGCAGCCAGTAGCTGCGCGTGTTGAGCCACGTCTGGTCGGGGGTCGCAACACCCAGCAGCAGCGGTGTGGACAGCCAGCATGCCAGAACCGTGCCAAACATACGCTAGATGTCCTTCAAGCGGCGCACCGCCTCGCGCGCACGCTGCAAAAACTCGAATTTCGGTTCCCCGGTTTCCAGCCACATCGGCGGCCCGATGGTGATGCAGCTCAGGAGCGGCACGGGCAGGAACTCGCCGCGCGGCAGGACCCGATTCATGTTGTCAATGTAAACCGGAACCAGTTCCAGATCCGGCCGTTTCTTGCCCAGATAGTACAGACCACTCTTGAACTCGGCCATCTCCTCGCCAACGTTCCGTGCCCCCTCGGGAAACACGATCAGCGAGTATTCGTCACGGATCTCCCGGATCATCAGCTCGACAGGACTCTGGTGCACCTTGATCTTCTGCCGATCGATCAGCAGCACGTTGAAGTTCTTGGCCATGTAGCGGCGTACCCACCCCTTCTCCCAGTAGTCCTTGGCCGCGACAGGACGCGTTCTGACGCGCACGTTTTTCGGCAGGCTCGACCACAACACCAGGGCATCGAGGTGACTGGTGTGATTCGCAAAATACACCCGCTGGCACGTGTCGGGCTGACAGTCGACCCAGCGCACGGTCGCACCGCTCAGCAGCTTCGCGATAAGGGCCAGCACGTTTGCGGTCACATTCATGGCACACGATTTCCCCAGCGTTTGTCATCGTATCCTGCCCGGCGCATGGCCGGAAGCCTTGCCGCCTGGGGCGTCTCGACAATGTGGGCTTCCCCGCTCGAAAGACAAGTGTGCCATCCGGTTACAACGACTATACCACGAACAACTGGCGCCGCGAGGCCGCGCCAGGTCGGCCAGTCCGCAATTCGTGATCTAGACTAATGGTGAGGGCGAAGAACCCCGGGGAGACCGGTCGGCGTCGGTGCGCGAGGCTCCGCGACCTGACGGCCAACTGCTGTAATATGGCGGGGCCGGAACAGAGAAGAAGCCCCGGGAAGCTCCGGAGCCGGCCGGCAAGGCACAATCCTTGCCGGCCCTCTTTTGCTTTATTTGCTTTGGGCCCGCGTGCGCGGCCCGTTCCGCCCCGTTGCACTGGCCGCGGTTTCCGGTTTCAATACGAACCGTCTGTTTCATATCTTGTCTACCGTGTGTCGCCCCAGCCCTGCCGGCTACTGTCATGCCCAACGCACTCGTGCTCGCGATTGATCGGCTGGGGAGCGGCTACCTGGGCCCGTACGGCAACACGTGGATCGAGACTCCGGCCTGGAACCAGCTCGCGGCCCGCTCGCTGCTGGTGGAATCTGCGCTGAGCGATTCGGCAGACCTGACCACGCTCTACCATTCCTACTGGCAGGGCCGGCATGCCTGGTCAGCGCGGCATGCGCAGGACACACCGGAGCTTGCCGCACGGTTGGCCAGCCATCACGTGGAGCCCTGGCTGGTCACCGACGATCCCGTGGTAGCGCAGCATGGGGCCGCCGCCGGATTTTGCGAGCGGGTGATCCTGCCCGTGGGTGAGGAGCGGGAAGCGGCGAGTGTGGAGCAGACGCAACTTGCGCGGTTGTTCGCCACGGCCATCGACGTGCTCGAACAGGCACGGCCTCCATTTCTGATCTGGGTGCACGCGCAAGCGATGCAAGGCCCGTGGGATGCGCCCTACGACCTGCGGTGCCGCTTTATGGAAGATGAGGACCCCGCTCCACCACGTTCGGCCACACCGCCCGAATGCTGGCTCGACCCCGACTACGATCCCGATGAACTGCTCGGGTTTCAGCACGCCTATGCTGGCCAGGTGAGCCTGCTCGACACGTGCCTCGGCATCCTGCTCGATGCCCTCTGGTCCAGCGCTGCCGGCGCAGAGACAGCGTTGTTAGCGACCGGGACGCGCGGCTACCCGCTGGGCGAACACCGCTATGTCGGCCGCTCCGAACGACCGTTGCACGCCGAGCTGGTGCAGGTTCCCTGGCTGCTGTACTGTCCGGAGGGGGCCGGCGCCGCCTGGCGTGCACACCAGATCGTACAGCCGCCGGACCTCTTCCCCACGCTGCTCGAATGGTTCGACGTCGCGGCACCCGACGCGCCCCTGTGGGGACGTTCAGCGCTGCCGCATAGGCTGGAACATGAAGCGCGGACCGCACGCGAACAGGCCGGCATCGTCGATGGCGGCGAGCGGGCCCTACGCGTGCCGGCGTGGTATTTGCGACAGGAATCGACCGGCCAGCCGCACATGTACGCCAAGCCCGACGACCGCTGGGAGTTCAACGAGATCTCCGACCTCTGCCAGGAGGTGGCTAACCAGCTGGCCGAGACGCTGGCACAGTTCGAAGCGGCCGCCCGAGCCGACGACCGACCGCGGCTGGCCGCGCTCCCCGATGTGCTCCGCGAAGGCCTGGAGTAACACCCCCTCTGGTCCCTCTCCCGAGAAAGTGCGTTCCTGCACCTCCCCCGGCGGGGAGGCGGATTTCGGGGTGGTTCAAATCGACTGGACCTGTCTATAATCCGCGTCTGGTCGAATGCCGGATTACCTCATGCTCGGACAGGGACGTCCGCACGTGAATAGCGTGCTTGCATTGTGCTGGATGTCGCACAGGAAGTGCGATTTCGAGCAGCTGCTGCGGTGGCTGATGGTGTGTTGCGCGCTGAGCGTAACCGCGTTGGCGCATGCGCAGCCGACGGACCTGCAGCTGCGGGTGGCGTTTGGCGGGGGGGCGGCCCGCACGTGGCGGGGCAGTCTGAAGGTCCAGAACGGTTCGTTGGCGGACCTGCGGTATCTGGGGCTGGACGCCGACGAATCGGCCACCATCTACCTCGACGGCGATGCGGTTCTGATCCGGCAGCTGGCGGAGCGGGACTACGACGGATTCGATGTCCGCCTGCAGGCGGCGGTCGGGGCGGCGCTGAAGTTCGACCTGGCGCCTGACAAGCATCCGGAAGAGACGCGTCACATCGAGGTCCCGCTGGCGGACTTGATCACGGGGTACTACCACACGGAACTCGACTCGCAGGGCAATCAACTGCTGATCCAGCGGGTCAGCGGCGATGCGTTGCGGGTGATCTTCGACCGCACGTCGCTGGTGTTCACGCCCGGCGAGACGTTCGACTTCCAGATTCAGCCGCACCAGCTGGGGGTCGAAGCCGGGGCGGCGCTGCGCTATCACGTACAGCTGGTTGCCGCCCGCACGGACAAGACACTCTGGGAACAGGACCTGGAATCGACCCTGGGCGAGGGTGGTGCATCCGACCCGGTGGGGCCGGTCAGCGTCGTGATACCGTCTGCCGAAGGGGTCTATGACATCGTGGTGTCAGCGTACCGCAAGAAGACGCTGCGCAGCACATTCGTCCGACCCAAGCCGCTGTATCAACGCCGGGTACAACTGGTAGCGATCGCTTCGACAACGGCGGCCGAGCCGTCTCGGGCCTGGGAGCTGGTCGATACGATTGACCCGAAGAGTGCCCACTGGATGGAGTGGCTCACGCGTCTGCCGAAGTTGCCGCTGCTGCCGGACATCCGCCAGGAGCCGTTGCGCAACGGCAAGTCGAGCACACTGCGGCACCAGCAGCAGGATCTGGTACAGCTGGCACCCGGTGGTTGGCAGGCCTATCCGTTGCCGGTCCAGGAGATAGGCAAGCCACACCTGCTGGAAGTCGAGTATCCCAACAGCCTGCCGCAGACCCTGGCGATCAGCATTGTCGAGCCGAATGCGGTGGGCAAGGTCGTGCCGTTGGGCCTTGACAGCGGCGTGTATGTCGCGCCGCCCGTGTCGGCCGACCTGCCGTCCATGCTCCGGCACAAACTCATCTTCTGGCCTCGTACGGCGACGCCACTGGTGCTGCTCACCAACCGTCAGGACGACGCGCCGGCCGTATTCGGGCGGATCCGGGTCTACGCGGGGCCAGTGACACTGCCCGCTGTCATCTCGAGCACCGGCGCGGCGCAACCGGCGCGCCTGCTTGCAGCCTACTTCGACAAGCCGCTGTTCCCCGAGAACTTCTGCGCGTCCGAGGTGGCCGACGATGGGACGGTGCGCAGCCTGCGGGACTGGGTCACGTTCTACGAAGGGGGCCGGCGTCTGGTCGAGTATCTGAAACACGTGGGCTACAACGGCGCCGTGATCTGCGTGGCCCGGCAAGGTAGCGCGATCTATCCCAGCGTGGTGTTCAGCCCCACGCCCAAGTACGACACAGGCACGCTCTTCAGCACCGGCCAGGACCCGGTGCGCAAGGATGTCCTGGAAATGTTGTTCCGGCTGTTCGACCGGGAGGGCTTAACGCTGGTTCCAGCCGTCCAGTTTTCTTTCACGTTGGACGACCTGGAGCGTCAGATGCGTGGTGGGGGCAGCGAGGCGGACGGCATCGCCCTGGCGGAAGGGCAAGGCCGCACCTGGCGCGAACTGCGCGGCACCGACCACGGTATGGGCCCGCACTACAATCCGCTCGACCCCCGCGTACAGGCCGCCATGCGCCAGGTGCTCAACGAATTGACCGACCGGTATGCCCGGCACACCGCGTTTGGCGGACTTGCGCTGCAGCTGGATCCGGAGACCTACGCGATCCTGCCCGGCGAGCCCTGGGGACAGGATCAGGTGACGCGGCGGCGATTCGAGCAGACACTGACGCAAGGCGATACGGCGCAGCGATCCGAGGGCCGGGGATTGATTCGCAAGGCGGAGTTCCGGTCACGCGACCGCCAGCGGGACTGGCTCACGTGGCGCGCCCGGCAGCTGGCGCAGTTCCACCGCGACGTGCTGGAGGACCTCACCCGCCGCCGTCCCGACACCCGGCTGCTGCTGCTGGGCGGCAACGCCTTCACCAGCCCGGTAGTCCAGCCGCTGCTGCGCCCGACGTTGCCCAACGAGCCGGACGTGCAGGGGGCGCTGCTGCAGCTTGGCCTGGATGTCGAACAGTACGCGGATCAGGACCGGATTGTCTTCTGTCGACCCGACCGCATCGCCCCCCGCACGCCAATCAACCCCCAGGCTGTGAACATCAACCTGGCCACGAATCCGGTGGTGGACAGCACGTTCCTGCAGCTCCCTTCGGCGGCCAGCCTGTTCTATCACGAGGTGCTGCCGATCTCGCTGCCTTCGTTTGATGCGGCCAGCCCCTTCGGTCAGGACAACACGCGCACCGCCCTGTTCACGCACGTCGCGCCGTCGGGCGTCCACAACCGCCAGCGGTTCGTGCATCACCTCGCGCTGCGGGATGTACAAACGCTGCTGGACGGCGGATGGATGCTGTCCCTCGGCCAGGAAGAGGCGCTGCAGCCGCTGTTCGACACGCTGCGCTGCCTGCCCGCACGTGGTTTTGAAACCATCGAGCCCCTGGCGTCCGGGCTCCCCTCCCAGCCGCTGGTCGTGCGCACGCTGGCCCACGACAAGTCTACCTATATCTACGTCGTCAACGATTCCCCCTGGCCCATCTCGGCCGAAATCGACGCGCAAACGCCCGCCCCCTGCCCCCTCACGCCGCTGGGCAGCCGCAGCCTGCCCGAACCGCGCTGGATCGGCACGCAGATGACCTGGGACATCGACCTTGAACCGTACGACGTCGTCGCCGCCGTCATCCACAGCGATCAGGTGCGCGTCGAGACCTGGCGCGTCACGATCGACCGCGACAGCTATGCACAACTGCGGCAGCAGGTCAACGAATTCAGCGTGCGCGCCACCATGCTGGCGCGCGCCAACAGCCTCGACGTGCTGACCAACCCCGGCTTCGAGCAGGCGACAGATCGTCTGCCCGGCTGGATCCACGCGCAAGGACCCGGCATCTCGATTACCCCCACCAGCCAGGAACACTATGACGGCGCGCAGTCCTTGCGCATGGCCACCACCGAGCAGGATAGGGTGGCGTGGATTCGCAGTGACCCGTTCAGCCCGCCGAAGACCGGCCGGATCGCCGTCATGGTCCGACTGAAAGTGGCCGATCCGCAACAACAACCCCCGCTGCGGCTCGCGATTGAAGGCCGCCGCTTCGACGGCTCCACCTACTACAAACCGTTCAACGTCGCGCAGAACTCGCGCGTGCAACTGCTGGACACCAACTGGGGCGAGAAGCCGTTTGTCATGCTGGTGAGCGATCTGCCCACCCAGGAACTGGCCGACTTGCGCGTCGGTTTCGACCTGATGGGACCCGGGGAAGTCTGGATCGACGACGTGCAGGTCTACGACCGCTGGTTCCCCAAGAATGAACGCGACGACCTGATGATCATGAGCGGCCTCGCCGCACGTTCGTTGAGCATGGGGCAGATTGCCGATTGCCAACGCATCCTGTCCGGCTACTGGCCCCAGTTCCTCCGCGAGCACGTGCCGTTGGGCGAACCCCGGATCGCCGCTCTTCCGGCCGAAACGCCGCGCAACAGCCGCGCCTTCCCGCCACCCCAGACCAAATCCGAAGATGCCGCAACAAAGGCCTCCGTTCTGGACAAGGTCAAGCAGCGTCTGCCCACCAAGGTCTTCCCGTTCCGCCGGTGAACCGCGGAACGTTTGCTGCCCACCAGCCACCCAAGGCCCTACCCCGGCGGCCACCCGAATGCGCGACCAGCCAGAATGTGCAGGTGCAGATGCGGCACCGCCTGCCCAGCCTGTTCACCACAGTTGCACACCACGCGGAACCCCGCGTCCAGGTTCAACTGCTGGGCGATCCTGGGCACCATCATCAGCAGGTGGCCCGCCACCGCGCGATCTTCCGCGGTCAGCGCGGCCAGTGAAGGAATCGGCTTCTTGGGAATCAGCAGCAGGTGCGTGGGCGCCTGCGGGTCGATGTCCCGGAATACCAGACAATGCTCGTCTTCGTAGACGATCGACGCCGGAATCTCCCGGTCAATGATCTTCTGGAAGACCGTCTTCTCAGCCATGCTGCATCTCCGCATCGAAAACGAGGTCGTCGACCAGCGGCACGGCGGGGGCGGCGGCATCCGAGTTGACCCGCGTGCGGCGCCGCGTGCGACGCGTCGGCTTGCTGTTGCTCCATTCCTTGGTCAACGTCTCGAAGACTTCGGGGGTTTCGTACCGCACAACGTCCTTGCCCTCGGGCATCGGGCCAATCAGGCCCCGGAAGACGGGCAGACCACGCAGCGCCAAGTCGGTACTGCAGTCGTCGATCCCGATCTGGGTGTGGAATTCCAGCAGCGCATCGGTCGAGGGATAGTCCTTGATACGCAAGGTGCCATCGCTGGCTCGGGTTACAACGCGCGTGGTATTCTTGCTCATGCTCTCTGTTCCTTAGATGCCCCCAGCGTGTGCAGAAAGCGGCAGCACCGCACCCCGACGGGCAACCGCCGTCTTCCGTATCGGACACCCGCGCCAGCAATGGTCACGGAAAATGCCCCCCCACCTACATGACCTGCATTCGCGAGAATCGCTACTGCAGAACTGAGCGTTGTGCGCGCCACAGCCTGTACCGCAGACGCTGCGGACACGGCACACGCCAGTTGGGGTAACAGCGGCCATGGCAGCCCGCAACCGGCACCAGGTACCACGGCCAAGAGCCGCCTCCCGCGACGCCCACGCCGTCGCCATCCCGGCCCGCCAGTTCCCGCTGCTCTTCCCAACCGGCATAACCCGCGTGACGAACCGCGCGGGCATCGCGCCCCATAATGCAGCTGGTATACGCCAGAATGAGGACTGATCGGCCGGCCGGAACAATCGCATGTACTTGAGTGATTGCGATGCCGAGGGTATATAATGAACGGTGGCTGCAGCGCGTGTTCCAGGCTCGTGGCCACCCGCGGCCAGCTGCACACGAGTTTCGCCAAATCCGGAGAAGCGACGCAAGAACATTCTGACAAACGACTTACGGAGGGTAAGCGAATGGCTAGCGGCCTGATTCGAAATCAGGTGCCGGTTTACCGGTTGCGGGTTCGAGTCCCGTGCCCTCCGCTTCGAGCCACGCCCCGCCAGGCGTGGCTTTTTTGTTGTCCATCATAAAGTCGGGTGACCAGCTCGCCGCCAGAACGCCCGCACAATCAAGACAGTCGCCGGCGCGCGTTACGAACACGTCCGCGCGGCGGTTCAGCACCCCGTAGGGTGTGACGACGCTCGCCACAAATACGTCAATCCCATCCCAAAACGCGATGGCGAGCGCAGTCACACCATGCACCTCCGGCGAGCGCCGGCGCGCCATGCACCTGCCGCGCCATGGTGTGACATCGCTCGCGACACGGCCGTGTGACGGTGGATGCTGCGTGTGACGCGATCTCGTCACACCCTACGAACTCTACGACGGCCACGGATCGACGCGCGCGTTGGTTGACGTCAACGGCCAGATCCTCAGCGGCCAGGTGTTCCGCTACGACGCCTACGGTAACCGGCTCGATGCGGCCACGGCGCTCACCTCGCTACTCTACTCGGGCGAGCTGACCGACAGCACCGGCCTGCAGTACCTGCGGGCCCGCTACTACGACCCAGCCAGCGGGACGTTCAATCGGCTCGATCCGTTTGCGGGCAACATGCAGGATCCGCTGAGTCTGCACAAGTACTTGTATGTGCATGCGGATCCAGTCCAGGGAATCGATCCCAGCGGCAAATTCGTCGGCACAGCAGTCGGCGTGCTAGGGGGCATGGCTGGCCTGACGATCGCCCGAATGCGACATAATGCCGTCGTTACCTCAGCCGGATTCAGCGCGATGGCGTTCCTGAAAAACGTCGTTGGATATGGTTGCTTCACTTACGCTGGCTATCTCTCTGCCTCGGGTGGGTACTTTGCCGCTATGGGCATTCTCTTTAATCCGACCAGCGGTGGTCCCACCGACGCATCCATGATCGCCAGGCATCTCAAAGGGGTGCTTCAGGCTCGCTTTGACCACCACGAAATCTCTGACGCTGAGCTGGCAAGTGGTTCCATGGCGGCAGAACGGATCGCCAGAGCGTACGTCGAGGTCGTCGATGCCAACAAGGGCAGCCACGGAGCGTGGATTGGAAACACCTTTGGGCTTGGCAATAGGTGTACGGAGTGGGTGATGCGATTGGAGAGTGATCGACGCCTTAAAGCGGCTGTGAGCGGTACGCAGTGGGGCCTACGATCACACTATAACGTACCCAAGTGGGGTTGGTCTGAAGACTTCGTCTTCCTTCCTCACTCCGACCCAGAAACCGGCAATTGGGAATTGTGGCTTCCGATCCACCCACTTCATTCTTTTCTGACTCTGACCTTCAAGGACACGAAGGACCCTGTAACTGGCAAGTACCCGTTTCCGGATCTTGTTCTCGACCCGTGGCGAACGAACAGCCCGGAAGTCTATGATCCTGTCAAGTTTCACAGGACGTGGCCGTTGAACTACGGTCACAATAGCGGGATTACGGCCCCCTGACATTCGGATACCTGCGATTGCCTGGACGGAGACTCACCAATGTACGTGGTCGTAATGGCATGTTTAGCCGTTTCCGCTTCCCTACTGTGTGTGACTAGCGATTCGATTTGGAGCACCTGCGTTGACGCCTCGGGGAATGGCAGTGTCGCTGTCGCTGTCGTCCTTCAGTTTCTAGTGCTGGCCATGGCCTGCGGCAATCGTCGCGAGCACAGGTGGGTTGAAGTGGCTCTCATGCTACTCGCCTTCGCTGCTTTCTTTTCCTGGGCGCGAATTGCGCTGTTGACAGCTGCAGCTTTCGGGTTTGGTGACGACGCGCGAAGCACGACAACGCGGGTCTTTCTACTATGCACGATATGTTCTGCGGCGAGCATAATCGTATTCGACGGCGCCTTTCGTTCGTCCAGTCCGAAGGCGAGTGGGCAAAGCAAAGAAAGCACAGGGGGCAGCACTCAATAGTGGTTCCGCTATGATCTGGCAGGGAGGCAGACGGACGTGATCCAGGCGGTCGACCTGGCCGGCGACGGGCTGGATGTGACGACGTACGACGGGGAAGTGCCTTTGGCGGGCGCGGACGTGCTGCGCACGCAGACCAAGTATGACAACGTGGGCCGAGCGATTCAGTCGACCGACGCCTTGGGCCACGTGACGCAGACGCTTTACGATGGAGCGGGCCGCATGACGGCCACCGTGTTCGAGGATCTTTCGCGGACCCTCAGCGTGTACGACGCGCTGGGCCGCCGCGTGGCGGAGATCGCCCAGCACGATCCGCTCGCTCCCGACTTCGACGTGGAAACGATCATCACCTACCACGAATACGATGACCTGGGTCGCCAGACGAGTCGCACACTGCCGCTGGGGGTGATCGCCGGCTCCGGATTCACCGAGCTGACAGTGTACAACGACGCGTCGCTGGCGGCGATCGACGCGGGCCCCGATCCGCGGGCCAGTAGCGTGGGGCTGGGGCAGCTGGAGTACGCGGTGGATCTCGAGGGGCGGCTGTGAGCGCTGGTCAACTCCTCCGGCCAGATTGTCGCGAACCAAGTCTACGCCTACGATGCCTTCGGCAATGCCGTTGACTTCGATCCTTCTTCGGCTTTGACGACGTATCTCTACTCTGGCGAGAAGACTGACGCCGCCACGGGCCTTCAATATCTCGGCACGGACGGTGGACGCTGTTACCGCTCGGCGACGGGAACGTTCACGACGCTGGATTCGTTCGCGGGCATCAACCAAGACCCCCAATCCCTCCACAAGTACCTCTACTGCCACGGCGACGGGATCAATTTCAGCGATCCTACCGGACGGTTCGAGGGGCTGGCAGGGCTAACGGCTTCAATGGCGATCGGTGCGGCAATCGGCGGAATGCTAGGCGGAATAGATGCCGCATTGGGTGGCGACAGCACATTTGTCGGCATTGCAGTGGGTGCCGGGATGGGGGCGAAGGCGCGTGCTGAGCGGCGGGCCGTCTGGTCTTCAAGCCAGACAAAACCGTGAACCTCAATTCCGAGTCCGGTCATTATATGCAACCCCACCCCATTCTCCCCGCGGAAGACCAGGGATGGTTTGCAGCCATGGCAGAGACAATCCTCAACGCTGGCTTGGCTCCGAAGCACATATCTCCGCTATCTGGCTTGTTACCAGACTGACCGGAGCACTGGAGGGCAAACGATGTTACCAACAGAATTCGTGAATCGCCTGAAACGCCAGGAAGAGGACGCATTTCGGGAATTGGAGCACATGAGTAGCCATGACCCGAATCGGTTTCGTCAATTCTGCTATGAGTTCATCATGGCGGGGACGTACTGGGAAGAAACCGTTCTTTGCGGCTTTCTGATGAAGACTCTAGCCAAGGCGATCGGGCAGACTGAGGCTGAGAATTGGATTCGCACAGAGTGGAACTCGATGGCGGAGTTGCCGAGACGAACGATCGCCCATTGTCTCCAGTATCCCGAGTTGGCGTTATCGACCGAACTAGCAATGGAGCTCTTCCGGTCGCCCTCTACAACCTCGTGGGAAAGACACTTGATCGTTGCGGGACTTGCTTCCACTGCCCGCTACCGCCATTGCGAGGCCCTCGTTCTGGAACTGGCCGACCAGATTGGTCAGCATGAGGATCCTGTTCGCCAAGCCACACTTGAACAACTCATCAAAACTGTGAAGGACAACTTTGGTAGTACGGCTCCCGAGGGTTTGCAGCCCCGTTAGTTCGTATCTGCCCGGAAACCTATCTGGGCGCTCCGTATACCGGTAATCTGGGGAGTGCGTGACTCGCGAAGAATTCGTCGGCACGGCGTTTCGCTGGCTGGCAATAGCCGTACAGGTGTCAATTCGGCGCGCCGACAGGACCGCAGCGCGCATCGCGAACGTCTTTATATGTTCTTGGCCCTTACTGGAACGCCTGCGCGAAGTCGCTCTTGCGCAAGATGAAACTCGTGGTCCGCTACGGAACATGCTGCAAATTCTCGGCGGCATTCAGGCTCCGAAATTCGTCATTTGTTGGGTTGTATAAGTGGGTCTGCGCCTTGACACTCTGCGGGCGGACAGGTCAAGATAGACGCTGATCATGCGGCGGAGTTTCTGTGAGCAGAAGAGTCGAACGGTCTTGGAGTTGAACGACCGGATGAAGAACCTGATCGACAAGCGCGCCGATATACTCAACACGGAACAACCGGCTTTCTAAATGACAGTGGGCGGTTCGGCAGGAGAAAGGAAAAGAAACTCGATGCGTGCGACGATGATCCTGGCCGCGATATGCGGCTCTCTGGTGGCCGGTGGAGTTGCGGGGGTGAACGGCAGCGAGCGCATGACCTCAGATGACGCCCCTGCGAAACCGCGGGTATTCAATGTGCTGGATTACGGGGCGAAGGGTGACGACAAGACCGACAACACCGCGGCTTTTTCGGCCTGCCTCGAGGCGGTCGTCGAGGCCGGGGGGGGCCGGATGGTGCTGCCGGACGGCGTCTATCGCGGCAACATCGTGATCCCGGCGGTTTCCACGCCGATACCGAGCTGGATTACTCTGGAGATCGTGGGCGAAAGCGAACCGACACCGGTTTTTGGGACGATCGGATCACCGTCGTTTCACAATAGCGGTACGATCGTCAAGTCCCTTTCCGAAACAGGCCCCGCGGTCATCTCGGCCACGGCCAGTCGCCCGACCAATTCGCTCTACGGTAGCTTCTCCGCAGTCTATGTGGTGCTCAGGAATCTGGACGTCCGAACCTATGACAATCCCGGCATTGGCGGCATCGACCTGGAATGCGCCCTGCAGTGCCGGATCGAGAATGTGATCGTCAGCACGGGCGTGTACAACGTGCAAGCATCGCAACCAACCCATGGCACCAAAGGGCTGGTCACTCCGGCGTGCAACAACGCGGCATTGACAATCCTGCGGAACGTGGTGGTCACCGGATACCACACTGGAATCGTGGTCAACGAGCACACGGATGGGGACAGTATCGTGGTGGCCAGCTGCATCAACGGCCTCGAGTTCGTTCAAGCCCATCATGCGTCCCACTTCGGCCGGTTGGGCACATACCGCAACACTCATCATGTCACCGTCTCGGGCAGACACGGATTCTCGATCGAGCAGATGAACACTGAGATGCCGGGGCTTGGGCAGACCAATGCCGGAAACGCCTGGCAGACGCTTGTGTGTGATGTCAACGATCCCCAGAATCTCGGCGTAGGCGACATCCACTACTGGGTCGTCCTGGGTGGAAAAGGCGCAGTCGACCAGTTTGTGAAGAACGGCGGTGCATCCATCCGCGCCCGCCGGATCGGCTCCGTTTCGCCCCCCACCGCGAGCATGGACATAGAGCGAACCGACACGGCCCTGCCCGACAATCCGGATGCAGGCGACGGCAAGTAGAAGCTCGCCGTCATGGCTGCCAGAGTGAACCCTCCGGTTGCAATACTTGCGCCACATGCATGTGAAAAGCAACTCGTATCGTGGCTGCGATCACGTTTTGTTCGTGTGTCGATAGAAGTCACGTTTCGTGACCTATTCGCACCACGCGAACTGTCGTCTTGAGCCGCAGCGCGGCGATCGTAACACAGCCAGTAAGCCGCGCCTCGCGGCGCTACCCGTGGGTACGCGTGCCCGTGAACATGTCGATCGAGCCGCGGACGCCGCGCTGAACCGGCGGTCTCCGAGACCGAGATCAAAAGCAGCCGCGGCCGCGCTTCCGCGGGCCCGGCCGGCAATGGGCGGCTCGCGGTGGGCTCGGACAGCACCACCTGAAATCGTATGCAACGCTGGAGTGAACACGCTCGGGCCAATCTTCGTGAATCCCTGCGTGTACTTCATGCCGACGGCCCACACCATTTCCAACAGACCAGCAGATATCAAGAACACCCAGCTCATCGCCCGTCCACCGCACGACACCGATCACACGGGCGGCTCGCAAGACTCCGGTTTCGTCTCGGACGCCGCCGCTTCACCCACCTGCATCGGCCCGCCCACATCGGCCCGCCCACCGCCTTCACTTCACCGGCGTTCGCCGCGCGCTTCTCTGTGCCGAAAGCGCGGTGTCACTGGCCGGCGGTCGCAGCATACGAACGCACTGCCGGCGGAATCCAACGTAGCCGACTCCTATCGTGACGACGCAGTATACCGCAACGGTGGCGGGGTGGGCACCATGCGCTAACAGTTGCGGCGTGTCCAGAAACTCTTTGTTGCCGCCAGCCAGCCACGACGTCGCCAGGTAGGTGCCATTTGCCAGCACGCAGAAGTACGCGATGAAGAACAGCCACTGCCGGCGCACTGCCAGCGCGATCCCGAGCGGAAGAATCGCGCCGCAGACCGGTCCGCCCCATCGCGTGACCAGCGGGTGCGGATCAGGATCGAAGATGCTGTACGGGAGGTGCCACGGGCGCAGGTCCGCGTTCCTGAGCGTACCACCAGAACTCCAGCCAGCTACGATGTGTCCCAGCTCGTGAGTGCACGTCATCACGCACCACGACAGCACCAGCATCAGCATGAATCGGACGATGCGACCTGGCAACGGGTACAACCTCCCTTGGACGGACAGGGTGCACGACCGGGCAGCAAGCCGGGGGCAGCGCCCATGGTGTCAAGACCTCTCTTCTCAAGACCTCTCTTCCGTCGCCTGCCGGGCTCCCTTGAAGTAGACCATGTGCCACAGAGGGATCCCCGCCAGCGACACATGGTACGGCTCGAACACACTCGGTGCAAAGTCATCCTGGAACAGTTCCTGCCAATGGTCCAGCGTGCGGGGATATTCGCCACGGTCGTGTCTGGCCAGATACCGGGCGAGGCTGCGCCGCGAAGGCAGGACCAGGTCCAGGATGTGGATGTGACCCTGCGGAGCCAGCGCGTGGCTCAAGCGTTTCAGGATCAACCGCACGTTCTCGTCGTCGATGTGGTGAAAGAAACTGTTGACGAGTATCAGGTCGTACGTCGCGCCTTCCGGAGGCACGAAACCGCGTGCATCCGCCTGGACGAAGTCGCCGCGGAACTTGCGCCGCGCGTAGGTAATGTACTGGCTGTTGTAATCGACCCCAAGGTACTCGGAATCGGCGAACAACGCGGCGTTCGTGCCGGGCCCGCAACCGACATCCAGTACGCGCCGGATCCGTCTCAGATCGTTATGGCGCGCCACCGGGGCGAACTTCGACCTCCAGAAAGGCGCCTGCCACAACCGATACACGCCGGGCGATTCCAGGATCTCGATCAGCCTCATGGGACCGTGCACTCCAGTGCTCGCGGAGAGCCGGCGCGCCGCGCACCGGACATTGACTGCCGCACGGAAGTGTAGCTCACTCAACCGGCCCAGGCTGGCCCGGCCCCCGCCCAGACGTGCCATTCCGCCCGCCACTCGGGATTCATCCCCGGTTGCCCATCCGGTGCTGCAACTGATCGGCAATCTTCCTGGCCACCTTCTCCCCCGCACGTTGCTTGATCAGTCCCTCCTTGGCTCTCCCCACCACCGTCACTTTCACCTCTGCGGTTCCCACCGGCACCACCTCGACGGTCACTACGGCCGGGTTGAGGCCCATGAACCCGGACTTGACCACAGCGGACACCGCGGGGGCGGATCCTGGCCGCGCCACGTCGTCGCGCAGCTGGCCCTCTTCCTGCAGCAGGTCGCACGCCTCGCGCAAGGCCGCTTCCGCGCTGACCGGAAATTGCAGCTCAACCGTATACGCGTCGACAGGCAGCTTGTTGGCCACCGAGCTGACAACCCCTGCTCCAACTTCCAACTTCCCGGCCTTGACGGCCAGCTTCTTCAATTCGGCAGCCAGTATCTCGTCGGGTGTCTTCGGCACGATCCATTCTCCGTCAACATCGAAGTGAAGCGCGGACCGGTATCCTTTGTCGCGTGCCGGCGATTGCCCGTCAAGTGTCCTCACGCATGGACGTGGTCTTCGACGTCTTCGACACCGTGGAGGATGAGCGAGCATCGCCAGGCGCGCGGCCTCTCATCTGCCGCGTTCCAGCCCGGAGATCAACGTGCCGGCCAGGAGATGTCCCGGCCACCGACGTTCAGCTGCGTGTTGCCCTGAGGATCCAGCACAATGAGATCCGCCACCGTACCACGCTCGACGCGCAGATGACGTGTGCCGTCGACAACCTGCAGGTCGACGGCCGAGACAGGAACGGGCGCGCCCGCCAGGCTCGGCGCAATGACTGCCGCGAACTGCACGGCAGGGCCGTGGCGCGTGACCAGAGCCAATGGGATCCGTTCGGCAACCGACGCGCCGACGCCGTCTCCGACCGTTACGGTCGTCTCGGTCGACGCTCCATTTGGATTTCGCGCGACCAGCAGCAGCGTATCCCCCGCCTCGTCCGTGAAACGCACGCGAATCGCCTGTTCGGTCTGGCCCTGCTGCAAAGACTGCAGATACTCCTGGCCGGGGAATTCCAGCGCCAGGTGTGCGACAGGCTGGCTGGCCACATCGCACGCGACGCCGTCCGCGCGATTGTGATAGACCCAGTCGTATCGGTGCGGTGCGTCCGAATGCAGATCGTCCAGCACGGCAAGGTAGTCGGGTGTCAGGCAGAGGAGGCGGCGGTGCCGCACGCCCGGATAGGCCTCGCTGCAGTCCGCGACGACCGCGGCGAAGTGTTCCGTGGCGGCGAACGACACCAGGGTGCCGGCGGCCGGCTGCTGCGACCGGCCATCGACGAGAACCGTGTTGTGACTGAGGGTGGCCTTGTACCAGTCGCGGTGGATCGGCAATCGGTACGCCTGGCTGCGTGCCCGCCCGGGATCGTATCCCAACTCGCGCCCATAGCCGAACAGCACGAAGCTCAACTTATCCAGGTGTCCGTGAAAACCGCCATAAGGGCCGAACGTGATGGCGGCCGCCAGATTTGCCTCGCCCTGCGTGCGCAGGATCGCATGCCCGGCCCCTGGGAACAGCCGGCTGGACAGCTGGGGCGGTTCAGGAGGCGGGCCTGGCTTTCTGCCAAACAGAATCGACTGCCGGCTGGGTTCCTGCGACAGATAGGGGAGCATGGCCGGGTCTCGATACGCCCGGTAAGCATGCTCCAGATACCACGTCGCGCCCACGATCGACGTGTCGGTATCGTCGCCGAAGCGCGGGAAGCGGCCGTCGGGCATCGTGTACTCGAGCGCCACGGTGAACATCTTCTTCAGCGCCGGGTGACTCCACAGTTCGATGTTCAATCGCCGCGCCGCCTCGGCGATCTCGATCATGGCCGAGAGGGTGTAGAAATGATACCCCCAGCTGTTCTCATACCACATGCCCTCTTCCATCACAGACGTCTGCAACTGGAACACAAATCCGTTCTCAGGATCGCTGATCGCCCGCCGGATCCAGGCCTCATCGCGGAGCAGTCCGCCGCCCCAGATAAACGCCGCGTTGTGCCACGTCTGCCAGTTACTCTTCCCCGCCGCATGCCGGGCGATGTTCTCCAGCATGGGGACCAGCAGCCCCGTGCGGACCGTCTGGTGGTCTGCCTGCGAAAGCCCCGACCAGTCGTGGATCAAATCGTAGGCGGGCCCCACCGCGTTCGCGAAGGCAGCCGCTTCGTTCAACGTCTGCTCGAACAGGTGCCCGCCAGACCGGCTCCGCTGCGGATCGTCCGAAAGGTCGGCGGCGTGGTAGGGATAGGTCGTGTATCGCTCGGCGTAACCGAGCAATACGCGCCGAGCGAATTCAGCGTACGTCGGCTGCTCGGTAATCGCGTACGCCCAGGCCGCCGTCACCATGTTCTGCAGGTTGCCGTTGTGCGTCCTGGAAAAGATAACATCGTCGTATGGTGCGCCGGTATAGATGTGCTGGCAGCTCGGGCACTGATGATGCTCCGGATCGATTGTTTTGAGCGCCGTCTGGCACTTCTCGCACTGATACCACTGATTGTGCTGTCCGCCACGCGGCGGGAAGACCAGTGGCGACCGGAGGGCACGATCGGCCTGCGCGACGAGCGCCGCTACAGTGCGTTGTTCCGCTCCTTCGCCGCGGTACGCCGCGCGCAGCCGCGCGAGCTCCTCCGCATCGCACGCCAGCGCGGGATGCTGACTGACGGCCGGCAGTTCAATCACCGGCACGGCCCATGTTTCGGCCGCTGGGAGCAAACCGTGCGGCAAGCTGACCAGACCCAACAGCGACACGGTTGCGATGATGAGCGGATAGCGCATGGCGGATCCTTCGGTATGAAGTGCAAAGCGCGATGCGTTCGTCAGGGTCCCGCAGCACGGCCGGTCCCCGACGCAGGACCTGTACTCAACGCCGCCATCTTGGACAGGTCTCAGGCCGGCGTCAACCCGGCGCCCCTAGCACAGCCTGGGGTAAGCCGCGCCTCGCGGCGCCACCCGTGGGTACACGTGCCCGAGAACATGCCGGTCGAGCCGCGGACGCCGCGCTGAACCGGCGGCCTCCGAGACCGAGACCGAAAGCAGCCGCGGCCGGGCTTCCGGGGGCCCGGCCGGCAATGGGCGACTCGTGGCGGGCAGACTGGAGTCAGAGTGTCTGTTTCCGGATATTTCCGGAGTCCTGTTAGGCCACCTCTGGGACGGTGAAAGGCTCGGTCATTCCGAGCCGGTTGTAGTGGACA
>JAAYDI010000117.1 GCA_012729315.1 Planctomycetaceae bacterium
CCGCCGGTTCAGCGCGGCGTCCGCGGCTCGACCGACATGTTCACGGGCACGCGTACCCACGGGTAGCGCCGCGAGGCGCGGCTTACCCCGGGCTGTGGAGTGTAACGCCTTCGGCGTACTCGGAGGCTCGGCGTGACATGGGAGCGAGTAGAGCGTGGTAGCCTTTGTCTTCTTTGCTCGACTTTATCCTCTCTCCTACTCTATTCTCGGTTGTCTGCTTGTCCGCTGTTCTTTACCGCGAAGCGGTTACACTCCGCAGCCCAGGGTCGCTTGCGCAGCAGCGCACTCTGGGTTCCGTACCCATTTCGCAGGATACGCCGAAGGCGTTTCACAAAGGGATACCAGTGCCACGCACGACGCAACATGCGGTCCGTTGCGGCCTCGGTGGCCGCCGGTTAGTTGGTTACCTCACGGCTCGGCCGCCCTATCGTGGACGGTTCCCTACCCAGGGTGCGCCGCTGCGCAGCGACCCCGGGCTTTGGAGTGTAACGCCTTCGGCGTACTCAGAAGCTCGGCATGACATTGGCGCGTTCCCACGGAAAGAGGACGAAAGTTCGCGTGGCGCGAATAGGTCACGAAACGTGACTTCTATCGACACGCGAACAAAACGCAACTGCTGCCACGATACCATTTGCTGTTCACGTGCATGTGGCGCAAGTAATGCAACTGGAGGGTGAACTCTTCACGATGAAATGGTCTTGGGCCGTGCGCCGGCACGAATTAACCGTGTAGCTTGTCCACGGCGTTGTCGATGGCCGGAAATACGCAACCTTCGACAAGATCGCCCATCATTGCGTCATATGAGGCCTCGCACACGACCGCAGGGCGGCCCGTCGCAGTTCCGGAAGCGGCTCGCCAGACCGGTAGCGGCGTATCAGGTCCTGCAGCGCCTCGTCTCGGCCATGCTCGCGCAGCACGGCCAGCAGCCGGTAGTCTTCCCAGCCGTCGCGCATTTCCTCGTAGATTGGCATGATGATCGGCCCGGCAGGACCGGGAAACACCATCTGGTAGCTGTAGCCCAACTCGGTCCAGGTGCGAATGTCCCACGGATTGCCGCGTGGCGAGAAGTAGCAGTAGTAGCCCCAGCCGTTGAAACCGAGATCGAACGCCTTCCAGGCCATCGCGCGGCCTCCGCGCGCGGCGGGGTGAATGTAAAAGGCGCGCACGAAGCGCGGTTTGGCCCACAGTTCGCGCGTCGCCAGGTTGTCTCCCACCAGCGTCGTGATCGGCACCGAGACATCGATCAACTCGTTGTACCAGGGTGCCAGGTGCTGGACGATGACTTCGTCGGGAGCGTGCCCCGGGCGCCAGAAGAGCGGATTCATGAAGATGCGCACGTGCGAGTCGGTGCGGCGGAGGATGCGGGCCAGCGCCGCGAAGATCGCCACGTTATTCTCCTGCGGCTCGTCCCAGAGTTCCACCCACCAATCGTCGTACTGCAAGCCGAGCTGCTGCGCCCGCGCAACTAACTCCTGCAAGTGCGCCGCCAGACGCGATTCGTCCTCCGCCGTAAGCTGCCCGGGGTCAAGCTGGCCGCCGTAGCCGCGATGCACATAGCTGTCCGGGATCCCCATGACATGGTAATAGGTCCGCCCGGCGGACCCGAACAGCGACGCTTTACTGCCAGGCTCCGGCCAGCCGCTGAAGACCGTCACGCCCAGCTCCCGGTTGGCGCGCACATCGTGCGCGAATCGGCTCTGCGTCTCGAAGGGGAACTGGGACGTACTGTTGCCCCAGCTGTGAATCCACAGGTCCAGATCCGGCAGCGTGACATCCACCACGTCCACCTCCAGAGGCGTGGCGACGCGCACACCACTGTCTGTCACCGCGCAGATCGAACCGGTATACCGGCCGGGGGGCAGACCGGACGTGGTAGCGCGGAGCATGAAGACAGCCGAGCCGCCCGGCGGCAGCACGACGCGGGGGTAATCGCGAATTTCCAGGCCGTTGGCCAGGTAGCGCTCCATCAGGCTGCGGCCGAGCAACTGGCCCCGATCGAAGAACGGCAGGACAGCAACGTCGCCCTCTCCAGGCAGGTCGGTGGGCATGTCACCGTCGATCATCAGCCGCAGGCGTTGCTCGTCCGTCAGCGGATGCTGCGGAGCGGCGGCGGGCAACGCACCACCGACGAGGAGCCGCGCCTGCACGCGGGCATCAGGCTCCTCGGACCCGGCCGCGCACAACCGGATATCGTCGATCGTCAACGCCAGTGGGTCGGTGGCGGAAACGTTGGTCAACGTCAGGAAGCGGCTTTCCGTTTCGTTGCGGGCAAGGAACAGGTGGACGTGCGGGTTGATAGCTTCCGCATCGGGCAGAATCGGTTCGGCCGGGCTGGCCTGCTCCGCCTCAGCCCAGACTGCCGGTGCCGTGGCATGCTGGCCGAGTGACGACTGCCACTGGGAAAAACGGTCCTGCGGGAACACCGTGGCCGCCATCCCCGGAACCGAGCAGAGCGTACCGGGGGCCAGATCTCGGCGATAGGTAGGGGCGATGTTTTCGGGGTAGCGCTGCGACACCTCGGCCGTGCCCCACACAAGTATCTCGTCCAACCAGGTGGTCTCCGCCGAGCCGACCGATACGCGCATGAATCGGCCGGCGGGATTGCCGGCGAGTCGGGCCCGGTTCACTGGCGTGCCGGGTGCTTGATCCAGCGGCCGGTCCAACACCGTGACCCACGGGTCGTTCTCCGTCTGGCGCACGTCGATCTTCAACGAGATGTTCGGCGTGCGTGTACAGATCGCGTCCACTTCCGTGAAACAACAGGGCCGCTTGAAATCGAAGACCGCCTTCAACGGCTGACCGGGACCCTGCCCCACCGGTACCCACCAGTTGCCTCCAACTCGGCCATCGAGCAGGCGGCGGCCGAACAGGGACGCATCGCCTTGGAATCTGTCTGGCGGATTGTCCGGGCCCGATTCGTAGGTATAGGTGACGCCGGTCAGCACGACCTCGCCCCAATAGCCGACATTGTCGCTGAGTAGTTTTCCCACGGGAGGCCCCTCGGCATCGCGCTGGCCGGTCGACCAGATGATCGCCTCGCGTCTGCCCGACGTGGCCGCGTGCTGGCTCATCACTCTCTGCAGTTCCGGCTTCGGATCAAAGTCAAAGCCGTTGTCGCCGTGCGGAGCCCCCATCGGGTCCATCAGTTGGCAGGGATGGAGCGAGCGGCCGGAATCGAGGCATCGCCAGTAGATCCGGGACCAGCCGGCCGCCTTGCACATGTCGAGCACGTGCCGTACACCGGCAAGTCCGTCGTCGAGTCCCGGCACATTGTCTTTGAGCACCCAGTCGGAATGTGTCAGGGGCACGCCGAGGATCGGCGCGTCGGGCGCCGGCCGGTCAGCAGCCGCGGCACGCGCGCTGATCACGCACAGCAACAACAGCACCCCGGCAACATATCGAGTGATTGGTCGATCGTTCATCGTAGACGCCTTCAGTACAAATCAACACGCGGGAAAAGAACTGGGGGGCACATGGAAGATCCATGCGTACGTTTTGCAGCCGAGCGGACCCTGCTCTCAGGGCATGCCCGGTATCACTGCGGCACGTACCAGAACGATCTCCAGTATGCCTGATCCAGTTCGAACGGATCGATCGAGGCGTTGAAATCGTGGTCCACTGGGAGGATGCCGTAGCGGATCATCTCGCGCACATAGTCCCGGCGCGGCACGTACTGGACCGGGCAGTCCGGACCGTTGTTGGGGCTCGGATTGATCATGCAGAAACGGTTGTTCTCTTCCAGGATGTGCCGCCGGCCGCGGGCGATCGCCGCGACGATGACCTGGTAGTCAGGATCGGTTTTGTCCTGGAACACCGCTTCGCCGGACTTCGCCTGGCAGACGCCGAGCCCGCCAGCCTGTCTGGCCAGCGGTGCACGCGCGGCTTTCGACAGCTCCGGATACGACAGGTTGAAGATCAGGTGCCGGTTGAACCGGCCACCGTCTTCGGACATGGTGTGCGCTACGTACCGGTTCTTCTGGTGTTCGTCCGGCGGGTAGTACCGGGCATAGAAGTGTGCGGGGAGCGCGTATGTGCCGATCTTCTTTTCCTCGTCGGTCGGCGCGTGGCATCGGTCACAGCGGCGGTTCATGACCTCCACCATGGCCTGAGTCTCCGGCCAGTCCTTGTCGTTCCGAACGTTGACGCTATGCACGTAGTAGCCGATCGTACCGTGGCTGTTGACTGCGTAGGTGCCGGCGTAGTTCGCGCCGGCATCGAGCCAGTGGCGGATGATGATCTGTTCACTTTCCGGCATCTCGACACCCGCATGCCCGGATTCGATGAGTTTGAGCAGGCGGCTGGACCCGGTGCCGATTTCATAGGGGGCGAAATTGCTCTTGCTGTGCTCAGCGTACGGCAAGATGATCCGGTTGTCGCCGAACAGATCCCGCCACGACATCTGGATGTAGCCGATCGGATAGAGCGGGCCCCAATGCCCCGAGATATTGAAGCCTCCTTCTTCCCGGTCGTGGTTGTGGCATTCCAGGCAGTGCTTGTCCAGAATCGGCTGCACGTCCCGCAGGTAGTCGAAGATCTCCGGTACGCCGGGAACCGGCGTGGGATCCACGGGCGCATTGCGCGTGACGCGCAGCAGCGCGTCGCGCGTGTCCACGGCGGGCGTCTCGGTGCGGGGTTCGTGGCAGCCGATACACGTCGTGCGTTCGCCCGGCATGACCGACGTGAACGAGTGCATGCGCTTCACGCAATGCCCATTTCCATCCATGGCAAGGAACAGGAAGCTGCGCAGCGGCGGCAGTTTGAAGTAGGCGCTGCCATCTGCAGACACCGGAACTGTGCCCACCAGCCGTTCCACCGAGAAGGTGCCGCCAGCTGACATCTCGGACATGGCGCCGGAGTAGTTGATGGGCTTCGGCAACACCTCGTAGATGAGCAGATTCTTGATCGTGCCCGGTGCCACGTCCCGCATCTTGCGGCCTGCGTAGACGTTGACCAGCGCCAGGGTCCCATACTCCGCCGCCGCGTCCGTCTGGTCAGGAATGACGGGCTCGCGGACGCGCGCCAACACCGGCCGCGGTTCGCCAATCCAGTAGCCGGCCTGGACCAACTCGGCGGGCAGGCGATACAGCACTTCCGTCTCCCCCTGGCCATTGACCAGCTCAATCGCCGTCTTGTTGGCGGCCAGGAATCGATCTTCGCTCAGCGCCCACGGATCGCAGTGGACGTTGTCCTTGCTGATGTACTGGAGACCGCGCGGATCGTCCGGCCCCAGACGCGGATCGATGAGCGCGATCTTTCCATAGTGCTCGCGCATGCCGTGCCCCGGCGACCAGGTGACGACCAGCCGGGAGCTGTGCGGCACCGGTTTGGGCGCCAGGATGACGCCGTGATTGATCTGGTTGCCGTAGAGCACCATTTGGCGCGTGCCGTCGGGATTCATCACCCACAAGTGGTGATAGCCCATGTGGTAGCGGTCAACGTACTCCCAGCGCATGTAGGCGATCTGGCCGTTGGCGAGCGGCCACGGCGTGTTGTCCTGTTCAACGTTGGTCGATACAGGTCGAATGTTGTCACCATTGGCGTCGCACTTGTAGAGCGTCGCTACCTGCGTGAGCCAACACTGCACGTAACGATTGGCGCGGGTCGAGCAGAATATGATCTGGCCGTCGGGCAGATACGTCGGCTCAAAATCGTCCCAGCCCGGCGGCGAGAACACCTGGTGGTCCTCCATGCCGGGCACCACGTCTTCGCCCACACCGGTCAACTGCCGCAAGCCGGTGCCATCCAGGTTGATCTCATACAGGCTGTAGTGGCGCTTCCCGCGTGGCAGGTAGGCGAAGATGAGTTTCTGGGCATCGTAGTGGATCTGCGGGTCGCGAATGTTCCCCTCGGGATCGTCCAGAATCGTCCGTACCTGCCCGGTCTTCACATTGTAGATGCACAACTGGCCACCGGAGTTCATGGGGAAGGTGGGTTGGCACTGGTCATTCGCATAGTAGGCGATATTGCCGTACCAGTGGCCGTCAATACTCGGTTTCCGGACCGCAAACAGGATCTCTTCCGGCATGCCCGCACGGAGGAATGCGTCGAGCATCGAGGGTTTCGCGGCGGGAGTATCCTGGCTCCACAACGGGCTGCCCGGCACACCAATCATCGCCAGGCACAGGATGCACAGGATGAACGCCTTGTTAGCATACATGATGCGATCTCCGGTTTCGAACATTCGCGGTCGACTTCACGACGGACACGTCCAGCTCGATCTTACGCTGACGGCGCGGTGGACAGCAACCACATTCGCGAGGCGTGACACGGCGCGGCCCACATATCTCGGGACCGCAGGCCACTCGCTGCTACGGGTCCTGGATCGTCCGGTCCGGTGGTTCGCGACATGCACCGTTCGCTTTCCGCGGACGCCGACAGTACACTGAACCTGGCTCAGGAGTGCACGAGGAAGAAAGCAGGAGTGTCTATCATGCAGAACCCGAACCGTGTCGCGTCTCGCCCGGCAGTCGCTGTAGCAACCATTGCCCTGGCCTGCCTCTGGCCCGGCTACAATCTGCGCGCCGAGATACCGGACTCCTACCGGACGCGGTGGCGCGATCCGGCGGTCGTCCAGCGCATCGAGCGTAATATTGAGGCGCACCGCAAGGGTGACGCGACCATCACCGTCGTCGACGCGAACAACAGGCCGGTAGCAGGGGCGGAGGTGGCCTTGCAGCAGACCACGCACGCGTTTCTGTTCGGCTGCAACGCCTTCGTGCTGGGCCAGCTCGAACCTGCGGAAGTCGAACAGCGGTACGAGGAGGCCTTCGCGCATCTGTTCAACTTCGCCACGGTGCCGTTCTACTGGGCCGGCACGGAGCCGACGCGAGGTGAACTGCGGTATGCGGAGCCGGCACAGGACATCTGGCGCCGGCCGCCCCCCGATCGATTCCTGTCGTGGGCCGCCCGGTACGGGATCGCGCTCAAAGGCCATCCGCTGCTCTGGCACGCCCACAATCCGCCGTGGCTGCCGCAGGATCCGGACGCGTTGCGGCAGCTCTACCAGAAACGGTTCGAGGAAATTGCCGCGCGCTATGCGGACCGGATCGGGATCTGGGATGTCGTCAACGAATCGCTGGTGTGCCCGCAGAGCTATCCGCTGTTCACGCCGGATCGCAGCTACGTGCAGTGGGCGTTCCAGCAAGTGGCGCCCCTGTTCCCCGATCAGACAACTCTGATGATCAACGAGGTGGCGAACTTCAACTTCCCTCCCGCGTCGGAGCGGTATTTCACCCAGATCCAGCAACTGATGGCGGCAGGCACTCCGATCCGGGGCATCGGGTTCCAGTACCACTACTTCCGCCGCGAGGCCCTTGACTCGCATCTTGCCAACCCCAGCTGTGATCCGAACACGCTGCTCGACGTGTACGAACAGTTCGCGTCATTTCAGGTGCCGCTGTACATCACCGAGATCACGATCCCGTCGGCCGGGGACGGTGGAGAACAGCTGCAGGCGGAGGTGGTGCGCGACCATTACCGGCTCTGGTTCAGTGCGCCGACCATGGCGGGCATCACCTGGTGGAATCTCGGTGACGGCACCGCCATGCAAGGAGAGAACGAGGCGCAGGGCGGGCTGCTGGACGCCGACCTGAAACCGAAACCGGCCTACACCGCGCTGGACCAGTTGATCAACCAGGAGTGGATGACGCGGCTGGCCACGCGGACGGACGAGCACGGTGCCCTGCACTTTCGCGGATTCTACGGCAAGTACACGGTCCAGGTCACGGCCGAGGGCGAGACGGAGGAGTACACGATCGAGCTGGCCCGCGGCGGCCCCGCCACACACCAGCTGGTATGGAAGACGCCCCCCTCGGAGCGCTGATCGGCGACCGGTGAGAGTGAGCGTGGCCGGCAGGTGCAAAGCCGTGCGAAACCGCGGCACTGGCCGTGGCGGCCGGTCCGATCACGGCGACCGGCCGACGAACTTGTCGAGATTCTCTGTCAGCTTGACGATCGTGTCCCAATTGCTGCCGACGATGTCTTGCGAGTGGGCCAGGTTGTTGCGCAGCGACTCCAGCTGAGTGACCGTCTGTTCGCCGCGACTGCGCGACACGAATCCAGCGCGGGTTCGCAACGCTTCGTCGCGCAGCACGATCCGCCCGCGATCAGAGAACTGAAGGCAGTCCAGCAGATCGACATCCTGTTCGCGGCGGCGGCGTTCCTCGAACAGCATCTGCGCCTTGTCCAGGCGGCCCTGCGACAGGTGGTGCTGCCAGGAATCGTCCGGATACGCCATCTCGATCAAGCGGGTCAAGCCCATCTCAATGATCGTAATCATGCCGAAGAGCCACATCCGGACGGACGGCTTTTCGAGGTCGGTCCGGGTCACGATTCCTCCCACCTGCCCCAACACGTCGACGAAGAGCTGCGACCGATCCTTCAGCGCCGCGATGAGCTGGGGAAACCCGGCGGAATCCGGCACAATGTCTCCCTCGAGGAATTCGTGCAGCGCGTCACCGCAGTTGCCCGTATCAAGATCCTCTTGCCGCACATAGCCGCGGATGACCCCCTCGTGCCGGACCCCGGCCACGCGGTAATTGCGCCGGATCATCACGGCCAGCGCATGGTCGGCCGGCGTGGCGGCATCAAAGGAAGCCAACGGCTCCGCGATGTCGGCAACCGAGAAACCCTCCTCGAACATCCGTCGAAGACGTTGCTGCGAAGCACTGCTCGTGCTCATCGACACCTTCCTCCTTGCTGTCCTTCAGCCGTTCTTTCCCGCGCGTCGTGATCGTGAACACGCGATCCGGGACAGGACCGCGGTCAGCGCCGGCCTGGGGCGGCGTCAGATCTGCACTTCATCATTCCATATCCTACCTGGGCCGCGGGGCGGCCGACAGACCGATCAGCCCCAGGGGGTGCAGGAACGTACATTCTCGGGAGAGCGACCAGAGGAATTTGGGAATTTGGGAATTCACGAATTCGCCTTGTTGGCCGTGCCGAAGGAGCGGACCGTGTGGCACGTCAGCTTACTTGTTGGCCGTGCTGAAGGAGCGGACCGGCGATCCCAAACAGCTGCGCCCCGTGAGGTCGCATGCCCGGAAACGGACCTTGCGAGACGCTGCTCGGCAGTCAGCACGGCTCACGAAGTAGACTACACGGAACCGACTGGACGCTTGCAACGTCGCACGGCCAACAAGTGCCACACGCCTAAAACAGATCTGCACGCCGTATTCTATGCGCCCGGGGCGGATCCGAGTAACCTGTGGGTGCCGCCGAGGGAAAACCGGCCCGAGCGGCGATTCTGGGCTTCGACCTTCACAGCCCAGACTGCTGACGATCGCTGCGCCCCCTCTTGGGTGCCGCGAGAGAAGGGGGGCGGGCGCGAGCACGGTGGAGTGCTGGTCCGCGGCAGATGGTGAACGACAAGCTGGTAATGGAGCGAATGAACTTCGATGCAGGATGCTGCAGGCTTTGACAGCGATAAGTACTTGCAGGAACAGACGCGTGCGATTCTGGATCGTATGCAGCAGTTCGGCAACAAGCTGTACCTGGAGTTCGGGGGGAAGCTGATCTTCGATTATCACGCGGCCCGCGTACTGCCCGGCTACGATCCGAACGTCAAGATGCGGCTGCTGACCCAGTTGAAGGACCAGGCGGAGATCCTGCTGTGCATCCATGCGGGTGCGATCGAGCGCAGGAAGATGCGGGCCGATTTCGGCATCACCTACGATGCCGACGCGATGAAGCTGATCGACGACCTGCGGGACTGGGGCATTGATCTGCGGGCGGTCGTAATTACCCGGTTCGAAGACCAGCCCCGGGCCGAACAGTTCCGCAACAAACTGCTGCGGCGCGACATTTCGGTGTACACCCATCCACCGACCAAGGGTTACCCGGCCAACGTCGATCGCATTGTGAGTACTGAGGGTTACGGAGCCAACCCCTATATCATCACGGAGAAACCGCTGGTGGTGATGACCGGGCCGGGTCCGGGGAGTGGCAAGCTGGCGACGTGCCTCAGTCAGATCTACCACGACCACCGGCGCGGGATCCGCGCGGGATATGCCAAGTTCGAGACGTTCCCGATCTGGAACCTGCCGCTGCTTCATCCGGTCAACGTGGCCTATGAAGCCGCCACGGCCGACCTGGATGATGTGAACATGATCGACCCGTTCCACCTGGAGGCGTATGGTACGACGGCGATCAACTACAACCGTGATATTGAAGCTTTTCCCGTGCTGCAGAAGATTTTCCAGCGGATTACGGGGGGGACACCCGTCTACAGTTCGCCGACCGACATGGGCGTCAACCGGGCCACGGCCGGGATTGTCGACGACGCCGTGATCCAGGACGCTGCGCGTACCGAGGTCGTTCGCCGGTACTTCCGCTACGCTTCGGAGTTCGCGATGGGGCTGGTGGACGAACGGACCGTCGAGCGCGCTCACCGGCTGCTGGAACTGCTGCGTCTGAGCCCCGAGGACCTGCCCGTGGTGGCACCGGCCCGGCAGGCGGCGGACGATGCGCAGCGTCTCGGGAAAGGCCATGCCGGCGTCTACTGTGGAGCGGCCATCCGTCTGAAAGATGGCAGCATCGTGGTGGGCAAGAACTCCCCGCTCATGCATGCCGCCAGCAGTCTGGTCATCAACGCGGTCAAGCATCTGGCCCGGGTGCCGGACGAGATCCACCTGCTTGCGCCGAGCATTGTCGCTTCCGTGACCAAGATGAAGAAGGAAATCCTCGGCCAGAAGGCGGTCAGCCTCGACCTGGAAGAGACCCTGATCGCGCTGGGCATCAGCGTCAACACGAATCCGACCGCGCAGCTGTGCGTCGAGAAGCTCAAGGAGCTGCGCGGTTGCGACGTCCACATGACGCACATCCCCACGCCCGGCGACGAAGCCGGCCTGCACCGCCTCGGCGTCCACCTCACCAGCGACGCCAACTTCGCCACCAAAAACCTGTTCGTTTCGTGATGGGGGGACCCCCACACATCGAGCGTCCCCCCGGAAGCGCCACCGGCGACACCATATCGCCAAGCCTGTGTCGCTATCGCTCCGCCGCCATCACGTTTACTTCGGCTTGAGGAACAGCACCTCGCCGCGATCGATCCACCCCTTGCGCAGATCCATCCGAAACCAGCCGTCGCTGTTCTTGCGATTGAGGCGGACGGGCGAATACGCGCCGAACTCCTTGAGATCGTACTGCGCCCAGGTCTTGCCCATGTCCGGGGAGTAGATGATGCCCAGCTGATAGGGCGAGGCGGTGGCATAGTGGGCGGCCAGTATTACGCCATCCTCAATGATCATGTTGGCACACTCGTACTCCGGATTGAACAGCAGCGTGTGGGCCTGGGGGTTGGGGATATCTGCCGGTGCACAGCGGAACACGCCGCGGTCAAACGGCCCTTTGCCGTCCACCGAGTTGGCATCGGCGATCCAGTAGACCATGCCATCCACGAAGCTGATTCCGCCGCTCTTGTAGCGCGAGTTCGAATCGCTCGACACGATCACCTGCCACTGCCAGCGGTCCGCGGCCGGATCGTAGGTGCCCCGAAGCCAGTGGCATTCGTGCCCTTCCGGCTTGTCGGCGTCGCCCGTGCAGGCATAGAAGGCGTTCTCGGCCGGGTTGTAGGACACACAGTGGATGTGGCGACAGATGACCGGGTTGCGCGGGTCTCCGAGCAGCGTGCCGGTAGCTCCTCCACCTTCCGAGCCGTCGTCACGATAGTGCGGGTTCTGTCCAAAGGCATAGGCGATCTTCACCGTTTGCCCATTGTCGGTCGAATAGCAGATATTGGCGGGAACCGCACCGCCCCGGACATTGCAGTAGTTGCCCCACACCAGCATCTCCACCCCCTGGACATCCCAGGAATGGATGCCACAGAGCGGGTGGAAGTACCAGCCGGGGTTGTCCGGATTCTTCGGCGTGTGGGGGAGGTAATCGCGTCCCTCCGCGTCCTGGACGGTAATCGGGCGGCAGGTCCGCAGGTTGTCTGTGCTCAAGTACAGTTGGGCGCTGGTACTGAACAGCACGTTCCCGTTCCCGAAAATGTGGCTGAACGTGATGTCGTGCGCGTCGGCAAACGGCATGCTGTAGGGCCACGTGCGGGCATTGTCTTCCGACAGCAGCACGGTGTCATCGGTGAACCCGAACGCCTTGTTGTCCCGCTGCGTGTCGATGTAAGGCCCCCGGGGCTGCAGGCGATACCAGAAATGTTCGGTCGATGCAACGTCCAGTTCGGCGGCGAGCGGTCCGTGGCCGAGACCGCGTGAGCCCAACGTCAGGACCCCGCAAGCGGTAACGGCACCGGTACCCAGAAACTGGCGGCGTGTCATCGGATGATATGGTGGCCTCATCATGTTCTACCTTTCATAGTCGGAGGAACGGTGCCAGTGCAGGATATCACGCGTCCGAACCGGCGACAACAAGCCCGCTCGGGTCGATCATCAACCGCCTGCACCGGCCGGCAGCAGGCTGCGCGCCGCGGGGGGAAGATAGTATAACAGTCAGGGCATGTCCGGCGGCCCCGCGGGAAGCCGCTGCCCGACTCCTGCGAAAACGTGTGGTGCGGCAGTCCGATCGCGGAGGTTAACTCATGAGATGTTCCCTGGCTGTGTGCTCCGTGTTGTTGCTGACCCTTCTCGGCACGCTCCCCTTGACCCGCTCGGCCCCCGCCCAGTCGCCGCAGACAGACGACTGGGTGCAGGTGACTGAGGATGACCGCACGATCAAAGTCACGACCGGCAAACTGGAGGCGGTCATCCCGAAGAAAGAGCCCAAGCACTGGCCAATGAGGACCACATACCCGTGAAAGCTTTCCAATTGACCGGCCTGCGTGAGATGGCGCTGCGGGATGTCCCCGATCCCCAGATCACACACCCCACCGATGTTCTGGTCCAGATCGGCGTGGTGGGGGTCTGTGGCTCCGACATCCACTACTACACCTCCGGGCGGATCGGATCGCAGGTGGTGGAGTACCCGTTCACCGTGGGGCACGAGTGCGCCGGGACCGTGCTGGAAGTCGGCAGCGCCGTGACGCGCGTGCGCGCCGGCGACCGCGTGGCCATCGACCCAGCCATGACGTGCGGTCAGTGCGACCAGTGCCAGTCGGGGCGGGAGAACACCTGCCGGGAACTCAGATTCCTCGGCTGCCCCGGCCAGGCCGAAGGGAGCCTGTCGGAATACGTGGTCATGCCGGAACACAGCTGCTTCCCGATCGCTGACGCCCTGAGCCTGGAGGACGCCACGCTGTCCGAGCCGCTGGCCATCGGCGTCTACGCCGTGGAGCAGTCCGGCCTGGCACGCAACGCCCGGATCGGCATTCTGGGCATGGGCCCGATCGGCCACTCGGTGCTGCTCCCTGCACTGCACGCCGGCTGCCGCGACTGCTACTGCACCGACTTGATCGACAGCCGCTGTGCGGCTGCCACCCGCGCTGGAGCTGCCTGGGTGGGCAACCCGCAGCATCAGGATGTGGTGGCCGCTATCGGTGAACGCGTGCCGTCCGGCCTGGATCTCGTGTTCGAATGCTGCGGTCAACAGGAGGCACTCGATCAGGCCGTGGCATTGCTGCGGCCCGGCGGCACGCTGATGATCATCGGCATCCCCGAAACGGACCGCATCAGTTTCAACCCCGATCAGATACGGCGCAAGGAACTCACACTCGTCAATGTTCGCCGACAGCGCGGCTGTGTGCAGAAAGCGCTCGACCTGATCTCTGCCCACCCGGCCGATACCGCGCGGTGGATCACTCACCGCTATCCTTTCTCCGACACACCCGCCGCCTTCGATCTCGTGGCAGGCTATCGTGATGGCGTCCTGAAAGCCGCGATCCATTTCGCGAAATGAAGACTGGAATTGAAAACTAGAGAGGTGAAAGTACGACGTAACCAGTTGCCGATCCGAAGCGTCTATTCAACAAACCGGTACCCGGTAGAAGCTGAGTATCTCTGCGGCCCGAAGTTGGGAGGGATGTACCATGATCGCGCGATGCTGCCTTTGTCGCCTGGCGTTGTCCGGCCTTGTGCTGGGGGGGCTGCTCATGACGACCACGCCTGCCATGGCGCAGGAGGTCAAGGATTCCGAGGCTGCCACGCACGGTTTCGGAGCCGCCTCGTACCAGGTGAAAGGGACCTATGAGTTCCCCGGCTTCAAGATCATTCAGTTCGAGTTAGGGGTGCTGAGCCACTACTCGTACATTCTGATCAGCGGCGCGGAGGCGCTGGTGATTGATCCCGGTCGCGACGTCGGCACGTACATCGAGACAGCGGCCAGGGAACAGGCCAGGATCGCAGGCGTGTATCTGACGCATTCGCATGCCGACTTCGTGGCGGGGCATATGGAGCTGGCCCAGCAGACGACGATCTATATGAGTGTCAAGACCGGCGCGCAGTTCCCGCACACACCGCTCCACGAAGGCGATACGCTGCAGGTCGGAGAGGCGGTGCTGAGGTTTCTGGAGACACCGGGGCACACCCCCGACAGTACGACCGCGTTGGTGGCCGGCGCCCAGCAGCCCGATCGGCCGCGGATGATGTTCACCGGTGACACGCTGTTCATCGGCAGCGTCGGCCGTCCAGACCTGCTGGGCGCGGACATGGCCGCCTCGACTCTGGCCTCCATGATGTTCGACACCTGGACCGACAAGCTGTCCAAGCTGCCGGATGAGGTGATGATTTTTCCGGCGCACGGCGCGGGGTCGTTGTGCGGGGCGCATCTGAGTGACGAACCCACGTCGACACTGGGAGAGCAGCGGGTGTCCAATCCGTACCTGGCACACGAGACTCGCGGCGAGTTCATCGCGGCAGTGCTGGAGGGTCTGCCGGAGGCGCCGCAGTACTTCCAGCACAATGCGCGCATCAATCACGATGGTCCGGAGCTGGTCAACTGGCAGCCGGACGCGCTGCCGCTGGTCCAGCCTGGTCCGGAGCTGATGGACGCCGTGCAATCCTACGTCGTGGATATCCGCGGGGCAGCCGAGTATTCGGCGGCGCACATTCCCAACTCGGTCAACATTGACGTGCGCGGGCGGTTCGAGACCTGGGTGGGCACCATGGTGCCCTGGGATGCCCGGCTGTTCCTGTGCGGGGGCGAGCAGGACTTACGTGAAGCGCTCACCCGACTGCACCGTGTCGGCTACAACCGTGCGGACAATCCAGTGGCCTGCGTCACCTTCGAGGCCTGGCAGCAGGCCGGCTTGCCCACCCGGAGTAACGAGATGATCGCGCCGCAGAAGCTGTACGCGCAGATGCAATCGCAGGAGTCACCAGTGGTGCTGGATGTGCGGCTGCCCAACGAGTGGATGGGCGTACGGATCGGTACCGTGCTGAACATACCGCTCAACGCGTTGGCAACGCAGTCGGTCAAGCTCGATCGCCGCCAGGCAGTGGTAACGGTATGTAACAGCGCGTACCGGTCGAACATGGCGGTGGGCATTCTCGAGCGGGCGGGTTTCGAGCAGGTGGCCAGCCTGGCCGGTGGGGGCGAGGCCTGGATAGCAGCCGGCCTGCCGGTGATCGAGGCGCAGCGAGATGCTGCGTCAGCTGGTGCCGTCACACGCGAGATCCGGCTGGCTCAGCGGATTTCGGCAGCCGAGCTGAAGCGACTGCTGATGGACCTTCCGGGTACGTTTGAACTGGTCGACATCCGACCGCCAGTGCAGTTTGCCGATTACAGTCTGCCGGAGTCGAAGAACGTCGACATTGCGGACATTCTGAACAACCCGGCATATCTTACCGGCGCCGGCCCCCTGGTGATCGTCGACCGTGACGGCACGTTGGCCATGATGGTTGGCGGCATCCTGTCCCAGAAGACTCAACGCGCGGTGCAGGTTCTTTACGGCGGCCTGGCCGGCTACTGGTCAGACACGGAACTGGCACCGGCGGCGGCGGTTCCGGGCGGTACTCCGGCCGCGGCAGGTCCAGCGCCCGCCGCGCCGCCAGCACCGGCTGCCGGCCAGCCGGCGGCACCGGCCAAGCCCCGGAAACGAAGTGCGGGGTGCTAACCATGAGTGACAAGAATATGTCTCAATTAACCGAAGGTGATCGCGGTCCGGCGGCCTACGCCAATCCGTATCTTTCCGGCGTGCTGCTGGGCCTGACGCTGTTGGCTTCCTATCTGATCCTGGGCGCCGGGCTGGGCGCGTCGGCGGGCACCGCGCGGTTGGGCGCCTTCGTCGAACAGTGTCTTGCGCCGGCCCATGTGGCGGAGAGCGCGTATTTCGGGCGGTGGGTCGAGGGTGGCCGGAGCATTCTGTACTACTATCTCGTCTTCATGTTTGTCGGGGTCTTCCTGGGCGGGCTGCTGTCGGCCGTGTTGGCGAGCCGGATCCGGCCCGGCGTGGAGCGGGGTCGGGCCTTCGGTGCCGCGCCGCGGCTGCTGCTGGCCCTGGGTGGCGGACTGATCGCGGGATTCGCCAGCCGGCTAGCCAACGGTTGTACATCCGGCCAGGCGCTCAGTGGCGGCGCGATGCTGCTCAACGGCAGCCTGGTGTTCATGGCCTGCGTGTTCGTGGGCGGCTACGCCGCGGCCTGGTTCGTGAGGAGGCAGTGGCATGATTGAGACCTTCTTCGGCGCCGATCAACTCGATACACCGCGTGCGATGCTCGCCGCTCTCCTGATCGGCCTGGCCTTCGGGTTTGTCCTCGAGCGGGCTGGATTCGGCAGTTCGCGGAAACTGGCCGGGATCTTCTACTTCCGCGACATGACTGTCTTGAGGGTGATGTTCACGGCCGTCGTGACAGCCATGCTGGGATTGGCCTTTGCCTTCGCGTCAGGTTGGGTGGCGCCGGACCAGGTCTACGCCCTCCCCACCGTTTACAAGGCCCAGATTGTCGGCGGTCTGCTGTTCGGCATCGGGTTTGTCATCAGTGGCTGGTGCCCGGGCACGGCCGCCGTGGGGGCAGCCTGCGCCAAATGGGACGCGGTCGCGTTCCTGCTGGGTACAACGTTGGGCGCCGTCGCCTTCAACGAACTCTTCGATATCCTGCAGCGGCTGGGCATCGTGCCAGGTGCCCACACAGGCGAAGTGATTGGCGAGCCATCGGAGCCGCTGGTGGCGTTTGGCATGTCGCCGGCTTTGTTCGCGCTGTTGTTCACCGCAGTGGCCATCGCCGCGTTTCACGCTGCCGAGTGGGTGGAAAAACGTGTCGGGGGCGGCGGCAAGTATCTCGGGAGTCCCGTGCTCAAGGCGCTCAGTATCGCGCTGGCGATCTGCGCTGCGGCCCTGTTCATCCTGCCCGACCCGCTCGACGCCCCGGCCGCGCCGGCAGCTGGGCTGGCTCACGTGGAACTGCTCCACGCCATCGAAACCGCCCAGGACCACCTGGAGCCGGAGGAGCTGGCCGATCGGCTGGTGGCCGGCGGCCAGGAGCTTGTCGTCGTCGACGTCCGCCCCCCGGCTGAATATGCCGCGTTCCACATTCGCGGCGCCCTCAACATCAGCCTGCCGGATCTCCCGGAGGCGCTCGAACCTTACCGGAATCGCGGCCTGATCGTGCTGTACTCCAACGGCATGACGCATCCCGCTCAGGCGCGCGACGCGCTGGCTCGACTGGGTTTCACAAACGCCTACCTGTTGACCGATGGCCTGCAGGGATTCATCGAGCGTTGCCTGAAACCTGTGTCGCTGCGCAGCGAGCCGTTGCCGCCCGACGAGGCGGCCAAGGTGCGCACATGGCGGGCGTTCTTTCTCGGCAACGAATCTGCGCCGGCCGCAGCACCTGCCGGCAAGGCCCCGTCGTCCACTTCCGACAACCTGCCCGCGCTGGTCACGACCCAGTGACTGACGGACCACCTGAACAATCGGGATGTGAAGATCATCGACCTGCGTTCGCAATCGAAGTCTGACGAGGCGCGGGCCGGCCACATTCCCGGCGCGATCAACCGCCCGATGAAGGCGGACCTGGGCCCCGATGATCGATTCAAACCGGTGGCGGAACTGGAGCAGGCGTACAGAGAGCTCATTCCGACCAAGGACACACGGGTCATCGTGCATTGCCGTACCGGCCATCGAGCCAGTCAGACGTTTTTCGTTCTGACCCGCCTGCTGGGATATACCAACGTGAAATGGTACGACGGAAGCTGGAGCCAGTGGGCGGCACTTCCCGAACTTCCCGTGGAGAAATGAGCATGAGCGTCTGGATCACGCTTTGATCCAGTCGAAGAAGCTCATTGCTTCCAGTTTGCTGCGCAGCGCGACCAGTTGTTCGGCCGTCGGATTGTTGTTGGGGAGCCGTGCGGGTCCGACGGGAACACCCAGCATGTCCATCACGGCCTTGGCTGCGCCCAGGTATCCGATGCGTGCAAGGGTCTGGATCAGCAGCACACTGCGGAACTGCTCCTCGCGTGCGGCCGCCAGATCGCCGCGTTGGAATGCCGCGAAGAGTCGCTGGTAGATCGGCGCTGCGAAATTGTAGCTGCTGCCCACAGCCCCTTTGGCCCCCAGCGCAAGCGCCGCCAGGAGGTATTCATCGCATCCATAGGGGATGTCCAATGCGCCCGCCTGGAAGCGCAGGCACAGCTGGTACGCCATGAGGTCGGAGTTGGTGAACTTGATCCCGGCGAGCGTCGGGATGCGTCCGTGTGCGTGGGCCAGGAATTCGGGCATGGAGAAGTCCACGCCGGTAAGCGCCGGGATGTCATAGAAGTAGAACGGTGTAGCCGGCGCCGCAGCCGCGATCTCGCCCAGGCACCTGGTCAACGTCTCGAGCGACCGCGGCTTGTAGTAACTGGGGGCCAGTGCCGCGATCGCGACCGCCCCCAGCTGTTGAGCCTGTGCCGCCAGCGTGATCGCGTCGGCCAGACAGTTGGAGCCGACGTGTACTACCACGCGCAGCCGCGTCCCCTGCGCCACCTCCGCCCAGCGCTGGGCAAGCGTCTGGCGTTCAGCCAGCGACAGTGAATGGCTCTCGCCCGTGCTGCCGCCGATGAAGACGGTGGCCACATCGTGGGCCAGCAAGTGCGCTGCCTGCTGCTCCACAACAGCCAGATTGAGCGATCCGTCCTGGAAGAACGGCGTGTGTGCGGCCGCGACCAGGCCTGTGAGCAAAGCGTCCACGATGAAGTCCTCCGAAACTCAGATGGGGAAGTGTTGGCCAGGATGTGTTATAGCAGCGTTCCGGCAACACCTGAGCCGCCGTCTGGGTATTATGTATTATGCTGTCCTGCGGGTCGCACGGGTCTTATGGATTAATGGATTTATGGATTTATGGATTACGGAGATCGCGTCAGCGACTGGCGCAGCGGATAACGCATGAGGGCCTGCAGGTCGCGCCGCGGGTGCGCCCAGGCGCGTGCCAGCGCGTCATCGACCAGCGCGAATACAGCCTGGTAATCCGGGTCGTCGGCGCTGGCATAGACGGCCGATCCGCATTTCTCCGTTCCCCCGGCCGATGCCGCGAGGGGCGCTCGCAGGAACAGGCTGCCTTCGGTCCGATGGATGTCGATCCAGTCGAGGCGGGTAATCGCGTCAGTTTCGTGGCAGCTCGCGCAGCGTTTCTGGTGCACCTCGTGCAACTTCCCCCGCAGCTCGACGTCCTGCGCCAGGTCGTAAGCAGGCGCATCCGCGCGCTTGTTGACGAACCCGTCATGGTACGGCGCGTTGGCATCCATCCACATGGTCAACCGCAGCCGCTCGTCGTCGGTAAGTGTCACGCGCTGCGTGTGTGGTGCCTGGGTGATTGTTGTGTACAGCCGGCTCTTGTGCGCTCCATACGCCAGCACGGGCGTGATACTGGCATCCTGCAGATTGGGTTCCGCAATCGCCACGAGCTGTGCGCGATTGATCGTCTCGAAGGCGCGATTGAAGCCGTAGCCGGGCACCCGGCCCCACATCTGTTCATACTGGCTCGACCACTCTGTCAGGCCGCCGAAGAAGTCGTGCCCGCCCGCCGGCTGCAGGCCACTGTGACATTCCACGCAGTGCCGATCCAGGATCGGCTGGATGTCGCGGAGGAAACTCACGGGTCCTGACCCCCAGGGGGCCGGGAGCGGAGTCGGAGGGGGCAGAGTGGCAGCCAACGGGCCGGGACTCAGCCGGGGGGCCACGCCGCGCGATTCATGGCAACCCGCGCATGCCCGCCGCTCACCCGGCTGAAAACTGACGAAGCTCCGCATGCGCCGCAGCTCCATCCGGTTCTCGTCCAGCAACTGGAAGTAGACGGCCGTATCTGGCGGCACCCGGAAGTGCGCGCTGCCGTCCGCCTCGACCGGCACATCACCCAGGATTCTGATCGGCGTCCAGTTGATCAACGTGGGACCTTTCTCTCCATACCGCTGCCCGCCAAGCTGGTTGTCGTACGGCCAGCCGATCGGTTCCGCCACGCGGATGTATCGGATCTGCTGCGGGTCCAGATCCTCGCAGCCGAAACTGACGTCACTCACCACACACGTCGCATCGCCCGCGATGGGATTGAACAACTCCGGCAGGATCGGAGGGGTGCGCCGCGCGCGGAGCGGAATGGGGATGAAGCAGGAGATCGCCGGATCGCGATAGATCAGCTCTTTGTTGCCGAACACGTCGACCAGATAGAGCCCGTAGCCGACGGGGTTGGTCGACACGTCGCCGTGTGTGTACGAGGCGAGGAAGAACTTTTCAGACAGCGCCCAGGGTGTCGAATAGAAGCCGCCGTTGTCCTGCACCCCACCTTCCGCCACCGGCACGCCGTCCATCCCGCCTTCGGGAGGTTGGACCCCCAGCGTGACGATCCCGATGCCCTGTGGCGTGTTGATGCCGCCGGCGGTGTCGACGATCACGAGCGGCCCGGTGGCCAGCGTGTGATGGCCGGTCGCAATGGCGACCAGCTTCGCGCTGCCGGGAATCGAGCGCGTGTCTTCCAGCGCCCACGGGTCGACGAAATGCTGCTTGAAGATCGCGTCGGCACCTGTGCCATCCGGCCGCACGGTCCAGATCGACTGAATATACGCCCAGCTGCGTTCGTGGTATTCCCACCGCGTGTAGGCGATCAGGCCGTTGTCGAGCGTGTGCGGCAGATAGTCGCCATCCTTGCTCACGCTCATCCGGCGGATGCCGCTTCCATCCGGCCGCATCACGTACAGATTGCAGCTGGTTTCGTCCTTGTCGTACTCATTGCATTGCAGCGATGTGCCGCAGCGTTCGGACACGAAGACGATGTTGCCGTTGGGGGCGTAGGTCGGATCGAGGTCGCTCCATTCACCCGTGGTCAGCTGCCGCAGCGCGCTGCCATCCACCGCGGTCTCGAAAATGTGGATCGGTTCCTCCGCACGCCGCAGCCGGTAGCTTTGCGTCCGATCGAGCCAGCCCTCCGGCGGCTGATCACTGCGGGCCATCGCATAGCCGAACACGACCCGCGTCCCGTCCCAGCTCAGATCCATGCCGTGCACGTGTCCCGGGCCCAGCGCCCCGTTGAGCAGACAGGTGAGGCTCGGTGGCGGTGGCGCTGCCGCCGCATCGCCCGTCACCGGTGCCGGGTCGGCAATGGCGCGGAACAGACTGCCCGCTCCCCCCTCCCCGCGGAGCACGCAGAGGTCGCCCCCCGGCCTGGACACCCACGGCATGTGGTTCAGGCATACATCGGGGTACGCTTCCTGTGTGAACCGCTTGACGAACAGCAGCTGGTCGAAATCCAGCAGCGGATTGGCAAACACCAGCTGGCGCACGGCCCATCGTGCGGCGAAGTAGACGCGGCGCTGCTCCGACTCCGGTGCGTCGCCGGGCAGCATCTGCAGTTGGCGTTCCGCGCGGTCCAGCGCGGCCAGGTGCGGGGCGACATCGACACCGCATGTGTGCAGATGCGCGGCCAGCCGGCGTCCGCGCGCGAGGCACTCCTCCGTGGGAAAGCCGCGCCGCTTGTGAACCTTGGCCGTCGACCATTGACTGAGGCTGGACTGGTCCGCCGGCTGATGCAGCGCGAGGTTCCGGGACGGGTCGTCCGGCCCGTAGATTTCAACTTCATCCAGGTGGAACAAGATCGGCTGGTCGCTCGGTATCTGCAGCCGCACGAAACGTGCCTGCAGGGCGCCGTCCGGGAAGACGACTTCCAGCGGCGGCGCGCCGGAGATGCCACCGAAATGCCGCCCCTCGTTATCGTAGCGCTGCGTCCATTGCTGACCGTCGTCCGACGTCAGCACGACGAGTGTATCCGCGTTGTGCAGACCGGGTGCATAATCGAGGCGGTTGTAGACGACCAGGCGCGTAATCGGCTGCACGTGGCCCAGATCCACCTGCCACCAGGGACACGGATCACCGCCCGTATGGAACGCGTACTTGCCATCCTTGACACCATCGACCGCGCCGGCCGCGTCGCTCTGAGTGGTCAACGGTTCCACCAGCGACTGGAGCCAGTCCTCCTCGATCAAGGAACGCTGCTCATCACCCGACACGGCTGCGACGCGCGGTCGCGTAGCGCTCGGCACAACACCGCCCGGCGGCGCGGCATCCACCGCCGCGATACACAACGTGTACCCGGTCAGACCAGCCAGGAACATGACAGCCTGCAGGTGTCTTGAATGCTGCTTCATACTGTCATCCTGTCTGCATGGCGGAAACTCGCACTTGGATCCAGCCTGCCGCCCGGACGGCCACTGCGCGGGACCGGCTGGAAACTTGCGGCACGCGATGCGGCCACCTGTACTCGTCGCTCTACACTATTGAAGTCCGTCCCGGCGGGCTGCGTCAAGAGTGTTGTGACCACACAGGTTCCGATCATGAGTTCCAGTGCCGTAGCGGCCAGCGCGCGATCGCATGAGCCCTCCTCTGGCTCGTCTCTCAACGTCCCACGAGCGCCTTGTCACCCCCGTCGCCAAGCCACGTGAATTGGGCGTACTGCACCCACGGGCGCAGTAGTTTCCCCAACCAGCTGGCATCTTCGAGTTCCTCTTCGTACGCGCGCAGATGAGCTGAAGTGGGACGCATGCGGAACAGCGACACTGCCTGTACCCTCCGGTTGCAATACTTGCGCCACATGCATGTGAAAAGCAACTCGTATCGTGGCAGCAATCACGTTCTGTTCGTGTGTCGATAGAAGTCACGTTTCGTGACCTATTCGCGCCACGCGAACTGTCGTCTTGAGCCGCAGCGCGGCGCCCCTAACACAGCCCGGGGTAAGCCGCGCCTCGCGGCGCTACCCGTGGGTACGCGTGCCCGTGAACATGTCGGTCGAGCCTCCGAGTACGCCGAAGGCGTTACACTCCACAGCCCGGGGTAAGCCGCGCCGCGCCGCGCCACCCCCGGGCACACGTGCCCGAGAACATGTCGGTCGAGCCACAGAC
>JAAYDI010000118.1 GCA_012729315.1 Planctomycetaceae bacterium
CCACCGTCGGACGCCCGGTCTGATAGAGCAACTCCAGCTTCCCGCCGCACACGCGGCACTTGCGCGGCGCGCGCCGCTCGGCCTCCAGCCGCAACAGCTCCTAATCTGAAACAGGCACTCCGACTCCTGCCGGCCTGCGGCACATGCCACGCAGTACGCCACGCGCGGTTTGTTGCGGCCTCGGTGGCCGCCGGCTGGTTGGTTGCCTCATGGCTCGGCCGCCCCGTCGTGTACGGTTCCCCACCCAGGGTGCGCCGCGAAGCGCGGCGACCCCTGGGCTCTGGAGTGTAACGCCTTCGGCGTATTCGGAGGCTTGGCGTGACATGGGAGCGTTCTCACGGAAAGAGGCTGTACCCGGATCACTTATGGCCACTATCATACCGGCCTGGTTTTGTCGATTGTGGGATTCGTGCTGTTGAGTATCAGCAAGATCCAGACCGATGCGGAGGTCACGCTCACGGGCATTCTGATCGCGCTGGTCTGCAGCCTGTTCTACGGCTGCTACGGCGTGAGCATGCGGTATTCACTGCTGGGCGTCGATCCGCTCTCGGTGAGACGCTCAACGCGCTGGAGTGGTTTGCCGGTCTGCTGATGGTGGCCGGTGCGGCCATCCTGATACTGGCGCACTATCGTGTCGCCACATCCGCTGCAGCCGCTGCAGCCGCTGCAGCTGCCAGGGCGGACACGCCGTAGCCGACCGGCCGCGCGCGATGGATCAGCCCAGCGAGCCGCGGTGAGGCGCCTCGATCCGAAAGCGGCTATGCTTGACAGGCTGGAAGCCTGCTTCGCGTGCCCCCTTATTCATACACCAGTTCGGCAGTGGCGGTACAATCCCGATCGGCGGCCAGCCGCACCCAGTAAGCCTGGAACCCTGCGGGAAACTCAAAACGTCCGGACATTCCCGCGGCGACGGCCAGCGTCGTGAACGTGTGCCATCGACCAGTCCCGCTGATGTCGACGTCGACACGAATCGTGACCGTGGCGCTGGCATCGTGGGAAACCAGCAGGACCTTGTGGTCGTACCCGGCACACAGATACGGATCGGACGGCTCGTCTCGGCGCACCGGCGTGCTGGCCCACGGGCCGCCGCGCCCGGTCGGTTTGCCGAGTGTCCAGAGGTCGTCGACGGCCCCCAACCAGACTGCACACAGGCCATCCGCAGACCGCATGATATGGGTATTGGGTAATTCCGCGAGCGGCGCAACACCGGTGAGCACCAGCAGGCCGCGCCACGAACAGTAGTCCTGAATGAAGAAAGGGTGTGTGGCGACGGGGCGAATCCGAGCAACGCCGCCGGCACCGCGCGCCGGCAGCTCGAAGAACGTTCCGGCACACTGGAACAGGTCGCGTTCGGTCGTCACTTCACGCGACGTCCGCTGCAGATCCAGCAACTCCGGCCGCTGGCCGTAGACCGGGTTCCCGATGGGCAGACGATAGCGCGTACCATCGTCATCGCGATAGAGAATCGAATTCCCTTCGAGCCGGAGAATGCCGGTTGGAATTGCCACCGCTTCCGCCAGCTGGGACTGCGCCGGCGGCGATGTGTCACGCACCAGTGACAGGTCGGGAGTGAGCGTGTAGCAGCCGGTCTCCCGACTGACATTCCCAGCGACCTGCGTGGCGAGAATCTGCAGTCCGACCTGCCGCGCGCCGGCCCGCACGTAGCCCCCCAGCGCCGGCCCTTGACCGGCAGGCGCCAGTCCTGCAAACAGCTCGGCGACCTCGGTCGTCCCATGTGCCGGATGTGGCACGTGCTTCCCTCCGCCGCGATATTCAAACCAGGCAGTGGCGCGGCAGTTGCCGCTCGCCGTGATCCGGATCCACTCCCCATCCTGGTCCGCTGCCCAGGCGTGCCAGCTGTAACCGTGAGGCCCCACGGTGACATCTTCCAGCGGGGTCCAGTGGCCATCGCCGCGCCTGTCTACTTCGAACCGGAAGGTCACCGCATCAGACGCGTCATGTGCCAGGTGGACGCTTCGCTCGGCAAACCCACCAAACAGGAAGGCGTCGGATGGCTCCATCGGCTGCACCGGATCGTCCAGCCAGACGGCACCGCGCCCGAGGGGGAGGCCGAGGCAGTCGAGCTGCGCAGGTGCGATGAACCAGAGATTCGACTGCGACTCGGCAGGACCAGCCACCTGCCCCTTGGCGATGCGCGTGTTCAGGAATTCATTGTGTGCTGCATCGTCACAGCCCAACACGAGCCTGTCCTGCCAACGGCAGAAGTCGCCGATGACTTTCAAATACGTCGACCGTGGCCGGATGCCTCCCGTGTGTCCGCCGCGCAAGGTGGATGGGAACCGCCAGAACATGCCGTGCATGGTCATGAGCAGATCGTCTTCACCGATCTCGCGGATGCGCGGCCATTCGGTATGCCATCCGTGCGCGCCGTCGTAACAGTGGCTGGCTTTGGGCAGTCGGAAATGCTGCCAGGCCCCGTCGCTGCGCAGCATCAGGATCAGCGAGCGATGGTCCCAGCCAATGCTCCAGATCGGGTCCTGTTCCGGATGCTCGTTGCCCGCGACGCCGCCGGGTCCGGTCACTTCCGTGAACTGGTTCCGGCGCACCACGTGCCAGTCGCCATGTCCGTGCCATTCGGCCAACGCGCCTGACTCGATGTCCGGGCGAGTCTGGGCGACTGCACCGGGTTCACCATTATTGGCGTAGACCAGCTGCCCCTGGCCCGAATACAGTCCCTTGCCATGGAATCCGGGCAACAGGGGCCCGGCCAGATCTGGCATGGCATTGGCATCCGGAAACAACTCGGTGACCTCCAGCGATTGAACGTCGACCTCGTAGAAACCTTCCTCCATCGTCGCATAGTACACTCGCCGCGACGGATCGGTCAGGTGCCGGGCGTTGCCTGTCAAGCGTCCCGGCATGACGCTCGGCGGAATCACCCGGATCGAGCCCTGCCGGTCAATCACGTACGGCCCGATGAGTGCCTGTTGCGATTCGCGGTGAATGAAGCGATTAGCGGGAGTTCCCCCCACGCTGCCAGGCCAGACGAACAGGTCCAGTGTCTCGTTGATGGCATACAACTTGTCATCCGACCCATGCGGCATGTGCGGCGAATAGGTCACCCACCAGAGCTTGCCGGCCCAGGGGAGGAGCGCGCCGGTGCCACACTCACCCTGCGAATTGAAGCTGGCCAGATGCGGATAGATACCGCTGAACTGGCGCGCATGCGCCCCGTCCTGCAGCCACTGCAGCGGGATTTCCTCCGCGGTGGCCGGGACCAGCCACGCCAGGACGATGGCGCAAACCATGGACACTGTGTGTTTCACTCTGCCACTCCGACTTGTCTGGTTGGCGTTGTCTGGTTGGCGTCACGTGCCGCCTCAACCCGAACCCACAACCGCCCACTTCGGGGGCGGCGCCAGTCCCGCCAGCCCCCTCGCTGCTGAACGAAATATGAGTATAACAGGGTGCGGACTGGTCAGGCGTATCATACGGGAGCAAGCAGAATGAGCAGCGTTCGGTGTTTCTGGATGTGTACGGTGTGTACCGCGACTTTGCTGGCGGGGTCAGTCATCCCATCAGCTGGTGCAGGCGATCTCCGTCCGCCCGCAGTGCCGTTGGTGACGTGTGATCCGTATTTCAGCATCTGGTCGCCGGCCGACCGGTTGTCCGATGCGGGCACCGTGCACTGGACGGGCAAACCGCACCGGTTGACAGCCGTGGTTGACATTGACGGCACCGGGTATCGCGTGATGGGGGAGACCCCGGTGGCGATGACCCCGATGCCTCAGACGCGTCTGTGTGTGACTCCGACACAAACGGTCTACACGTTTGCGGCCGCGGGGGTTGAAGTGAAGCTCACTTTCCTCACACCGGCGCTGCCGGACGATCTGGACCTGCTGGCGCGTCCCGTCACGTATCTTCTGTGGGACGTCGCGCCGACCGATGGTGCGGCTCACCACGTCAAACTGTCGTTTACTGCCTCGGGCGAGTTGGCCGTCAACACGCCGGACCAGTTGGTGGAAGGTTCGATCGAGCAGTGGCCGGGGGTGACGGCCGTGAAGATCGGCTCGACGGACCAGCCGGTTCTCGCTAAGTGCGGCGATGACATCCGCATCGACTGGGGGTATCTGTACGTGGCGGTGGCAAGTGACGACTCGTCGACACAGGTGTCGCTCGGGCCGGGCCCCAGTCGCGGTCCGGGCGGGACGATCGGGGCCGGGGTCGTGATGGATTTCGGGCGGCTGGAGGGCAAGCCGGCGTCGCGCTGGCTGCTGCTGGCCTACGACGACCTGTATTCGATCCAGTACATGGGACAGAACCTGCGTCCGTATTGGCGCCGCAGCGGGTGGGAGGCCTCGGACCTGCTGCAGGCGGCAGTGCGAGACGTGCCGGCGCTGCGTCAGCGATGCAGCGATTTCGACGAGGAGCTGCTGGCGGATCTGACACGCGCAGGCGGTGACCAGTATGCAGCGCTGGCGGCGCTGGCGTATCGCCAGTGCTTTGCCGCAGGCAAATTCGTGGCAGATGACAACGGCCAGCCGCTGCAGTTTTCCAAAGAGAATCACTCGGGCGGCTGCATTGGCACGTCGGACGTGTTCTACCCCATGTCGCCCCAGTTCCTGCTGTTCGGTCCGACCTTGGCCAAGTCGTTCCTGGTCCCGTTCATGAACTACGCCGCATCGGCGCGCTGGAAGTTCCCCTTCGCGCCCCACGACCTGGGTCAATACCCACATGCCAACGGCCAGATGTACGGCGGTGGGGAACAGACGGAAGAGAACCAGATGCCGGTCGAAGAGTGCGGGAACCTGCTGATCCTGATGGCCGCCATCGCTCAGCTCGAAGGGCATGCCGATTTCGCCGGACTGTACTGGACGCTGCTTGAGCGCTGGGCCGAATATCTCCGCGACAAGGGTTTTGACCCTGCTAATCAGCTGTGTACTGACGACTTCGCGGGGCACCTGGCCCACAACGTGAATCTGAGCGCCAAAGCGATCTGTGGCCTGGGGGCATTCGGCCGTTTGTGCGCGCTGCGGGGCGACAGCGCACGGGCCGAGGAGTACCAGTCGCTGGCACGGGAGTACGCGGCCCAATGGATCACAGCGGCCGATGACGGCGATCATTTCCGCCTGGCGTTCGACCTTCCCGGCTCGTGGAGCCAGAAGTACAACCTGGTCTGGGATCGGCTCCTGGGACTCGGACTGTTCCCCGGCGAGGTATTGCGCAAAGAGCTGGACTACTATAAGCGGGTTCAGAACCGCTACGGCTTGCCGCTGGACAATCGCAAGGCATACACCAAGCTGGATTGGATTCTCTGGACGGCCACGCTGACGCAGGACCGCGCGGATTTCAGTGCGCTGCTGAATCCCGTGATGGCGTTCGTCAACGAAACACCGGACCGCATGCCGTTGACGGACTGGTACGAGACCGACACGGCTCGTCGCACCGGGTTCACGGCGCGGCCAGTGGTCGGCGGCGTCTTCCTGCAGATGCTCTATGACGAGTCTGTCTGGAGCAAATACGCCCAGCGCGACAAGACCCAGGCGGCCAACTGGGCCCCGCCACCAGCGTCGCCACGTTAAGGTGTCAGGTCCCGCGTGGCCAGTTCGCGGAACTCCTGCCAGCGGGCCTCCCAGACCCGCTGGAGTTCCTGCACTTTGCCCGGATACTCGCCCGCCAGATTGACGGACTCCGCACGGTCCTTGTCCAGATCGTAGAGTTCCCACTCGGGCTGCCGGTTGTCCGCCACGAGTTTCCAGTTGCCGACCCGGACGGCGCGGTTGCCCTCGTGCAACCACCACAGGTACTCGTGCGTAACGCTGTTGTCGGTCGCGAACGCGGGCACCAGACTCCGGCCGGGCGGGGCGGGCACGCTCGCACCGTTCCACGAAGTGACCGGTGCGATCCCCGCGGCGTCCAGGACGGTGGGTACTACATCGATCACGTGGCCGGGGTTGTGCCGCAGGGCCCCGGCGGCCGTGATCTTCTGGGGCCAGTGCGCGATCAGGGGGGTGGCGATGCCGCCTTCATGGACCCAGGTCTTGTGCCGCCGCAACGGCGTGTTCGCGCAGGTGGACCAGCCCGGTCCGAGACAGAGGTACGAAGCGGCGGATCCAGGCGGGGCGTGGGGATCGTGGCCGTCTCCCCGCACCATGATCTCGGCGCTCGCCCCATTGTCCGACAGAAACAGGATCAACGTGTTCTCGAACGCTCCCATCTCGCGCAGCTGCTGGAGGATCCGGCCGATCTCCTGATCCATCCGGTCGACCATGGCCGCGTGCACCGCCATCTTGGCAGCCTGGAATGAGCGCTGCGCTTCGGTCAACTCGCTCCACGGCACCGGCCGGTTGATTTCTCCGGCGCCGAGTGTGGCCAGCGCATCCGGGAAATCGTAGGGGGGGCCCACCTCCCGTTCCGGGGCTGCGAGACCACACTGCACGATGCCCATATCGCGCATGCGCTGCCACCGCAGCTCCCGCATTTGATCCCAGCCTGCAATGTACTTGTCGCGGTAGCGGGCAATATCCTGCTCGAGAGCGTGCAGGGGGAAATGCGGCGAGGTGAAAGCAACATACTGAAAGAACGGCTGTCCCGCATGCTCCGCAGCATGCGCGCGCAGACACTTCACCGCGTGTTCGGCGATCGCGGTCGTGGCGTAGTAACCCGAGTCGCGCGCCACGGGCGGCAGCGCTACACCGTCCTCGGTGTGGTGCTTGGGATAGAACAGCCGATCGTGATCGTGCAGGCAATACGAGTGGTCAAAACCGTTCTTGACCGGTTCCCCGTCGATGTGCCACTTGCCGGAGTGATAGGTCCGGTATCCGTGAGGCTTGAGCATTTCGGGCAACAGCGCTGCCCAGGCAGGGCGCGTGCCCCCACCGCCGCTCTTTGGCACACCCGGCACGGTATCCCGGCGGATCTGTTGCGCATAATAGCCGGTCAGCAGAGCGCCGCGCGTGGGCCAGCACCGGGCGGTGTTGTAGAACTGCGTGAAACGCAGTCCGTGCCTGGCCAGCGCATCGAGATGCGGCGTCTCGATGTCCCCGCCGTAGCAGCCGAGGTCCGAGTACCCCATGTCATCGGCCAGCAGGATCAGTATGTTGGGACGTGTCGCCGGCCCCTCCGTACCGCCCACGCTCGTGGCCGACACCCAGCACAATAGCCACGCGCCGGCCAGCATCGGAAGGATCCGGCCGCCACACAGACGACCAGCCGCCGAAGCGCGCGTGCACGCACGCCTGTATAGAGCACTTTTTCGCACAGTGGACCCTCTCTCGCCGTTGGGCAAATGCGGTTAATATGTCCAGAAGCTCAGACGTCCGGAAACCTGGAAACACAATGACACAATGACACACAGACACAATGACACAATGACACAATGACACAGAAGCTCGGATAGGAAATAATATGAGAACCCCTTTGACCGCCGTCAACCGACAGCTTTGTGTGGTGGGGATGTGTGCCCAGCTTGTGCTCGCCGCAGCGGTTTCGCAGGCCGGTGCAGCTCCCCAAGTGCCTGATCCCGGCGCGGCCGTTGCCATCCTGGCGGACGATCTGCCCGGGTGCGACCGCGCGTATGTAGCCAAGCTCGCAGCCGGACTCGGCGAGGCCGGTTTCGATGTGCAGCCCCTGTCGGCTGCACAGGTCTGCGATCCCCAGACGCTGTCCCCCGAGCAGTTCTTCCTTTACGTGATCCCGCAGTGCCGGACCTATCCGGCAGCGGGCCTGGACGCGCTGGCGGCATTCGCCAGTGGCCGCGGACATGTGCTCTTTCTCGGCGGCCCGCTGTTGGACGATCCGGTCTGGTCCGCGGAGACCATCTGGTTCAATCATGCGGCCGTGGAGGCCGTCAAACGCAGCGCGGTACCGACGTACGCGCCGCTGGCAGGTTCGGCGCTGAATGCAGCCCTCTGGCAGCGCGCGACCGGCAATCCGGCCGCGGCCGGATCGTGGGAGGTCCGCCCGGAGGGACCGCAGGGGCAGCCCTGTTTCTGCTACTGGACACAGAACCTGACGAACTGGGATGGGTACATGTCTCCCGACAACCTGCAGTTGTTCGGCCCGGAGCACACGCTCATCAGCATGCAGGTCAAAGGCGATCCGTCGACGCCCCAACTGGTCGTGGAGATCCATGAGCAGGACGGATCACGCTGGATGGCCGTCGTCGACATCGCCCCACAGTGGCAACGGATTGTGCTGGACGCGCGCGACTTCAAGTACTGGATCGACTCCCCCACACGCGACAAGCGCGGTGGGGCCGGGGACCAGCTGCAACCTGCGCGGGCGCGCCGCATCGGATTTCAACTCGCCTTCTCGCACACATCGGTGGTGGCGCCGGGCGAGCATCGTTTCTGGCTGGCCGATCTCGGAACGTGCGAGCATCCCGTGAAGCAACTCGCCGTGATGATGCCGCCTGCGGACAAGACGCTCGAGACGATCCTGCCGCGGTACAAAGTCTACCCTGTCGACGAGCCGGTCACGCTGCGCGCGGGGGTGCATCCGTGTGCGCCGGACGTCACACAGTGTCCGGCGGTCACGGATCTCGTCTGTGGCATCCCTCGGACCATGGGCCGCGGTTTTTCGCGGGACCAGAAATGGCGTTTCCTGCCGCTGGTGGACGCCGTCGCGCAGGACGGCCATGTGCGCGGCCATGCGGCCTGGCTGCTGCTCAATCACGCTCCGCCCTTTACGGGCAGTGTGTTCGCCTGCCTCGGCGTGAATGACCCCGCATTCCTCTCCACGCCGGCCGCGCTGACGCTGGTTCAGTCGCTGGCCTCGCGCCTGCGTACGGGCGTCTTCCTGCGGGAAGCCGGCGCCGAACACTTCGCCTACTGGCCGGGAGAGGCGATCCAGCTGGGCGCGGACGTGCAGAACCTCGGCCTCGCCCGCCAGTCGGTGGCACTGCGCATGACGGTGCGCGATGCGGAGGACAATGTCGTGCTGTCTCAGACAACCGCACTTGATCTGCCTCCGCGCGAGAATCACCGCTGGGAGAAACCGAGCATGGCCGCCGGCGCGCCCGGCGCGACGTACCGCGTCTCCACAACGCTGCTTCACGAGAGCACCGTGCTGGACCAGATCGAGCACGAGATTCATGTGCTCGACACGGCCACTCCGGCGCAGGACCAGTTCATGACCGTCCGGGACAACAACTTCTACCTGGGCGATCAACCCTGGTATCCGGTGGGCGTGAACTTCTGGCCACTCTACGTGTCAGGCATGCACCACGAGGACTTCTGGGCCGGGTGGCTGCAGCAGCGCTACTACGATCCGGCGCTGGTCGAGGAGGACCTGGAGCGCATGACAGCGATCGGGATCAACATGGTGAGCATCCAGTCGCCCGATTCGAAGTTCTACCGGAATCTGCTCGACTTCATCTGCCGGTGCCGCAAGCACGACATCTACGTGAACCTGTTCTGCGGACTGGCGTCACCCCTGGCGTTTCGCGAGCAGGAGCTGCAGGACTTCCTTGCCACCGCCCGTCTGGCCGACAACCCGACCATCATGGCTTACGACACCATCTGGGAACCGGGCAACTACGTGTTCCAGGGGGATCGCCGCGCCGAATGGGATGAGGCATGGCGCGAGTGGGTCGTGGAGCAGTACGGGAGCCTGGAGGCCGCCGAAGCAGATTGGGGAGTTACCGGTCGTCGCGACGCCGAGGGGCGATTGATCTCGCCCCCCGACGAGCACTTCAGTAACGACGGACCATGGCGCACGATGATGGCCGCCTATCGCAGGTTCATGGACGATCTGACCAGCAGCCGCTGGAACCGTGCCCACCGCAGGCTGCGTGAACTGGACCCGAATCATCTGGTGAGCTTCCGCCAGGGGAACACGCTGCCTCACGACTTCGTCTTCACCGGCACCCCCAAGCACATTGACTTCATCTGTCCGGAAGGATATTCGATTCCGCCAACCGACGACGGCTACTACGCCGCCGGCTTCATCACGAAATACGCGCACTTCACCACTGGCGGCAAACCGATCGTCTGGTCCGAGTTTGGCCAGAGTGTGTGGAATGCCGTGACGATGAGTCCGTCGAGCGCGCGGATTGACGAAGTGTCCAAATACCACGAGTTGTTTTACCGGATGGCACTTGAAAGCGGTGCCAACGGAACAATCCCCTGGTGGTGGCCCGGCGGATACCGCGAAGGCGAACGCAGCGATTACGGCATCGCCAATCCCGACGGCTCACCGCGCCCGGCCGCACAGCTCATCGCGCAATACGGACCGCAACTCAAGACGGCCCGCCAATGGCCCGCTGCAACCGTATGGTTTGACATGGATCGCGATGCGCACGCCGGCGGTTACTGGTACGCCAGCTTCCACAGCGGACGCGACGCCTACCGGCGCGCCGTGGAGGCGGGCGAGCAGCTGGGCATTCGCACCGCCGGCTCGGGGACGACGTCAGCCAACACGCCGCTGGTGGCGGTCGGCAACCGGCCGTGTACCGGAAAGAATCCGCCCAAGTACCTGAACGCCGAGTTCAACTGGCTACTCGTCCAGGACGCCGAGGGGCAGTGGACAGAGGCCACGGACGGCCGCCGCATCGCCGTCTCCTCGACTGGCCCCATCAAAGCGCGCGTCTGTGTGGGCAACACACAAGAGGCAACCTGGCTGGCGCCCCGGGGAGCCGCCGCCGCAGTTGGGGAGGTCAACCTGCAGACGACCGATGACTCCGCACTGCAGGGCCGCTGGCCGCTGCCCGCGGATACCCGCTATCTGGATGACGCCGATTTCGGGGAGATCACACTGGCTGACCGTCTCGAGCAGCCAGTCCAGGTGGAACTCCGCATGGCCGTCGAGGGGCGTACCGGGTTTGGCGAGAAACGGACCTTTACACTGCACCCCCGCTAGTGCTGGGGCCCGCAAAAAGGTTGCATGATTATTATCCGGATACCCGACCTGACGCGTTGCCCTCTCCCGCTTGCGGAGAGGGTGAGGGTGTTCGCCACGGCAGTACGGCAGGCCCCTCCACCCTGACCCGCTCCCCCCCGGGAAGACGCGCTGCCGATGCAGTACACTATGGTGACACTATGTTTGGTTCCCGCCCATGCCTCGTATCACAGTCTCATATCACACCCACATGAAAGGGCTCACCATGACACGCCTTCATCGGTTCGTTCCCACACTGATCGTCGCCGTTCTCGTCACAGCCTCCAGTGCGCTGGCGGACGATGACAAGGGCTGGGTCTCGCTGTTTGATGGCAAATCGCTCGACGGGTGGAAGGTCAATGAGAATCCCGCATCGTTCTCGATCCAGGACGGCCAGCTGGTCGTCAACGGCGAACGCGGCCACCTGTTCTATGAAGGCAAGGTGGCCGACCACGATTTCACGAACTTCGCCTTGAAAGTCGAGCTGATGACGACCCCCGGATCCAACTCGGGTATCTACTTCCACACCAGATACCAGGAGTCCGGCTGGCCGGAGATCGGCTACGAGGTCCAGGTCAACCAGACGCACGGCGATCCGAAGAAGAGCAGCGGGCTGTACGGCGTTCAGGACGTCATGGAGGCGCCGGTCAAGGACAACGAGTGGTATACGCAGGAGATCATTGTCAAAGGCAAGCGGATCGTCACCAAAGTCAACGGCAAGACGCTGGTCGACTACACGGAACCGGACGGCGTGGAGGGTGGCCGCAAACTGTCCAGCGGCACTTTCGCCATCCAGGCCCACGATCCCGAGAGCAAGGTGTTCATCAAGAGCATCAAAGTCAAGGTGCTGGAAGACTGAACCCTCCAGTCGCATTATTCGCGCCACATGCACGTGAAAAGCAACTGGTATCGTGACAGCAATCACGTTTTGTTCGTGTGTCGATAGAAGTCACGTTTCGTGACCTATTCGCACCACGCGAACTGTCGTCTTGAGCCGCAGCGCGGCGCCCCTGACACGGCCCGGGGTAAGCCGCGCCACCCGTGGGTACGCGTGCTCGTGAACATGTCGGTCGAGCCTCCGAGTACGCCGAAGGCGTTACACTCCACAGCCCGGGGTAAGCCGCGCCGCGCCGCGCCACCCCCGGGCACACGTGCCCGAGAACATGTCGGTCGAGCCACAGAC
>JAAYDI010000119.1 GCA_012729315.1 Planctomycetaceae bacterium
AGATCGAGCAGATAGCGTATCTTGTCGAGGTCTTCGTCCCGCTGGTAAAGCTTGAACAGTCTGGCGTAGCCCCACAGGAACAGGCCGATCCCCTTGGGGTTGTGTCCCTTTTCGACCCCCAGCAATGGCCGCAGGTTCACAGGGCAGCGGCGCAGAGCCTGGGTGAAGGCCATTCGAGCGCATTTCGATTTGCCGCTGATTCGTCGAATCAGCGGGCTGTTCAGGGCATCGTAGGGATCGTAGCCGGCGTAGTCCGACGATTCCACGAAGCCTAGCAGACCGTGCAGGGCCTCGGTGACGTCCACGTCGGTTGGATGGGTCAATTGGAGCATCGTCAGTTCAGCGCACGCCGATCAGCCGGGCATAGGTGTACGCGATGGCCTCGGAGACGACCGTTCGAAATCCTTCGCTGTAGGTCCACCAGCGCTGCGGGTCGTAGTCCTCGGGAGGGACCACGCAGACCCCCAATTCGAACGTGCGCGGCAGGACCTTCCGGAATGTGAGGTAGCTTCTGCGGGCATGGGGGCCAGTGGTGACGAGATTGGCCCGCGTGACGCCGGGGTTCTTTTGCAGCCATTCGCGGACTTCAAGGGCCGCCGCACAGGTCCGCCCCCTGTCCACAGCCTGGTAGGGAATGACCACGATCTGCTCCTCATCGACGCCCAGCTTCATCAGCGTCGCGGCCACCACTTCCGCATAGCTCTTGTACGCGGACAAGTGAGACCCCGCGCCGATCGGCCCGCCCGTGGCGAGGATCAGCCGGTCCGGGCCGGCGGTGAGCATCGGCAAGCTCTGCTCGAGCGTGTGGTCCGGCATCCATCCTTCGGTGATGAACACCTTGGCGTCGATGGCATTCTCATAGGCCAGGAACGGATACGCACGATACAGGCAACCGAGCGACAGCCCCACCATGGCCGCCCCCAGCAGGAGCCACCCCCACAACGTGGGCACGTAGATCTGTCTCTTGGCAAAGAGCTTGAATCGAATACGCATGCCGTAGACTCAGGGCTTCAGATCTGGGCCGCGTCAGCCGCGATGAAATACAACCTATCGGGGATTCTGACAGACTACACTGGTCTTGGGAGCGCCGTTCATGTCTCGGATCACCTCGGACATGCTGCGGAACCTGACGTGGCCGCTCTCGCCGAGTCGAGCGAGAAACCGCTCGAAGTGTCTGTCGTTGACGAAGTCCTTGGTGTGTCCGATCAGCACAAGAGGCCCGCCGCCGCATCGGGCATGCTTCTGCACCCGCCGCAGCATGTCCCGGCTGGACAGCTTGCAGTAGTCGAACATGATGGCCTGACTGGTCAGCGCTCTCTTGAGCCCGCCGCGAAACGATGGGACGGAACTGAACTTCTTCGCCTCGCTCCGGTCGGCACGGCCGAGGCGCTCCGACTGCCGCCGTTTGAGCGCTGCGCGGACGGTTGTCCACCTGAGATTCTTCCAGTAAGGCTGTATCTCCGCGCTGACCGACAGCTCCAGCACGTGCTCGCCAGGCTCGCCTTCGACAGTGAGGTCATCTTCCATCGTCCACCACGCGGTCTTGCCTGTGGTGACGTGTGAGTAATCGACCAGGGTGGCGCCTGTTGCGGCGACAGCCTTCCTGTACCCTTTCACGACGGAACTGTCGCCTTTGAGTCCCAGTGCCTTCATAGCGGCGATGATCTGTCGGGACGGTTCCGCGCAGAAGCCGCCCGCGCGGAGGCAGGTGCACTCGTAATCGGGTTTGACCGGCCGGATCATGTCCTCCAGCGTGCTTTTGCCTTTGTGCAGCAGCCCGGTGATGGATGCCATCCGACCGCGATTCCCCGGATCATCGGACAGGTCGGCCAGCCGCCACCGGGACGTGTTCAACTGCCACGCGTGCCCGTCGTACACGGCGTCGATCCACTGAGGATGGAGATGCAGTTGCACGTCGTGACCTTGTGCGATCGCATCGGTCGCCTGCTTTCTCATCTCTTCGCACGGCGAGTAGCCCAGACTGGCGCGAAGCGGCGCGTCATACCGGTCGAATGCCCAGTACTCAGCCACTTCGAAGAAGATCGTCATCTTCGCGTGGTGCGCGTTGCAGAGACTCAGGATGCGATGAGCCGGCTCGATGACGTCCATCCGGACGTCCCCCAAGCCGTTCCCGAATATCTCGTAATCAAGGGTGGGAATGCAATCGGTTGTCGAAGTCATGGTCGGCTTGGGGACAGTGCGTCTGTCGCAGACACAGGCTGGGTCGGCGCCACTCGAAGGTGCGATGCCGCAAATGCGGCGTGCTCACGCGCACTTCTGCTTTCGGTCTCTCCGGCGCAGAAGGATCATGTAGACCGCCAATGCGGCGTAGGGAAGGAGGAATGCGATGACACTATCGCGGGATGCATGGGAGAGCGCGCACCCCCCGCCTCCGCCACCACCACCCCCGCCGCTGTCGCCGCCGTCGTCGCCATCCCAGGTGCCGTCGCCGTCTTCGTCGACGAAGGATTCGAGCAGATAGTACGGCGTGAAGTGGGTCGTTCGGAAGCGAAGCGCCTTGAGCGTATCGCTCAGGTCCAGGATCTGAACGTCGGTGATGTCCTGCTGGCTGAGTGTGCCGGTCTCAGAGACGTACCAGCACGGCACGGGTGTGCCGCCGCTGAAGTCGGCCGCCGGATAAGGAATGGTCACCGTCACCGGCTGGTTGAACTGAAGGCCGCTCGGCCCGAAATCGAACGCCAGCACGTTTGACGACAGGATGGACTGCG
>JAAYDI010000120.1 GCA_012729315.1 Planctomycetaceae bacterium
GCGGACACGGTGCGTGACGGCGGACACGTTATTAGACCCAAGATCGGTTTATCAACCCCGCTCGCCGGTGGTCGCCTCACGGCGGCGGGCGCTGCCGGCGGCGGCGGATTAAATATGGGTCCTTCCTGGGGGCGGGCGCGTAGTTTCCCACCCCCAGCACGCGTTGGGACCCGAGGGGGACAGTGTGACATTGTGACACTAGGTTGACACTATGGACGAAATGCTACTGCGACTGCTGGGCCAGATTGACCGCCTGTTTTTGCCGACACGCGACTGGACGGACAACCGTTCGGTAGTCGCCACGTGGGACCTACAACAGCAGTACCGGACGCTGGGTCTGCCGATCCCCAGCGACGCGACCGAGGGGTCCGACCAGGCCGACCGCAAGAGGCGAGAACGCTGGTTGACCGAGGTGGCGGCCAGTCGCCACGTGGTCGTGGTCCGACGTCGCAAGCGTCGCACCCACTGGCGGCTGTCCGATACGACTGACTGGCGGTTGCGACGACAGACCGGCGGCTACGGCTACTGGCAGACGGTGGCGGCCATGATGGCGATTGCCGGACACGTCAAATTGGGTGCGATGTTGGTCGGCACGATGGCGGTTGACTGCGTTGCGGAATACCAGTTGGCCGGCTGCCAGCCGAAGGACAAACCGTACCCCGAGGCATCCAGGCGGTGCCGGCTGTTGGAAGATATGATACTGCCGGCACTGGTCCGCAACTGGGTCGGGTCGGCATCGGACGTTCATGGCACGACCGCATACGCGATTCGTCCGGCCGGCTACCAGGTGTTGCACGACCCTGTCAAGCACGAACCACCCGCCGAGGTCTTCACAGCCGAATACTCGGAAGCCGCCGAAGCGTCGTACTGGGTCGGCTACGACGACATGCACGCCGAGTTGCAACGAGCGACACCGACCCACGCCGGCTCGGTGGCGGTGGCAATTTCCGCCGGTGAATGGGACTGGTACGACGACCGCCGACTACGACCACTGACAGTGTTCTGTCACACCGGCAAGCAGCGTAGCATCCGAGCCATCGAACGAGCGTATCGACGGGTGATGAGATGACCAGGTGGCAGGACGTGCCGATGCTGTTCCTGCCGCGTCTGCGGTGTCCGAGCTGCGGCACGTTCCGCACCCCGCTGCTGACGCGGTCGGAAGACGGCGGCGACAACAGCGTGTCCCGCAAGTACACGTGTCGCGAGTGTGGCACGCGGTTCCTCGTTGTGTTCGACCCCGAGTTGCCGATTCTCGGCATGAACGATTCACCGCTACCCTACGATGACCATTGAAAGGAACAACCATTATGTCCGACCTACCGACCGAACTGGAATTTGTGTCCGAAGCGACGCTGACGGCACAGCAGATTGACGCCGGGCTGGCGAACAAGAGTCTCGTACTCTGGCGGACCGACGCCGAGGGTCGACGCTGGTTCCGGCGGCTGGCGATTCTCGCACTGCCTGTCACGAGCAACGCCGACCTGGACGACCTGTCCGGTGCAGGCGTCATCCGAGCCATTCCACAACGAAAGGAGAACCCGTGAGCATCGTGCAAACCATCAAAGCGGCGGTGAGTCTCGACAGCGACGAACTGACACGGCTGGCGAAACGTCGCGAACTCAAACGCCAACTGACAAGACGGAAGTGTATCGAGCAGGACCTGCTGCGGCTGCGGTCCGAAGCGGCGGGCGTCGAGAATCGCATCGCCAATCTAACGGCCAACCATGAGGCCGAAGTTGCGGCGTTGCGTACGGAGATGGACGCACTGATTGAGCAGATGGCCGATGCACCGAGCGAGAAGCTGTCCGCGAAGCGTGCCGGCTTGCAGCAACAGATTGTGGACAAGACAAAGTCGGTGGAGAAGGCCGTTGCCGATGCACGGCGGGAGGCGGCGGCCGTTCACAAGCTGATGGGACCGTTGCAGGAATCGTTGCGTGAGCTGCCCATTGCGTTTGTGCTCGCCCATGATGACGTAGCCAACCCCGAGCTGCTGGTGCGGCTGTTCGTCGCCAAGCGGCGGGTCAAGTTTGCCGAGGCACGATTGGAAGACGCCAAACGCTGGCTGACGGCCGCCGACAATGCTTTTCTTACGGCCGGCCAGCCGGTGGGAAAGATTGACCGTGGTCCGTATTTTGACCCCACACCTAGTCCGGTCGATAAGTCGGTTGTGCGACAGGCCACCCGTCGCCAATCGCGTTGGCAGGCGGAAATCGCCGCGGCCGAAACCGAACTGGCTGAAGCACTCGCCGAAAGCAAGGCGATTCATCAACAGATGATTGAGGAGTGACACTATGGCGTCACAACACGAACCTGTATTGCGGCTGCTGGTCAAGGCGTACACGGGTGTGAAGATGTACGTTGCCGGCTATGACCTGCCAATCGTCTTGGACTTGCAGGGGATGACCTACGGCAATTCACTGGTGGCGAACCTGGACCACGACCAGACCAAGCGTGTCGGCAACGTCATCGCACACGACACGTCGAATGGTTCACTGATGTTGACGACCGACCTGAACGCGGCGACCGCACACTGCGACGAAGTGGAACGGTCGATTGCCAAAGGTTTCCAGTGGCAAGCCAGCATTGAAGCCGTTCCGGTCAGGGCGACCCGGTTGACGGCTGACGACGTTATTCAGGTTAACGGTCGCCACATCGGCGGTCCGGCGTATCACATCACGCAAAGCATCTTGAAAGGATTCGCGTTCGTGAGTCATGGTGCCGACGACAACACTTCGGTTGTGCTGAGCCAGAGGACCGAACACCGCTGAATACTCCTTTGTGGTTGCGGCCGTTTATCCTTGGGCGGTCGCACCCCCGCCGGTCGTTTCGTCCATTGTGCGGCCGGCGGGGTGATTTTCCCTCGGGTCCTTCGGCCCTGCTACCTGGGGGTCATTCCGGGTGCTGTTCAGGAGTTTTCCGCACGTGGGGTCTGAACTCGGACAACAACAACAACAGCGGTCACACGAGAACGAACGATGACAGAACCGCGATTTCGACCAGGACAGCAAGCCGTGGTCAGCATCGGCAAGCAGGACGTGGCGTGCCGGATAATCGGCTACGAACCGGGGGAAAATGCACGCGGCTTCCACGGCGTCGAGTGGGTGTACCACGTGATACCGAAGGGTGCCGACTTCGGTCTGAACGTGCCGGAATCCGCCATCCACAAGCCGGCGAGTTGACAAAGTGCTAGCAGTGGCGGCACAATGAACAAGCCGCCACGGTGATTGAGACACCATGACGGCTCTGAACACAACTTGTAATGAGGATACAAGCCATGTCTAAGCCACATTCTAACGGCAACGGTCGCGGCATCCCAGCGGTTTCCTACGTTCGCATGTCCAGCGACAAGCAGGACGCGTCACCCCAACAGCAACGCGACGAAGTGGCGAAGCTGGCGGACCGCGACGGCTTCCACCTGGTCGGTGAATACTTTGACGACGCGGTGTCCGGCGACCGGACCGACAAGCGGCACGGCTTCCAGCGGATGATACGCGACGCTGCTGGTGGAAAGTTCCAAGCGGTTCTCTGCTGGGACCAGGACCGATTCGGACGGTTCGACAGCGTGGAAGCCGGGTTCTACATCCACCCCCTACGGCAAGCCGGCGTCAAGCTGGTGACGGTCGCACAAGGTACGGTCGATTGGTCGTCGTTCGCCGGTCGATTGATTTACAACGTCCAGCAGGAAGGCAAGCACGCATACTTGGTCGACTTGTCCCGCAACACGCTGCGTGGTCGTATCGCAGCGGCACGACGCGGTGAGTGGCTGTCCCCGCCACCCCTCGGCTACCGCGTCGAGAACAAGCGGCTGGTGTTGGGTGACCCGCAAGCGGTCGCGTTGGTCGTGCGACTGTTCCGTATGTACGTCAGCGGTCATTCGTTGCGGGCCATTGCAATGGAAATGAACGCCGAGGGTATCAAGACGGCACGCGGTAAGCTGTGGGACGGCGACCGGGTCAAAGACGTGCTAACGAACGTGGCGTACATCGGACGGTATGCGTGGGGTGACCGGCAAAGCGGCAAGTATCACACGTTCCGCAACGGGGAAGTGTCCACGGACACGCGGCACGGTCGCAATGGTGACGCGTTCGTGTTCGAGAACTGGCACCCGGCAGTCATCGACCGAGTGACGTTCGACGCGGTTCAGCGGCGGTTGGTGGAACGTCAGAAGACAACCACACCACACCGAGACGGCGGCGCCTTCCTGCTGACCGGAATGTGTGAGTGTGGCAAGTGTCACGGTCCGATGTACGGGATTCAATCAGGTGGCGGCATCCGGTATCGGTGTCACTCTGGGACCACCAAGGGAAACTGCAATCGGAACAGTGCCAACCAAGCCGAGCTGCTGGACGCGGTGTTGCGTGCCATTGAACGACACTTCCAAGATGCCGACGTTGTCCAGCGGTTGCGTGCCACCATGTCCAGCACGGTCAAGCAACGCACGAAGATAACCCACGTGGATGACCTGCGAAAGCAACTGGCGAAGAAAGACGCCGACTTGGCGACGGCACGTCGGAACATGGCACTGGCTGACAGTGACGACCTGCGACACGACTACGAAGCCGTGGTACGGGAACTGCGACAGGAACGCGACCGGCTGAACGCATCCGTCCAGAACGCACAGAAGCCACCAGGACGCGACGCCGGCGACTTGGACCAGAGAATCACGAAGCTGGTTGACATGCTGTGCACGCTGCGTGCGACGGCGACAGCGGCACCCGTGGTCAAGCAAAGGGAACTGCTGGCAATGTGCATCGAAAAGGTCGAGGTGTGGTCCAAGCGGCGGTCCCCTCGGCGGTACGAGTTGGAACGCGGCGTGGTCCACCTACGGCTGGATATGTGGTTGACCGGATGCGATAAGTTGTCGGGTTCTACCAGTAGATGTCCTTCCCCCGCTCAGCCGCCTGGACCGTCATGATGGCGTGCCAGTGGTCCGGCACAACGATAGTCACGGCATCCACATCGTCGCGGTCCAGCACCTCGCGGAAATCGATGTAGGGGGTACAGCCCGTGTAGGACCCGGACCGCGCGAGCTGCGCATAGTGCGCGTCGACTTCCTGACGCGCCGGCTCGCGCCCCAGGTACTGATCGTCCGTCTTGTATCCGTGGCTCCCGGTGTTCACGTCGCACACCGCCACGATCTGTACATCCTCGTTCCTGAGAAACCGCCGCAGGATGCCGATCCCCTGATTGCCCGTCCCGATGCACGCCACTTGGATCCGATTGCTCGGCGCACGCGCGCCGAACACCGACGCGGGGACGATCGCGGGGAGGGCCAGCGAGCCGGCGAAGGCCGCGCTGCGCCGCAGCAGAGCACGGCGGGAAATCGGGTGCGGCGACGGGTCTGTGTCGTGGACCATGTTCCGGACTCCTCTGGCAAGAAACCAAGAAACAATCACAGGCCGTGCCAGGCGGCGCACCCGCCGACACCACGCCTCGTATTGTACCGAGCCTCCTATTGTGCCGACCGCTATTGTAACGGCTACGGCTGGGCCCGTTCGAGACGGATTAGCCCCGCCAGTCCCAGGAGCATCACTGCGCCGCCGACTGCCCGCACAGGCGAGATGGAGATACCCCACACCGGCCCTTCGACAGCGGCCACCAGCAGTGGAGCCAGGAGCATCCACGTCCGCAGCTTCCAGATCGGCATACGACGGAGCGCCGCGTAGTACAGCGGCAGGGAAATGGCGGTCATCACGCCGAGCCCTGCGATCCACCACCAGGCACCCGGCTGGGCCCCGACGCGAGCCAACTGACCGTAGTCGCCGCGCACCCAGGCGACGGCCGCGAAGCCCAGCCCGCTGAAAGTCAGGTTGTATAGCGAGACAGCCATTTCGTCCATCGTCGCCAGAATGTGCCGGATGATGAATGCGTTGACGGCGTAGCCACAGGCAGCGCCCAACACCATGGCGTCCCCCACCAGGTGACCACTGAGATCGAACCGTTGCACCTCCAGGAACAAGGCCAGCCCCAGCAGCATCACCCCCAGCAGTCCCAGTTGCGATGCCCGGATCCGCTCCAGCCCCAGGCAGGTGCCCAGCAGCACGACGAACACCAGGTCCAGACGGAACAGCAGCGCCGCATTGGTCGCAGTCGTCCAGTACATCGCGTTGTACCAGAGCAGGTTCAGCGCGATGGCCACGATACCCATCAGCAGCAGCCAGCCCGTACACGCGCCTGGACGCAGTCGCCGCCAGCCGGAACCCGTCGCACCGATCCAGACCCCCAGGATCGATACGGTGACCATCCGGCCCAGGACGCCTGCCAGGTTGACCGGCCAGACGTCGAGCGAACCCCGGACCAGCAGGTTCACGGCGACCCAGCTCACGATCGCCAGGAGGGCTATGCCAACGTTACTCATGTGGCGGTCAGATCAATCAGCGCAACGCTCGGATGCGCAAGGTGCGGAAGACCAGCGCTGCCCTGCCGTGGCCCCGGGCGCGCGATGCGGTGTGCCGAGGCGTCAATGGCCGCCGCGTCCCACCGCCGCGCGCAGCTCACGCACGTCCAGGGCGCCGTCGCGGTTGAGATCCAGACGGTTGAGCAGGACCTGCATCTGTGGCGGCAACTCGTCACGCGTCAGGCGGCCGTCCCGGTTCTTGTCAAAGCTCATCAGCTGATTGGACTGCAACGGCAGGCCGTTGCCGGGGCGTGCAAAGCCGCCTGCCCCGCCAAACGTGTTCCCCGCCGCGCCGTTGGCGGCCCCGTCCGCCGCGATCCCCGCGTCGTCCGCCGCGTCGTCCGCCGCACCCGGCACGCCGAATCCCGGGACGGCATTGCCACCCATGTTTATCCCGGCCGCCTCGACCGGCTGCAACTCGTCAGGTGTCAACTTCCCGTCACGATTGGTGTCCAGCTTGCGGAGCGATTTCGCGGCGGCACCGATCTCCTTCTTCGACAGCGTCCCGTCGCCGTCGATGTCGAGCACCTGCATGAGCGGATTCACGGTCGCCGCGGCCCCTGGAACCGCGCCGGCGTCCGCCGCCCCGATCGCCGCCGCATCCGGCGCCTCCCGCTCGTCACCCCGCTCTCGGCGCTGCGCCTGAGCTACGGACACAGCGAGCACCAGCAGCACCCCGACACCGATCGACAGACTACGGCGACTCATCGCGTTTCTCCCGGAAATACAGCCACGTTCTCGGTGCCCTGCGCGGAGGTTGCACCGAACAGACCCAGTATAGCTGCGCCCGCAACGGAAGGAAATGTAATGGTCCGGTCGGCGGTGCGGGTGGGCATCGTACAGCCGTCATGCCGGGTATATCCGACCGGAACGTCAGCGGGTGGCGAAGTGGCGGTCGGCGAAATCCAGGTACTGCTGCCAGTCGTAGTCGGTGACGTCGTGCTTTCCGCGGCGGATGTGGTATCCGATCGTCCCGGCCACCGGCGTGTCGACCGCCGGCATCTCCAGGGCCGGCAGGCCGGGCAATCCCAGCAACTCATAGACCGGCGCCGCGTGCCGCGCTGCGAGGAACTCGCCCCGAGGATCGGCCCACTGGTCCTCCTCCGCGCTGGCAATGTACACCGGGCGCGGAGCCATGAGCGCCACGAGCATGTGCTGGTCGATCGGTAACTGGTCCTCCCGGCCGTTGTACTGCTTGAAGTTGCCGCAGAACCAGTGGGGGAATGACGTGTTGATCCGCGCGACCGTCTCCCCGAAACAGCGCCGACTCAGCGCCGCGCCGCCACATCCTGAGTTGTTCGAGATCACCAGGGCAAACCGCGGGTCCTCCGCGCCGGCCCACAACGCCGTCTTTCCGAGCCGAGAATGGCCCAGGACGGCGACACGCTGCGCGGCAATGTCGCCATCCGTTTCGAAATAGTCCATCGCCCGACTCAGCCCCCAGGCCCAGGCGGCAATCGATCCCCACTGGTCGTCCGCCGGCCGGGTCTGACCCGGCTCGTAGAACAACGGGTGCACGCCGTTCTGGAACCCGTCGTCGAAGTCCGGATCGATGTCGCCGTAGTAGATTGTGGCCAGTCCGTAGCCGCGCTGCAGAATCGTCTCGACCGGCCAGCGACTGGCCGCCGTGCCACGTGCCGACTCCGTCGCGCGGTGGTCCACCACCCCCTTGCCCCATTCGGGCATCCAACGCTGCGACAGGCGGATGCCGGGATCGGTGTGAATCGCGTGGTTACCGTGGAAGTTGAGCCCCACGAACAGCGGCACCGGACGGCGCGCTGCGGCTGGCAGGTAGATCAGAATGTCCATCGACGGCCCGGCTCGATCCGGCCCGAAGTACACGGTGACCTGCTTGCGGATGGCCTTCCCCCCCAGCGCCTGGGCGTCCTGCTCGCACAGTTCGAACTGCAGGGCCGGCGGACGGCCCGGACTCCGCCCGTACATCTGCGTGCGAAACATCTCGAGGATTTCCGTCCGGCGGGTCTGCCAGGCGGCCGCGTCCGTCACCGGCGCGCCACTGGCCATCGTCAGCAGCTCGGGCAGCACGTACGCGGGCACTTTCGTCTCGTCGTAGTTCGGTTTCGGAACCTCTCCGGCACAGGTGCAGGCGCAGATCCAAAGCACACAGGAGCTGAGGATGGCAGAAATGGCAATCTTGTTCATCGCAGTGACTCCCTGACAGGCACAGTCGAAACGCCCCCAACGGCTGTCGCCATGAGCTTACCATCCGAACATGTCATGTGGTAGACTCGTGCCCCGGGGGGCAGCTGGTGAGGCTCAATGCAAGGAGTGTTCCATGTTGAAACCGGAAGACGTTGTCATCACGAGTCTGGGCCCGTGCAGGTTCGACTCGCCGCTGCGCCCCGCGCGGGAAGGCGGATTCGTGTCCGACTCCGCACGCATCCTGCAGCAGGCTGAGGTGAGCGACGAAGAGCCGCTGGACCCTTCGGTGGCCTTCGAAAAAGCGGGCCCGCGCAAGCGGATCTTCTTCCAGCCTTCCCGGACGACCGCCGCGATCGTCACCTGCGGCGGACTGTGTCCCGGACTCAACAACGTCATTCGCTCTGCCACGCTGGAACTGATCTTCAACTACGGTGTGAAACGCGTGCTGGGAATCCGGTACGGGTTTCGCGGTTTGAATCCGCAGGTCGGGGATCCGCCCATCGAACTGACGCCGGAATATGTGGAACGTATTCACTACCTGGGTGGCACGGTCCTGGGCAGTTCACGCGGCCCGCAGTCGCCCGAGTTGATGGTCGATTTCCTGGAGCGGGAACAGATTGACATGCTCTTCTGTGTGGGAGGGGACGGCACGCAACGTGGCGCGCAGGCCATCTTCCGGGAGGTGCGGCGCCGTGGCCTGACCAAGGCGGTGGTGGGAATTCCGAAGACGATCGACAACGATATCGCGCACGTGACCACCACGTTCGGCTACGCAACCGCCTTGTCCAAGGCCGAAGAAGTGCTCCGCGGGGCACACACCGAAGCCCGCCAGGCGGTCAACGGGATCGGGCTCGTCCGGCTGATGGGGCGCGATGCCGGGTTCATCGCCGCCGGGGCGGCGCTGGTCAGCCAGGAGGCGAATTTCGTGCTGATCCCGGAAGTCCCGTTCCCGCTCGACGGCGAAGACGGCCTGCTGGCGGCACTCGAACGGCGCATTCTCCGGCGCGCCCACGCCCTGATCGTGGTGGCGGAAGGGGCCGGCCAGCACCTGTTTGCCGGCGTCACGCCACGCACCGACGCGTCGGGCAACGCCATCCACGAGGACATCGGCCTCTTCCTGCGGGAACGCATCCAGGATCATTTCGCGCGGCGCAATATCCCCATCAGCCTGAAGTATCTGGATCCCAGCTATCTGATCCGCAGCATTCCGGCCACCGCGTGGGACATGGTCCTCAGCGATCAGATGGCGCGGCACGCTGTGCACGCAGCGATGTGCGGCAAGAGCGATGTGCTGATCGCGTCCTGGTACAGCCACTTCGTGCACATCCCCATCCGCACGATTATCGGTCAGCGCAAGAGTGTCGATCTCGACGACATGCTGTGGACCGGCGTCCTGGCCACCACCGGCCAGCCCCGCTGGTAGCCGCAGGGCACAGGTGGTGAGTCGCTGTTCAGGCGGCCCTGCTCGTGGCCGATTGCTGACTCTGGTTGCGGCCGCAGGCGAGCAGGCACTTGTTCAGGAACTCCCGCGTGCTTTCCTTCCAGCTCGGCAACGCAAAGTCGTCCGGTTGACGCACGGCCGGGAACGTTCCCGTCGCCTCGATGTCGCACACCAGTCGCGTCAGCGCGGCAGGGGACAGAGGATCGAAGTAGGTACAGAAGTCGCGGCCGACCTCCCGGTGGATCGGGATGTCACTCACCAGTACCGGCAGCCGGTGCTGCAACGCTTCCACCACGGGCAGACCAAATCCTTCAGCGTGCGACGGGAAGAGCAGCCCCTTGGCATGCTGGTAACAGTACGCCAGCTCGGAATCGGACAGATCGTTGAACATGAACAGCGCGCGGCCGTACTGAGGGTGCCGCACGATCCGCTGCACCAGGTCCTCGCACAGCCAGCCAATCCGCCCGACGATGCAGAGCCCGGCGCCGGGGAACCGGGGCCAGATCTGGTCGAACGCGTCCAGCAGCAACACGTGGTTCTTCCGCGGCTCGATCGTGCCCACCGTCAGATACGGAGGTTGAGCCCCGGGGCGATTGAATGCGCGCTGCAGAGGTTCACGCACCTGCCCATTGCGACGAATCAGGTCGAGTGTCGATCCCAGCCGGAACGAAACGAAGGATGACGGATGCAGCCTGCGCCGCGGACCGTGCTGCTCCGCATACTCGCGCAAGGCATCCCGCACGGCATCCGAAATGGCGACGAAATAGTCCCCCTGCTCCAACGCGATCTGCAACGCCGCGGAAAACGGCTCCGTCACGTTGGACTTGAAGAACTCGGGATGAGTGACTGGCAGCAGGTCGTACATGACCACCCCGATCGCCGCCCCGTGGTGCCGGGCCTGCGAGACGGCCAGCCAGTTGTTGCGGTTCCACCAGGCATCCAGCAGGACCAACGTGTCCCCCTCGCCCGGAATGATCGTCTCCCCCTTGAGCGACCAACGCATGTACGTCAGCTTGCGGACCAGCGTGCGCGGATAGAATAACTTCCGCAGTCGAATGCCGCACCGGCGCAACAGGCGCAATACAGGCCGACTGTCCCACATGTCCTGCGTCGGCCACCAGCGCGCCAGGGACTCCTTCCAGTTGCGCTGCGGCCGGCTGATCCGCGGCGTCCAGGGGAGTGCCAGGAACCGATCGCCAATACGCACGATCGGCTTGCATTCGATGCCGCATTGCCGGCCGATCGCGGTCGACTCACGAGCCACGTTCCGCACCACGCGCTGAATGCCTGTGTTCCAGTCCGAGAAGTACGTGTCGGTGCACTCCAACAGGATCCGGCGGATCGGTCGATCGGTGTCCAAGTTGCTTTTCATGCTCGCCTACCCCTTGGCCGTACTGATGGTGTTCTCGCGTTCCCTCGCGCGGCGGCAAGCGTAACCCAGGACGCTGGACACGGCAACGTCAATTTTCCGGCCGTTTCCGCCGTCCCTCCGCTCCCTCTCCCCCCTCCCCGAAACTCCGGACTGATGTTGACGCTTATATGACGAATTCTTACTATCGCCCCGTTGCGAGGTTGAGTGTTGGCGCATTTCCCCAGCGAATACCTTGCCTGATTCTGTCGAGATTGCCTGCGTTATGGCGAAGCTCCTTGTGCTTGATCCTTCGCTCACGTGCCTGGGTGGCCACTATTATGAGCTGGCCGTTCGGACACTGCAGGCCGCGGATCGCTGCGGTTACGAACCGGTGCTGGGCACGCACCGTCGCTTTCGGTACGGGGATCTGTTACCGCGCCACTGGCGGGTGTTGCCCGTGTTTGCCGACGACTCGTTCGGCTACGACCCTGGCTATCCGGTCGACCTGGCCGGTCGGTCCCTGTCCGTGTCGAGCCTGCCGGCGCGTGGCGGCTGGGCGGGGCTGGATTTGGGCCGTGGCCTCCGGGCGGTGAGGCGGTGGCGGTGTGGGGAGAAACGCCGCCGGCGACTGGAACGCTTTGCTGCCGCGTGCCAGGCGATCGACATGGCGGTCGGATTGGAGGCTGGTGACCATGTATTCCTTCCCTCCACCTCGTTCTTCGACTTGCTCGGTGTGGCTCGCTTTCTTGCCACAGTTCCGGACCTGACAGGGGTGACATGGCATGGGCTGTTTCACCGGGGGTTTCTGCAGGGACGCGAACCGGAGTATGCAGCGCAGGCATCGGTGGAACGCACCATGCGCCGGCAGCTGGAGTATCTGGTTCAGCACATTCCGCCCGGGCGATTGAGACTGTACGGCACCTCGCAGAAGCTGGTGGACCAGTTCAATCGGCTGGCCCAATTGGAATTCCAGGTGCTTCCGTTTCCGGTCGACCTGCAGACGCTGCCGGACGACACGGCCGGGACGCCGCAGCGGCTGCGGCTCATGTGCGCCGGTTTTCTGCGGCGGGAGAAAGGCAAAGCGGTTGCGCGCCAGTTTGTCGAGGAGATCTGGGATCAGGAGTTGGCGTCGGGAAACATGCAGTTGGTGGTACAGACCAACCGCCGGCAGGCCCGGCGGATGATTGCGCCACGGATGGACGTCCCGCTGGTCTTCCGATCAAGTCTGCAGCGCGACGATGCGGCGTCTATTGTATGGTTGCAGCACCCGCTGGTACACGAAGCGTATCTGAATCTGATTCGGCAGGCCGACATCGCGGTTTTCCTGCATGACGGTCGGGCCTATTACACGCAGTGCAGTGGCGTGCTGGTGGAGATGCTGGCCGGGGGCGTGCCGGTACTGGTGCCCGCCGGTTCCTGGCTCTCCGATCAGGTCGCGGAGCCGAACTACGAGTATCTCGACGCGCTGCGCGCGGCAGCGTCGATTCGGGCCCTTCAGCAGCTGGACACGGCGGCGTGGCACCTGTGTGTCCCGGCAGGTCGAAACGGTGCCGGTCCGGTCTTCGGGAACGCTGCGGCAGCTGCAGCCTGTGAAGTGGAGGTGGTGCGCGAGGCACGTGCGGCGCTGGTCAGCTTCACCTGGGATCCGGCCACACCGCCGGGGACGTACATCCGTGTGGCGGTCCAGCCGGCGGGGACGGTGGGGGATGCCACGACGCGGGCGACCGTGGCCATTCTCGGCCCGCGTGCGGTGGACAAGCCTGTTTCGACATTCGTGGCCCTGGAGGGTGGCACCGAGCGTGTCCGGCTGAGTCTGAGCAATGCCTACGACGACGCGTGGGTGTCGGTCCGCCACGCCGAGATCTGCCTGCTGGGCGCTCCCGCCAGCGGCGCTGCTTCCTATCCGGCCGGGCAGGTCGGGTTGGCCTACGCCGACGTGCACCAGCTGCCGCTGCTGGTGCGCAACGTGCGCGAGCACTATCCGCACTATCGCGCCAGCGCCAGGCTCTTTGCAGCCACCTGGCGCCACCGGCACGATGCGCAGCGGATCGTGGAACAACTGGCTGCAGGCGCCGCCATCCAGCACCGGGCAGTGGCCTGATGCCGGAGGCACGCCGGCCATCACGATGCGCACTATTCGAGTGTCCAGGTGGCCTGACGCAGCACGGCGCGCGGTTCACCGGCCAGCGCTTCGTACCAGACGCTGACCAGCGTGCCATCGTCGAGTTCCACAGTGGACGGGTATCCGAGATCGTGGCCAGCTCCATCGTCCGAGATGGTCAGCGGCTCGGACCACGTGCCCCCGTCATCGCTGCTCACGCGCGCCTGGTTGCCATACGGCGGGCGACGATAACCGTAGGTCATGAGCAGATGGCCGTTGCGAAGCCGCAGCAGGTGCGACGGCAGCCCCCAGACGCCGATCGGATGCGGCACGCTCCAGGTCCGACCGCCGTCAGACGATTCGCTCTGCAGCGTCTCGGACGCGTGCGCCGTGTTGTGGTTGCGGATCTGCAGCACGATCGTGCCCCCCGCGGTCTCCACGGCGTGCAGTTCGTGATAGTTGTCGGCCGTGTCACCCGGCCGCACTGGCAGATCAGCCAGCCAGCGCCAGGTGACACCATCGTCGGTCGATTCGCACACCCCGGTCCGCCCCTCACCATATTCCGGTGTCACATCCCACAAAGCCTTACCGGCATACAGCAGCCGGCCATCCGCCAGCTGGATCGGGCCATGGGGGCTGTTGACGAGGCAGCGGTAGGGGGACGACCAGGAAACGCCCGCGTCGGTGGAGCGGAGCATCCAGACGCCGAGTTCCGCCTGCCGCTGTTCGGCGCTGAGCCGCCGATGGGCGGCGCGCCAGGGCCCCAGCCGCTCAGGAGGCAAGGGCCACGGGTTCTTCTCGGGTTCGGGATTCTGTTCGGCCTTCTCGAGGATCGACTGGTATGCCAGCGAAGTGAAGGTCGTCACCAGGATCGAGCCCTGGGCCGTTTCGAGCACACCCGAGTCGCGGTCGTCGATAGCGGAGTCGAACAGCACGCGCGGCCACATCCAGCTCTGGCCGCCGTCGTCCGACTGCATCAATTCGACGCGGCCAAAGGGGCAGACGTGCGACTCGCGGCCACCCGAATAGGTCAACAGCAGCCGGCCGCTGCGGCAGCGCGCCACCGTGGGCCAGCCGTGGTAAAGATGAGGCTGGTGGCTGATCACTTTCGTTTCACGCACGACAGCGCGGGGGCCGCCGAGTGCGGAGCGTGGTACCACGAACGCGGTGGCCGCCGCGGCGCCTGCCGCCTTGAGCCATTGCCTGCGATTACAGCGTGACATGTGTTGTCCCTCCCTCAAGAAAACGAACGACGCATTCTGGCGGCTACCTGGAGGTCGAGCCCGCTACGGGCGTTCACGAACCCAGGTCTGATTCTTCTTGTATCGCTGCGCGCGGTCAATCAATGTGGCATCGCCGCTGATCTGAATTACTTTGTCCAGTGCCTGGTCGAACTCGGCCTTGTGCGCCTCGCGCAGCGCGCGGTGGTGTGCCAGTTCGACCACCGACTGGCACGCCTGCTGTGCGCAGGCAGGCTGATCCAGAAACGGCAGGAGAAACCGCAGCGTGTCAGGGGTCCGGATGGCCTGGGCCCGCTGCAGCACGAGATTCCGCTCGCTGTCCCGCGTGCACACCTCCAGCGCCGCGCGCAACAGCCCCAGCCGCTCGTCATCGGTCCGCTCATCCGCCACGACGGCCACGCGGATCAGCGCGCGGAGTGCCTTGATCTGATGATCCGGATGCGGGTCCTGCGTGGCCAGTTCCAGGAGCCGGGGTGCAATCGATGCGTCAGGCCAGTTGCACAGCGCGCGAATGCCCGCGTCGTGCACGTCGTGTTGCGCCTGGCCGATGGCCGCTTCGATCGCCTGCAGCGCAGCCGGACCTCCGACCCGTCCCAGGGCGGGCAGGACATTCAGACGCTGCGCATCGCTCAGCTCCTGCATGGCGGCCAGGACCGGTTCCGCCCGCCGGTTCGCGTCGGCGATCCGGCTGCACACCGACAGCACCGCCTTCTCTGCCGTCTCGCGTTCCCGCCCCGGTTCGGCCGCGAGCACCCCCTGCAGGAGTCCGGGGATATGTTCGGGGCCGGCCAGTTGCCCGAGCGCCGCCATCGCCGCACCGCGCACGGATGCGTCGGCGGCGACAGCCAGCGGGAGTAACTGGGGGAGCGTATTGAGCGCGCGCCGGGCGGTGAGCACTTCGAGCAGGATCACTTGCAGCGCGGCCGGCGCCTGGTCCAGCTCCGCGCCGAGCAGTGCTGACACCGCGTCACCCGGCAACCGCACCAGGCTCGCCCGCGCCGCCTCCTGGACGGCCGGCGCACCGTCGCGCAACCAATGCAGCAGCACCGCGGCATCGGCCGGTTCCCCGAGGAATCCCAGGGCTGCCAGCGCCGCGCGTGTGACCGGTTCGTCAGGACGGGTGGCCAGCAGGTCGATGATGGCGGGCCGCGCTGCGGCATCGCCCCGATCTGCCAGAGCACTGAGCAGGGCGACCTGCGCCTCGCCCGGGAGCTTCGGCAATTCGGCCGCAAACTGCTGTGTTGCCGACGGCCCCTTGGTCGCTGTACGCACCTGCTCGAGCCCCAGTGCGCGGATATCCTTGTCGGTGTCGTGCAAGAGTGTGACAACCATCTGCACCAGCTCACTGTCCGCCGCGTCGTCCACGTGCGGCCTGGACAGATCCGCACCGGCGCTGATCAGGCACAACATGCAGCTCAGCGAGACACGGATGACCATTATGGCGCAACCTCCTTCCGGGGCCGGACGGCGCTGGCGCTACCAGGGCCGCCGGCGTGAGCATGATCCCCTGCTGTCCGCGCGCGTCACTGTGACTGGCCGGCACAGGCCAGTATGCCGCGCGTCGCCGCCAGCTTCACATGCTTCGGCTGGTCTTCGCCCGCGAACCGCCGGTAGATGGCCAGCGCTTCGGCACGCTGGCCGCCGGCCAACAGGCTTTCGGCACAGGCCAGCGAGGCGTCGGTGGTCGCCCGCCTGACCTCCGCGTGGGAGACGCTGGACCCGGCCAGTGCGGCGGCAGCGTCCGGGGTACGGATGGCGCCCAGCGCGACGGCGGCGGCACAGGCCACGGCCGGATCGGGATCGTCCAGCAGCGCGGCGAGCGCGGGCACGCTTTCCACGTCCCGCCGCACGCCGAGCGATCCGATGACACCCACGCGCAGGAGTCCGCTGAGCTGCGGCAGTGCGGCCCGCATGGCCGCGGCCGCCTCCGGCGCCGGGATGCGCTCCAGCGCATAACGCGCCATGTGGGCGAGCTCCGCGTCAGCCAGCAGGGAGGCGAGCGCGGGGACCGACGCGGCCGTACCGATCACCATCAACAGGCGGCAGACGACGTCCTTGGCATCGCGCGAAATACCGGTCGTGAGCGTCTCGGCCAGCCGCTTTTCCAGGGCCTGCCGGGCCGCGGCATCGGCACGCGTCGCCACCACCGCCTCGTCCAGCGGCTGCAGGGCGCTGCCGTCCGCTCCCCAGTCATACGTCTTGAGCGCTTCGAAGGCTTGATCCAGTGTATCCAGGTTCATTGCAGGTTTCCTTGTCCAAATTCGGCTGGGAAAGCACAGTTGCGGAACACCGATAGTCAGAGCTGCCAGGGCTCGCGGCGGGCCCGGTCGAGAAACCGGTTCGCCTCGGCGTCATCTGGAAACTCCTGCTTGCTCGCGTCCCACTTCAAGGACCGCTGCAACGTATAGGCAATAATACCCAGGTGGCTGATCATCACCGTATTGACCGCCAGCTCGATGTCGCGGAACGGCCGTTCACGGGTCTTCACGCATTCGAGGAAGTCGCCGTAGATGCCCCCCGTCCCCTTGTAGCTCGGTACCGGCTTGGCCGGCCGCTCCTCACCCGGCAGGACCTCCACCGCCAGGTTCTCGCTGTGGGGCCGGTTGTGGTGGATCAGCAATCCGTCCGGGTAACGGAACGACAGGTATGGCTGACCCTGGTGCTCGTGATAGATGACCTCCTCCGGCTGCTGTTCCCGCACGTCGACGGCGAACGTGGCGCCGCCGAAATGGTGCGCGCCCCAGTCGGTCATGCCGCCGCCTGAATAGTCCACGTACGAGCGCCAGCTATTGCCACTGGTCCCGTAGTTGCCGTCGCACCGCTTGGAGTTGTACGGCGCCCACGGGGCCGGACCCAGCCACATGTCCCAGTCCATATCGGGCGGCACCGGTTCGGCCGGCAGATTGCAGGGCTGGGAGAGCGGGCCCACATTCACGTTGATCGACTTGATGGCGCCGAGTACGCCGCCCCAGCACTTGTCCACGATGCCGCGATAGTCATCCAGCACGCGCTGGCTGCCGCCGGAGACGACGCGCGCGTAGCGCCGCGCTGCCTCGACCATCAAGGGCCCTTCCCGCAGCGTCCGCGTTTCGGGCTTCTGGCAGTAGACGTCCTTGCCTTGGCGGCAGGCCTCGATCACCATGATCGCGTGCCAATGATCGGGCGTGGCGACATGTACCGCGTCGATGTCCGGGCGCGACAGCAGCTCCCGGAAGTCGTTGTACGCCTGGCAGTCCGTGTTGTTGTAGCGCTTGTCCACCTTCCCCTTGGCCGCCTCCCGCACGCCGGCACGCACGTCGCACACCGCCACGTACTGCACGTCCGGGCGACTCAGAAAGGCATCCTGATCGCCGTTGCCCATGTTGCCGATGCCGATGCCGCCCATCACGATCCGGTCACTGGCCGGTGGCACTCCGTTCTGCCCCAGGGCGGAGGAGGTGATGACGTACGGCACCGCCACAGCCGCTCCCGCAGTCTGCAGAAACTGGCGTCGTGTCGGACGAAGGTGACTGCCCATGCTGTGTTCCTCTCAAGATAGAACGAGGATCTCCGGGGGATGACGGCACTGCTGGAATGCAGTGATCCGATCTTAGCCCCACCATCTACGGCCGTCAACGTTCGCCGCTCACACACCTGCCGGAGCGGGCAGAGCCGTCCCGCTCCCTTGCTGCACACAGCCGATGCGTGTCACTTGCGCAGGCTCAAGAGCATCCCCTGGCCCGCCGCCAGCCAGTTGTTCTCACCGTGCCACGGACTTGTCTTCCCGGTGTAGGAGTTGGTCTGCATGATGGTACCGTCCTGCCGGAATTTGACGCCAAAGTGAGTGGACGTGTGCAGGTCCTTGTTGACCACCAGGACATAGGGCGTGTCGTCGGGACCGGTGAACTCTCCGACCACGAACCGCCCCGGCCCGTCCAGTGCAGCGACCAGCTGGCTGTCGGCCAGAGCGCGGCATCCGTCGGGCACGTCCGGATGATGGAACACCCCCACGCTCTTCAACGTGATCAGGGTCGGCGCCAGTGCGTGAATCTGCAGGTTCACGTTCCGCAGCATGTCCCAGGTGGGAGTCTTGTGTCCAAACTGATCGATCGGCGCCAGGCGGTAGTTCCCGACCGCCGGACTCATGTAGGTGAAGTAGCTCAGCCCCCGCCCGCCGTATGCCAGCGTCGTGTAGGCCTGGAACCGCAATCCGCCCGGCGATGGTTCAGCGTAGGTGAAGTGGGCGTTGGCCAGCACGATGTTCCAGAACGGTACATTGTGGGCCAGCGTCGCGGCACGCACCGCCTCGAGGTTCTGGAAATACAGGTCGCGCAGGGAACCATCTTCCATCAGCGCATAATGGTCGTAACTGAGAAAGGGCGGCTTCACGATGCTGAGGTACTGCTCCAGATGCTCGGCATACGTCGCAGAACCCAGTTGCTGGGGGCTCGCGTAGTTGGGGAACAGGTTGATGTACGCGGCCGCATACGGCGCCGTCTGCCGCAGCGCTGCGGCGTATCGGCCCAGGGCCGGGAACATGCTCGCAGGCGGTTCGTCGCGCAAGTAATAGCCGAACAGCGCCGGGTGCTGACCTACCTGTTCGACGGCGGCCTGGACATCCTGTGCCACCGCCGCCTCGTCCCGGTCCACCCGGCTGTTGACGACGTGCATCGCGGGATGGCTCACGAGCGTCTTGAGTCCGGCGGCGGCCACGGCGTCCAACGCCTCGGGATTAACCATGCCGGCCAGGTTGAAGCCGCACTCGTACACCTCGCGCAGCACGTTCACATCGTTCGGCATGTGGCTCCAGGCCAGGATCGCGAAGTCCTCCGGCGCCACCCGCGCTATGGGCTCCTGTCCGATTGCCTGCGTTCCGACTCCGCACACCAGCCCTACAGCTGTCAGTAAACGCCACATTGTCAGCCTCCTCAGCTACCAGTCGTCTTCGCAGTACTGTTGATACCCAAAGCGACATGCTAACCTGAGGCGCAAGGAGCCTGCAATGCGCCAGCGCGAACTTGCCGCCGCATTTGTCGTCGCGATTCTCGAGGGCGCCGTCGTCGGCGCGCAGCCGGCCATGCCGCACGAGGATCGGCGCCCGGACCGATTCCGGAACCGATTGGCGCACAAACAGGCACCAGCTCTCGCGCCCCGGGGGCTTTATGGAGATGGAGATGGAGATGGAGATGGAGACCGAGAGTGAACACACGTTTGATTGCCACCTATACCGAGCGGCTGCTGGAAGTGCAGCGCGAGTTTTTGCTCTACGAGGATCGCGTGGTGGTCCGGGCATGCTGGTACCTGACCCGCAGGTACGAGCATGTCGTGCCGTTAGTGCAACTCAAGGGCGATATGGAGCAACTCACGATCCGCTACCGGATCCACCGCTACGCCGGCTGGGTCCTGGCGATCGGCGCGTTGCTGTTTTCCATGATTTACTACAACAACCGGGGTGGTCCGTTGGGGATCTTCGGCTGGGCCGCCCTGGGAGTGCTGGTCGTCGGTGCGCTGGGCACGGCGCTGACGTACCGGAACCGGCGGATCCGGTTTGTGCGATTCCTCACGCGGTCGGGCCGCGCCGGGCTGGACATCGGTTGTGCCGGGAATCGTGTCGAGGAGTTTGAGGCGTTTGTCGCGAACGTGCGGCGTCAGATTGCGAAGGCATAGCGGCCGCCGCTAACTGCCGGTCTGGATACGGGCGAGCGAGGCAAACGCGCCGCCCGTGGCGAGTCCTTCGTAGGTCTGGGTGTAGGCCTGGTAGAGTTGCTCGTAACGGCGGTGGTTGTCCGGGTGCGGTTCAATCCGGTCCGCCACGCGGACCATGGCGGCCACCCCCGCGTCGATCGAATCGAAGACGCCGGCACCGACGCCGCCCATCAAAGCGGCTCCCAGCCCCGTGGACTCGCTCACCTGCAGCGTCTCAACGGGCCGGCCGTAGACGTCTGCCTGGATCTGGTTCCAGAGGCGGGAACGCGTGGCGCCGCCACCGATCCGCAGGCAATCGATCGCAATGCCGGCCGTATGCCACTGCTCGAGCATATCGCGGATCTCCAGCACGACCCCTTCCATGACGGCGCGCGTCAGTTCGGCGCGACCATGCGCGAAGGATAGCCCGACGAACGCGGCTCGCGCCTGAGCATTCCAACGCGGCGTGGCCGCCGTGGCGAGATACGGCAGGAACAGCAGTCCCTGGCTTCCCACCGGGGCCGTCCCAGCCAGCTCGTCCAGCTGCTGATAGGCGTCCGGCCCCCCAGCCGCTGCCAGCTCCTTCTCCCGCGTGGCGATGACATCGCGAAACCACCGCAGCGAGGCGGCCGCCGCGTTGGACAGGCCTTCCACTTCCCACATTCCGGGCACGACGTGATGAGTGATCATCATGCCGCCGAACCCCGCCAGCGGCCGCTCGGTGGCGACAATCGCCAGCCCCGCCGTCCCCAGCGTGACAGTGGCCAGACCCGGCTTGACCGCTCCCATGCCCAGCACACTGCAGTTCTGGTCGCCAGCACCGAGACACAGTGGGGTGCCGGGCGCAAACCCCGTCCGGTCGGCGACAGCGCGGCTGATCGTGCCCACCTGCGTGCCCGGCGGTGTGGGGCGGCCGAACAGCGCGGGATCGAGCTCCAGCCGCTCGAGCAGCGGCCGATTCCAGGTCGCGCGATGCACGTCCCACACGCCGTAGAACACGGCGCAGCACAGGTCGGTGTAATAGTCGTCCGCGCCGAAGGCACGCAGCACGAGGTCCTGGTTCTGTACGATGCGCGCGGTCTTGGCCAGCAGCTGCGGCTCGTGCTTCCGCATCCAGAGCAGCTTCGTGATGATCCAGGTGGTACCGAGCGGCAGTCCGTTCTGCGCGTAGTACTCGTCGGCCGAGATCAATTCGCGGAGCGCTTCCACTTCCTCGGCCGTGCGGGCATCCTGCCAGGAGAACATCGGCCGGACCGGCACGCCGTCCGCAGTCACCGGACAGGCGACCGACCGCTGTGCCGAGAAGCCGATGGACGCGATTTCGCGCGGGTCGATGCCGGCCGTGGTGATCGCCGCCCGGCAGGCCTCCATCGTCCGCGCTGTGAGCAACTCCGGATCCTGCTCCACCCAGCCGGGACGCGGATAGGTGGCACCATAATCACAGTAGTGCCTGGCCACCGCGGTGCCATCCAGGTCGAAGATCATGCACCGTGCGCCAGTCGTCCCCACGTCGACACCCGCGAGATACTGCGTCATATTCGCTCTTTCATCGAACGATGCTCAGCCGCTGAGAGCTTCTGACTAGCCGGGCAGCAGCCCTGCCTGCCGGAGCAGGGGCAGGGAATCGACGATCTCAGGGGCGGCCCGCGTCCCAATGCGATCGGCGCCCGCACGGAGAAAGACCAGCGCGTTCTGCGGGCGCGGGAACTTGACGCCGGCCACCTTGAGTCGCACGGAGGTGCCGCGCACGGCGTCACGCATGGCCAGAAACTGCTGGAGGCTGGGGCCTTCGAACTGGCCGGTGGAGGTCTTGACGAAGTCGATTCCCGCCTCGGCCACCAGCTGGCTGCCCGTGGCGATCTCCGCGTCGGTCAGGTAACAGACTTCCAGGATGCACTTCGTGACCGCCTCCCCGGCCGCGGACTTGAACAGCCGCAGCTCCTCGGCCACCGCCGCGTACTGGCCGCTCTTGAGCGCGCCGATGTTCATCACCATGTCGACCGCCGTACAGCCGCGGCGGACTGCATCTTCCACCTCGAAGGCCTTGACGGAGGCCGGAGCCGAGCCGAAGGGGAACGCGATCCCCGTACCGATCTCCACGCCATCCATCCCTGCCAGCTCGTCCCGCACCAAAGGTGCCCAGTACGCGCTGCTCGCATAGAAGGCGGCAAACCCGTAACGGCGCGTCAAGGCACAGCCCTCACGGATCTCGGACTCGGTCGTCTGCTTCGGCAGGATCGAGAAGTCGAGCGTCTGGGCCAGCGTGCGCGCATCGAGCTGTGTCACGTCAATCATGCACTGGTCTCCCTGCTATGAGGTACTGAACCACTCAATCAGTTCGCGGGCGTGGACGCACCCGTCGGACAGGTCAAAGTGTCGCACGCTGCGCTGCACACGCGCTGGCGGCCCGCCTGCGTCCCCCAGACAGTCCACCACCAACTCGGCCATGCTCAGGTCTTCGTCCTGTGTGTACTGGTTCGTTGTCGCCACGACATGCATGCCCGCCGCGGTGGCGGCCACTGCCCCGATGTGCGAGTCCTCGAACACCACGCACTGATCGGGCTGGCAGCCGCATCGCTCCAGGGCCAGCAGGTAGATTGCCGGATCGGGTTTCTTGGCCTTGACCACGTCGCCGGCCAGCACGAACGCGAGCGGAATACCGGCCAGCAGGTGGCCGGCGATGGCCTGCGCCGCCCGCTCGTTGGAGGTCGTGCAGATGCCGAGCGTCACGCCCAGCGCGGCCGCCTCTGACATGATCCGCCGCACTCCCGGACGCAGTGGCAGCGCGCCACTTTCAATCAGTTCCACGAAGATATCCGTCTTGCGCACATGGAGCCGCTGGATCAGGTCGGGCGCCGTGTCCGGCGCCACGTCGACGCCAAAACCCCGCGTGGCCAGATAGTGCTTCATCCGCTCCTTGCCACCACCGACCTGGAGCAGCTCGTGGTACTCCTCCACTCCCCATTCCACCGGGAAACCGAATTCCGCGAACGTGCGATTGAACGCCACGCGGTGGCCGTCACGCTCGGTGTCGACAATCACACCGTCCTGGTCAAACAAGAACGCTCGAATACCGCTCACGTCGCTCGCCTCCCCCACGCTCACGGTGCCTTGCCGGCACAGCCCAGCAGATCCATCCAGTAACTGACCCGCGCGATCACAGCCTGCTTGGCAGCACTGTCGATCTTCCCCGGGTTGTACTCCGTCCGGTGCGCCGTAATGTACTCATACGTGGCGTCAATCGAGGCGAGCTTCAGGTCGGTCGATACGTTGAACTTCGCGCCGCCCAGCGCCACCAGCCGCCGCACTACTTCCGGCTTGAGCCCCGTGCCGCCGTGTACGATCAGCGGAGCCACGATCCCGTTGCCGTTGACGATTTCCTGGATCCGCGCAAAACGCTCGAAGTCGATCTTCGGGTTCTCCGTCAGGTAGACGCCGTGGGCGGTGCCAATGGCCGGTGCAAACAGGTCGACACCCGTCCGCTCGACATACTCGCGGGATCGCGCCGGATCGCACAACTCGGCCTCGTTCTCCGCCACCCGCACCTGGTCCTCCACGCCCGACACCGTGCCGAGCTCGCCTTCCACCGTGATGTCCCCCAGCCGATGACAGTGCTCGACCACCTCACGCGTGACCCGCACATTCTCCTCGAAGTCCAGCTTCGAGCCGTCGAACATGATGTTCGTATAGCCCAGGTCCGCGCAGTGCCGGGCGTACGCCGCATCGGTGCAATGATCCAGATGCAGACAGGCCGGCACCGGCGCCGGCGCGGCCAACGCCCGGAACGCGGCCACCAGCACCTCGGGACGCAGGAACTTCGTGGGGGTCATCGACGTCTGGATAATCACCGGCGCACGGCGCTCCACCGCCGTTTCAATCACCGCTTCCATCTGAATAATGTTCGTCACGTTGAACGCGCCGACCGCATAGGCGTGGACGGCAGCGTCCACCAACATCCCCTTGGCGGATACGACTGGCATAAGCGTGCTCCTGTGGTCTAACCAGAGCCTAATTTAGACGGCTGTAGGCGATGATGCAATGACGGTGGGTGAATGACGAATGACGAATGACGGAAGCACGAAGGAATGACGAATGACGAATGACGGAAGCACGAAGGAATGATGAAATGATGAATGACGAATGGCTTACTGTTGCACGGGCACTGGCGGAGGCGGGGGCGTGTGGCGCACAATGGAGATAAACTCCAGCGTTGCATACAATTTCAAGCGGCGCTGTCCGAGCCCGCCACGAGCCGCACATTGCCGGCCGGGCGCCGGAAGCCCGGCTGCGGCTGTTTTCGGTCTCACTCCAGTCGCCAATCGGAAACAGACACTCTGACTCCGGCCGTCCTGCGGCACATGCCACGCAGTACGCCACGCGCGGTTTGTTGCGGCCTCTCGGCTGCCGCCGGTTAGTTGGCTGCCTTACGGCTCGGCCGCCCCATCGTGGACGGTTCCCTACCCAGGGTGCGCCGC
>JAAYDI010000121.1 GCA_012729315.1 Planctomycetaceae bacterium
CACCCATCCATCTCGCAAGGACCGGTTCACCGCCGGTCCTTCCTTCTTGCGCGCCCCATCCAGCCCCCCATCATGTGTGTTCAATGAAAACGAGCCTACACGCGGCAAAGAATTCGGGCGGCAGCACAACGCGTTCTCGGGGAAGTTATCGGATTCTATCGTCCAGAGATTCGAGTAGCTCGCGCCGCCATCGAAGCTGACGTCAATATACAGGTCCGATGTCTTCTCATTGCGGAAGAACGAGTCGACGCTGAGCGATACTGTGTTCGGCACGATATTACTCAAGTCGATCGCCGGCGTCATGATGCTGGCATTGAACAATCTGTCATCGATATTCGTGCCATCGTCGTAAGCATCTGGATCCACCAACAACACGCTGCCTCGTTCCCCAACGCCACCACGAGTCCAGGTGTTACGTTCCTGATTCTCCTCGGTGACAATCCACGAATCGACATCGTGAATCCGCCAGCCCTGGAATTCGATCGGGTCGCCCACTGGCGTGTCGTAGAAATCGCTGACCCAGCCTGCCGGCAGTTCGTCCGTCCAGTCCGTGCCATCTTCACTAGGCGTTTCGGTGGGGCTTTGATACGGTTTCAGATCGAAGCCCTCGAACCCTTCATACAGCAGCACCTCAGCCGGCGCACTGCCGACCAAGCCGAACGCTGCCCACACTGCCACCAGTCCCGCCACCACGAACTTCTTCATGTCCGCTCTCCTGAACGTAGTCAAACACGATGTGTCCATCGAACATGTTGACGAATCGGTGCTCAGTATCTCCTCTTCAGGTTCCCATCGCAAGTACGGATGGGACGGTTGTACCGGAAAAACGGTGGGCCTCCACGCAGTCGAGATCGGCTTGTCATCACCCGGCCCCCTGCCCAACGGGGGTCCTGGTCCAGTCTGGGCCGGGATGAAGACGTACCGTGGCTGCGGTTGTGACAGGCCCCGGCAGGTGGTCCAATGGTGCTCGGGTGTTGACCGAGGTACGGCATTGAAAGGAGCCAGTTGTGAGTTTTCTGATCTTGGCAGGTTCGATTCTGTTGTCCGGCGGCGGCGAGGGGGATATGGCTCGGTTCGAGCAGGACCGTTTTGTCATCGGCTCGTGGGTCGCGCCGCCGTTGGACGAACGGGCGGAGGAGCGGTACCGGGAGATGGCCGATGCCCACTTCAACCTGGTCATTCACGGAGCGCACACGCCCGAAGATATTGCCCGGCAGCTGGCCATAAGCGCCCAGTTCGACCTGCAGGTACTCGTCACTTACCCGGGCGAGGAACAACTCGACCAGATTCCCGACAGTCCGGCCCTGTGGGGCTTTGCGGTGCGCGACGAGCCTAGCGCGCGGGACTTCCCGGCGCTGGCCGATACGGTGCGGACGTTGCGGGCAAGGTGGCCCGGCAAGCTGGCATACATCAACCTGTTTCCCAGCTACGCCTCCCCGGCGATGCTGGGTACCGACACCTACGACGAGCACGTGAGCCGTTTCGTGAAGGAGACAGACATTGATGTGCTCAGCATGGACTACTACCCCATCTTCAAGCCCGATGCGGACGGGCGTGACGGGTATTGCCAGAACCTGGAGGTCATGCGGAAGTACTCGCTGGAGGCGGGCATTCCCTTCTGGAATTTCTTCAACATCATGCCGTACGGCCCGCACACCGACCCCACGGAGTCGCAGGTGCGCTGGCAGGTCTTCGCATCCCTGACTCACGGCGCCAAGGGGGTCATGTACTTCTGCTACTACACGCCTGGTCCGGGCGGCGAGTTTCCCAAGGGGGGCGCGATCATCACCCGCGATAATCGCCGCACGCGCCACTACTACGAAGCCCGGCGGCTCAACGCACAGCTCCGCAACCTCGGTCCCACGCTGATGCAACTCACCAGCACAGGGGTCTATCGCATTGCGCCCACCGACGACCCGGCCAAGGTGCTCCAGGGTGCCCCGATCGTGAATCTGAAGCGCGAGAATCCTGGCTGGGATCCGCCTCTGGACCTGCTGGTCGGCGCCTTCGAGCATGCCGACGGGCGCCGCGCCGTCATGCTCATGAACTATCATTTCGCCTACAGTGCCTGGCCCTCCGTGGAATTCGACGCGCCGCTCGACCAGGTGCGGGAGATCAACAAGTGGACGGGCGAGGAAACACCCGTCTATGACGACAGTCCGGATCTGGACGAGTTGCAGATTTCCCTGGCGGACGGCGAAGGACGGCTCTTCCTGCTGCCACCCCGCACCACGACGGCGTCACCCTGAAATCACGCCGGACCAGCGAGTCGGAGACAAGATCGGAACGACCGTGAAGACAGTAACCATGAAAACCATGAAGCTAACAACCGTGCTGAAGACAACCGTGCTGCTTGGTATCATCGCTCTCACGTGGCTCTCGTCTCCACCCATCGCCCTGGGCGTCACAGCCGCCTCAGGTGAGATGGAGCGCGCTCAACAGTGGATGGCGGCTCGCTTCGACGGTCCCAGCCAGGATCACCAGGCTGAGCCGTTCTTCTCGTTCATCTATGACGGGAAACCGTCAACAGATCTGCTGCACTCCTGGCACGTCGCTCGTACCTCGCGCCAGATCGACCACGCACGTATCGAACGGACATTGACCTACACCGATCCCCGCACGGGACTGTCCGTGCGATGCGTGGGTATCCAGTACAGTGACTTCCCAACCGTGGAATGGACGGTCTATTTCAAGAACACCGGGACGACTGACACACCCATCCTGGAGGATATCCAGGCCATCGACCTCACGCTCGTGCGTTCCGGTGACGGTGAGTTCGTGTTGCGCCGCACCAAAGGGGACACCTGCGCGATCGACAGCTTCCAGCCGTTGGAGCAGACGCTGGCACCCGAGACGTCCGTTCAGATGGCACCTGGCGGGGGCCGTCCGACAAATGGCGAGAATCCTTACTGGAACTTCCAGACTGGCAGCGAGGGTCTGATCGTTGTGCTGGGCTGGCCCGGGCAGTGGTCGTCGAAGTTCGAGCGAGACGGCGGACGTGCCCTGCGGATCCGCGCCGGCCAGGAACTCACTCATTTCACCTTGCATCCCGGGGAGGAGGTGCGTTCGCCGCTGGCCGTGCTGCAGTTCTACGAGGGAGACTGGATTCGCGGCCAGAACCTCTGGCGTCGCTGGATGGTGAGCCACAACATTCCGCGTCCCAACGGCCGACTTGTGCCCACGCACTACGGGGCGTGCTGGAGCGATCCCCTGCACCCGGTTGGCGAAACTGAACTGGCCATTCTCGGCGGCTACATCCGCGAACAGATCCCGCTCGACTTCTACTTCATCGATGCGGGCTGGTACCCCGGCACGCGCGACTGGTGGACCGATGCGGGCACCTGGGAAGTCGACCGGGAACGGTTCCCGCGCGGCATTCGGGAGGTCTCTGATCTGGCGCACGCGCATGGGATGCAGTTCGTGTTATGGTTTGAGCCGGAACGCGCAGGGCCCAACACCTGGTTGACCGAGAATCACCCCGAGTGGATCCATGGGGGCCAGAACGGAGGGCTGGTGAACATGGCGGACCCGGAGGCCTGGAAGTGGATCACCAATCGCATCGACAGTCTCATCCGGAGCGAGGGTGTCGACGTCTATCGACAGGACTTCAACATCGATCCGCTGGAATACTGGCGCAACGCCGATGCGCCGGACCGCCAGGGCATCACCGAGATCGGACACGTCACCGGTTACCTCGCATTCTGGGACGAGCTGCGGCGGCGCAATCCGGAACTATGGATCGACTCGTGTGCCAGCGGCGGACGCCGCAACGATCTGGAGACAATGCGCCGCGCCGTCCCGCTGCTGCGCAGCGACTACTTCATCGATCCCAACGGGCAGCCGACGGTCCAGCAATGCCAGACCTACGGCCTTGCACTCTGGCTTCCCTACTTCGGCTCAGGGACGATCGTGCCCACGAAGTACTGGTTTCGCAGCACCATCTTCCCGGCCTCGCGCGTCGGCTGGGACACGCGCAAGACCGATCTCGACTACCCGTTGCTCAAAGATATGATCGCCGAGTTCCGCCGCGTCCAGCCGTACCTGTTGGGGGACTATTACCCGCTCTCGCCTTACAGTACCGAGACGACCGCCTGGATGTGCTGGCAGTTCGACGAACCGTCAGCGGGCGGCTTCGTGCAGGCGTTCCGACGAGAAGAAGCAACTCAGGAAGTGGCGGTGCTGAAGCTGCAGGGACTCGATCCGGAGACCACCTATGCGGTCGAGAACCTGGACGGCCCTCCGATCGAGAAGCGGACCGGCCGGGAGTTGATGGAGACGGGATTGCCAGTGACGATCGCCGAGCAGCCGGGCGCGGCGCTGTTTATCTATGAGAAGCTCCCATAACGGCTCCGACCCAGCGACCGTTGGCCGGCCACTCCGCACATGCCCTACAGAACTCGTCACACCCTACGACTTCGCGCACGAGTAGTTATCGAGTCTGTACACTCCAATTGCACTATTTTACAGATCCAGATCCACCTTCACTTCCTGGCCGAACTCCAGCCGCACCGGTCCGATCAAGCCGGAGGGGGCGAGTGGGTCCTTCGGCGAAAAGCCTTCGAACGCTCGATACTTGTCGTCGGCGCGGAAGAACCGCATGTTGCTCCTCGCGCGGCGCTGTTCTGATGGCAGCATCGAATCGCCGATCAGGCGATTCATCCAGAGGTTCGCCACGTCGATCTCAAGCAGGTTTTCGCCTTCGCGCGCCGCGCCGGTCAGGTCCACGGACCATGGCTCGCACCAGACAGTGCCCAGCAACTGACCGTTGAGACGGATTTCCGCCACGTGACCGACCTGGCCCAGCTGGAGTCGCACCAGGCCGCCAATCTGCTGCTGAGTCAACTGCAGTGTCTTGCGGTAGGTAGCCGTGCCGGAGTAGTACTTGATGCCTTCGCTGGCATGGTCATTCCACGGAACCAGACGGTCGAAGATAATCGATTCAGGTCCGCCCCATTCCGGATCGAACTGCACTTCCCAGGCTCCCGCCACCTCTTGTGGCCGAGGCCGCTGTGCCGGCTTGATCGCGATCCGTTTGGCATCGGCCGTCGTCAGCTCGTGCTCCTCATTGTCCCAGAGGCGCAACGCCAGCCTGTCGCGGTCGCGGCCGACCAGTTCGATGCCCGGTGCCGGCAAGGTCACCAGTCGCCGGGCAACAGCCGGTTTGCGGAATACGACGAACACCGCGCCCCCTTGCGGAAGCGTCACGGGCACGACTGTTCGCCCGTCATCGGTGGGATGATAGCAGGCCGCGTCACGGATCGCGCCGGTCCGCGGACACCACAGTTCGGGCTGCTTTCCACTGACCCGAAACACACACTCCGCCGTCCCACTGCCGGACACGAAATAGACGTCCATGTCGCCGAGTTGTCGGTGGATGAACTCACAGTTGCCTTCGAAATCAGGGAGGACGCCATGAGACTGCAGGACATCGTGGAGCGACCGGCCGGTGACAATCTCACCTTGGCCCAGGGCGTGCGTGCCTTCCCTGTTCCACAGCTCATCGGCCAGCTGCCGGACCTCTGCATCGCAGTCTGGATACTCGTGCAGGCCCAGGGCGCGGGTCGGGCGGCGTGTGCCGAGCACGACTGTGGCGCCGGCCTTGGCCAGTTCGGCGATTCTGCGGAGCGTCTGAGGCGCGACCGCGTCGTCCACAAGATCGACGGCCAGGAGGCGGTAGGACATGCCATCGGGGAGCACCAGCTTGCCATCCCGCACCGACAGGCGCTCCAGCAGGACCTCGTCGTTTATCAGGTCGTACGTATATCCCTTGCCGAGTCCGAGCGACGGTTGTTCCGACCATTTCTCGCCGCGACCCCAATGCAGGTAGGGCTTGTCGCCGGTGTAGCAGCAGACGTCGGCGGCAAACAAGCCCTGGCGCAGCATGATCTGGCACCGGGCCAGGTAGGTCAGGAAGCCGCCGGAGAGCTGAAACCAGGTCACGTTCGGATTCAGATGGGTGCCCGCAAAATACTCGATGCCCGGCTTGCCGAACTCCGGCGGCGAACAGGTGAAGGTGTGCCAGATGAAGTGGTTCACGCCATCGACAAAGGCGGAGTCAGCATCCTGTTTCAGCACGGCCGGATAGGCCGACCAGTGGGTCCGCATATGGGTGAATGCCTCCGTGGCGGCGAGCCGCTTGCCGTAGACATGAGCGGCCATGGCGGCGGGGCGATTCATCACATGACCCTTGTGCCAGAATTCCCCCTGCGGCATGTCATTGCGGGCAAGGAACGCCAACTGGTCCGCATGCTGGAACGCCGCCAGCTTGCGGTTCCACGGCCCTCCCGACTCGGAATGCCACGCGAGGCCGTGCTCGCGGCACAAAGCCTGCAGCTGCCCATAGAAGTTGTCGCGGAAGAGGTCCCCCAGCGTCTTGTAGTAGTCGCGCAGGAACCGCGTGGAAACCTCCGGACTCGTCACCGTCCGGCCTGCCAGGACAGGTAGGTAGCGACGCGGACTGTAACCTCGGTATTTCTCGAACTGCGTTTCAAAGCCGCCGGTCCAGGTCGGGGCTGCGCCTTCCCAGCTCACGCTGTAGAAATGGGTCAGCGTCGTGCGGGCCGCCGGGCCCGCATCTTCGATCAGGCTCCTTCCTATCCGGTCGAAATGCCCTGCCACCGCCGCCGGATCCAGCACGTCAACGTCGTATTCGTGTCCGGCCATCACCGTCCTGGCGAAGCGGACCACGGTCCAGTCTCCGTCGGGCACGACCCATGCCAGTTGCCCGTGCTCATCTAGGTTCTCGGACAGATCCACCACCTCGCTCACGATGGCGTCCCCGTCACGTTCCGGTTGGATTTCCCGCCAGTTACTGGAGAGTCGTTCCGCGGCGGTCGCAGCGGTCGCTTCGGTCGTGCCCGCCGCGCGGGGCGTCTTCAAGGCCAGCAGGGCCACGTCGCGAAAACCAGCGTCCCCGGACGGGGCCAGTTGCAGCTGCAGCGGGCCGGGCCCGGGCACCTCGGCCGCGGTCCAGATCAGCCGCTTCGGGGCGTCGTCCTTCACGAGCCACGGGCCCTTGAGCGCTCCCGCACAGCTGCTCAAATTGATGCTCATCTTCAGCCCCAGCCGGTGGGCTTCCGCCATGGCGAACCGTACCAGCTCGCGCCATTCGGAGCTCATGAACTCCATCCGCGGTGGCGGGGGGGGACAGTGATCGTCGTGGTACCCGCGCGCATCGAACAGCAGCAGCCCGGCAAAGCCCTTGTCCTTCATCTGCTCCAGATCGCGGGTGATCGTGGCCTTGTCGACGTTCCCATTAATCCACCACCAATAGGTCCACGGCTTGCCGGCAGCGTCGGGAGTCACGAAACGCTGTGCGAGGTTTCCCGCATCGTCGTCGGTCGTTGGCTCCGCAGCGCCGACACCAGGCGAAATCAACATGCCACAGAGGACGGCCATTGTCAGCAAGCCGGTCTGGCCAGAGCGATGCACGGTCATTGTACTGGTCCTCCACACTTCACGTTACTCATCACATTCCACCGCCTGACAACACGCCGCTTGCGGGCTGTGATACAATCGGAAGCGAATCGCCGAGAAACACAACGCGAGAGAGGAAACGGCATGCGAACCACGCACGACGACAACCAGTGTCCCCTCCCTGCACTCATCTGGTTCACCATTCTCGCTGTAGTCTGCCATACCACAGCGTCACAGGCGCAGTCCGCAACATCATCCAGTACCGACTGCCAGCAGCTGCGTACAGCGTTTGTCTCGCCCGACCACGCACGTTGGGGTGAGGTCCCATCGTGGTGGTGGGAAGGCGATCGCCTGTCGCGGCCGCATCTCACCTGGCAATTAGAGACTCCGGCCCGCGCGGGCGTCAAGTCAGTCTGCCCCATTCAACACTCGCCCGGCCGTTGCGACCCGCCGTCGTTCAGCACGTGTCAATATGGACTGTTTCCTCTGATTCTTGTGAGCGCGATCGGCTGCTGCCTGGCCATGTCGGCATTCGGGGCGGGCAGCGAGATCCGGCTGGGAGCGGCGACTGTGAAAATCACACCGCCGCTCGGCACGCCGCTGGCCGGTTACTACAGCGTCCGGGGCAGCGAGGGCGTTCTGGATGACATCCATGCACGAGCTGTCGTCCTGGACGACGGGGCGACCCAGGTGGCGATGGTGACATGCGATTTGATTGGTTTGTCGCGGCCAGTGGTCCTCGAAGCCCGGCGCATCATCACAGAGCAGACCGGCATTCCCTCCTTGCACGTGATGATATCGGCCACCCACACGCACACGGCCCCCGTCGTGATCGGCGGCTCGGCCCTTGATGAATTCACATCCGGCGGCAGCCAGCTGAGCAAGGACTATGCCGCGCAGCTGCCCAAGTGGATTGCGCAGGCAGTGGAGCAGGCGTACCGGCAGCGCGTGCCCGCCCGCATCTTCTACGGGTTCGAGTACGAAACGAAGTTGTCGTTCATCCGCCGCTACTGGATGAAAGATGGTACGGTCGGCTGGAACCCCGGAGTGCTCAACCCGGACATCGTGCGGCCCGTCGGCGACATCGATCCACAGGTGAACGTCGCGTATGCGGAGACGGTCGGACAACGGCCGGCGGCCGCGGCAGAGCAGCTCGAGGCCGATGGCAGCCGAAAGCCGGTCGAGACCGACACGGTGCCGTTGTGGACCTACGTCAACTTCGCTCTGCACCTGGACACGACCGGTGGGACGTTGATCTCGGCCGATTACCCGGCAACGCTCTATCGCCTGCTGGCCGAATACAAAGGGCCCGACATGGTGACCATGTTCGCCAACGGCGCGTGCGGCAACATCAACCACGTCAATGTGAAATGGGCTGCGCCGCAGAGCAGCCCGGCAGCGGCCAGACGACTGGGAACGATTCTCGCCGCCGATGTCTTGAAGACCTATGCCGACATGGTGCAGGTTGACGGCACAACGCTGCGTGTGCGCTGCGAACGGGTGCCGGTGCAGCCGGCCGCGTACACTGACGAGGAACTGCGGCAAGCCCGTGAAATCGTGGCGCGCAACGGCGAGAACACCCCCTTCTACGATCAGGTCAAGGCCTACCGCATTCTCGACCTCGTCGCGTGCCAAGGCCAGCCGTTCGACATGGAAGTCCAGGTGTTTGCACTCGGCACGGACATTGCCTGGGTGGCTCTGCCCGGCGAAGACTTCGTCGAGCTGGGACGGAGCATCAAGGCGGCATCTCCCTTCCGGCAGACGCATATCGTCGAGCTGTCGAATGGCTGGACACCGTATATCCCACATCGTTCCGCGTACTGCGAGGGTGCCTATGAAGTCATCAGCTCCCAGTGTGCTGCAGGTACCGGCGAGCAGTTGGTCGGCGCGGCGATCAAACTGCTGTGCGAACTGCATGGCCAGGTGCCGGACCACAAACCGGCGTCTTGAAGTCCACCCGTTCCCGTGCCTCGCGCACGCGTGCCGCAAGTACGCATCCGACGGACCGTGTGATGAGTCGCATTGTCCTGGTATTTAGCTGTGCAGTGCGTGTCCCGTGCGACGGGATCCGTGTGGGGCTTTCTCACCATGGCCATGCTGTTGTCTTCCCTTGAATCACCGAGAGAGAGGAGGCGTTGCCCACGATGAACCGAATACTGCCTGGCCTTTGCACCTGGCTTCTGGCATGCTGTGTGTGCGCTGGCTGGTGCCGCGCACCGGCCGCGGCCGGCGAGGCCACCGCGCGGACGTTCTTTGTCGATGCGACAGCCGGCCAGGACAGCTACGACGGGCACTCGCCGGAGCATGCCTGGCGGAGTCTCGACCGGGTGAATGCCGCCGACTTGCAGCCGGGCGACACGGTGCGATTCCAGTGCGGCGGAGTGTGGCGCGGGTCGCTCGTCCCCGCAAGTGGCGACGAGGGGCAACCCGTCACCTACACGTCGTTCGGCGCGGGGGCGAAGCCGCTGATCCTCGGTTCACGGCCGCGCAACCGGGCGGACGACTGGGTACAGGTCGGCCATAATCTCTGGGCCACACAGCCGATGGAGTATCAGCTCGGGCGGCAGGTGCTCGATCTGCGCGACAGCACCTGGCATCATCATCAGGAGGGTGGTGCGGCGGTTGAACTGCGCCACAGCGACGATCCTGGCGGGCGAATCGTCCGAATCGCGTGCACCGCCAGCGGCACGGCCGCGAACCACGTGCAGCTGTGGGGGCCAAGCGTGCCGGTCGAGAGGAACGTCTGCCTGATGCTGACGTTCCGTGCGCGGAGCACGACGCCGTTTGCGTTTCCCGGTGTCGCGGTCCTGCGCGGCAGCGCGCCATACACACGGTTTGCGCAGTCGCCGGCGGCCCAGCGGGCGCTGACTGCGGACTGGGAGACATGCCAGCTGACCATGACCGTGTCCGAGTCGTCGGAGTCCGGGCGGCTGCATATCTACCTGGGCAACCTGCTGCCTGCAGGCACGACGCTGGAGTTTCAACCGGTGAGCCTGCATGTGGCCACGCCCAGCATTGCCGATCCGCTCGATGTCGATGTCGGCAACATCATCTTCGACGGCGGCGCCGTATGCGGATGGAAGAAGTGGTCGCTCGACGAGCTGTCCCATCCGTACGAGTATTACTACGACCGGCCCTCGCAACGCGTCTATCTCTACAGCGACGTTGCACCGACCACGCGCCACCAGAGCATCGAACTGGCACTGGCTCGCCATGTAATCCATCAGAGCGGCGCGCATCACGTGGTCTATGACGGCCTGGCGGTGATGAACGGCGCGGCGCACGGCTTTGGCGGCGGCGCCACGCATCACATCGTGATCCGCAACTGCGACTTGGGCTATATCGGCGGCGCGCACCAGCACACCCGGCCCGATGGCGTGCCTGTGCGATACGGCAACGCCATCGAGTTCTGGGGGGCGGCGCACGACAACCTTGTCGAAGGCTGCCGGATCTGGGAAGTCTACGACGCGGCGCTCACCAATCAGGGGAACGGCCCCGACTCCCGGCAGATCAACATCACGTACCGCCACAACTTCATCCGCAACTGCGAGTATTCGTTCGAGTACTGGAATCGGCCGGCAGAGGCCGTGACCGAGAATATCCGCTTCTTCAACAACACGTGCGTCGATGCGGGGCGCTGCTGGGCGCATGCGCAGCGGCCGGACAAGAACGGCAGCCACCTGATGTTCTATAGCAATACGGCGGCCACCCAGGGGATCGAAATCAAGTACAATGTGTTCGCCGGCGTGACCGACTGGGGCAGCCGCTACTCGAGCGGCTGGAAAGTGCTGCCGGACATCGACTACAACCTGTGGTTCAGCACCACCGGCGTGATGGCCAATTGGTTCCAGGAGATGCTCGACGGCTACGACGAGTATCGGCAGACGACGGGCCTGGACGCCCACTCGGTCTTCGCCGATCCGCAGTTCATCGATCCGGCGCAGGGTGACTATCGCCTCGCACCGAGCAGTCCGGCGCGCACGCTCCGCCCGGACGGCGGCCCGGTGGGAGCGGATGTATTGTGGGATCTGGAGATGAAGTAAACGAGTAGACGGGAGCCGCGCGCATGAGCCAATCACTTGATCGTCGTATGTTTCTTGGCCTGGCCATCGTCGCAGTCGCAGGAGGAATCGCTGGTTTCCATGCACGGGCGTCGGCCGCGGACGCGGCCGACCAGCCGAGTACACTCCTGGTGGGCGCCGCCAAGACAAGCATTACTCCCGATCGACCAGTCGCCTTACAGGGCCAGATGCACACGCGGATCTCGACGGCCGTGGAGTCACCGGTGACGGCCGTGGCGCTGGCTCTGGAGAGCCGCCGCGGCGCGCAGGTGGTCGACCAGGCTCTGTTCGTTTCCTGCGACCTCACGTCGTTCCGGGGCGGACTCATCGAGAAGGTGCGCGAGCGGATCCGGGATCGCCTGCCTGATTTCGATGCGGGCAAGCTGATCCTGACCGCCACGCATACGCACTGCGCTCCGGTGCTCGTCGAGGGCGCGTATAACATCCCTCCGGACGGCGTGATGCAGCCGACCGAGTATTTCGAGTTTCTCGTCGGCCGCCTGTCCGATGTGATTGTGGAGGCCTGGCAGTCGCGGGCGCCAGGCTCGGTGGGCTGGGGGCTGGGGCACGCCGTCGTCGCCCAACAGCGCCGCGCGGTGTATGCCGATGGTCATGCTGAGATGTACGGAAAGACCGATCGGCCCGACTTCCGCAGCATGGAAGGGTATGAGGACCATGGTGTCGAGGTACTGCTGGTCTGGGACCGCGCACAGAATCTGGTGGCGACCGCCATCAACGTCGCCTGCCCCGCACAGGAGGTCGAGAGCCGTCTGACGATCAATGCGGATTACTGGCACGAAGTACGTCAACTGCTGGCCGCCCGCCACGGCGAACAGCTGGCCGTGCTCGGCTGGATCGGTGCAGCGGGGGACCAGTCGCCGCACCTGCAGTTCCGCCAGGCTGCGGAAGACCGGATGCGGGAACTCCGCGGGCTGACGCGGCTCGAAGAGATCGCCCGCCGCATCGGCCGCGCCTGGGAAGAAGCCTACCAGGGCGCCAGCCAGGATCGTCGCACCGACGTCGTGCTTGCGCATCACGTCGAGACCGTGGAACTGCCGCTGCGTGTAGTGACGGCCGAGGAAGTTGCGGCGGCCCGCGAACAGGTCGCCAAGCTCTCCAAGGATCCCGCTCAGCATACGCTCATGCGGTGGCACCAGCGCGTCATCGACCGGTGGGAGCAGCAGTTGGCCGCTCCCGATGCGACCCATCCGATGGAACTGCACGTGGTGCGGCTGGGAGACGTGGCGATCGCCACCAACAACTTCGAGTTGTACACTGACTTCGGCGTAGCGATCAAAGCCCGCAGCCCCGCTCTGCAGACCTTCATCCTGCAGCTGGCCGGTGAAAGCTCTTACCTGCCCAGCGCCAGGGCCGTCGAAGGAGGCGGATATGGCGCGGTCCCGCAGAGCAATCGGGTCGGCCCGGAGGGCGGGCAGGTGCTGGTCGATCGCACGGTCGAACTCATCAAGTCGCTGTGGCAGTAACATGCGGTTCGCGCTGGTCAACGTTTACGGCACAGTTTACGGCACAGTTTACGGCACATAAAGGGAGCGCACATGAAACGCACAGTTTTGAGTCGCAGAAGCGTCCTGCAAGCCGCTGTGGGCGGAACCGCGTTGCTGGCCGGCGCGCCCGCTGCCCGGCCGGCCGAGGGGCTCAGCGGAGGTTTTCCCTGCCTGCCTGCCGACGGCACAGTGCGCGATCGGTTGTGGATCTGGGGCGGGGCACCGGGAGCGACCAACGACGAGTGGGGACACGCACCGTCGCGCATGACGGCCGCCGAAGCGGCGTTCTACATGGGCATCTCCAATCTGTTCCTCATCCGCCATAAAGGGCGCCCGGCGCTGGAGGAATACGACCAGTACGCGATCGCCCTGAGTCCCTTGAAGCGGGTCGTCTGGGCGCTGGTCGAGTCTGGCGGAGAAACCGATCCGGAGCGGCGGGACTTCGTGCTCCAGATGCCTGCCCGGTTTCCGAACGTTTCCGGTTTCATCATGGACGACTACTTCAAAACCGACGGAACAGCTCAGCTGACCCTGGATGAGCTCAAGGAGCTGGAGCAGAAGCGGAAGACGGCCGGCGGCCACACGCTTCCCTTGTATGTCGTGGTCTACACCCATCAACTGGGTCTGCCGATCCGGGACCATCTGCAGCACTGCGACAAGATCACCTTCTGGACCTGGAAGTCGGAGGATCTGGCCAACCTGGAACGGAACTTCGCGCGTCTGGAACAGATTGCCCCCGATCATCCCAAGCTGCTGGGCTGTTACCTGTGGGATTTCGGCAACAAGGCACCGATGCCGCTGGACCGCATGCAGCGGCAAATCGAATTCGGCTACACGCTGCTTGAAGCGGGCCGGATTGAGGGGATGATCTTCCTCGAGCACGGTGTCTGCGACATCGGACTCGACACCGTGAACTGGACCAAGGCCTGGATCGCGGAGGTGGGCGAGAAATCCATCCTGTAGTGAGGTGAGGTGACACATGCACTGGCGAAATCTGCGTTGTGTTCTGATGGCATGCTGGCCGTACGTTCTGATCGCTCTCGTGCTGCACGCCAGCTTGCTGGCGCGGAGTGCGAGGTCGGCGGAAGCGGCGGAGCCTGAGGCGATTCGCGTGGGCCTGGCCCGCGCCTGCATCACCCCAGAGAATCCGCTCTGGCTGCACGGCTACGCCAGCCCGCCACGGTTTCGTCCGTCGGAAGGGAAGCTCAACGATCTGTTTGCCAAGGCGCTGGCGCTCGAGGATGCACAAGGCGAACGGGCGGTGCTGATCACGCTGGATCTGTGCGTGCTCCGCCCGGCCGAGGCGCAAGCCCTGTTCGAGCTCCTGTGCCGGAAGACGGGGCTCGAACGCCGGCAAGTTCTGGTAAACCTGTCGCACACCCATTCCGGCCCGATCATCGGCAGTTCGGATCTGGACCGGTACCCGATGTCTGAAGCCGACCGGCAGGCGACGCTGGCGTATACCGCACGACTGTTCGATCAGCTCAGCGACCTCGCCATCGCGGCGCTGGCCGACCTGCGGCCGGCGACCCTTGCCTGGGGCACGGGCAAGTGCCAGTTCGTGCGTAACCGCCGCCTGTTCCATGCAGATGGCCGGTATCGCGGCATGGGCCCCAATCCGGCCGGACCGGTCGACGACCGTGTACCGGTGCTGTGCATCGCGTCACCTGAAGGCGCGCTGCGCGCCGTTGTGTTCGGCCTCTCCTGCCATCCCGTGACACTGCATGAAGACAACCTCAAGATCTCGGGCGACTACGCCGGCTTTGCCCAGCAGGCGATCGAGGTGCAGCATCCCGGTGTGCAGGCGATGTTCGTGCAGGGCTGCGGTGCCGACGCCAACAGCGATCCCCGGTGCGGCCCCGAGCAGGAGAAGAATGTGCGTCTGCAGGGCGAGAGCCTGGCGGCCGAAGTCTGCCGGGTAGCTGCTCAGCCGCTGGCGCCGATCGGCGGACCGCTCGACATCCGCTTCCGCGAGGTCGATCTGCCCTTGCAACCAGTTCCGTCACGTGAGGAACTGGCGCACATGACCGGCGCGATGGAGCACAATGGCTCGCGGATGCTGGCCGCGCTGGAACGCGGCGAGCCGTTGCCGACCCATCATCGGCATCCCGTGGCGCTGTGGCGGTTCGGCAAGGACCTGACGCTGGTGGCCCTGTCCGGTGAAGTGGTGTCGGGGTACGTCCCGCTGCTGCATCAGGCACTGGGAGACGACCGCCTGTGGGTCGCCGGTTATTCCAATGAAGTGGATGGCTACCTGCCCGATGCGCGGATCGTGGCGGAAGGCGGCTATGAAACCCGAGGCCTTGTGGCTGACATCGGCTTCTACTCCGCCGACGCCGAGACGACGCTGGTCAACGCAGTCATAGACCTGGCGCGGTGACAAGACGACTTTTTTCCTGGGGTAAACGGAACCCAGGGTGCGCTGCGGCGCAGCGACCCTGGGCTGCGGAGTGTAACCGCTTCGCGGTAAAGAACTGCGGACCGGCCAGCGAGCGTCACCGCCAAGTACAGCCCTGCTGTGGGAACGCGCCAATGTCATGCCCAGCCTCTGAGTACGCCGAAGGCGTTACACTCCACAGCATAGGGTCGCGCTTCGCGGCGCACCCTGGGTGGGGAACCGTCCACGATGGGGCGGCCGAGCCGTAAGGTAGCCAGCTAACCGGCGGCCGCCGAGGTCGCAATGGACCGCGTGTGGCGTCGTGCGTGGCATGTGCCGCAGGCTCCGCAACATGCGCTGCAGGCTTGGGGCCGTCCCGTTGGGACTCCGTGTGGACAACGTATGCAACCCAGCTGCGCCAAGGGCTTCGATAAGGCTGTCCCTTCGGGACGGAAGAACGATCTTCGGCGGTCACTCCCGATTAACGACCCTTGCCTGCTCGGCGGACGCCTGTCCACGGCAATGCTGGCCACGTCGCATCAACCAGTCCAAGAGGGTCAGGGTGCGAGGTCGCGATTCCCGTGCGATGCCTGAAACAGGCGATCAACCAGATCGTTGCCGTACAAGCTACAGCGCCATCCCGGCCTACCCTCTTTGATCTGGTCACCCTATAACCGCTTCGGTTCCACCAACCACTTACAGCCGGAAGCGCCATTCAGTCCTGGCCCTTTCGATCGAGCCGCCTTCGCATTTGCGCAATCTCATGAGTAGATTGTGCAATCCCAGGCGGATCATCTTGCTTATGGTGGTGGCCAGAACTATCATGGCGTTGTTGGGATCCATGCTAATGACCGTTTGTTCCGTCGTGTTCTTGTGTTCCGCATAAGAGGTGACAGCCATGATTCGCACGGCAAGGTTATGTTTGATCGTCGTGGCCGCTTTGTTCGTACCGATGATCTGTCATGCAGAAGTGTTTCGTTACGAATACACGGGTAAGCCATTGACACCTGATGATGATGATTTTATCACGGCACCGGTGGAGGGCTACGTGGAGTTTACAGTTGACCCACGTGGACATTTGACGCTTGGGGCTGATTCCGTTCAGCGGTTATCTCTCAGTGCGGGATGGATGGAACTCGATTCTTCGTACCTTGCGTATTATGACGACGACTTAAGCTTCTCATTTGACGAAAATGGCAACATATCCGAGTGGAGTATTTGGCTTCGGGAGGATTATGAAGAATATGAAGAGGATGACGGGTCGGGGGAACTATACCACTACCTTCGGTATTCGGAAATTCAAAGCGAGTGCAGCAGCGAGCGCAGCGGGGACGACGTGCTTTGCATGATAATCACCAATGCTCCGTTCTTCCTTGGCAGCTCTGGCAGTGCCAGTGTTAACGAACCAGGAGTTTGGGTACGCTGCGTTGTTCCCGAACCGTCGATGATTGTGCTTTGGTCTTTGATGGGTGTCGCCGGCGCTGGCGTTGGTTTGTGGCGAAAGCACTACAACAAG
>JAAYDI010000122.1 GCA_012729315.1 Planctomycetaceae bacterium
CACTGATGCGGCGGGCACCACGGACCTGAATGCCAGCCTCATCCAGGCGGCCACGGTGAGCTTCGCTGACGCGGTAATCCTGACGACCGACGTAACAATCAACGGCACGACCGTGAATTTCGGAAACACGGTCGACGCTGATGCGGCGACCAACGATCGTACGCTCACCGTCAACGCTACCGGAATGACAACATTCGCTGGTGCCGTCGGAAACAACCAGCGGCTCCTGAGCCTGACCACTGATGCGGCGGGCACCACGGACCTGAATGCCAGCCTCATCCAGGCGTCTACGGTGAGCTTCGCTGACGCGGTAATCCTGACAGCCGATGTGACAATCAACGCCACGACCGCGAATTTCGGAAACACGGTCGATGCTGATGCGGCGGCCAACGATCGTACGCTCACCGTCAACGCTACCGGAATGACAACATTCGCTGGTGCGGTCGGAAACAACCAGCGGCTCCTGAGCCTGAGCACCGACGCACCTGGCGAGACCGATCTGAATGGCAGTCCGGTGAATGCGACCACGGTGGATTTCGCCGATGCCGTGGTCCTGACGACGAATGTCACGATCAACGGTACCACCGTGAATTTCGGCGACACGATCAACGCTGACGCGGCGGCCAACGATCGCACGCTCCTGGTCGATGCCAGCGGTGCCACGACTTTTGGCGGCGCGATCGGGGACGCTCAGCCGCCGTTGGACCTGATCGTGTGGCGATCCAGTACGATTGATGTGCTGGGTAATGTCGTCCGCTGCCTCGGCGACATTCTGTTCAACTCGGACGGCGATGTCACGATTCACGAAGGTGCCCCGGGGTACACCACGGTCACCGGATACACGTTTACCGTGAATGCAGGAGGGCTGCTGACGATCGAAAATGGCGCGGCGGTGGGTAGCGACACGGGGCTGGTGTCGAATGCACCGCCGGTCTTCCGGCCCGACCCGGATGACCCCGACCGGGTGCTGGTTCCTGGAGACCGGGTTCATACCATCACGGGAACGATTGGTGGAGATGAGTCGCTCGGGGACAACCTGGAGCGGGGGTTCAACCTCACGCTGAGCGTCTACTGGGGAGACGGGATCGTGACCGTGATACCCCACCTCCATGCCGGAGACCACGTGATACTCTTCGTGGACGGGAGCGGCAACGGCGTGCCGGTGATCACTCATGCGGGCGACACTGGTCCGATTACCTTCAGTGTGAGCCGGGACTATCCCATCGACTTCCTGGTCACCGTGAAGGACACCATACGTTCGACGCTCGTGTTGACCAACGATCCGGGAACCAAGCTCCGCGATGTTCGGGACGTGGATCTCAACCGAGTGAGCGCGGTGGCGTCTGTCAAAGTTGCGGGCGAGTTGACGCGTTGGAGCGAACCGCCGCCCGCGTATCTGCAGCCCCCTCCCATTGAGATGCCGGAGCAGAGAAGGGTGCTGGTTGAGACGAGTCTCGCGCCGCTGGAACAGAGAACTGCCCGTTACGATGAGTTGCCGCCACAAACCGAGTCGTCGGTCGAAAATGTCCGCGTGTGGTACATCGTGCGCGTCTTGCCCAGCGGACTGGAGGTGGAACGGCATCCTCTTCCAGACACGATTGCCTCCGATCCGGCCAACTTGTTCGTGAAGCTCAGGGCGATGGGTCTGCAGAACGGCCGGTATCGAATCTACCTGGAGGAGTTAGGATTCCCACGGCGGCTGGTCCATGAATTCTACAAATCGGGGAACTCGTTCGGCGAACCTGTTCGCGAGCGGGGCCCAGGATCTAACCCGACCTCAGAAAGCCACGATACATCGGGCGAGGCGGACTATCGGCCGGCCGCGATTACGCATCCGGCGGCCGCTGCCGCGATCTTGGCGATGGCTGGCACGAAGTCCCGGCACAACGAGGCTGTCTGGGCGGACCGCGTCGACAATGCCCTGGAGCATTGGGCCAGGAGGAACGAGGCATGGCAACGTGTCCGTATTGTGACGGCCGATTGAGCCCGGAGGACATCGATCAAGGTCGCTGCAGCAACTGCCATGCGGCCTTTTTCTCCGAGGCCGACCTGGAGGGGATCGATACCGAGTCCCACACAGCGCAAACACTCGAGTCCGCCAGTGAATCCTCGATGCCGGTCGAGGATTCACCCGAGAAATCGCCAGCCCCCCAGCAGCCCGGCTCGATCGAGCCTCCTGATGGTTCGCCCGAGCGGGCGGTGCCGCTGACCATCGACGGCCTGCACAAGGATCAGACGATCGATTCGGTCATTGCGCCACCCTCCACCGGTCAGAAACCACCGGCAGGCGCGGGCACACTGCGTGGTGGGACGGGGACGGTGGACTCGGGGAGCAGCGTGCCTACGTTCCTGGAGAACGAACTGAGCGGCGGCACGTGGGCCGGCGCCGATGTTGGCCAAACGCGGACGCTTTTCCCTGAGTACCCACCTGGGCCGCCAGATGTAGTGAAACCCGGCCACACTCCGCCCACCATCCGTGAGACGGACGTTGACGGCCTCGCCAAGAGAGTCTCGTCGGTCTGGGGGGGCTCGTACGAGTCCGACGCGACCCCCCGGACCTCGATCAAGTCGAAATCTCCGACGGTCGAGCAGGAATCCCATCTGGTCATTCAACCGCGTGTCTTCCGCAGGACCAAGGTGGCGCAGAGGGGGCGGGCCGATTACGATCTGCTTCGCCGGCTGGGTGAAGGCGGCATGGGCGTGGTGTTAGCGGCACGTCAGGCGTCGGTCAACCGCCTGGTTGCGGTCAAGATGCTCAAGCCTGCCCGCTCGAACGATGAGCAGGCGCGGCAGAAGTTCCTTTCCGAGGCGGTGATTACCGGGGACCTGGAACATCCCAATATTGTGCCGATCTACGATGTCGGCTCCGACGACACCGGCGCCCTGTTCTACGCGATGAAGTGCGTCAAAGGCACACCGTGGCACAAGGTGCTCAGTGACATGAGTCTGCAGGAGAACCTCGAAGTCCTGATGAAGACTGCCGACGCCGTGGCATTTGCCCATTCCCGCAGCATCATCCATCGCGATTTGAAGCCCGAAAACGTCATGCTCGGCGGCTTTGGCGAGGTGCTTGTGATGGACTGGGGCGTCGCGGTGAACGTGACGTCCGGCGAGTCCGGCGGGATGGCCGGCACCCCCGCCTACATGGCGCCGGAGATGGCCGCCGGGCGCTTCGCCCGCTGTGGCGTGACCAGCGACATCTACCTGCTCGGGGCAATCCTCTACGAAATTGTGGCGGGGTTCGCACCGCACGAATTCGAAGGGGTTATGGAGTGCCTGACGGCGGCGGCCGAAAACAGGATCCGTCCGACGGAGAAGAGAGGAGAACTGGTCGACATCGCGCTGAAAGCCATGGCGACCGATCCGCAGGATCGCTACGGCACAGTGGGCGAGTTCCAGGATGCCATCCGCCAGTTCCAGTCCCACTCGCAGAGTGTCATGCTGGCCGAGCGCGCGGAAACGGAGTTGGAGGAGGCCGAACGCAGCGGCGATTACGAGACCTATGCCCGATCTCGCTTCGCCTTCCAGGAAGCGTACGCGCTGTGGGACGGGAACACGAAGGCCGCTCAAGGGGTCATCAGGTGCAGCGCCGCGTATGCCCGCACCGCACTGCGCAAAGGCGATTACGATCTGGGGGCGTCCCTGCTGAACCCGGAGGAGCCCGCGCATCAGGCTCTTCTCGATCAGATCGCAGCCGCCCGGCGCGAACGCGACGCCAGGCAGCAGCGGCTCCGCACGGCCAAGCAAATAGGCGTCCTGCTCGCCACGACCGTGTTCCTGGTGATCTCGGTCGCGTTCTTCTGGATCCGCGCCGAGGCGGACCGCGCACGCCGGGCCGAGCTGAGTGCCGTCGAGCAGAGGCGGATCGCTGAGGAACAGCGCGAGGAGGCGGTCCGCCAGACGGCGATCGCTGAGGAACAGCGCGAGGAGGCGGTCCGGCAGCAAGGCATTGCCGAGACTCAGCGGCGCGAGGCGGTCCGGCAGCAAGGCATTGCCGAACAACAGCAGGCCAAGGCCGAGGCGGCTCAGCAGGTCGCGGAGGACGCACAGAAGAAAGAGGAGTACGGGGCGTACATCGCGCGGATCGGCCTGGCGGCTGCGAAGATCGACGAAAACGCCTTCGACATGGCGCTCTCGTTACTCCACGAATGTCCCACCTATCTGCGCGACTGGGAGTGGGGGCGACTGAGGCACCTGTGCACGCAGGAGATCCGCACGTTCGATGCGCAACAGCCGGTGGAAACCGTCGCCTTCTCCCCCGATGGAAAATACTTCGCCACAGGCGGCTGGGGCGGCACGGTCCGGATCTGGGACGTGGAATCGGGTGACGAGTTGAGGGCAATTCCGGGCGGCGGTCAGTATGTGTTCGGCCTGGCGTTCTCACCCGACGGCCGGCACGTGGCCGTCGGCACCGACGACCTTCCGGACTACCTGAAGGTTTTCGAGACCCAGTCCGGGACGCTCGTGAAATCGCTCCCTGGACACACAGATTCCGTCCTCAGCGTCGCCTACTCGCGGGACGGCAGCCTGCTGTTGACCAGTTCGTACGATCACACGGCTCGACTGTGGAACCTGGCGTCAGGCGAGTCACGCATATTCGAGGGACATGAATGGTGGGTCTGGTCCGCGGCCTTCTCGCCGGACGAGAAACGGATCGCCACCGCGTGCCAGGACGGCTCCGCCACCGTCTGGTCTGTCGACACAGGGCTCCCGGAAGCGACGTTCCTCGGGCATTCCGGGCCCGTGTACGCAGCGGCCTTTTCGCCGGACGGCAAGTACGTAGCGAGCGCCGGATACGACAAGCAGGTTTTGCTCTGGAATCCCGCGAAAGTACAGCCATTCGACTTCAGCGCCGTGGCAGCGGGTGGCCAGCCGGCGTCCGCCGACTGTGATGCGTTCGTGGGTCACACGGCCGGCGTCCGCGCTGTCCGGTTCTCTGACGACGGCAGGATGCTGCTCAGCGCCGGGAACGATAACACGGTACGCGTGTGGGATGTCGCTACGCGCCGCCTGCTCAAGACATTGCGTGGCCACGCCGGCCGGGTCCTGGCGTGCGCTTTCGCCCCCGATGGCGCCCGGGTCCTCTCGGGAAGCTACGACCACTTGGTGAAGATCTGGAGCATCGCCGGGTACGAAGAAGTGCGCGTATTCCAGGGCCGCCTGCTGGCCGGCCACCGCGACGCGGTCCTGGGAGCGGATTTTTCGCCGGACGGGCGCTACCTCGTCAGTGCCAGTCGCGATCGCACCGCTCGGCTGTGGGATACAGCCTCCGGCCAGGAAGTGCGACAGTTCCTGGAGGGACACGAGTTCCTGGTGACCAGAGCGGCGTTTTTCGACAACGGCAAGCGGCTGGTGACTGCAGCTGTCGACAATACCGCGCGAGTCTGGGACGTCGCGGCCGGGACCCAACTGTTCGCACTCGAAGCGACCGGCTCGATGGCGGCAATGGCCGTCTCTCCGGACGGACGCTTTCTGCTCACCGGCAGCGACGACAAGACGGCCAAACTCTGGGACCTCACCAGCGGCCGTGTCATTCACCGGCTGGAGAACCATCGCAGCGAGGTAAGCGCGGCAGCGATCTCGCCCGATCAACGATTGCTCCTGACAGCCGATGTCAAAGGCCGCTGCTGCCTGTGGGATGCCGAAACCGGCACGCTGCGTTGGGAAGCGGACAACCATTCGCGGGCGGTGACTGGAGCATTATTCCTGCCCGCGGGTGACGCGGTGCTCACCGCCAGCCTCGACAACACGGTGGCCCAGTGGGATGTGCAGACCGGCCGCGAGCGACTTCCGTGGGTCCTGAAACATCCGGACGCAGTCGTCTCGCTGGCGATCTCCTCCGATGGCCACCGGCTGCTGACGGCATGTGCCGACAAAGTCGTACGTCTGTGGGACTGCACCACCGGCGATCTGCTCGGCGTCCTGCCCACCGGTGGCGAGAGTGTCAACACGGCTGAGTTCTCTCCGGACGGGCAGGCGGCGGTGACCACCGACGCCACAGGTAACGTGCGGTTGTGGGACCTCGCATCGCTGGACGAACTCCACGATTACGTGGCGGCGTCCGATCCCTTCCTGGGGCCACAGGATACCCGGGTCCCCACGTGGTCGGCCATCTTCTCGAGCGACGGCTCGCAGGTCCTCACCCTCGGCGGCAACAACGCGTGCCTCTGGAACATCCAACAGGGCGGGCAAGGCATACATTTCAGCCCGCACAATTCCGTGGCCTCGGCAAGATTCTCGCCGGACGGAAAGCGTGTCGTTACCGGCAGCTGGGACATGAGCGCACGGATCTGGAACGTTGAGACGGGGCTGGCCGAACTGCGGCTCGACGGCGGGCACAGCCAATATATCAACGATACGGCGTTTTCGCCCGACGGAGCCAAGGTGGTCACGGCCAGCGACGACAAGACCGCGTGCATCTGGGATGCGCACACCGGGAAGCTGCTCCAGACCCTGCGCGGTCACCGTGATCGAGTGGGCAGCGCGGTGTTTTCTCCCGACGGTACGCGTGTGCTCACCGCATCGAACGACAAGACCGCACGTATCTGGGACGCGACGACCGGCCAATTGGTCGTGGAGCTGATCGGGCATCGACAGGCCGTTCTGCACGCTGCGTTCTCGCCCGACGGCCAGTTGATCATTACGGGCGGCGAGGACAACGAAGCCAGATTGTGGAATGCGTCGACCGGCACGGAAGCCTCTTTCGTCCTGCAGGGGCACACCGCCGGCGTCAGCTCGGTCGCGCTGTCGCCCAACGGCCGCCGGGCCATTACCGGCAGCCTCGATCATACGGCCAAAGTGTGGGACGCCGGGACCGGCCGCGAGATCCTCACACTCCAGGGTCACGACCAGGAAGTGACCACGGTCGGCTTCTCACCCGACGGCAAGCAGGTCATGAGCGGCAGCAGCGACGGCACGCTCATCCTCTGGCTCGCTACCGACTGGTGATGCCGCCGGCGCAGGCCTGGCCCGACACTTCATGCACATTCATGGTGTCCATACCAGGGACGGTGTCACATTGGCTACAAGGACCAGCGCCCTCGTACGGTCATTCTCGATCTCCCGGAGCCGCGGCCCGCGTCATCGGCTCACTTCCGCTCGATAAGCTTCTTCATGTCCGCGGTGATGGGCATGACTTCAAAGTCCTTGAAGTACATTTCGCAGTCCGCCCCGCCGTGCATCTGCAGGCCGAGCTTGCCCGTCTTCTCGCACTCACTGTCAATGATATCCGACGTGCAGAATCCGTTGAGCATCTGGACCAGGCGGTCACCGTACGCGGCCGTGCAGGTCGTATTCCATTCGTCGTTCTTGTTGCGGACCTGCTCTACAAACTCGTCGTTCGTGACGACCCAGCCACGGCCGGGAATCGTCTTGCCGTCGATGATGCCGGCGGTGTGCCAGAGGGCCGAATCCTTGCCGCTGTTGGCGATTTCATTCTGGAATCCACGCAGCACCCACGGGGCATCCGTTTCCGCAGCGCGGAAATACAGCGCGCTGTTGCCGCCGTGCATCCGGTACGTGACACGTGCGATGAAGTCGTCGTAATCCTGGTCGGAAATGACCAGCCCGTCCTTCTGCTGGTTCGCTGAATGCACGCCGCGCAGCACGCCGTCGTCCGTGAAAGACCATTCTTCCGGCAGCACGAACCGGGCATTGACCAGCTGGTACTTGCCGTCGTCCCCCTGAACGAAGAACGGCTCCCACTTGCTCTCGCCCAGATCCTTGACCCGGATATTCCGCCAGGCCACCGATCCGGCCGGGCCGGCGTGAATCTGCAGACCGATGAAGCCCTTCATCGCAATGCTGTCGAACATGTCTACAACCAGATTGCCGTTCAGCCAGGTCTTGATCGACGGCCCGACGCACTGAATCTCCACGTCGTTCCAATCCCCTTCCCTGCGGCTCGCCGTGGCAGCGTCCAGGCGGTCCTGGGGAGTGTACGCGTCCAGCCAGATGACGCCGAACTGATGGCCGCGCCGCCCTTCATCGTAGATCCGGCCCGTCACGTCACCGTCCGGACTGATTTCGTACTGGTAGCCGTAGACGCGCTCGTGATCGTCTTCCGGACGGGCGGCTGAGCGGAACTGAACGCCCGAGTTTCCGTTTTCCAGGAATTTGAACTGCAGCCGGAGAATGAAGTCGCCGAGTTCCCGTTCCGTGCAGAGGAACGTGTTGTGCGGTGTGTTCGGCACGCATTTTCCGACGATGCAGCCGTCCTCGACTCGATACTCCGCCGACCCGCCGCGTTTGACCCAACCAGCCAGATCACGGCCGTTGAACAGGGACTCGAATCCCTCCTCGACGTCCGCCGCCGGCACCGCCAGACCGAATGAAACCAGTAGTCCAAACGTCAGAGCTGCTGCAGTAAATGAAACTCTCATGGCTTCCTCTGATAAGGGATGATGCTGATGGAAAGAGCTTGTGCTACTTGGGCCGCCTTAATTCTGGTATTGCCGGGGACCGCTGTCAAAACCCCGGGACACGTCTGACAGGGGTCTCCCGGGATCGTATCTGGCTGTCGCCACGCCGGCCGGATTCCAGACGGCCCAGCCACAGTCGCCTGCGCGTGGCGGAAAACTGCCGGTGCCGGGTCGCGTGGATCAATACTACGCCTCGATTTCATAGCCCTGGCGGTATTCCCGGGCGAGGAACGAGTTGGCCTGGTCGTCGCCGACGATTTCGCGTCGGACCGGATCCCAGTTGAGTTCTCGCCCGAGGCGCATGGCGATATTCGACAGATGGCATATTTCCAGCATGCGGTTGTGCGACCAGACGTCCGAGATCGGCTGTTTGCGCGTCTTCATGCACTCGATGAAGTTCACGCTGTGATTCTCGCTGATCGTTCCACCGTACACTTCTTCGAGCGCCCCCTCAGGCAGCGGGTTGTTCTCGAGCGCTTCGACCGGCGTTCCCGAGATCCGCCCGCGGCTGACGAAGAACCGTCCTTCCGTCCCCTCGAAGAGAATGCCGTTGTCCCCTTCGCTGGCAATAATCATCTCGACGTTGTTGGGCATATCGGCCCGGATCGTGAACTCGGTCGCCACATTGTATCGGTCGTCGACCACCGGGTATCCGTCCTGGTAATCGCACCCGAGTTTGAACTGTACCGGCGCAATCTTGCTGGGCCCTGTGTCGCTGGCGCCGATCGCCCAGCACGCAATGTCGACGTGATGCGCGCCCCAGTCGGTGAGCTTGCCCCCGGAGTATTCGTGCCAGTTGCGGAACGAGTAATGCCCATTGCTGTAGAGCGGCACGCCGCCGCCGTAGCCGGTGCGCATTTCGGGCAATGCGCGATAGGGGACTTGAGGTACCGGTCCGAGCCAGAATTCCCAGTCGAGTTCTTCGGGCACCGGCGCCACGGGAATGACTGGAGAGGAGGGCATGCCGCCGATCGCACACGTTACCTTCTGGACGGTGCCGATGCGCCCGTGCTTCACCAGCGCGACGGCTTGGAGGAAGAAATGGCCGCATTCGGTGCGCTGCATGGTGCCCACCTGGAACACGCGCCCCGTCTCCTCGACCACCTTCTCGATCAGCTTGCCTTCGTCGATCGTCAGTGTGAGCGGCTTTTCACAGTAGACGTCTTTTCCCGCACGCATGGCTTCCACCGCAATCTTCGTGTGCCAGTGGTCGGGGGTCGCGATCATCACTGCGTCGATGTCCTGGCGATCGAGGACCTGCCGATAGTCTTTGTAGGCGTCCGGCTTCTTGCCCTGCACCTGCTCCGTCTTCTCCACAAATGTACCCAGCACTTTCGAGTCGACGTCGACCAGGGCAGCGAAATCGGCGAACTTGAACGTCTTCTCCGTGATGGCCCAGCCTTGGTTTCGCAACCCGATCGTGGCAAATACCGGACGTTCGCTGGGCGATTGGTAGCCAAACGCTCGGCAGACTGACGGCCATACGACGCTCGCCCCCCCTGCGACGGCCAGACTCTGTAGAAATCGACGGCGTGTGGTGCGGTGAGAATGCGACATGGGCTGGGATCCTTCATGCAGAACGGAAACAGGAGTGCTCAACGGCAGATGTCCAGGGCAGATGTCCAGGCGTGGCCACGGGCTGGAACGCGTCGGTCCCGTGCCCGCAAAACAAACGCTATTGTACCGTCCCGGGTCCTGGGAGACAAAAGGGACCCGGGAAATCCCGCACCGCCCGGCACCGCCCAGTAAATCCCGATATAGCCCGTCCCTATTCGGCCACGTACCGGTAGCGGAACCGGCCGGCCGGCGCGCTGTCACCGCTGACATAGGCATCCAGTATGTCACCCGGTTGCTGTGCGTTATCGAGCCATTTGAAATCCAGTGAGGTGGCCGTGGTGCCGGCAGCCAGCCCCAGTGCCTCCCGCGGAATGGCCAGCTGCATTTCCGTGCCAGCTACGCGCAGCTGCACCTTGTCCACAGCCTCCCACTTCCAGCCACCCTGGCTGCACTCGAGCCACGCGGTGCCGTCCGGATCGACGCGGCGGTTGACGATAAAGTCGAATCCCTCCCAGTTGCGATCCGGGCGGTCGCCGGTGCGGATGAGCAGCCACATCCAGTTCGGATCAGACGCGGGCGTGATTGGCGCGCTGGTCCGGACGTAGAAGTAGACCTGCTTCGCGTCCCGCGCGACCTTGCACGCCACGATGTCGTTGCGCCCTGTGCTGTTCTGATAGTGGGTCCCACCGGCACCCTGGAAATCGCGCGCTTCCGAGTCGCCCGCATGAGCCGGATACTCCGGCTCCACCCCCCGCCACGGATCAAACGAGCCGGCCACGTCGATAGTCACTGGTCCAGAAGCCGGCGGCAGCGCCGCGGCCCCCTTGTATCGGCGTACGTTGGCGATCATCTGCCAGTAATAGTTGTCGTGGTGTCCGCAGACCGCCGGTTCAATGTCGCGGCTGTACTGCTGGTCGAACTGATCGACGAAGACGAGCGGCCCGTTGGGTTCCCCCCAGCGTCCGGCAATCCACTCATTCCAACCTGTGATCATGACGAAGGGCGGCTGCAGCTCCTCGACGCGCTGCCACTGTTCCTGAAAGTTCAGACCCAGGTTGACCGCATCCGGGGAACGGTCCATCTGGCCGCGGTGGAAACTGCGCCCGCGCGCGTCACCATTGCTCATGTTCGTCACGCCCCCGTCACTCACGCGGAGGTTCTGAGCTACCGATACATTCACCATCTCCGGCCGGTCTGGGTCGCGTGTGTAACCATAGGGTTGGGGATAGGTTGCCTCCCAGTGCCACGCGTTCTGGGTATTCACCATCTTAAACGGCCAGTGGGCGCGCCGAAGCGTAAAGAAACGCTGCAACTCGGCATCCGCCTTCTGCGGATCACAGATCATCAGCGGCCGGCCTTCCCACACGAACCACAGGTCGCGGTACAACCCTTTTTCGTACAGATCCTCGTAAATGCGCCGCGCGGTCTCACCAGCTTTCGTGTTCACCATGAAGCAGATCTGCGGCGTGCGCCCCCCCGCCTTCCGCACCTGTGTGAAGACCTCGCACAACTTCATGTACACCGGCGTATAAGTGACAGCGTTGGTCGTGTCGAAGATCAGCGTATCAATACCCGCATCAGCCAGCAGCTCCGCATGGCGTCTGAGAACCCACGGGTCCAGGCTGGAATAGTATCCATACAGAGGCTCACCCCAGTAGTGATACATGCCAATCGGGCCCCAGTAGGGCGACTTCGGATCCGCCAGCGCATCAGGATCGGCCTGCAGGATGCGATCGATGTCATAGGGCCCGTCCCAGTGCGGACTCTTTCCACCCGGGTTGTCGTGCCAGAGGAAGTAGAAGATGCCCACCCAGCGATCGGAACGCGGCGGGCCCACTTCGGCAGACATCGGCAGCGTTCGCCCGATCGCATCGGTCGCCGGCCACGGTACTCCGGCGAGCGGTTCGGCACTCGAGATAATTCCCGGCGCCCCCATCAGGCAACCGGCAACCACTACAGCAGACAACAGGCGGGAGACGCACATAGGTTACCTCCTCTTTCATCTCGCGTCCCCAAGGATTCCGCGCCGGGACGCGCGCCGCGTTTCGAGCTCGTTCAGCTGGATGGAGTTTGTACCGATGCGGCGCTGCAGTCAATACCCGTTGCAGACACCTGGTGCACCATCGGGCTGAGCAGACGGAAAGGTTGACAGCCGCTGGTGGCAGCCGTAAGTTGGCGACGGGCCGAGGGTCATGCAGGCTGCTCCGACACAGTTCCAGACAAGAGACCACTGTCCGTCCAGGAGAACGACCATGACTAGCCAGTGTCATCGCAGAGATTTCGTGAAGCTGGGGGCGGCCGCGGGTACGGCGTGGGCCCTGGGGCGCAGGAGTCTGGCGGCGAGCACCTCCGCCATGTCAGCCGGGCCATTGGAGCAGGTCCGCGTCGGGATGGTGGGCATTGGCAGCCGCGGCACGTTCCTCCTGAGCCTGCTGCTCGAACAGGAAGGGGTCGCCGTCAAGGCCGTCTGCGACATCATTTCCGAACGCGTGGCCAAGGCCCAGGACATGGTGATCGCCGCCGGGCAGCCCCAGCCCACCGGTTACGCGCTCGGCGAAACGGATTTCAAACGCCTCTGCGAAACCGAAGAGCTGGACCTGGTGGTCAACGCCACACGCCCTTGGAAGTGGCACGTGCCGATCTCGGTGGCCGCCATGACGAACGGAAAACACGCCGCCACGGAGGTCCCCGCCGCCGAGACGATCGAAGGATGCTGGGAGTTGGTCGAGACGGTTGAGAAAACGCAAAAGTACTGCGTGATGCTGGAGAACTGCTGCTATTTCCGCGAGGTCCTGCTGGTCCACAACATGCTGCGTCAAGGCCTGTTCGGGGAACTGCGCCACTGCGAGGCGGGCTACCAGCACCACAGCCGCCGAGCACGTCCGGCCGCGACGCCTGCCCCGCAGCGTGGCGACATCCGGACCGCTAACAGTTATCCCACGCATCCGATCGGCCCGGTCGCTCAGTGGATGAATATCAACCGCGGCAACCGCTTTGACTACCTCGTGTCGATGAGCGCCGACGGTACTCAAGGAAACCCGAGCGCCGACATCAACACCAGCCTGATTCGCACCGTTGCCGGCCAGACGGTCACTCTCTACTACGACACCCGGCTGCCGCGCCCCTATGACCTGATCTACCGCGTGCAGGGGACCGCAGGTATCTGCATGGCCACGGCGGACAAGATCTACATTGAGGGGCGCAGCCCTCAGCCTGATACGTGGGAATCCATGGAAGCGTACTACCGGGAGTTCGAGCATCCGCTCTGGAAGGAGTTGGGGGAGCAGGCCGCGCAGCGCGGCGGGCATGGCGGCGGTGACTGGCTGGTAATCCACCGCCTGATCCGCGCCCTGCAGACCGGCACGCCGCCCGACATGGATGTCTATGACGCCGCGACCTGGAGTTGCATCACCGAGCTGAGTGAAAAGTCGGTGGCCGACCGAAGCAGGCCGATGGACTTCCCCGATTTCACCAAAGGCCGCTGGCAGGCAGACCTGTTGGGATGCGGATCGCCTCGACCTGGGAAGGGTTGGAATGCGTCTCGACCCGACCAAGCTATGCACGGATGCCGCTCGTCACCCAGACATCATGCGGTGGGCGGACGGCAGAGCGGATTCAAAGTGGAACCGGAGATCGTCTCCAGGGAGTGGGGTGTCGACGCGGCGGGTTGACGCCGGTTATACGCGGCCCATTGTCCGATTATTGCCGGGCGGAGCCAGTCTCGTTTCGCGTAAGAGTTGCAGGAAGGAGGGGCACAGACGATGCGTGATCAGCGCCCGTTTTGCGTACCGGGAAAGGTGCTATTGATGTTGATACACAGACTGCATTGGCCGGTCATGGCAGCGCTGGTGACTTCGTTCGCTACCGTCGCCAGTCGGGCACAGATCGTTGAAGAGACTGAGTCCACGCCGATGGAGTTCGTGCGTGTCGCCGCCGATGGCTGGAACTTCGAGACCGTGCCCAGCGGCAAGCGCTTCGTGCCCTTCGGCTCGAACATGGTCTTCGATTATCACGACGCACGCCACTGTATTCATATCCTCACGCAGGCGAAATGGGAACCAGACACAATCCGCCAGGTGTTCGAAGGCGCTCGAGCGCTTAACATGAACGTCATGAAAGTGTTCCTTACGGCCAGTGATGTGCTGCCCGATCCCCAGACGAACGAGCGTGTGACCTTCGGCGAGTTGGACCCTCCGCTGCTTGAGCGTCTGGACTACGTCTTCGACGTGGCGCGTCAGACTCACATTTACGTGAGTCTGACGTACGCGGAGTGGGGCACGTTGTCACTCAAGTGGTGGCAGGACGGAGGCATCTTCGTCGGGCGGAGTTCGGCAGAAGACAACGACATTGACTCGTTCAAAGTATTCGCGAATTTCTGGAAGGCCCTCGCCGAGCGTTACAAAGACGAGCCCGCCCTCCTGTCGTACAACCTCGCGGTAGAGTTCTACCTGCCCGGCGGCAACTGGGGCGGCCAGGAAAGCAGTGAGCGAGACTACAACCTCAAGGATCGATGGGGACGCCCCGCGTGGCAAGGGTGGCTCAACCGAAAATACGACGACGTGATCGCATTGAACGAGGCGTGGGGGACCGACTACGAAACGTTCGACGTAATTGAGCAACCCGAAATCAAATGGAATGGTAGCGCCTATACCATGCCTCAGACAACGGTTGCCGACTACAACAGTTTCAAGGAATGGGTGACCTACCGGTTTCTGAAGAACCAGGCTGACGCTGTACGCGTTGTCGACAAGCGGCACCTGATCACTTGCGGATTCCATCCACACCACCCGGCCATTCTGTGGGCGGGGGCGGCCCGCTATCTGGCCGGGTTGCCACCCCAGGAACTGGACTTCCTCGACTACGTCACCGTGCATGTCTACACGAACCCTGCCGACGGAAACCCTGACGTCGATCCAGCCCTCGTGGCGCCGAGGATTCGCAACGCCGTGAACACGGCGCGCTTCGCGTACGCACAGAAACCCGTTGTCGTAGAGGAGATGGGCTACTATGTCACGGATCTGGAGGCTACCGCCCAGGGAACGATCCAACTGTTGTCAGCACTTCGCGGAAACGCCTCGGGCTTCATGCTCTGGTGCTTGAGCGAGATCGGCGACCAACCGTTTGGCCCGCTTGACCACGACCTGAAACCGAACTCTTTCGGCAGAGAGTGGTTGAAACTGCCTGAACCGGGCGGCCTGGTGGCGACGCTGCCGGTCGTAAGAACGCCCGCCACCACCGAGATCCAGTTGGAGCGACTTGAGGGCTTGGCGCCTACGCGCATCACCGCAATGCAGAAGCTTTCGGCCACCGAACAGGCAGCCTCTGGGCCGGTCGATTTCCTGTGGCCGCTGAATCCGACAATCGAGCGGCGTCAATCCGGGGACAACGTACCGGCCCCCGTTTCCTCCCCTCAAGGGAAATAGCCGTGAAAGATCGCACGCCGTTCGAATGTCGATAGAAGTCGCGTTTGGTGACCTGGTCGCGCCACGCTCACCTGTCGTCTTGAGCCGCAACGCGGCGCTCCTAACACATCCCGGGGTAAGCCGCGCCTCGCGGCGCCACCCGCGGATACGCGTGCCCGAGAACATGCCGGTCGAGCCACAGACGCCGCGCTGAACCGGCGGTCTCCGAGACCGAAAACAGCCGCGGCCGGCGGCAATGTGCAAATCGCGGCGGGCTCGAACAGCGCCGCTTGAAATCGTATGCAACGCTGGAGTCAACTATCCTGTGATCCCGTGAAACTGGTCTATCCCTGCTTTTGTGACCTTAGAGCCGGGGTTTCCAGATCACCCGCCGCAGATACCGCAGGGCTTACCTTCATTCGGGCCGCAGAAGCGACCTCGCTTCGTCTTCTGGAACCACTCGCAGCTTCGGTTGTGCCGCACGCCTGATGACGTGTTCAGCCAATACTGCGATTTCACCTCGTCAGGAACAGCCAGTAATGCCTGCTGCCTCGCTCGAAAGTCCCAAGGTGCGAGCGGCGCTTCATCCGCCCACAGACCACGTTTCGCTTCCCGTGCGGCCACCTCCAGCTTGGCGAGCCGTTCGTCGCTGTTGTACATTTTGTAATGCCAGGCCCATCCATCCTCCACGAGCCTCGCATTCACGTCGGTTCCGTCGACGATCACGATGACCAGAGTGCGACCATATTTGTCGTTGCCGGTTTTCTTGACCGTTACGATCTTGCCTGTCACGAACTTCGCCAGCGCCTCTTTCGCTTTCCGTCCGAAGCTCTGGCCCAATTCAGGGGCGTCGATCCCTTCGAGCCTCACCGTGACCGTCTTCCGGTTGACCAGCACCTTGATGGTGTCGCCATCGGTAACGCCGACCACCTTGCCGCTGAACTCCTCGACGACCTTGGGTTTTACTGGTTCAGCGGCCAACACCAGCCCCGCAAGGAGCAGGAGCGCTGTGGTGGTGGCGAGGATGCGTCTCTTGCTCAGATTGGTAGGAGTCGATTGTGGCATGGCGACGGCCGAACGAGTGCTGAACCACGAGGCTATTCTGCCAGCCTCTCAATTTGAGCGATATACTCCTCGGGCAAGGCATGTTGCCTGGCCCCAATGATAATCTTACGCAGATACTTTGGACATGGCCTGCCCGCTTCGCACACGTAGTCTTCGCCTGCCACATAGCTGATCGCAGCCATCTTCTCCCCACCGTCCCTGACTACGGTCACTGAAACCCGTTCATAGTGACCGCCAGCAACGCCCTCATGGCAATCCATTAGCCGCATTGCCTTGGGATCACACAGGTAAGCCACACCCCACACTTCAGCGGAATCGTCGGGAACAATGTTGGCAAAGACTTGCCCACGACCACCACGCTTGTTGAATGCAAATCGGAATCCGGGCAACCGACAGCGAATCTGCTGACGTATGTGGCCGGTACGCTGCTCCTTCTGGTCGATGAACAGATTGCTGCCGTAGGCAAAGTACCATCGGTCCCCATTCATATTGCCCATTGCGGTTCCTCCATAATCGTGACCAGACACAGACGCCCCTCGAAGATGTTCAGCTTTCGAAACAGGGGCCAGGCTTCCGTGCGAAGTTGCGGCCATTCCTCTGGGATGTCTTCTTTTCCATGGTGGAAATCAAGTCGTGACGTGTCTGCAAGACGTTTCTCCACGACTGGCAGTGTCGCACACTCCCGAAAATGCTCGGGGTAGAAGGCAATGCAGGCATCGAGGAGGGCATTCGGATCGTCCGGTCCTTCGGGAATCAGGCACTTCACCACTCCCAGCGGACGGATCCTTCGATTGATGTAATGCGGCTGAAGCCATTGGCGGTCGGCATTACCAACCCAGATCTGGAACTCGATGGGATTGATGCCATCGGCCCCTTGAAAGCCACCCAATCCGCCGACGCAGTAGATCTTCGAAAATCCAGCCATATCCTGCCTCATTCATTGCTTCTGAGGAAATTGATCAGCCCAGGGAAGGATACCTTGTTGTTCCCGTTCGTCGGCCGCCTGCATAGAGAGGACGGTGAGAAGCGGATCTCCACGCCCAACTATTCTGTTCAGCCAATGCAATGCTGCCTGATTCCGTACAGCGATCATATCCCACCCAATCACCACATCCCGCCTCATCGATATCGTGCGCTGTGTGCCAGACGCCGATCAGTAGCCAACGGATGATGCGACCGGTTCCTGGGCGCCCCCGACCAGCTTCGATGCTGCCGCAGCGAATCAGCTGCGGAACGTTGAGTTGCCGGTGGCCGGGTGGGGAAGTGTGTCGCGCGCTTCAATGCGGCCGCAGCTGATCAGCTGCGGAACGTGATTTCTTCAAGATTACCCTCCGGTTGCAATACTTGCGCCACATGCATGTGAAAAGCAACTCGTATCGTGGCAACAATCACGTTTTGTTCGTGTGTCGATAGAAGTCACGTTTCGTGACCTATTCGCACCACGCGAACTGTCG
>JAAYDI010000123.1 GCA_012729315.1 Planctomycetaceae bacterium
ATCGGACACCTCCCTGCATCGTTCCTGCTGCTGATCCGCCGGAGGCTTCGGGTGCCTGCACCGAGCCCCCAGGCACACAAGGACTACAGGGTCTACGGACGCTCCGCCGCCCCGGTTTGCACAAAACCCGCCGGATGGCTGCTGGGATGGACCCCAAGCCTCTGCGGATTGTCTACGGCCTGGAAGAGCCGCCGCTGATCTTGCGCAACCAGGCATCGTCGACCACGATGGTTTCCTTCTGTCCGCAACGTTCCAGGATGATCTGGCCGGTCACGTCCTTCAGTCCGTTCCCCTTGGGGTCGCTGATCCGGAAGAACGGGCGGTCGAGATCATCCTCTACGAGCACCCGCTGGAAATGGATGTTCCCGCCGGGACGTTCGCCCGAATTGACGCTCTGCACGAAGATCGGCGGAAAGAACGAATCCTGGCGGGCGCAGTCGCGCAAGACCGAATCGATCACCTCGATGCGCACCGCGTCCCAGGGATTGAACTGACAGGACAGGCCCGCCATGCCGTCGTCTTCCGAAACGAAACCTGTGATGTGCAGCAGCCCTCCCGGGGCGTCCTGCTGGGCGGTGCACATGTGAACGCCATGCTGCCCGTTGTTGCGGCTGACGCAATCCTCCAGGTAGATGCTCATCGGCTTCGAACGGCCGCTCAAGTACTGCGGACAGATCTGATAGCCGGTCCCGCTGTTGCCTTCCGCCAGGCAGCGGCGCACGACGCAATGGACCAACACGTCGGTCCAATGGTTCGGCTCGAAGTCGATGCCCGCCTGCGGCGCGGTCCCCTGCGTGTGCCGCAACCGGCAATCCTCGATCAGGAGATTCTCGGCGCTGATGACACTGATCCCCTGCCGATGGTTGGCGTGGCAGTCGACACGCCGGATCACCACATTCCGATTGGAGCCCGTTTTCGACGAGGCGCCCAGGTAGATGCCGTCCCCTCCCGTTTGCTCGATGGTCAGGTCCTGAACCAGCACGTCTCGACAGCCGGAGAAGACCAGCCCGTGCCGCCATTCGGATTTCGCGTAGGCGTCGGATTGGTAATCGGCCTTCTGCATGCGAAGGCGCGCAGCGCTGCGCCCGGCCTCCGCGGCGCCGCGAACGGTGACATGATGGCATTCCCGAAACGACAGCAGGCAGTCCCCTTTCGCCTGGAACGCGCCTTTCAGAGCTACCAGTTCCGTCCCCGCCTCGAAGACGATTTCCTGATCGCTCACACCGCTCAGCGGCCGCGTCACCCAGGCCGACGCCTGCCGGTCGACGATGAGCCTCTTGACGTTCGAGTGGAGGGCGTTCTGCAGGAACTCGGTCGAGTCGTGGGGATCGAACCCCCACCACGACGCCCGCGCCTCCTGGCGTTTGCCGTCCAGGACCTCCCGAACCAGCGCCGGCCGGCCCACATCAGGCGCCCCCGCGCACAGCGGCGCCACCAACACACCATACCAACCGACGAAAGTCATCAGGGATCGCAACCTCATTTCAGCACTCCATAGCATCGATTTCAGCGGCTCAAGACACGGCATAGGCCAAAGCCCATCCTACCCGTCCTCGCCGGTGAAGCCAACGGATTGTCCAAACCGGCCGTGCAGGCCCCGCACGGATCGCGGGCCTGGACGAAAGAAAATTCAGCTTCTGCGTAAGATTCTTCTTGATCGCAACGAAGATATCTGTATGATCGTCATACAACACAATGTGTGTCGATGGCGAGTGTATGTTGAATGTGGAAGGTCAGCTCATGACGACGAAAGCCGGGAGTGCGAAGGGGGCGGGCCGCCCGCGCATCTGCCACGATTGCGTGTTCTGCCGGTGGGACCCGGGCCTGCTGCTGCGGACGCTGATTTCGCCGTGCCCGGTGCTCGGGATGTGCGCGAATCACCCGGACACGCCGGGCCAGTGGCGCGAGATCCCGCGCGGCGGCCCCTGCCGCAACTTCCGCCCGAAACCCCGCCCCCTTGCCGAGCCACCCGAGCCGCCCGGCGACGACGTGCGCTATATCGCGCTGACTCGCGGCCTGTACGCCCTCGTCGACGCCAGGAACTACGAGTGGCTCAGCCGCCACAAGTGGTCCATCCAGGACGGCGCGCCTGGCAAGGCCGTGTATGCCGTCCGGGGCTCCCATGGCCGCAAGATCTTCATGCACCGCGAGATCATGAAGCCCCCGCCCGGCATGGTCGTCGATCACATCAACCGCAACGGCCTGGACAACCGCGAGGCCAACATGCGAAACTGCACCCGCCTGCAGAACCTCCAGAACCGCTACTGGCACGCGGGCCGGTCGCAATATCGCGGCGTCAGCCCCCGCGGCGACAAGTGGATCGCGCTGGTCGGCTACAAGGGCGAGACGATGTGTGTGGGCCTGTTCGACGACGAGGTCGAGGCCGCCAA
>JAAYDI010000124.1 GCA_012729315.1 Planctomycetaceae bacterium
AACGTCCACGAAAAGTTCTGGCGCAGCGAGAGCGGATTCAATTTCTGCGAGACACGGCCGGACGGGCGATCGGCCAGGCCCGTCGCGGCAGCGATGCCGCCGATCGGGGCCTGCTCGGCTGGAGTGGTTGCGTTAGTGTGAATTCCCATAATGTGATTCTAGTCCTGATATCCACGACGAAGGCCGCCCCACGCGTGAGCGCGAACGGTATCACGCCACACGTGCTACATCGTACTGCTGGCAGGCCTCGATGATGGCGAGGAGTTGGCCCAACGCATCGGCATTACGATCCAGGCCGTTGCGCAGCAGCGCATCCACCCAGAAGAAGAATTTACCCAGCCGGAAGCCGTTCTGGTGGCTGATCAATTCCACGATGTCGGGATGCGCGGTCGAGATGGTCGCTTCGGTATCGGTATGCAGCTCTTCGTGCAGCTTTTCGCCGGGCCGCGTGCCGGTGAATTCAATCGGGATGTCGATGTAGGGGCGCAGCCCGCGCATCCGGATCATGCGCTCGGCCAGATCCACGATCCGCACCTCATCCCCCATTTGCAGCATGAACAGGTCATCGCCCTCGGTCAGGCAAGCGGCATGAATGACCAGGTTCACCGCCTCAGGGATGGTCATGAAGTAGCGCGACATATGCTTGTCGGTCACGGTGACCGGCCCCCCCGCATCGATCTGGCGGTTGAACGTCGGGACCACGCTGCCCCGGCTGTTCAGCACGTTGCCAAAGCGCACCGACGTGAAGAGCGTCCTGTTCCCGGCCTGCTCGGAGAGGGCATGCATCATCAACTCGCAGACACGCTTGCTGGCGCCCATCACGCTGCTGGGATTGACGGCCTTGTCGGTCGAGATGAGGACGAACCGCTCCGCGCCATATTCCAGGGCCAGCTCGGCCACCTGGCGCGTTCCGCCAATATTAACCCGGATCGACTCTTCGGGATAGTGTTCCAGCATGGGCACGTGCTTGTAGGCCGCCGCGTGGAAAATCACCTGCGGTTTGTGCTTGTCGAAAGCGCGTTTGACTGCCGGACGGTAGGTAATATCCGCCAGGACGGGCACCAGTTTGTGCCGGTTTTCGGCTGTGGCCAGCTCGGTCACTAGGTCGTGCAGGCCGCTTTCGTTGTTCTCCAGCAGGATCAGCTTGACCGGGTCGTACTTGAGGATCTGCCGGCACAGCTCGGAGCCAATCGAGCCCGCCGCGCCGGTGACCAGGACGACCTTCTGGCTGACCGCCGAGACGTCCACGCCCTCATGCCAGCCGACCGTCTGGCGACCCAACAGGTCTTCCGGCTGGACATCGCGCAGCAGCGGCGCGCGCTGGTTGCCGTCCAGCAGAGCGAAGACATTCGGCACGACCTTGATCCGGGCCTTGGTCCGCTCGCAGATTTCCATGACCTCGCGGAAGTCCGGCCCCTTGATGTTGTGCACCGCGACGATGATCAACTCGACGTTGTGCTCCTCTGCTACGTTCAGGATATCGTGGCGGCTGCCGAGCACCTGGCATCCCTCGACGTACATGCCATGCTTGGCCCGGTCGTCGTCGATGAACCCCACGATATGGTAGCAGTGGTCGCCATTGCCATGCCGGTGGCGCAGCCGCCACGCGGTGGCCTGTCCCGCCTCACCGGCGCCAAAGATCAGAACCCGAACCGCCGGCTTGGGGAATTCGCGCTTCCAGATGGCGTTCCAGCGCCAGGAAAAGCCGCTGGCCAGGCGCGAGCGGTAGCGAGTCGCAACGATGCCGGTCAACACCAACAAATTCGCCAGCAGGGTCACGCCCAACGGCAGCGGATTGGCGGAGATCAGGTAATCGAATGAGGCAATCAACAAGGTCGCCAGAGCAATCGCTTTCACGATCACGACGACATCGTGCCCGCTCGTGCGTTCCCACAGGCGATGGTACACACCCATCACGTACAGCGAAAACAGCGTGACGGCGAGTACAAAAACATTAAAGCGGAGATCGTACGGAAACTCCGGAGACGCCGCCAGAGCGCGCGCTGAAAAGCCGAGCCCGTATGCCGCCAGAATGGTGATGGCATCAATCAGAACCCAGGTGCCGGTCATCTTGGTACGGCTATTGAGCGCGGCTTTTTGAAGACTCCCCACATCCATCATGTAGTCCCCTTCCAATGCTGCTGCGATTCGGACGGCCCGGAACCAAGATGGGTTGGTGCCCCAGAAGTGAAAGGAAAACTGAGCCTGGAAACGCGAGTTTGCTAGTACCACTGTACAACCTTCATGGGGCAAAATCAACACTTAGGTAATAAATATCTTATAAAAAATACAGTGAGAAGTAATAAAGACCTTATAAATCCCATAACGCCAATAAAAAATAGGTAAAAACTCGTCAAAAGCCTGTAAAAAATCCACTTCCTCCGGGCCAGAACCGCCCCGCCGTTGGGTCGTGGACGGGCCCGCTCTTAAAATCCGTCGTATAATGAATGGTCAACCATCTACAAGCCGGACAAAGGAACAACCTATGGCTCCAGGTTACCCGCACAACACATCTCAGGTCTTGCCCGAGCTATCACGCCGCGAGTTTCTGGTCGCAGGCTCCGCCGGGGTCGCCGCCGCCGCGCTCGCCGCAGCAGGCTGGAGCGGAGCGCCGCGCCGCACGTTCGCCCAGAGCGTGTCGCGTGTCGCCTGGGTCCGCGATGACCGGGCGGCGCGGGGCTGGTCGAGTGACTTCTCGCTGCGAGTGGACCCGGCTGTCGCCGACGCGATGATGGACCAGGCTGTGCAACTGCTGACCGGCCAGTCCACGGTCGCCGCGGCATGGGCGCAGATTTTTCGGGAGCACAACGGCGGGGCCGGCTACCAGCCTGGCCAGACAATCGCGATCAAGGTCAACTACAACAACAGCAGCGATAACATGCAGCACAATCCCAACTTCCAGGTGCTGAACGCACTGCTGCGCCAGCTCATCGAGGAGGTTGGCATCGCGCCCGGTGACCTGATCCTGTACGACTCGAGCCGCACATTTCACCGCCAGTTTTCGGACGGCGTCGCCGCGCGCTTTCCCGGCGTGCAGAACAATCCGGGCAGCGCCACCCAGTACAACCAGAGCGTTTGGAATACGCGCCTGACTCGCCTGCTCGAGGATGTAACCTACCTGATCAACATGCCAATTCTGCGGACGCACGGAGCCGCCGGGGTTAGCCTGAGTTTCAAGAATCATCTCGGCAGCGTGGAGACGCCTCACGTGCTTCACGCGGGACTGGAAGGGGCCACGCCGGAGAACAGCTCGCTGGTGACGCTCAACCGGCACCACCTGATCCGGAGCAAAACGCTGCTGGTAGTTGCCGACGCGATCTACGGGCTGCGCGTGGGCGGGCCGGATGCCAACCCGGGCTCGGCCGGTAACGGGATCCTCAACCCGTATCCGAACTCGCTGTTTCTCTCGCGCGATCCGGTCGCCGTCGATTCCGTGATGATCGACTACCTGGCGAGCCGCGGGGCGGTTTTCCAGCGGTTCGGAAGTCACTTCGAGCCGCGAACGTACCTGATCGCCGCGGCCTCGATCGGCCTGGGCACGCACGAGGCCAGCCCGGACTTCAACTATCAATCGATCAGTCTGGCGACATGCATTAACGGCCAGTGCAGCGGGGCGATTGTGGCGCTGCCGCCGGATTCGCCGGCCCCTACTGACGAGCCAGAGTCAGACCCGACCGACGAACCGGCGCTCACTGCCACACCCGTAGCGACGATGGCTGCGGGCTGCCATCTCCCCTCCTACGATGAAGAGCAGCAGATCGTTGTCTGTACGTCCGGGTGACTCTCGTAGATTTGAACACAAGTGCCCCGCCTGATTGGCAGACGGGGCACTGTTTTTATCTGGGACCAATAGGGACTTTACAGGCGGACGATCCGCGCCGGCCCGGTCTCTGGCTTACAGGCGGACGACGCGCGCGGGGCCGGCGTGGCCGCGCGTGGCGTTGCGCGTGTCGACCACCAGGCGGGCGTGCTGCAGGATGAAGTCGATGTCAAACGCCGTGTGGTTCGTCACGATCACCACCGCGTCCTGCCCCGCCAGCCAATCCGCTGTCAGCGGCGTGCTGTGCGCCGAACGCTCGCCCGACAGCCGCACCGACGGCACGTGCGGGTCGTGGTAGCTCACGTGGGCGCCTCTGCCCTCCAGCAGCTCGTACACGTCCAGCGCCGGGGACTCGCGCACGTCGTCGATGTCCTTCTTGTAGGCCATGCCCAGCACGCCCACCTGCGCCCCCTTCAGCGCCTTGCCGTCCTCGT
>JAAYDI010000125.1 GCA_012729315.1 Planctomycetaceae bacterium
GCGATTGACGGGTGCTGGCTCGCGAAGTCGATGGCGAAGGAGGTGCAGTCATGATCGCGGCGGTGGCACTGCTCTGCGCTCTCGGTGCGCTGATCGTTAGCGTGATCTGGATGGCGATCGCAGGATCGATGCCGTCCGAGTTTTCGGACGATGGCAGGCATGGCCGCTAGTGGGTGCCTGACGACGACTTTCCCGGGCGTGAGTAGCGTCCGGGTTTTGGGGTAATGAACTGAGAGCGGGAGGGGTTCCGTAACAACGGGGCAACTAAGGGTAGTATCTCTCCCGCTCTCTTATCCAAAGGAGAATATGAGTGGACTGATGAATATGAAGCTACCAATTAACACACCAGAAGACGCGATGGTTGTCGGACGCATTGTCGCACGCTCAGGCATGTTTGACTGCCGTAGCGACGAAGCAGGCGCAATGATCGCTCTTATGTGCAACGCAGAGGATATGAGTCCTCTTGAGTTTCTTCGGACATTTCACCTCATCGAGGGAAAGCCGACGATGAAGGCCGACGTGATGCTCGCGAAGTTCCTGCAACTCGGCGGGCACTACGAAGTGATCGAGCGGTCGGACACGGCGGCCGAGATCACACTCCACCGCGAAGGTGCGAAGGCGGTGACCTTCCGGCTCACGTTCGACGAAGTGAAGAAGGCCGGTTACTGCTATGGCAAGGACGGCAAGACGCTCTCCCGCAACTGGTCTACAAGGCCGAAGAACATGCTATGGGCACGCGTAATTTCGGACGCCGTCCGGGTGATGGATCCGCGTGTCAACGCAGGGATATACACGGCTGAGGAGATGTCGGATGAGGATACCAGGACGGAGCCCGCTCCGAAGCCGGTGCATGAGAAGCCGCAACCGAAGCCGGAGCCAGCGAAGGCCGCACCAACGCCAGCACCGGAGCCGGTAGCACCTGCGCCCGTGGCTGCACCCGTAGCACCGTTGGCCGACCCGTTCGCGGATCTGCCTGACGATCCTGTCGACTACAGCGTGTGCCCCATCGGCAAAAACAAGGGCAAGGCATGGTCGGAGCTGCCGCGTGATGTGCTGCTCAAGGTCGTGGAAAACCCGCAGACCCTCACGAAGAAGCACGTCGAGGCGGTCAAAGCCGCGCTCGAGAAGACCCCATTTTGATCAACTAACCAAGGAGAAATATGTTCAAGCAAGCAGGAGATTTCGAGGGTAAGATCCTCGAAGCGATAGTGGCAGCCTCGAAGTTCAAGCCGGATGATCCGGAGGCCTTCGACATCTGCCTACACGTTCAGGGTCCGGAATACGGCGGAATGCCTCAATCGGACTGGTGGTATGGCGAGATATCGAACGAATACGGACGCGGCAACTATGCCACGAAGACGCAACGCGAGATCACGCTGGCGAACCTCGAGCGTATTGGCTGGGAGCATGGGCTCGACCTGTCGAAGCTCGACACGCTCGTCGGCAAGACGATCCCGTTCACGGTGGTCGCTCGCGACGGCAAGGAAAACAAGGTCTACTTCGATGTGAAATACATCGGAGGTTCGACATTCGGTCCGAAGCGTCTGGATCCGGCTGAAGCTGCGAGGCGTATCGCCGCGATGGCGAAGTCAACCGCAGCGGCGGCACCGGCATCAACTGACGACTGGCTGTGATGGAGCGCCTACAGGTCATCGTGGACACGCGGGAGCAGATGCCATGGGCGTTTGACCCTGCGGCTGTCGACGTGTCTGTAGGCACGCTGAGGACAGGCGACTATGCGCTCGCGGGTGACGATCGGTTCGCGATCGAGCGCAAGAGCCTGGACGACTTTCTCGGCACGATTTCGACCGGCTGGCATCGCTTTGTGCGGGAGGTCAACCGGATGCAGGATTGGGCAGCCAAGGTGGTGATCGTGGAAGGGGACTACGCGACGTGCGTATTCCTAGAGGATGACGGAATGCTGATACCTCCACAGCACCGCCATTGGCTGCTCTCTCCGCAGTTTGTGGAGCGAAGGATCGCGGAGCTGACGATGCGAGGTGTATCGGTCCTGTTTGCGCGTGACGCACACCTAGCGGCGGGGCTCGCCGTGGCAATCCTGAAAGAAAGATCGAGGAACATGGAATGAGGCGTGGCTCGGCACGGCCAGGCGCGGCACGGCATGGCAAGGCGCGGCGTGGCAGGGCAAGGAACAAGGCGGGGCATGGCAGGGCTTGGCTGGGCGTGGCAAGGAACACGGAACGACTGACCGGACGTAAGCGGTCACCTTTTTTAACAACCAAAATCGAAGA
>JAAYDI010000126.1 GCA_012729315.1 Planctomycetaceae bacterium
GCTTCGATTTCTGGGGCGTTGCCCCAGGCTACGTTGATAGTGGCCTTCGGCCAATTGAGGGATGCAACCGCCAAGCGGGCCGGGTACAGCCTCTTTATGTGGGAACGCGTCAATGTCACGCCGAGCTTCTGAATACGCCGAAGGCGTTACACTCCAAAGCCCAGGAGTCGCCGCGCTTCCGCGGGCCCGGCCGGCAAGGTGCGACTCGCGGCGGGCTTGGACAACGCCGCTTGAAATCGTATGCAACGCTGGAGATTATATGACATCAAGTACGGAAGTTAATTATCCCGCGTTCCTTAGACTGCTCGGCGGTGCCACGGCGGATAAGAAAGCGGCTCGAAAGCCGGTTCATCGTCGAGGGGGAGAATGATTGCATGAGAACAGGTCATACGGTGTTACTCTGTCTTTTCTTCGAGGCGGGTATGGTCTCGACGGTATTCTCCGCGGTGGATGAAGTGAAACTGATAAGGACGTTTACAGACGGCAACAAATCGGAAACCGTTTCAAAGCTGGAACGAATGGACGAGTCCACATATCGCCTGAAGATCCCGATTGAGAGAATCGCTGGTGAGCCGGAAGCTTGGAAGACAAGCTGGCAGACACTTGACTATATCGACATCATCAACGGCGATGCAACCGCCCGCAAGAACGACGCGGGGTATTGGGTGCTCGCGGACGGCAGACTCGGCACCTTCAAGGCCGATTCCGGCACTATCATTGAACGCCGCAATCCGCTGCCCATTTACGGCGTAAAAAAGGGCGCGGTCGCCTTTGTGGGCATCATCAAGGGGCTCAGGTACGAGTTCTCCACTGTGGTCGATGTTCAGGATGGGAACTACAGAATATTCCCGCGTTTCCATATCAAGAGTATTGGCACAATTCCCTACGAGGACTTGGTAATTGACTTTCAATACTTCCACGGGGAGGACGCCGATTATCCGTCCATGGCGAAGGCTTACCGGAAGTATCAGCTCGACAGGGGCGAGGTGATTCCTTTGAAAGAGCGTGTGAAGAACAATCCGCGACTGGAGTATACGGCCGACACCATGTTTCTGCGTCTTGCGATGGCGAGTTTCATGCGCGACAGCGATTTGGGCACGCACAGGGGCGAGCATTGGCGCGAGGAGGACGATCCGCCGATTCAGACGTTTCGCGATTACGACAACGTGATGCGGACCATGAGAACATTCAAGGCGCTTGGCATAGACAGGGCGGATATCTGCCTGGTCAATTGGAATTGGCGCTCCAACGGACGCAATCCGATATGCTCGATCGCCGAGCCGGAACTCGGCGGCGACGCCAAGTGCAAGGAGGCGACCGCCTGCGCGCACGAGCTGGGCTACCAGATCATGCCGCACATCCTCCACACGGAGAACTACACGATATCGCCCGCGTTCTGCAAAGAGGACCTGGCCCTGCAACAGGACGCAACCTACCGCGACGCCGGCCTCAGCATGGGGGGCAGAGGATTCAGTCCGTGCTTCAAGCAGGTCTTCAAGAAGCATCTGAACGAGAACTACGATAGGATGGCCGCACTTGGATTTTCGGAACCGCTGCATATCGACGTGACTTCCTGCATTGTTCCGTATCAGTGCTTTGACCTCAACCACTTCTGCACGCGCCGCGACACCGCTTATTGGATGAACAAGGTCGGCGAGGTCACTGACGAGCGCTTCGGCGGATTCACCTCCGAGGGCCCTTGCGACCACGTGGCGAACACTTTGGACTACGCCCTGTATGTCAGCGCCTATCCCTCCTATCTGGGCAAGGCCAATCCGCTGATGGATCGCTGCATTCCGTTGTGGCAACTGGTTTACCACGGCATAATCCTGAGCAACCCCTTCGCGTCGACCATCGACTATCCTTATGACCACGCGCGCGGGTGGGAACCGACCACGTCGTTTACCCATGATACCCGCAGGCTGAAGCTTGTGGAGTTTGGCGGCCGACCAACGTTTTATTGGGCGCTTTCCGGTACTGAAGACTTCGCCCCGGTAAAGAAGGCCTACGACGAGTATCAGCCGCTGAAGCACCTCCAGTATGAATTCATGGAAGACCACACGGAGATTTCGACAGACGTCTTTGTGACGGTATACTCCAGCGGCGATGAGGTCCTGACCAACTATTCCGACGCGCCATATGAATACAAAGGGAAAACGGTCGGTCCCCGCGACTTCAAGCTGTTTCAGGCCTCCACGAGTCGCTGATCGAGTTGGTATCCACAACATGCCGAGCCCCTCCTTCACAGCCGATGATCACCACGACCTAAAGGAGAACCACCATGAAACAACTTGGTGACTGAAGCTGTGTTATATTGTTTGTCCCAGGTAGTTGCTTCCAATTGAGAAAGAACGCAGACAGAGAAAGAAGACAGGAGACGCAGCAGATGGCAACCCTGGCAGTGCTGAGCGAGGGGAAAACCATAGTTCATGAGTTGATTCCCGGGAAGAACGTGATCGGCCGTCTTCCAGACTGCCCCATCGTGATCGGCCACCCCACGGTATCGGGGCGGCATGCCGTGATCTATGTGGAAGGGGACGAGTTCAGCCTGGAGGACACAGGGAGCCGCAACGGGACTTTTGTCAACGGGTGCCGCGTGAGCGAGCGTGTGCAGTTGAACCACAACGACGAGGTGCGATTCGGTGATGCGACAACTCGTTTCGTCGGTCCGGACGGCGCGGGGGTAACGGCCAGCGATTCTTCGGCAGCAATGGTCACCGGCCAGCCGGTTCTGGAGGGCACCAGGCACGGCCAAGTGGACATTGCGGACAGGAGTGCGGCAACGATTACCGGCCAGGTGTCGGGCGGGGGGCGGTTCGGCATTCTGGAGACCCACCCTGCAGCCAAGCTCCGGGCGGTCCTGGAAATCAGCAACGGTCTGGCCGGCACACTGGACTTGACGGCCCTGTTGCCCAAGATCCTCGACACCCTGTTCGGCATCTTCAAGTATGCCGACCGCGGCTGCATTCTGCTCAAGGACCCGCAGACGGGCGTCATGGTGCCGCGCGCCATGCGGCATCGGCGCGACGAGGAGGACTCGATTGTACGGTTGAGTCGCGCCATCGTGAACAAGGTACTGACGGAGAAGGCCGGCATTCTCTCCGCCGACGCCGCGACGGATGATGTTTTCAGCGGCAGTCAGTCGATCGCTGATCTCAAGATCCGCTCGATGATGTGCGTGCCGTTACTGGGTATGGACGGCGAGGTCCTGGGGATCCTCAGCATCGACTCGCAGAACGAGCTTGGGCAGTTCACTCAAAACGACCTGGAGATTCTCATGACGGTTGCCGGCCAGGCGGCGCTGGCGTACGAGAATGCACGGCTGGCCCAGGCCTATGCTGACAAGCAGCGGCAGGACGCCGAATTGGAGTTGGCCAGCAAGGTGCAGCGCGAGCTGCTGCCCACCGCGTTTCCGCAGATCGAGGGCTACCAGTTCTACGCCTCCTACGATGCGGCGCGATCCGTTGGGGGAGACATGTATGACTGCTTCGTGCTGCCGGAGGGGAGGGTCTGCCTGTCCTTCGGCGATGTGGCCGGCAAAGGCGTGCCCGGCGCGCTGATCATGTCCCGCATGTCGAGCTGCGTGCAGAGCACCGTGCGGCATGTGCATGACGTGGCCACCGCCATGATGGCCATTAACGAGCACATGTGCGACGGCAAGAACGCGGGCCGCTTCGTCACGTTCGTCCTGTGCATGGTGGATACGCGGAGCCACCAGGTCGTCCTGTCGATCGCCGGCCACGCGCCGCCGTTGATCCGGCGCGCTGACGGGACGATCGAGCAGTTTGACGGGGACCTCGCGGGGCCCGCGATCGGGATCATGGAGGATTATCCATACGAGGCCGAGACCCGCCCGCTGGGTCCGGGCGACGTGATCGTCATCACCACCGACGGCGTGGAGGAAGCCATGAATTCGGCCGGCGAACTCTACGGGACCGAGCGCGTCTGGGACCTGGTCAAGCACGGTCCGGCCGAGGCGGAGGAGCTGGGCAAGCATCTGCTGGCCGACGTACGGCGCCACGCCGGAGGGTACCCGCAGAGCGACGACATCACCATCATGACCTTTGGACGCAATCCCGTGTGATCATGTCCCCGGTGCGATCGTCCCGGCGGGCGTCGGAAGCTCCTCCGCGGCCTGCGGCGACGCCATGCTGCCGTCGCCCGACTGCACCGGTCCGCGACTCACCCTGGTCGGTCGACTCAGGCGGTAATCGATCGGCAGCTGCAGCAGCCGCTGCCTCTCGCGCCGGGCGGCATCCGCGTACGCCTGCGACGGCGAGGGAGATTCGTTGAGTATCACCCCGCAGTAGGCCAGCAGCGAGCCCTTCTCGAAATGCACATTGCGGAGCGCCAGCCCGTATTCGACGCGGGCCTGATGGTACCGGCTCTCTGCCTCCGCGAAACGGCGTTGGGCATCGAGCACGACGAACAGTTCGGCTTTGTCCGAGTCGTAGGCCGCCTGCAGGGCATCCAACTGCTGCTGGGCCGCCAGCACACGGTTGATTTCCGTCTGCAGTACGGCATAGGCGCGGTCGACGTCGCTCACCGCCGTGCTCAGATCGTGTGTGACCTGCCGCTCCTGTTCGCGGAGCACGGCTCGCGTGTGCACCAACCGTAACTCGGCGTTCCGGACGGCCGCGTGTTCCTGGCGGAACCCGATCGGCATCGACAGCTCCATCCCGATCTGCCATTCCTGGAAGTCGCCACTGGTCAGGTCCATGTACGCGTTGTCGAATCGCGGCCGGTCGCTCCGGTCGGGGTTCAGCAGGTCCTGGCCGAACCCGCGCCACCGGTAGCGGGTCACGACATCCAGGTTGGGCAGCAGGTGGTTCTTGCTGGCGATGAACTCCATCTCCCGGCGTTTGACTTCCCAGCGCTGGCGGCGGAGTTCTTCGCGGCGGTCGAGCGCCTCGGTGACAAGCGCCGACCACTCGTAGACCACGGGGACCGCGGGCGGTTCGTCGGCCGGCCGCAACAGCAGCAGTGCATCGTTGGCCGGCAGACCGATGATCAGGCGGAGTCGGCGTTCCGCCATGTACACACCCGGCATCCCGCGGAATGTGCCCGGGCTGCTCCCGTTGTGCGTCTGCGTGCCGTCCAGGACGCGGCCGACCAGGGCATTCTGGACCTCCGACTCGAATCGGTAGTACTGTTCGCGGGCCTGGGCCTCCTTCTCCGCCTCGCCGCCGCGCCGGCCGGCCCGATACAGGGCCTGGACGCGCCGCCACGTCTCGAGGGCCGTGTCGCGGGCCCGGACCTTCGTGTCCAGATCGCGATAGGCAAAGTACAGGTCCCAGTACGCGTTCTCGACATTGCTCACCAGATCGCGCACGCCGATCTCGAAATCGGTCAGACTCATGTCGGTGCGCATGCGGGCAATCACCACCCCGTTGTAGACGCCGACCTGACCGCCGTTGCCGGCGATGCGGTTGAACTGGACCCCGCCTCCACGCAGCAACGGGTGGCGCACCTCGCCTTCGAGCAGCGCGTCCCACGCTCCACCCGCAAACTGGTTGCCCAGATTGTTGTTGTGGTCGAAATCGACGATGTGGCGGATCGCAAACTGACTGCCTGTGACCCCCCGCTTCACGATCTCCGCATTGAACACATCGTATTCCTGGTTGAAGAACCCCTGATCCCCCACAAACCGGTTGTTGTAGCGGCGGTCATTCTTCTCCCAGAAGAGACCCGTGGCAAAGTTCGCATCGAACGCGCTCAGGGCCGCTTCGACCCCAAATTGCGGATCAGTGTCCTGGACCGCGGGTCCGAAAATGGTCGGCATGCTCTCGGGTGCCTGGAGAATTGTGCCACCCAGGTCCGTCATCACCGTGGAATGCTGAAGGGACAGCCTGATCGCTTCTTCCAGCGTCACATCCTGGTACTGCAGCGACGCGTGATCGTCGACCCTGCGCGGGTCCGACAAGCCGCCCACCTCCGCGTAGTCCGCCGGCTGCACGTCAGCGTATTCGATCTTCAGGATCGTCTCGGTGAAGTCTCGGGGAAGCCGCGCATCGACGCGCGCAGACTCACGACGGGCCAGGCAGCCCGCGATCGTCAGGATGGTCACCCCGACGATAGCGCATTCCCACGCGCGTCGACTGAGCAAGACCATAGAGCAAGAGCTCCCCATCGCTGCAAATGGATCGGCACATCCTTCCTCTTAGTTCGACACGTCACAATGCGGCAATCTCGACTTCTTACTACAACCAGCAAATCCACACACATCACACGCACCCTGCGCATCTTCCCTGGAGCCCCAGAGGCTCCGTTTCTGATCCGTTTCTGATCCGGGGCAGAGCAAAGTATACTGGGGCCATGTGCTCCTTTGACTCCGAGACAGGTTCCCTGGGGGTCGAATCGACGCTGCGCGAGATCGGCACGTTGATCGAGACGCTCGCCGAATTGTCGAAAGCGCCTCTGCGGCCCGAGGAGTTCTACCACGAGTTCTTACGACGTGTTGTAAGTGCATTGGCGGCCGCGGGCGGGATCATCTGGACGCGGGACGCGTCGGGCGATCTGGTCGCGGCCTACGAGTTCGGCCAGACTGGTGCGGCCGATGACGCGGGAGCATCGCATGCGACCTGGCACCGATCGAGTGCGGCATGGGTCCTGGCCCGTGGTGGGGCCACGGCGATAGCACCACAATGTGTGCCGGCATCCGACGTTCTCCGGCCGAATCCGACAGGTATGTTGCTGCTCTTCTGCCCGTGGCACGTGGAGGGTGATCAGCAGGGAGTGGTGGAGATTGCGCAGCGTCCCGGTGCCGGCCCGGACCTTGAACGGGGCTATCTCCGCTTCCTGGAGGTCGCCTGCCAACTCCTGGCCGACTACCAGCGCAACGTGCTTCTGCGGGACTTGCGCGGCCGGGCGGCGCAATGGACCGCGGTGGAGAGTTTCACGCGGCAGGTCCACGGGCAACTCGACTTGTTGCCCACCGCCTTCGCGATTGCGAACGAAGGCCGGCGTCTGCTGGGATGCGATCGCGTCAGCGTGCTGGTGAAGCAGGGGTCGGCCTGCAGAGTCGTCGCGGTCAGCGGCACAGAGAGCTGCAACCGGCGATCCAACTCCGTGCGTCTGCTGGAACAGCTCACGGCGGCAGCGTTGGCAGCGGGGGATGAGTTATGGTATCCGGCGGATGGACAGCGTGCGCCGCAGGTCGAGGAGTTACTGAACGCCTATCTTGACGAATCGCACACGCGCGGGCTTGGGATCCTGCCATTGCGGGGCAGCGTCACGAGTGACGGGTCGCGGGACGCGGAGATCATCGCGGGTGTTGTTATCGAGCGGTTCCACAACGTGGTGGATGACCTGGCTGACGGAGCGTGGCGCAGGAACGTATCGACTCTGACGGCCCACAGCGCCCTGGCGCTCCGCAATGCGCTCGACGTCGAAACACTGCCGTTCAGCCGCCTGCTCCGCCAGCTGCGCGTGTGGGGGCAATCGCTGCGTCGTCGGCGTCTGGCGCGGACTGCAGCGGTGGTGGTCGTTGCAGCGGTGGCGGTGGCGGCCCTGCTGCTCGTCCCCGGTGATTTCACGGTCGAGGCTCGGGGGGCGTTACAGCCCTCGCGCACGTGCGACATCTTCGCGCCGGACGACGGCGTCGTGCAGGAGCTGCTGGCCCAGAGCGGCGCGAGCGTGACTGCAGACGAGGTTCTGCTGGTCCTCCGCAATCCCGCGTTGGAGTTGGAGCACAAGCGGATCTGGGGCGAGTTGCAGACGGCGCGTACGCGGCTGGCCGCCGTCGAATCGGTGCAGGTGTTGAATCGTCGCGCGGATGCCGATGCCCGCCGGCGCGACACCGAGTTGACCGCTCAGCGGGAGGAGTTGGAGGCGCTGATTGCCGGCCTGGAGGCGCAGTACGAGATTGTCCAGCAGCAGCAGTCGGCGCTGCAGATACGCAGCCCGATCGACGGCATCGTGCTGACGTGGAACGCGGAACAATTGCTGGCTGCGCGGCCGGTGGCCCGCGGGCAGGTACTCTTGACGGTGGCCGACCTGACCGGCCCCTGGCATGTCGAGCTGCAAGTGCCCGAGCGGCGGATGCGGCACCTGTCCGAGGCGCAGCGTCAGGCGGCGGACAAGCTGGCTGTATCGTTTGCGTTATTGACCGATCCGGCGCAGGTCCGCCAGGGGCGGCTCGCCAGCGTGGGAGGACGCACGGAGACGACGGAGAGCGGAGGTGCCGTGGTGTGGGCCACTGTCGACGTCGAGGCTGCGGAGATCACAGAGCGTCTGCCGGGGGCGGGCGTCGTCGCCCGGATCCATTGCGGACAGCGCGCGAGCGGATACGTGTGGCTGCACGATCTCCTCGACTTCGTACGAACCTGGATTCTGTTTTGAGGGGATGCCATGTCGCTTGCATGTTGCTGGGTGTGCTTTGCCGCCGTGACGTTAGCGGCCGGTCCGCAGGATCCGGCCGGAGGTTCCGACATCGTAATCCCCTCCATGCTGCTGCGGCTGGTCGAGCAGGCGGACGTCCCGGCGCGGGAGTCCGGCGTCCTGGCCAGCATCGACGTGGTCGAAGGGCAGATGGTTGAAGAAGGGGCGGCGGTGGCTCATATCGATGACACGCAGGCGCGGCTGGCTGCGGAACACGCCCAGACCGAACTGGAGATCGCCCGGGCCAATGCCGCCAATACGGTGAACGTGCGGTTCGCCAGGAAGTCGGTGGAAGTGGCGGAAGCCGAGCTGCGGCGTTCCACGGAGTCGAATGAGCGGTATTCGAAGAGCATCTCGGAGTCGGAGATGGACCGCCTGCGTCTGATTGTCGAGAAGGCGCGGCTGGAGCTGGAACAGTCCGAGCACGAATTCACGATTGCCGGTTTCAACCACCGGGTCAAGGAGAACGACTATCAGGCGGCCCAGCAGTTGGTGGAGCAGCACAAGATCACAGCGCCGCTGGCGGGGGTCGTGGTACAGGTTCATCGCCATCGCGGAGAATGGGTAAAACCGGGGGATGCCGTGGTCCGGATCCTCCGGCTGGATCGACTGCGGGCCGAAGGCTTCGTGCCCATGGAGCACTGGAGCCACGACCTGCAGGGCCGGCCGGTGCGCGTCCTGGTCGACCTACCCACGGGGGCGGGCGTGGAGGTTCCGGGAAAGATCGTGTTTGTCGATCCGGAGATTGATCCCTTTAACGCCCAGATCCGGATCTGGGCGGAGGTCGAGAACAGCGAACTGCAACTGCGCCCGGGCATGAAGTCCCGCATGATTGTCGAGAGGAAGCCGGCCGGATGAGTTCCGCATGCGATACCTTCGCCACTGCCGCCACTCGCCGATTGCCTCTGCGCGTTCGTCCCGACCTGGTGATTGTCCCGCAGTTCTACCGTTCGGTGCGTTACTGGCTCGTGAAGGACCCGCTGGCGTTGCGATATTTCCATCTCGCCGACGAGGAGCACACGATCCTGAACATGCTCGACGGTCGAGCGAGTCTCCGGGACCTGCAACATCGGCTGGAAACCGATTTCGCGCCGCGCCGGGTGACCTTTGGTCAACTGGAGAGTTTTTTGAGCCGCCTGCACGAGTCGGGGCTTGTCCTGGCAGAATCCCCGGGCCAGGCCGACACGTTGCTGCGGCGGCGTGTGCAACGTCGCCGCCGCATGCGGATCCAGACGCTGAGCAACATCCTGTCGATCCGGTTCCGCGGTGTGGATCCCGAGCGTTCGTTGTGCCGGCTGTACCCGCTGTGCGCCTGGATGTTCTCGCGCTGGTTCCTCCTGGGATGTCTCGGACTTGTGATATCCGCGCTGCTGCTGGCCGCGGTCGAGTTCGACGTACTGGCGCAGAGGCTCCACCAGGCTGTCGAGTCGTTCCAGGCCCGTGATCTGCTGGGGCTGGCGGTGGCGCTGGCCTGCGCCAAGTGCCTGCACGAGTTGGGCCATGCGATGGTCTGCAAACACTTCGGCGGCGAATGCCATGACATCGGGCTCATGCTGCTGGTCGGCACTCCCTGCCTGTATTGTGACGTCTCCGATGCGTGGCTGCTGACCAATAAGTGGCACCGGATCGCCATTTCCTCCGCCGGGATTCTCGTGGAGATCATCCTGGCTAGTGCCTGCCTGTTCCTCTGGTGGTTGAGCGAGCCGGGCCCACTCAACACACTGCTGCTGAATATCGTCATGATCTGCTCACTCAACACGCTGCTGTTGAACGGCAATCCCCTCTTGCGTTACGACGGCTATTTCGTGCTCGCCGACTGGCTGGAGACACCGAATCTGAGCGAACAGTCGCGCATGTTCGTCAATCGGGCATTGCGGAGGTTCTTCCTTGGCGGTACCGTCGTCGAGGACCGTTATCTTCCCCAGCGCATGCGCATGCTGATCGGTCTGTACGGGATCGTTTCACCGATCTACCGGTGGTGTGTGGTGCTGGGCATCCTGTGGTTCCTTCACCGGATCCTGAAACCATACGGCCTGGAGCTGGTGGCTGGGCTGATCGCTGCCGCCACGCTTGCCGGGATGATCGCCCCGCCGGTAATGCGACTGGGCAGATGGGCCGTTCGTCCGGCGCTGCGGGAACCGTCGGAAACCGGACGGCTGATGCGGGTCCTGTGCGCGGGCCTGCTGCTGGTGATCGCAGCGCTGTTCATTCCCCTGCCCTTCCGCGTCAGTGCCCCGCTGGTACTTCAGCCGCAGGGCGGCCACTATGTCTACGTCGCAGTTCCGGGCCGGTTGCTGGAAGCCGTTCCGCCCGGAACACGTGTGCGTCAGGGAGAGACCCTCGTTCGGTTGGCCAGTGCCGAGCTCGAGCGGGAGATTGCCGAGTTGACGAGCCAGCGGGAGCAGCAGCGTTTGAGGCTCGAGAGTCTCCGGATACGACTGCTGGATGACCCGAGCGTTGCCGCTCAGATCCCGGCCGCCGAAGCGGCTCTGACCGACCATGACGCACGACTGCGCCAGCGGCAGCTCGACCAACAACACCTCCTGATCCGTGCTCCCGCCGCAGGCACCGTGATCGCGCCGCCGCGCGTGTTCGATCCTCCCTGCCAGCGCAACGTATTGAGTTACTGGTCCGGCGCACTGCTGGAGCCGAGAAACAGGGGGGCCTACCTGGTCAGCGGGACTCTGGCTTGCGTGGTCGGCGATCCCACACAGCTCGAGGCGATCCTGGTGATCGGTCAGGAAGACATGGAATTTGCGCGCCCCGGGCAGCGGGTGCGGCTGAAGCTCGTAGCTCTGCCCGGGCGCATTCTGCACGGCACGCTTGTCGAGGTGGCCAAGACGGAACTCCAGGTGGCACCGCGCGAGCATATCGCTCAGCAGGTTCTGCCGGCTCGACAGGGTCCGGGGCAGGCGGAGATGCAACCGCCAGCGACCACATCCTACCAGGCGCGCGCGGTCATCGACGACTGCCCGCCGGGGCTTCTCGTCGGTGCGCGCGGCCAGGCAAAGATCCTGGCCGCCCCTCAGTCACTTGCCCGGCGACTGGTGCGTTACCGGTCGCAGTTCTTGCGGCTTGCCTTGTGACACGCTAAGGGACCAGAAAGATCAGCCCCGTGACCGCGATCGCCTGTGCGGCGGAACCGCGACAACTCCACGGCGGACCAATCACTCGATACGGAACGTTGCTCCCCGGGCGATAATGCCCAAGCGTGTAGACCGGCCTGCGGGCCGGCTCCGCAAATGCCCGGTAGGGCAACGCCACAACCGTGGTAAAGAACTGCCCGGCTGACACAACCGGCTGAACCACCCGGAGGTGCCTTGGTCGGTAGCCATATCGCTCGAGATTCACTTCTTCGAAGTACAGTGGGCGATAGGCCAAAGCCGGCGATTCCCATTCGTAGCAGGCAATTGGCCACGTGCGCTCGAACATGTCGCTGCCGGTCCCCGTCTGCAACCGTATCAGGTGGTCTCGCGCAGCGTCGGCCGGCTCCTCACCCGCCTTGTGGCCGATGTTCACCGTTACCGAATTCAACGGACGTGTCTCGAAGTCCATCACGACGGTAGCTGCTCCAACTCCAGCACCTGCCGCGTCGTTCTCATCAGGGTTGCCGTGACGCACGGGTTGCGTTTCATCCGACGCGTCCTGGCGAACCGGACCCGCCGATGTGGCTGGCGCAGCCGGTGTCCAGCCCAAACCTACAGAGGCCGTCACCAGGACCAGGCCTATCGCCGCTACGGAGAGCGGGCCCACGAGAACCGTGGGACGCGACGGGACCATCGTTCGAGTGTCGAAACGGATGAGCCTTTGAATGTGACTTCGCATGGGTAATCGTCCGAGGCCAATAAGTCGGCTGCGTGTAGTCTGCTGCGTGCGCAGGAATCCGGTTTGTCCGGCCCACCCTGCACAGTCAGAGTCTTCGTCGGCAGCCCAGTCGGCACATCACTACCGACCAGCGCGCTAAGCAGAATCCGCGCCACCCTCCCGTTCTGCGCAACCCCCCCGAACCCTCAAACGAGCGACCGGGTTGACGCAGGCGTCATATTCCGGGAGCGAGTTTTGACCGGCCATAACCGCAGGCCGGTCGGCAAGTCGTCATCCGGACAGAACCAGGGCGCCGGAGGCCTGCAAATACACACAACCCCCGACATAAAAACACGTTACATCGCATGCCATGTCGCTCCCCGGGGTCTCCGTCGGGGCGGTGCACTCGGCACTCCCCGGAGCAGGCAATTGTGTTGCAGTGATGACGGTCCGTAACCAAGATGGAGAGAAGGTACCCGCTCTGTCGACGCCTGCCGTTCGGATCTCAGGGTCTGCTGGTTTTCACGCGGTTGATGAGGGATGATGTCGTGCGGTTTTCTCGGCGTAGCCGAACCTACCGAAAGCTGTGGAAGTGGATGCTGGGGTCCCCCCCTGCCCTGCGGCCGCGTTCGCACATCTATCCGAGCCTGCGTCTGCTGGAACTGGAGGATCGGCGGGTTCTCAGTACGATCACGATTGACAGCGCGTATGCGGCGGGCATCGTCGCGCAGCTCGAGTTCGGCAACGTGCAACTCTGGGCCGACGAGATAGTCGTCGAGTCCTCCGTCGATGCCAGCGCCAATACCAGGACCGGGCCCCGCCTGGAGCTGCATGCGTCCACGATCACATTTCGCCCCGGTGCGGACATCATTACCCAGGAGGGTGATCTGGTCCTGGACGGCGTCGTTGCCCTCGACGAAGGTGCCGCAACATTGTTTTCCACCGGACTGGGCGCCGGTGGAAGCGTTCACCTCGGTACCCTCACAGGCCAGCGGAGCGATCTGACGATCCAGACTGGCAGTGGCGACATTCTTCTCGATGGGACAATCGATAATCTCGGATCGCTCACGCTCAACTCCAGTGGCATCACACGCCTTTCCGGGGCCATCGGCAGCAGTGCGCCGATTGCCAGCTTGACCACCGATGCGGGCGGCCTCACAGATTTGAGGGGCGGCCATATTCATGCATCGACGGTAGAGCTTGCCGATACTGTCGTACTGACCACTGACGTGACAATCAACGCCACGACAGTGACATTCGGCGGCACGGTCGATGCTGACGCGGCGGCCAACGATCGCACGCTCACCGTCAACGCTACCGGAATGACAACATTCGCCGGCGCGGTCGGAAACAACCAGCAGCTCCTGAGCCTGACCACCGACGCACCTGGTGAGACCGATCTGAATGGCAGTCCAATTAATGCGACCACGGTGGATTTCGCCGATGCCGTCGTTCTGACGGCCGATGTGACAATCAACGCCACGACCGTGACTTTCGGAAACACGGTCGATGCTGATGCGGCGGCCAACGATCGCACGCTCACCGTCAACGCCACAGGAATGACAACATTCGCTGATGCGGTCGGAAACAACCAGCGGCTCCTGAGCCTGACCACTGATGCGGCGGGCACCACGGACCTGAATGCCAGCCTCATCCAGGCGGCCACGGTGAGCTTCGCTGACGCGGTAATCCTGACGACCGACGTAACAATCAACGCCACAACCGTGACCTTCGGCAACACGGTCGATGCTGATGCGGCGGCCAACGATCGTACGCTCACCGTCAACGCTACCGGAATGACAACATTCGCTGGTGCGGTCGGAAACAACCAGCGGCTCCTGAGCCTGACCAC
>JAAYDI010000001.1 GCA_012729315.1 Planctomycetaceae bacterium
CTTCGGCCAATTGCGGGATGGAACCGCTGCACGGTGAGGAGGTAGGCAGTCCATGCGAATGGGCCCATCCATGGCATGGATTTGTCCACTACAACCGGCTCGGAATGACCGAGCCTTTCACCGTCCCACCAGTACAGGTTGTTGCGCATCGTCACGCGCTCGTCATTCAAGGTGCCGTCCGCAACCACCACCTCCACCGGTTCGTTCAGCGGGGTTTTGCTCCTTGAGTCGGCGGATCGCATCACGCGCACCCTGCAGCGAAGCCAACGGGCGGTCCGACCGGTCGGCGAGCGGACGCGCCACACGACCACTCCAGGCATCGTTGCCGTCCGGTGCGACGTAGAGCGTTTCGGTCCGGCCGACCGCAGCTCAGCAGCCACACGCCAATGATCACTCCCATCAGCTTGCTCATCACCCCGTCTCCTCTTGTCTCTGGACGCATCGACGTGGCCGTAGGGAACCGTCGTGGATTCCGCCTCCCATTGTGCCGCCCGCCGGGTTGCCGGGATATCGGTCAGCGCTGAAATCTGTGTCGCGTTCTGCTATCATGTGGAGGTCAACAGGAGAAACAATGCCATGACAGCTGGTTGCCTCAGTCGCCGCTCGTTCCTCGGCGCGGCCGGTATATCGGTCGCAGGTGGTATGTCGGTCGGGCTCCGGGTATTGCGCGGGAGCGAACCGCCCCGCGTCACCAATCCGCGCGCGACCGATGGCGATACGCTGCACGAACCGGACTGGACCGAACGGCTGACCGTCACGGTCGGACCGGACAAGGCGGATCTGGTCGGCTGCAGCGACCGGGTCATTCAGGCGGCGGTCGACTATGTGTCCCGGTTCGGAGGAGGCACGGTCCAGCTGCTGCCCGGCACCTTCGTCCTGCGAAACGCCGTCTTCCTGCCGTCACATCTGCGGCTGCGCGGCAGCGGCGCCGACACGGTGATCACGAAGATCGGCTCCCACACGGTGGCGCTGGCCGAAGATTCCGACTGGTACGATCAGGAGATCACGCTGGCTGAGGCGGGTGATTTTCAGGTTGGTGACGGCATCGTGCTGCGAGGCACCAATCCGCATGATGGTGGTGCGACGGTGATCAAGCGCACCCTCGTCGCTCAATCTGGCAACCGATTCAAGCTCAACGACGGTCTGCGGGAGAATCTGTGGGTGTCGGGCAAACCGACCTGTGCGTCGCTGTTTCCGCTCCTGACCAGCGAGCATACTGAGGACGTGGTGATCGAGGACCTGACACTCGACGGTAACCGAGCGCAGAACGAAAACCTGAACGGCAATTACGGCGGATGCATCTTCCTGCAGGACTGTAACCGATACACCATCCGCCGTGTCGAAGCGCGGAACTACAACGGCGATGGCATCAGCTTCCAGATCTGCCACGACGTGGTGGTGGAAGACTGTTACAGTCACGGCAATGCGGGGCTCGGCGTGCATCCCGGGTCCGGATCGCAGCGTCCACGGCTGATCGGCAACCGGTTCCACCGTAACGATATCGGGCTGTTCTGGTGCTGGGGTGTCAAGTTCGGACTGGCCGAACGGAACGAAATCGACGCGAACCTCAGCTACGGCATCTCGGTCGGCCATAACGACACGGACAATCTGATGGTGGACAATACGATCACGAACAGCGGCCGGGCCGGCGTGCTGTTTCGTGATGAGGCGGGAGGCCGGGACTTCTGGGGCAATCGCAACTGTCTGGAACGCAATCGGATCGTCAACAGCGGACCAGCGGATGGCATTGCCATCGACATTCAAGGGCGTACGAAAGACCTGCAGCTGCGCGATAACGAACTGCTGGAGGAGCGTGAGCCTGCCCAGCGGACCGGTATCCGAATTGCCGCCGAGGCCGGCCCGATTGACCTGATGAACAACCGCATCGTCGGATTTGCCGTTCCCATACAGGACGAACGGTCGGTCTAGACGCCAGTCCGGATCGCCCTATTGCCTGCAAGTTGTCTGCAAGCCCAGAGGAGTACCATAAGATGCCGTATCGCTGGCTGGTGAGCTGCCTGATGCTGAGTTGTGCGCCGGCAACGTCTCACGGGTTCGGGGCGGTGCCCGGGAGCTGGAACGTGGTGGAATCGGGCGCTGTGGCGGACGGCGAGACCGACAACACGGCGGTATTTCAACAGACGCTCGATGCGGCCAGGCAGGCGGGGGGTGGCATTGTGCATGTCCCGGCGGGTCGGTTCCGCATCAACGGCACGCTGTCGATTCCGGCCGGTGTCACGCTGCAGGGCACCTATCGCGTGCCGCCGACGATCAGCCGTGCGACCGAGCCGCCCACCGGGACCGTCCTGCTGGCGTTTGCCGGGCGCGGCGGCGAGGCTGGGCCTCCTTTCATTCAGCTTGCAGGCTCCAACGCGGTGGTGGCCGGCCTGGCCGTGATCTATCCGGAGTGGCAGGCGGCGGATGTGCCGCCCGTGCCGTACCCCCCGTGCATCGCGTCGCAAGACACGGAGAACGTCGGCATCCTCGACTGCTGCCTGCTCAATCCGTATGAGGCCATCAAGCTAATCCGCGCGCACCGGCATCTGGTGCGGAACGTCACGGGCTATCCCAGCAAACGCGGGATCTATGTCGACGAGTGCTACGACATCGGCCACATCGAGAACATTCATTTCTGGCCGTTCGGCGTGACGTACAAGCCGGACGATCCGTACTGCAAATGGGTCAATACAGAAGGGGTCGCCTTCGAACTCGCGCGCACCGACTGGCACTATGTGTCGAACACCTTTTGTTTCGGCTACGGCGTGGGCTACAAGTTCTCGGCGTCCCAGGCGGGTGCCACGAACGGCAACTTCCTCGGGCTCGGCGCCGACTCGTGCCGGCGGGCGGTGCTGGTCGAGCAAGTGCAGCCGCCGGGGCTGTTGATCACCAACGGCGAGTTCGTCGGGCGCTGGAGCAGCACCGATTCGGTGTGTATCGAGATCGGACCCGCTGTGGAAGGGAAAGTCAGTCTGACGAACTGTTCGTTCTGGGGGCCGATCGATCGCTGTATCTGGATGCGCAGTCCCTTCGGCCAGTTTGCCGCCAACACCTGCCATTTCGTGCACTGGGACAACAACGCGCAGGGCGCACCTGCGATCCAACTGGACGCCGGCAAGTCCGTGATACAGGGCTGCACGTTCGCTCTGGAAGGGACGCACGTACAGGCAGCGGAAAAGGTCCGCTCCGCCATCCTGATCGGCAACCAGGCCGAGTCGGGCTTCCGCGTGGATAACGCCGCCGGCCACCGGACGCAGCTGGTCGCCAATGAACAGAACCCGATCGAGGCGACCCCCGAGGCCCGCACGCACTACCGGATCGACGTCGGCATGCTGGGTGACGGCCGTTTCCTGCAACACTGGTGCGGGCGCGAAAAGGGGGTGGTTCGGGGGAAGCCGCACGCCATGCGCTGGTCGAGCGGGAATTCGCGGATCATCCTGCCGGTGGTGGCGGGCAAGGCCTACCAGATCGCAATTGAGCTGAGCGTCTCGCCGCAGGCCGAGTCGCCGGATGCCGGGCTGTATCTGGGCGAGCAACGAGTCGCAGCGCTGGATCGCAACACGTCCACGCTGACCGCCGAACTACCGGCCTGCACGGCGGATCAGGTGATCGTGGAACTGCGCTGCCGCGGCTGGGTGCCGAAAGAACTCCATGCCAACTCGGACGACAATCGCACTCTCGGCGTCAGCGTCTCGGCGATCACCATGCGCGCGGCCGACGCCGGTGATCGCGTGTTTGCTGCCAACCGGGGCGAATGGGACGAACTGCCGGAGCCGCCTCACACCGCGCCGGAAAAACGATAGACACACTCTTCCCGGTAGGTCGCGCCCGGCTGCAGGATGATCGACGGAAACGCAGGCTGGTTGACGGAGTCCGGCAGATAGCCGGTCTCCAGGCAGACCCCCGCGTGCTGGCCGTAGGAGATCTGTCCCTTGCCACGCACGCTGCCATCCAGGTAATTGCCCGTGTAGAGCACGATCGCGGGCGACGAGGACAGAACCTCCATGCGCCGGCCCGACGCAGGGTCCTCGAGCACCGCCACGGGGACGCTCCCGCCCCTCAGCAGGTAACTCAGATCGTACCCGCCCGCCGCGGCGATCCGCGCCCCCAGCGCGGTCTTCTGCCGGAAATCGAACGGCGTATCCCGCACCGGGACGATCTCGCCGGTGGGGATCAGCGCCGCGTCCGTGGGCGTGTAGTGATCGGCTTCGAGCTGCAGCCGATGGCCCAGCACGTCGCCGGCCGCAGCCCCGGCCAGGTTGAAGTAGCCGTGGTGCGTGAGGTTGACCGGGGTCGCCCGATCGGTGGTCGCCAGATAATCGATGCGCAGTTCACACGACGCGGTGAGGGTGAAGGTGACCGATACGTCCAGGTTGCCGGGATAACCCTGATCGCCGTCCGCGCTGCGGTGATGGAACCGGACTGCGGGCCCGTCTGAACTGGTGATCGGTTCCGCCTGCCACACCACGTGACTCAGGCCCCGCGTGCCGCCGTGCAGGTGGTGCGTGCCCGCGTTCCGTGTCAGGTGGTGGGTCCGGCCGTGCAGCGTGAACTGCGCGTTGGTGGTCCGGAAGGCCACACGCCCCACGGTACACCCGAAATAATACGGGTTCTCCGTCTCGTACTGCTGCAGCGCATCGAACCCGAGCACCACATCCGCCAGCTGGCCATGCCGGTCGGGGACCAGCAGTTCGGTGACCGTGGCACCGTACGTGATGAGCCGCGCCGTCATGCCGCGGGCATTGCGCAGCGTATAGCGCAGCACATGCTCGCCCCCACGCGTCACTCCAAAACTGTCCTGGTCGATGCGTGTGTCACTCACGGTTTACATCTCCGTTCGCCGGGGTCAGGCCAGGCGGCGCGGACCCCGGCCATGGTCACGACAGCACCGGCGGCGTGCTGTCGCAAGAAACCGCGTCGCGAACTGGAAGGTTACCTGGCATCACTTCTCCGCGGCCGCTTTGCGCGCTGTTTCCAGCACACTCTCCAACGACACTGGCACTCCCCCTTGCCGCTTGCTCTCGTCGGCAGCCTCCATGAACGCGTAGATTTCGAGCGTCTGCTCGGCAGTCACTGGCGGCTGACCAGTCCGGAAGAACCGGGCGATCTCCACCAACAGCGGCTCATACCCGATGTACTCGCCCGCCGGTGCAATCCCCTGGTCGCCATACACCATCGCGCCGAAGCCGACACGACCCTGCAGAATGCCCCGGAACGTGCCCAGCCGGCCGTCCTCCCACACGCCGGCCGCCAGGTCGGCAGTCGGTGACTTGACGCGGGTCACCGTCTTGCAGCCCGGCCCCATGATGGTGAAGAGCAGCTCGCTGCCATGGATGCCGTAATAGAACAGGTCGGGATGATTGGGCTCCAGCGGCGCATTGGAACTGAACGCGTCGCAGCCGAGCACTTTGCCCACCCGCGGATCGTTGTTCATGCCGGCAATGCCCGGACTGTAACGCAGCGAAGAACTCGAGAAACACGGCGTGCCGTTAGCACGCGCCAGCTCGTAGATCCGCACGACATCCACCAGCGAGGCAGCCACCGGCTTGTCGACGTAGAGCGGCTTCCTGGCCGCCAGCACGGGCCGGGCCTGCTCCAGGTGCGGCCGCCCATCGATGCTCAACACCATGACCGCATCCACCTTCGGCAGCAGCGCCTCCACCGTGTCTACCAGCTCCACCCCCATGTCGCGCATCGCCTGCATGTTCTTCTTGATGTTGTCAGCGCTGAACGGAATGTCCGGACTGAACGCCGGGACCGCCGCCACGATCTGCATGTCATGGATCGGCGCCGGGGAATTCGGGTTGGTGATGATCTGGGTCCAGGGGACCGCGTGGGCGTCGAGCCCGACGATACCGACGCGCAGTGGCGCTGGGGCCGCCGAGTCCTGGGCCCGGCCGGTCGCCCCGCTGATGACACCCAGGAGCAGGACGAAGGCCAGTGGCAGATACAGAGATCGGGACATTTAGGGTTCCTCACAGTGATGAACAGCATGACAGCATTAGGATCGTTCAGCCCGCGGAGCTCGGCAGCAGCACGTCACGCGCCGCCGGCAGCGGCGGGACGGACGCCTGGTCCCAGCGGCGCGGTTTACCAGGGTGGCAGGCAGAGCGTGCCACCCTCCAGGTGAATGACGCTGCCATTGATGAACCCGGCATCGTCACTCAACAGAAACGCGACCGCCTGGGCCACATCCAGCGGCTGACCCATGCGCTGCACGGGGAGCTTCTTGGCGACCTCCGCGTACAACACTTCCTTGGGCGTGTCCCAGCCCGCGCACGACGCGGCCAGCATCGGCGTGTCGATCGTGCCGGGACTGACCGCCACGAAACGCACCCCTTCCGGACTGTGGTCGGTGACCAGCGATCGCATCAGCGCCACCACGGCCGCCTTCGATGCACAGTAGAGGCCGTGCGCCGGGAAGCCGATGTCGGCAGCCACTGACGTGGTGAAACAGATCACCCCCCGCCCCTGGCGCCGCATGATCGGAACCGCATGCTTGGCCACCAGGACCGGTCCCAGCAGATTGACGTTGATCGTCGCATGAAAATCGTCGACAGTGACGTCGGTGATCTTCTGGTTCCGCAGCACGCCGGCGTTGGCATGCACGCAGTCGAGACGCCCGAACTTCTGGACCGCCAGTTCCATCGCGCCTTGCACGTCCGCTTCCTGGCTGGTGTCGCCATACTGGAAGAGGCAGGTGAGTCCTTCGTCCGTCAGCCGCCGCGCCAATGCCTCACCCGCCTCCTGCTGGATCGACATCGTCACCACCTGCGCCCCGTGCCGGGCAAACAGCTCGGTGCAGGCCTCACCAATACCGGACGTTCCGCCCGTAATCAAAATGACTTTGTCTTTCAGGTGCATACGAGTCTCCTCTTGTTCTGAACGTCTCTTGTTCTGAACGGCTAGCCTTTGTATCCGGACGGTTGCCGCCGCGGCGTGCCCGCCTTCCGGAACGCAATGGCGCGGTCAATCAGACCGCGGATGTCGCATGCCGGTTGATAGCCGAGCACATAGCGGGCTTTTGTCGTGTCGATGCAGAAGTCGTGCCCTACAGGGTCCACCAGCTCCAGCACATCAATTCCCAGACGCTCTGCGGCGTAATGCGCTGCGTCGACGTAGTCGAACGGATCGGTCATGGCGATCATGAACGTCTCACCCTCGATCCCTTCCCGTTCCAGCGCCAGCAGGAACGACTGGACGCAGTCCTCCACGGCTACGATGTGCCGCCGCATCGGCTGACCGTTCGGGTGCCGCAGCGCCACCGCGGCGTCCCGCCCGGCCGCATAGAGCGCCCGCTGCTGTTCGTTCATCAGTTCCTGCCAGACCGGAATGCCAAAACACTCGCCCGCCACCGTCAGATGATTGAGGATGTCGTCGTCGGCGTGAATCCAGGACATCCGCAGGCAGACGGTGGGCACCCCCGCCTGGTGATAGTACTGCGCGAACATCGCCTCTTCCAGGACCTTGGACAGCGGGTAGTAGCCCGGGTAGGCGATCAACGGCATGTCTTCCCGAATCGGCACCGGCTGCGGGTTGAAGTAGATCCCGTTGACCGCGTCGCCGCTGGCCAGGATCACGCGCCGCGGCGCCTTCGTACGCAGGGCGGCGTCCAACAGGTTGAAGGTGCCCCGCAGGCTGACATCGATCAGCGCGTCCCGGTCTTCCTTGCAGGTGGCCAGATGGATCACCGCGTCACAGTCACCAACCAGCTCGTCGATCAGTTTCGCATCCCCGACGTCCCCCCGGACCTCCTCCACGCCCGCCACATCCACGGCATACCGATGGCATAGCGCGCGGACCTGATAGCCGGCCGCTACCAACGCCGTACACAACGGCGCTCCCAGTTTGCCACTGGCTCCGGTGATGAAGATGCGCTGGATCGCGTTCGACATGATCTTGACCTCCCAGATGCGACATGGAGCGTATGACGAATTACGAATGACGAATGACGGAAGCACGAAGGAATATCGAATGATGGAAGTACGAAGAGGGGCGGACATGACTGAACAGGAGACGCCGTACCGCGACGCATTCGTTCATTCGTCCTTCCTTCGTGCTTCCGTCATTCGTCATTCGTCCTTCCTTCGTGCTCCCGTCATTCGTCATTCGTAATTCGCTGCCGGCCTCCGGCCGGCAGCGTTCATTTCTCTTCCCGCTGGTATTCCATCAACTCCACGACGCCACCATCGGGTGTTTCGAAGAAGCCGACGAAAGCGAGGCCGGCATCGAACGGTTCGAGCAGCACCTTCAGCCCCTTGGAGGCTTCGCGGATACTGTCGACGCGAAACGCCACGTGTGGCAGGTTCCGCACGGGACCAGTGACCGGCGTGTCGGGCTCGTACCGCAGCCACTCGATGTGGTACGGGTGGGTGCGGAAGTCGGTCACCCACACCTTGGTGGCCGGGACATAGATCTCACCTTCGCGTTTCTCTGTGGTGATGATACCGAGATGATCGAATTCCATGAGGCGTTTGCTCCTGTCAGAAGTAGACATCAGAAGTAGACAATCTGTCCGGATCGTGACGACTCTTCAGCGGCGGCCAGCAGGGCGACGGCCGCACGTGATTCCTGAGGCGTAATCCGCGCAGGACGCTGGCCGGTCGCTACGCAGTCGGCGAAGTACCGCAGTTCGGCACGCAGGATGCCGAACCGCTGGCCGAACACGTGCGGCCAGTACAACGTGTCGGGCCGCCGGTTCCCTGCGCTGTCGTGGATCTCTAACCCCGCCTCGCCGCAATTGATGTAGATCGCTCCCTGTGTACCGATCACCTCCATGCGGGCGTCGATCTGGTAGGGGGTGCTCTCCGGCAGATGCCAGATCGATTCGATGACCATGATAGCGCCGCTATCGAGGCGGGCCATGGCCCAGCCGCCATCGGGGTACTTGTTGTTGCCCGGATGGATCTCCTGGGCATAGATGCTCACCGGCCGGGCGCCGCTGAACCACAACATCAGGTCGCCGTCGTGGATGCCGTCGCCCATCAGGGCGGAGATGCTGTCGAGCACCATCCGCCCGACCTTCACGGACAGATTGCGCCGCGCGTGCATCGACACGATCTGACCGATCTCTCCGGCCTCGATCGCCTGTTTGGCCAACGCCACGCGGGGGTCGAACCGGCAGATGTGGCCCACCATGAAGTGCCCGGGGGCCGCGTCCGCTGCGGCGAGGATCTGATCGCAGTCCGCGGGCGTCGGCGCCATCGGTTTCTCCAGGAAGACATGCTTGCCACTGCGCAACGCATCGATCGCGATATCGCGGTGATCCTGGATATGGGTGGTGATGCCGACGACATCGATCTCCGGATCCGCCAGCAGCTGGCGGTAGTCTGTGTAGCGGCGCGCGACCTGGAACCGATCGGCCACTTCCGCCAGCCGCTTCGGGCGGCGGGTGCACAGCGCCGCCAGCTGGACACCGGGCAAGTTGGACAGCACCTCGGCATGGACCTCGCCGAACCAGCCAAGCCCGATGATACCCCAGCGAATGTCTTGCGTTTGCATTACTGTGCGCTCCTTTTCGTGGCGAAGATCTGTCGCATTTTTGTGGCCGTGTCCCGCGCCAGGTCCAGGTCCGGCAAAACCAGGTTGGGCAGCCGGCTGAACGGCAGCATCTCAGCCGTGATCGGACCCTGGTACTTGATCTTCTTCAACGCCGCTTTCACCGCGTCGAAGTCCACGTCCCCCTCCAGCAAGTCATCGCCAAACCCATGCAGCACTCCCCCGGCGTCGTCCCGCTTGAAATTCTTGACGTGTACCGCTGCGATCCGCGACCCGAGTATCTCGATCCAGTGCTGAGGGTAGCCGGTCAGCACCACATTGCCGACATCGAAGTATGAACCGATGTGCTGGCTCGAGAACTGATCGATGAACGTGCACAGTTCGACCGGCCCCAGCAGGAACTTGTTCCAGACGTTTTCGAGCGCCAGTGTCACGCCGTGGTCTTCCGCGATCGGCAGCAGTTTGCGCAACGACTTGGTGGCGTTGTCCCACACCTGCTGGTACGGGGTGACCGGGACCGCAGGATCCCAGCCCACGTCGACCACGCCGGGGATGACCAGGATGGTCGGAACCCCGAGCCAGTGAGCCACCTCGATGTACCTCCGCGTGAACTTGATCGCGGCCTTCCGCTGCTCCGCGTCGGTGGAAGACAGCGGGCAACCCCAGTAGTTGCCGCTGGCCAGCGTCGCCACGGACATGCCCAGTTCGTCCGCGTCGCGCCGGATCTGCTCGCACGTTTCCCGTGTCGTGTCCACGTTGAGCACGCCGGCGCCGAAGGTCAGTTCCAGTCCGTCGTAGCCACAGGCCTTGGCCCGCTCCAGCGCCTCCCGAATCGGTGTCTGACCCTCGAATCCGCCGATCGTCCAATAGTTGATTTGCAGGACGTTTTTCATGTGCATGGTCCCCCATCGTCGGTAAACACTACAGCGGTCAGTATATCAGTGTCCCACGTGGGTCCATAGTAGGTTCAGGCCGCGAGACGCCGGTCGCGCCCCGTTGGACACACGCCCGCTGCAGGTCGTCCTCGGAGACGCGGGCCGACAGGTAACCTGGCACGTGCATTGACAGACGGGCGGTCAGCTGCAGAAAATGGCACTCTGTCACTGAACTTACGAAGGAGGACTCGGCGATGGCAGTTAAGGTCGGCATTATCGGCATGGGATTCATGGGACGCATGCACCTGGCGGCGTATGGGCAGCTGCCCAAGGCACTAAAGGCACAGGTCGTCGCGTTTGCAGATATCGATGCGGACAAACGGGCGGGGCGCAGCGATGACGCCGGTAATCTCGGCGACACCGGTTTCAAGTTCGACGTGCAGGCGTTCAAACGGGTCTATGAGTGCGGTTTCCAGTTGATCGAAGACCCCGAAATCGACCTGGTTGACATCTGTGTGCCTACCCCCGACCACAAGGACCTGTTTGTCGCAGCTGTCAAGGCCGGGAAGAATGTCCTGTCCGAAAAGCCGATGGCGGTCAAACCGAGCGATGTGAAGGCGATGGTCGCGGCCGGCCGCCGGGCCAAAGGCGCGGTGATGATCGCACAGTGCATCCGGTTCTGGCCAGCCTACGTGCTGTTGAAAGAGTATGTCACCAGCAAGAAACTGGGCAAGTGCAAGAGTCTGATCCTGCGGCGGCAGGGCAACAATGCGCTCTGGAGCCCCTGGTACTTCAAGGCCGCAATGTCGGGCGGGGCGGTCTACGACCTGCACGTGCACGATACTGATTACGTCAATTTCCTGTTCGGAAAACCGAACGCAGTCTGCTCCGTCGGATCGATCGGCGGCACGAGCGATCGCGGCATCGACCATGTCGTCACGAACTACTACTATTCGCCGCGGAAAGTCGAGGCGGTCACGGCGATCGGAGCCTGGCATCAGCACAAGACCTGGCCGTTTTACATGGGCTACACGGCCGTCTTTGAACGGGGCACACTCGACTTCGACATCCAGCGCCCCCAGCCGGTGATGCTCTATGCCGATGACGCTGCCCAGGAGATCAAGGTAGCCGCAACGGACGGCTGGTTCGAGGAGATCAAATACATGGTCAACTGCGTGGCCCGGGGCGAAAAACCGGCGCTCAACACCATCGCGTCGACTGACATCTCCATGCGGATAGTCCAGGCCGAAGTACGTTCCATCAAGAGCGGGAAAGTGGAGAAGGTCAAGTAACCTCGCGGTCCAACTCGACGTCGGAAAACGAAGCCGGGTCCTCCACCGGTTCCAAGTGCGTGTCGACCGTGGTGTCGCCCAGCGTCTGGCGAATGTCAGCCTCGATGTGTTCCAGCACTTCGTGGCCACGCTGTACGGTCCAGCACCCCGGCACCAGAACGTGTACCGAGACGAACCGGCGGGCACCCGCTTGACGGGTGCGCAGCGCGTGGAACTCGATTCCCGCCTGCCGGTACCGCGCAAAGACCTCCTCGATCGCCGCCTGCTCCGCCGCGGGCAGCGCGGCATCCATCAGGCCCAGCACCGACCGCCGCACCAGCCCGTAGCCGGTCCACACAATGTTGCCGGCCACGGCGATCGCCACAAGCGGATCGAGACGCTGCCAGCCGGTCAGCGTGACGAGTATCACCCCGACAATCACACCGGCGGAGGTCCACACATCGGTCAGCAGGTGCTTGGCGTCCGCCTCGAGCGTGATCGAGTTGTACTGCCGGCCGACCGACAGCAGGATGCGGGCCACGCCGAAGTTCACCAGCGAGGCCACCGCACAGATCACCAGCCCCAACATCGGCTGCGCCAGCGGCCGGGGATGCACCAGCCGCTCAATCGCGGTGATCAGAATGCTGAGCGCGGCCAGCAGAATCAGCGTCCCCTCGGCTCCGCTGGCAAAATATTCCGCTTTCGAGTGGCCATACAGGTGCTCCTCGTCCGCCGGACGCGCCGCAATCGTGAGCATCACGAACGCGATCACGGCTCCCAGCAGGTTTACCAGCGACTCGGCCGCATCCGACAACAGGCCGACCGAACCGGTGACCCAGAACGCCGTTGCTTTGAGCAGGATCGTTACCAGCGCAGCAGCGATCGACAGCCACGCGTAACGGGCCAGCGACAGACGATTGGTCAGCGGCCTGACGGAAGGTTCTACCATCGCGGTAATCGCGGTATGCGTCTCGAAAACCAGCACCCCGGACAGCCCAGGCACGAATTGCCTGGCTACAGACTGCCCCTGGATAGTAGACTGTCCCCTGTGCACACCAGCCCATGGTACGGACTTGCCAGTGTACGGACTTGCCGGCCGACATGCCAGGGATGCGTTCGCCGTCGCCACGCCGCACGGCTAACAAGTAAGCTGCCACACGGAATAGACCGGGCGCGCGCTACGGCGTGGCATGCGGGGTGCGCTGCCAGTACACTGACGGACAGGCAGGACAGTCATGGCAGGCCGGTGCCCGGGGCACGCGGCGAGACCTGGGGTGGGAGGGCGAGTACAGCATGGTGCGTTATCTGATCACGTGGTGGGCAGGCGCGGTGGTGGGGCTGGCGATCACGCTGAGCAGTCCGGCGGCCCGCGGGTACCAGGATCCGGCTGCGCCGCCTGTACAGGATGTGACGTTTACCGCTGCGTTCGACGGTTCCGCGCAGCAGTACGTGCTCGTGCCGCCCCCCGGGTTCGATCCCGGAGCGCCGTGCGACATTCTGATCGCGCTGCATGGCCACGGCTCCGACCGCTGGCAGTTCGTGCAGAATCCACGCGACGAGTGCCGCGCCGCACGCGATGTGGCCTGCCGCCACGCGATGCTGCTGGTGTCCCCCGACTACCGCGCATCGACCTCCTGGATGGGTCCGGCGGCCGAAGCGGACGTCGCGCAGATCATTGCGGAGATCAGGCAGCGGTACCACGTGCGCCGGGTCTACATCTGTGGCGGGTCGATGGGAGGCTCCGCCTGCCTGGCCTTCGCCGCGCTCCACCCGGAGCTGATCGACGGCGTGATGTCCATGAACGGCACCGCCAATTTCCTGGAATATGCCAACTTTCAGGAGGCGATCGAGGCGTCGTTCGGGGGAACGAAGTGGGAGATCCCGCTGGAATACAAGCAGCGGAGTGCCGAGTACTGGCCGGAGCGGCTCAAGATGCGGGTGGCCATCACGGCGTCCGGGCAGGACACGGTGGTGCCGCCGGACAGCGTCCTGCGTCTGGCGACCGTGCTCCGCGCGCTGCAACGCCCCGTCTTGCTGATCCATCGCCCGGAGGCGGGGCATGACACCTGCTATGACGACGCGGTGACCGCGCTCGAGTTCATCATCCAGCCGGGGCCGGACGAAGTACAGGATGACTTTCGGTGGCTGCGCGGTGCCAACTACGTCCCCGCCTACGCGCGCAACGACGTCCAGACCTGGATGGACTACGACCCGGCGATCATCGACCGCGATCTGGGCTATGCCGAGACACTGCAGCTCAATTGCCTGCGGGTCTTCCTGCAGGTGGCGGTGTATGAACACGATCCGCAACAGTTCCTCGACCGGTTCGAGAATCTGCTGAGCCTGTGCGCGAAACACCGGATCCAGGTGATGCCCGTCCTGTTTGACTCGTGTTTCGGCGAGTTTCCAGATCTGGACGGCTATCGGGACAAAGACTGGATGGCCTGCCCCGGCCAGAACCGGCTGGGGCGCGAGCACTGGCCGGCCATGGAGCAGTATGTCCGCGACGTGGTGGGACGCCATCGGCAGGACCCGCGCGTGGTGATGTGGGATGTGATGAACGAACCGTACGTGACCTCCTTCCAGAGCGAGGCGGACCGCCAGGCCATCCACACGTTTCTCGGGCAGGCTCTGGACATGACGCGCCGGCAGGAACCTTGCCAGCCGCTGACCATCGGTTGGGAGACCGCGGCGCTGGCCATCGATCCGGCGCAGTATGCGGATCAGGTGGATGTGATCGCTTTTCACAATTACACGCGGGACTTGCGCGCGGCAGTGCGTGCGGCGCAGGCGGGGGCGAAGCAGCTCGGCAAGCCGGTGATCATCAACGAAGTGGTGGGCCGCCCGCACCAGTCGTTCGAATTCGCCATGCCGATCCTGCGCGAGGAACGCATCGGATGGTGCTTCTGGGAACTGATGCTTGGCAGAACCCAGTTCTCGCGCAGCGACCCGCCCTACCAGGGGCTCATCTATCCTGACGGCCAGTGTTATGACGCCGCGGAGGTCGCGCAGGTGATGCACATCGGCCGGGAGGAAGCGGAGCGGCTCTTTCCACCACGCCTGCCAGCGCCGGGCGAGCCGGTCCAACCTGCAGACGCCGCGCGCTGAACGCGATTGCCGTCCGGCAGCCGCAGCCCATCTGTGGACTGCGACGAACTCGTGAATTGACGGCGATGGAGTTGTCGGCGATACCCGACTGCAACGAGTGCCTGGCGCGGATTGACGCCTGGTTCGCCCAGGCAGTGGTTACAGCGCTATCTGCCGCTTGTCGAGGAAGGAACGTGGGCCTGGCTGGAAATTGGCGAATCCACGCCGCTGCGCGATTCGCTGCCGGCCGGGGTCGTGGCCTCTGTCTTTGCCAATCGAGATTTGCACCTGGTGCTGGCCAACTACGCCACAACGCCGGCGGGAGTGGTTACCGCCGACGAATTCACCGGCGTTGCGCAGGGCGCACCGGCGCCGCCACGCAAGAGCTGGAGCCTGCCAGGCCGCAGCCTCCGCATCCTGCGCTGGCAGCTTGCCGCGGACGCCTGACCGGCCGACTCCGCGGTCCCGCCCTACTTGACCGCCCGCGTTGTTCCACCGAATGGGAGACTTGCCATGCTGCGGTTCAGGGAAACGCCACGGCCGGTTTACGGCAGGTGATTCGCACTGGATCCGGGCATTTGCTTGCTGTCTGGTTCGGCTCGCGATAGACTCAAGACAGCCGCCAAACGCCTGTTTCCAGGCACGCGATACGTTGCTTGATCGGGAGGGAGATCGTATGGATCATGCGTCACCAGTTCTGCGCGTCATGGCGCTGGTACTGCGGTACAGTGCGTGGACAGTCCTGGCAGCGGGAATCCTGCCGCGCGCCGGAACCGCAGCGGAAGTGGACAGGTTGACACGCATGCCGAGGTGCGAACAGACGGCGGTAGAGCCGGCGGACCTGGGTTGCGATGAGATTGTGTTCGTCAAACGCAAGCCCTACTCGTCCGATCACTACTATACGGACATCAACAATGGCACGAGTCCGGATCGGTTCGTGCCGGACAACGGCATCTACATCTACAACGTCCGCACGCGGACAGAACGCCCGGTGGTGACGGCGCGCGACCTGCCGGGAGGTCAAGGCCTGATCGGCATGATCAGCCTCTCGTTTGACGCCACTCGGATTCTGTTCGACATGCGACCGAATCCTGATTCCGGGTTCCGCATCTGGGAAGTGAAGACGGATGGTACTGGGCTGCGGCAGGTGTCCTTCCCGCCGGCTGATGAAGCGGAGAAGGTGGCCCGCTGGGCACCGGGCTGGCACACCGACGACATCCATCCGTGTTATCTCCAGGATGGCAGTATCATCTTCTCGTCGACGCGCGGCGAACATACGGTACTGTGCGGCGGATCGAGCCATCTGGTGGCACCCGGCCTGCATCGTATGGCCGCGGACGGGTCGCACGTGGAGCCGCTCACGAACAGCCCGGTGAGCGAGTTCTGCCCGGTCGTGCTCGCAGACGGCCGCGTCATGTACCATCGCTGGGAGTATATCGACAAGGGCGCGCGGGTGAGCAAGACCATCTGGACGATGAACCCGGACGGAACGCGGCCCGAAGAAGTCTATGGCGTGGCGGACGACTCCACCACAATCTACATGTATCCTCAACCGCTGCCCGGCACCGACCATCGACTGGTGTGCGTGGGGACTTGCCACTTTCCACAGGGCGGGTGCCTGGGCGCGATCATGCTGATCGACTACCGGAAGGGAGTGCGTGTACGCGGGCCCGATCCCGACGAGCCGGAGTACCGGGCGCGCGACGATCGGTACTCCGTGACGAACATCACGCCGCACGTGTTCATCGAGCGGCGCACCGAACCGGGATGGTTCTTTCTGACGGCGGATGGCAGCTACGTGCACGATCCGGATGGCCAGCACGGGCACTTGTATACGCATCCGTTTCCGGTCAGCGATCACGAGTTCCTGGTATCGTACAAGGTCAACCCGGCCGACCACTACAAGGAAGTGCCGAATGCCTATGCGCTGTACCTGATCGACACCGAGGGGCGGCATCGCCAGGTGCATGCCGACGCTCAGCTGTCGTGCTGGCATCCGCTGCCGCTGGTCGCGCGACCGGTGCCGCCGAACGTGCAGCTGCCTCGCGATCCGGCCTATGCGGCGAGCAATCAGGCGGTCTGTCTGGTGAACAATATCTACGAGGGGATGGAAGGAGTTGCGCGGGGCGAGGTGAAATGGCTGCGCATCAACGAAGCGCTGCCACGCTACTGGTCCACCGGTCGGCGCTGGAATCCATCGTTGAGCAGTTCCAGCTGGAAGGCCGCGTTGTGGCCGCGCGTGCAGTGGGGAGTCGTGCCTGTGGAGGATGACGGCTCCGCCTACTTCGTGGTGCCGGCCAATCGCAGCATCTTCTACCAGGCGCTGGATGCGAACTTCCGGGAGATCCAGCGCGAGCGGACCTATGTGAATTATGCGCCGGGCGAAACCCGCTCGTGCAACGGTTGCCACGGCCAACGGCAGCATGCCGTGCCCCCTGTCGATGCAGCCATGCCGCGCGCACTGACCCGACCGCCAAGCGTACCGCAGCCGCAGCCGTGCGACCTGGTGGAGAATGGTGGAGACGGTCTGGCCGGACAGGTGATTCATTACCCGACCGACATCCAACCGATCTTCAACGCCCACTGTGTGAGCTGTCACGGCCAGACGGACCCTGCTGCCGGACTCCCGCTGACCGGCGATGTGACCGAATTCTACAACACGTCCTATGAAGAACTCGCCAGACGCGAGCTGGCCGGTCCACTCATCTCCGAGTTCACGTCGTTCCTGAAAGGGGACCAGGGCAACTACAACGGCGCGTATCTGCCCCCGCGGAGCCTGGGGTGCGCCACGAGCGCGTTGATCCAGATCCTGACGGATCCCGCGCACCCGCAGAACGCGCGGGACGACCATTCCCAGTTGCTCACGCCGACCGAATTGCAGATTCTCAGCCGCTGGGTCGACACGAACTACCAGTTCTACGGCTCGTACTTCGGCCGGCAGCATCCGCAGTGGGTCGGGGCGGACCCGGCCAACCCCGCGTACGACCCGGCCGACTTCCGCCGCAGGCCCACGTTCGACGAGGCCATCGGTTTCTACGCGCCCGTCTGGCACCGATAGAAGAGACACCTATGCGACGTCAGCAGTCCCGGACTAATTCATCGAAGAACCGCAGGTAGTTCTTGTTGTCGGCCCCCTCCAGAAACTTGATCGCCGCGTTCGGGTGCCGGTTTAACTGCCCCGTGATGTTGTACGGCAACGAGGGACCCCAATGCGTCGTCTCGCGCAGCGGTTCGATGTGGTTCTGGAGCAGCTCCACGACCGGGCGCAACTTGAACTTCGGATTCCGGAGGAACCCGAGCAGCAGTTCCATCGGGCAGTTCCCGGCCCCGCGTCCGAACCCGCCCATCGTGGCGTCCGCCCGGTTCGCACCCAGTATGATCGCGTCAATCGTGTTGGCGAATCCCAGCTGGAGGTTGTTGTGCGCATGGATGCCGATCTGCTTGCCGGTGCCCGCCATGGCGGCGGAATAGGTCCGGTAGAGCGCCTCGATCCGTTCGCGATACAGATGCCCGAAACTGTCCACGATCACAACCGTACTGGCACGCGTGGGGCGGATAGCGTCCAGCACAGTGTCGATTTCCACCTCGCTGATGGAGGATACCGCCATCAGGTTCGCCGAAGTCTCGTAGCCCAGGTCCGCAGCATACTCGATCATCTCCACCGCTTCCGACACCTGGTGGGCATAGAACGCGACGCGAATCACGTCCAGCACACTTTCGTGGCAAGGCACCAGCACTTCGCGCCAATCGCTCTTGCCCGCGTCGGCCATGACCGCAAGTTTCAACCCGGTCTTCTCGGCGTCATGGTGCTCGAAGACACGATTCAGCAGCCCTTCATCGCAATGACGCCAGGGGCCGAATTCGGCCGGCGGAAACAGACGTACCGAGTTCTTGTAGCCTACCTCCATATAGTCAATCCCGGCCGCGATGCACGTCGCGTAGACGGCCAGCACGAACTCGTCAGACAACCTGTGTGCGTTGACCAATCCGCCGTCGCGAACGGTGCAGTCCAGCACCTTCAATTCCGGTCGATACGTGACCCAAGGGGCTTTCTCGGGCATCAGGATTACTCGTGAGGGTTCAGGTTACTTGAGAACAGTCTGCCGGGATATATATGACTATTCTGGCCGCGCTCCGGTCCGTCTTGAAGATCTTCCGCGAAAGCGCATGTGCCGCTGCCGGGGACTCCGCCACCCCGCTTCCCACCTGGAAGCCGTTTTCACGGCTGTCACGATACACAGTACAGGCATATCGGTCACGATGCCTTGTCTGCCCGGCGGCCCGTTTCACGCCGGGCACGGGTTCCGCGCGTGCCGGCCGCGGCGAGCGTATCCACGGCATACTGCGCGACGAAGCAAGCGAGGGCCGCCGGCAGGAGCAGATTCCCGATGATCATGTAGCGGAACTGCGTGGGCTCGACCAGCGCCACCAGCCCGCAGTTGGCCATCCAGAACAGCAGGGCCATCCAGAACAGCAGATGCGATTCGCGGAATCGCACGTCGGGCGCCGGGAGCGGACAGGACTTTCGTGCCGGCGCGCCGCTGCTGAGCAGCTGCAGTGCATGGACAACACAGAAGAGACCGAGCACCAGCAGCACAGCCACATTGGTCGCCAGGATCTTGGCACTTTCACTCACGGCATGCAGGGTGTTCAGACACAGCCAGCGTGCGTAGCCGGCCGGGCGATGGGCGAGAATCTGATAAGACAGATCGCGCAGCGCCTGATTGACCGCCACGGTGTCACCCGGGTATAGCTGCTGCGCCACGGGCACCGATACATCCCATACCGTCACGTTGTACATGCGTTCCATCGCCAGGAAGTCGGTGGGGGGCTCAAATCCCGGATACTCTGTACGCGCGCGAAGGATCTCCTCCGCCAGCCGCTGGCTGCCTGCCGGCAACTCGCGCACAAGCGGAGCATCCAGCAACTGGCCGGCGATCCCGATGATGTTGTAGCCCCCGAAAGATACAAAGCCGAAATGGCCGACGACCCCCCACCGCACAACCGAGACCGCCAGCAGCGGTGCCACGAGTGCCACGGCCATCAGGATGGCTTTCCTCAGCGGATACCAGCAGGATCGGTCACGTCGCCACAACAGCCGGTCGAACAACAGTGTCAGCAGCGGCCACAGGGGGATGAGAAACAGGTATGCCGGCCGGACCAGGCACGTGGTGAATGTGAGCAGGACGAGCGGAATCCACCGATACCACTTGCCGTCGCGCGCGTCAGTGACCAGGAAGCAGCCGACAGACATCAATGCCAGCGAGGCCGCCAGCGAATCGGACAGTACGTTCGGAATGAATCGCAGCAGATCGTCGCGGTAGTAAAGTGTGCTGGCACACGCCAGCGCCACCCAGCCGCGGTAACCGCTGGCACGCAGGCCAAGGTACAGGGCAAACACGCCGAGGATGTGTGCCGCAAGCTGGAGCGGCGGCACAGCACGGTGCGCGGGCGCCAGGAACTGCGCGGCATCCAGGAACAGGGGATACCCGGGGGTGCGAATGCCAGACCAGATGTCGGACAGGCTGGACCAGTCCACCTGCTCGTACGAGGCGGTGTCCGGGTGCCGCAGTGGCTGGAGGCGCCCCAGCCCCCAGAGGGCCGTGACGAGCACGGCGGCCTGCAGAAACAACCACAGCCACGGCTGGCGCAGGATGCGTTTCATGGTGTTGATGGGTTGGGGGACCAGTGTACGATTTCACACGGTGCCGCACGCAGATCCACGGGGTACGGGACCGGCAACTGCTCGGTCAGCCACATGCGCCACCACAGGGAGAACATCAGCAAGGTAAAGAGCGGATAGGCGAAGTCGCGGCGTCCGGCCTGCTGGGCGTCGAGCATCGCGCGCAGCTCGCCCCACCGCAGCGCGTCGGTCTCGGCCGCCCACTGGGGCGTCAGGTACTCGCGCAGCAACGGCTGCCAGGCACCGGCCAGCCAGGACTCCAAGGGTACCAGAAATCCCGACTTCTTGCGCCGGACGATGCTGGGAGGAAGATCCTGCGCCAGCAGCTGTCGCAGCACCCACTTGCCGTGCCCGCGGAGCTTCCAGCGGGCCGGGATAGCCAGGCAGGTTGCCAGCACCTCGTTATCCAGCAGTGGCACACGTACCTCCAGGCTGTGCGCCATGCTCATTCGATCGACCTTGACCAGCATGTCGTTGGGCAGATGGAATGTCAGGTCCATGTGCAGTTGACGTTCCAGCGGCGAGAGCCAATCGGGGGCGTCCGCTGCGGCGGCTGCATACCAGCCGATGGAATCGAGGTCGCCGAACTGCTGCCAGCGTGCGCCGTACAGACGCCTCTTCTGAGCCGGCGTGAGAATCTGCCGCCAGCTGGCATGATCGCGCGGCGGGCGCTCGGCTGCGCCTGCGACAAACCGCTGCGCCAGCTGTGTCCAGCCATACTTGCGCTGCGACGGCGGCAGCCGGTGTACCAGCGGTTCGAGGATCCAGCGCCGCAGCGGGCCGGGTATCCGCCGGTACCAGGGTGCCCAGCGGCTGGCCCGGTAGGTGGCATACCCGGCCAGCAGTTCGTCGGCGCCATCGCCGGAGAGCGCGACGGTGACGTGCCGCCGCGCGAACTGGGCGAGCACATACACGGGGATCAGCGAGTTGTCCGCCAGCGGCTCTTCGGCGTGGGCCAGCAGCGCCGGCAGCAACTCGGCCGTCGCCGGCGGAAGCGTCTGAACATGGTGCCGCGCTGCGTAATGGTCGGCCACTTGCGCCGCCAACCGTGACTCGTCGAACGTCGGCTCGTCAAAGCCCATGGTGAAAGCGCTGACCGGCGCCGACGTGGCGCGCTGCATGGCGCGCAGGACGGCGGCCGAGTCCAGGCCACCGCTCAGCAGCGTGCCGAGCGGCACGTCGCTGACCATCTGCCGCGTCACCGCCGCGCCAACCGCGCTGTCCAGCCGCTCGATGCTCTCCTCCTGGCTCCAGTTCTGCGGGCCGTCGGGATAGGGCAGCCGGAACCAGCGGCGGGTCTCCACACGCCCGCGCTGCGCTACCAGCCACTCCCCCGGCAACAGCTGGCGGATGCCGGCGAAGCCGGTCGCTGGTGCCGGCACATACGCGAAAGTGAAGAAGGCGTCGAGCGCCGGCCAGTCCGGACGGCGCGGGACCTGCGGATCGGCCAGGATCGCCTTGATCTCGGATCCAAACCACAGGCGCGTGCCATCGTCGCGGTAGAACAGCGGCTTGATGCCGGTGCCGTCGCGGACCAGCCACAACGCGGAGGCCGCCGTGTCGTAGAGCGCGAAGGCAAACATGCCGTTGAGACGCTCGACCACCGCGCGGCCCCACTCGAGGTAGCCGCGCAGCAGCACCTCTGTGTCGGTCTGCGACCGGAACTGATGCCCGCGCTGTTCGAGCGTCCGCCGCAACTCGTGGAAATTGTAGATCTCGCCGTTGTACGCCAGCCAGACGCGATGCTGTTCGTCACTCATCGGCTGCCGTCCGTGGCGGCTCGGATCCAGTATCGCCAGCCGCCGATGCCCGAGCAGCAGGCGCGGCGCGACAAGCAGCCCGCCGCCGTCCGGTCCCCGGTGACGCAATACTTCCGTCATTGCCAGCCCGGCCGGTTCCGACAGCCGGGCGTCTGGCGAATGGCCGTACTGAAAGATCCCTGCAATACCGCACATGGTTGGCGTCTTCCGTTGTAGGCTCCGGCATCGCAGAACAGCAGACCGCGCGCGGCGCGTCACATGTCATGCGGACTGTCGTCCCCTGGATCCCGCGAGCTGGATTCGGTCGGCACGTTGACAAATCGGCGCTGCGGCATCACCGACACAGCCAGAAACCCCTGACCCAACACGAGCCCGGCGGTCGCCCAGGCCACGCAGGCACACAGCGCAGCCGGCCAGTTGCGGCCCATCACCGCGCCGATCAGAAACCCGGCGCCCAGCAGTACGAATGGGAACGCCAGGAGCAGGAAGATCTTGATCGGATTGTAGCGGAGAATCGCTTCGACGATGATCTGCAGGGCGCGCAAGGTGTCGCGGAAATGGTTGACCTTGGAGTAGCCCTCGCGGCACTGGTAGTCGATCGGGACATGGTGCACGCAGAGATCGTTGAGCAGATAGACCAGTGTCGTGGTGGTCGTGAAGGAGAAGCCCGCACAGATCAGCGGAAAGAACCGCCGCACGTCGTGCCGGTGAAACACACGCATGCCGGAGTTGATATCGGCGATCCGCTGCCCCGCCGCATATTCGCTCAACAGCCGGAAGAAAAACCGCCCCAGACGCTTGACCAGCGTGCCGCGGTAGTACTTCCCGGTGCGCGCACCAACGACCATGTGGAACCGATCGCTCAACGCAATCAACTCGGGCAGCCGGTCGGCAGGATACGTCCCGTCGGCATCGGTGATCGCGATCCGATCGTACCGCGCCGCCAGGATCCCGGTCTTCAGACTGCGGCCATAGCCCCGGTTCTGCGGATGCTGGACCACCGTCGCGCCCGCCTCGGCCGCCGCGCGGGCCGTCGCGTCGCTCGACCCGTCATCCACCACGAGGATTTCATGCGGGATGCCGGCCGCCTGGAGCACCTCGCGCAGACGTGTTACCACGCCGTGAATCGCTTCCTGCTCGTTGTAGGCCGGAATCACAATCGACACTTCGGACATGCTCGGCTCGCCTCGTGTACGCGTCCCCGCCGCCTGACACCGCCCCCCGCCGTTGCGCTTCGGAGGCTCAGTTCCGCAACGGATCGACGTCAGCTCCCCACACCTGATACCAGTCCGCCAACTCGGCCAACTCGCTCTTCGCCCGGTCGCTCGGTGCGACAAACTGCACCGGCCGCGGTGCCGACAGGGCCGCCAACTGCTTGATGTCGAACGACTCGAGCAGTCCGAAGCAGAACAATTCGGGCTGCTCCTGGACCCCACAGTTCTGTTCCAGCACCTCTTTCAGGCTGCCCAGTGATCCGTGCAGCACAACACTGTGGACCGCCTGGTCCTCCAGCGCAGCGGCGATTAAGGCGGCGGCGCCGCACCGGGGGCCGACTGCCACGAGCTGCACAGGGCCGGCGGCACGGTGCGCTGCTGCCCAGCGGGCGATCGCTGCCATCTGGCTGGCCTGCAAGCCCAGCGGGCGGTCCCCTACCCCGGCCACAAGCAGCGCGAACAGGTAGTCGAGCTGCGCGATCTTCGACTCGCCATGGTAGAACGGATCGGCGGCGATGACGCGAAAGCCGGCAGCAAGCAGTTCTGCGACCTGAACCGCCGTGCTCTGCCGCCCCTGGTCGGCGACGAGGATCGCCGTCTGCTGAGGCGCGTCCGGGACGAACTCGACGGCCGGGACCGTCCAGGTGTTGTCCATCCGCAGCTTCCAGAACGTCACGGTGACCCCTTCTTTCTCCTCGCGCGCGACATCGCCGGCCGCGACCTGGTAGTCCTTCGCACGTACCACATCGCGCAGCACCGCGCGGCGCGATCGTTGCCACGCGCCGGCCGCGGCGGGGTCAGTCGGGAGCGCGCCCTCCCGCGGCAGATCGCGGCTCAGACCAAGCGCCAGCTTGTTGAAGTCCAGATTGTCGTCGGGCAACGGAATGTGCAAGGCCTCTTCCGACTTGACTTCATCATCCGAAGGAATCTCGCGCGCGTCGTATGCCGCGTCACCCGGATAGAAGAAGTCGCCCAGGAAACGGTAGTTCTGCTGGCGGTTGTCCACTTCGTAATTGTGCTTCGCGGGCGGATCATCGTTGACGTGCCACCGCAGCGAATCCGCCTGGCCGTAGAGCCGGAAAATGGGCTGGACGGCGGCGCGCAAAGGTTCGAGCGCGTAGGAGCCTTCAAAGCAGCAGTCGTCGTGCAGGTTGAACGTCAACAGCGTGGGCCGCGGCGCCATCATGGCAGTCAGATGGGTGTAATCGCAGATGGTGGCCAGGTCGTTGGGCATCTGCTCCGAGTCGCCCAGGTCCTTCAGATGCCACACCCGGGTCTTGATGCTCGAAAAACCGGCCACCGGATTGGCCAAGGTGACCCGCTTGTCAAGCGAACTGATGACAATCGTCTGCCAGGCTCCACCCGAGAGTCCGGTGACCGCCACGCGGCTGGGATCGGCATGTTCCAGACTCAGCAGCACATCCAGCCCCCGCTTCAGGTTCAGATAGAAGGGGGCCAGGCCGCTGGTGCCGCACAGGTCCAGTTGATTCATGCGCCCGTGGTTGAAGCCGGGGCCGGCAAGTTGCCCCATCCCGACCCACTCGATGTTCAGAGCCAGCATGCCGCGTTTCGCCTGATTGATGCAGCGGATCTGCTTGGGCGGGTATTGCTTGCCCAGCGGCGTGTGCCCGTTGACGTTCAGGATCACCGGTACCTGGCCGGTGAGTTGCTCCGGCTCGTACAGCAGCGCAGGAATCCACAGGCCGGGAAGCGCCTCGTAACGCAACTTGCGGATCCGATAGCCGGGGCCACCATCCATGGTGTCGAGCCACTCGACTTTCGTCTCCGCGTCGCGCCAGCCGGCCGCTGCTCCACGATAGACGATGCGTTCCAGCACCGCCGCCCGGATCCGCTCCGCTTCCTGCTCCCATTGCTCGACCGTTGTCACCGGAGGCATGGCCGGCACACGCTCGTCGCAGTACCACTGGACTTCTGCCATCGACAAGTCGCCGCCGATGATGTCGCGTTTGAGCAGTGTCTCGATCTCCGCCTGGTCTGCGCCGTGAACCGTTCCGGGAGCACATGCCCAGACCGCGCACAGCACGGTTAAGATGAAGTCGCAGCGAATCATGTGACCTTATCTCCGTTGTCGAGGGGCGACGTGGTAATCGTGTCAACTATCTGGAATGGATAATCTGAATGTAATCGATCCGGCAGGTCCCGGTCACCAGGGCCGCGTCGGGTGTCAGGTCGAGCCGCAGTTGCTTCATTTCTCGCATGATGCAGAACTCCTTTGACTCCCTTCTGTTCAAGTCGGTTCAGGGCGGGAGCAGGCTGACGCAGCACGTCTTCCCGTTGTCCGCTGCCGCCACGCGAATGTCAATCTCCAGGAAGCGGCGCAGAAGGTCGATGTGGGTGAGCGCGTGACGGGTGAGTGGCACCGTGCAGAACGATCCACCGCGGTGGCGGTCCGCCGCACCGGTTTGCCAGGCGCTGACCCCCAGCGGCAGCAACAGTTGGTCCGCCAGGTACGGTCCCACCGGCGCGCCGGACTCCAGGTAGTCCGTCACCTGCCGCGCGACGTCGGCCGCGACATGTTCGGCGCGGACACCGAGCCGGCCGAATCCGGTGAACACCTCGCTCACATGCTGGCTGTGGAGTTCGACCAGGACGACGTTGCCGCGCCCGTGCGCTGTGACCTGTTCGGCTGTGCCACACGGCGCATCCCAACCCAGTTTGGCCAGGACGGTCCGTACTTCCCGGTCGGCGATCTGGCGTGGCAGGTTCGCCACCAGCGCCCGGACGGCATGCGCCACCAGCGGCCCGCGATCGTGCAGCTGGAAGCCGGCAAGCTGCGCGCACGGCTCGACCGTCACCGTGAACTGCCCACCGCCCGCCGGATAGAATCCACGCCGTTCCAGACTCGCCGTCACACGCGGCCCCATGCGGTTGAGCAACGGCAGGAAGGCCTGCTGCAGGAAGTCGAACGGGGGCGCCCAGGGATTGTCCGTGCCGCCCTGCAGCGTCAGCTGGGACGGGCTGCCAGCGATCGCGAGGGCAGGTAAGACCGTCTGCAGCACCAGTGCCGCGCTCCCAGCCGTGCCGACGCGGAAACAGTACGAACCGGGCCGCACGGGCCGCGGCTCGAACGTGACCGACAGCGAGCCGAGCCGGGCGCCCATCACCGCCCCGGCACAGATCTCCACGGCCGCTCGTACGGCCGTCAGGTGCTGGCGCATCAGACCGGGACGGGGGCGCCCGGCGCGAATGTTATCGACCGTGACCGGCCGGCCGGTCACCAGTGACAGGGCGAGCGCCGAGCGGACGATCTGGCCGCCGCCTTCACCGTACGAGCCGTCAATGCGCAGATGGTTCGTCATGAGCGGTGCTCGATCCAGCCGCCTTGCCGATCGGCCGGTAGTTGACATCCAACCGCTCCTGGCAAGCCGGTTGGTCAGCGGGCGTTTCCATGGTTACACTAATGGGTGCGGACGTCAATGTTCCATCCACGAGATCCGCGCGGATCCATCATCATCCCAGCTGCCATGAAGGAGCCATCATGTCTCAGCACGCCGCCGTGACTACCGTTGCCCGTGAATCGCGCCGCAAGTTCCTCGCCAGGTCGGCACTGCTCGCCTCGGCCGCAGCAGGCACGCAGCTGGCGATCGGCCGCAGCGCCCATGCCGCGGGGAGTGACACGATCAAGATTGGACTGATCGGTTGTGGCGGACGAGGATCAGGTGCGGCGGCTGATGCACTGGCCGGGGATCCCAACACGCAGTTGTGGGCCATGGCCGACGTCTTTGCCGACAAGATGGAGGCGAGCATCAACAATCTGACCGCGGAGTTCGGGGATCAGGTCCAGGTAGATCCGGCGCGGCGTTTTGCCGGCCTGGACGGATACAAGGGGGTGATCGACAACAGCGACGTGGTGTTGATCGCCTGCGCTTCGCGATTCCACGCCCCCTACACTCTGGCCGCAGTGGAAGCGAAGAAGCATGTGTTCGTCGAGAAGCCGGCCGCCATCGACGTCGCCGGTGTGCACCAACTGCTGGAGGCCGACGAGCTGGCCAAGAAGAACGGCACTGGCGTGCTGGCCGGGCTCACCTATCGCTATCATTTGGGGCGGCGAGCGGCGGTAGAACGCATGTACAACGGCGAAATCGGGGAGATTGTGGCGATCCAGTGTGATTACCTCCGCGCCCCATACAGCCTCGTCGCGCGGCAGCCGGGTTGGAGCGAAATGGAGTATCAGTTCCGCAACTGGTACCACTTCACCTGGCTCTCCGGGGACGACGTGCCCCAGTCGCTGATCCATAACCTGGACTCGGCGCTGTGGGCCATGCGTGACGAGTCGCCGGTGAGGGTCTACGGGCTCGGCGGGCGGTCGACACAGTTCCAGCCGGAGATGGGAACGTCATTCGATCATCATTCGCTGATCTACGAGTTTGCCAACGGGTGCAAGATCTACGGTGCCGTGCGGACTGCCGTGGGCTGCTTCGGCAGTAATATCGACGTGTTCCACGGCACCAAGGGACGATGCATGTTCGCGGCCTTCGCGCCGCCGCGGTTCACCGATCTGAAGGGAAATGTGACCTGGAAAGCGGACGAACAAGCGTCGAAGGTCTCGCCCTACCGGCAGGAGCACGTGGAGTTCCTGAAATCGATCCGCGACGGGGCGCCGTTCCAGCGCGGCAAGCAGCTGGCGATGTCGACGCTGGGTACCGTACTGGGCCAGATGGCCGTGTACACGGGCCAGCCGATCACCTGGGAGGAAGGACTCAACTCCAGGCACGCATTCGCACCCGCGGGCGAAGTGCGGCTTGACATGGAGCCGCCCGTCACCCCCGGCCCCGACGGCCTGTACCCGATCGCCATACCAGGCACGACGAAGATGATTTGAGCCCGGTCTGGAAGGCAGATCGGTGCCGGCCGCCCCGGCAGGAGTGCCGGGGCCGCTGGCGGATCTTCACGGCAAGCGGATTGTGGTCGCAGGGACTCGTCGCAGGGACTCACTGTCCGGCCAGATTCAGCACAGCGCAGCCCAGAGCGGGGTCGAACGTGAAACCGCTCGGCTGCACTTGCCCGGCGTACGGGGGCTGCAGCCGGATCTGCTGCGCCTGGCAGAATTGCCCGAAATCGGTGACGGCGCGCACGAGCAGCTGTTGCCAGTTGAGCGCGTCGAGGATCGGTTCGGCCCACGCGAGGTAGCTGTCGGGCCGGTTAATCTCGAGGATGTCCAGCACGACACCCTCGAGAATATTGAATCCGATGATGGCCACGTCGCGACTTCCCCGTTCCAGATGGCCGCCCCAGGCATCGGGAATCGTCTGCCGGTACTTGGACTGCAGATGAAACGCGCAGTCGGTCAGGCAATGGGAAGAGGCGTTGGCCATCTGGACGAGCGCCGGCGTGAGCGGCAAGAGGCGGAAGTCGTCGGACGCTACCGTGTACCCTTCGCGGACGAAGTCCGGAAGGAAGGCGCCCAGCGGCGGGACGCGCTGATCGTCCACGCACCGCACAAAGCCGCGCATGAGCGCCTGCCTGACGTCCGGGAAACTCACGCCCTATCCCCCCAGTTCCATGCCGCCGGCGACCAGGACGACGGCGCACGGCACATAGGTGTTTCCGTATTCCGACGCGCTGCGCACGACCGCCTGGGCGATCTCCCATGCTTCGCCAACGCGTTTCACCTTGGTCCGGGCGATAACGTACTTCGAGATATCGGACGGCAGCCGGGCGGTCATGTCCGTGTTGATAAAACCCGGGCAGATCGCGGTGCAGCGCACCCCCGGCGACTCGGCGGCCAGCGCCTTGGTGTAGGAGATCAGGCCACCTTTGGCAGCGCAGTAGTTCGCCTGCCCGACGTTCCCCACCACGCCGCTGATCGAGCTGATGTTGACCACCGCTCCCTTGGATTTGCGGAGATGCCGGATGGCCACTTTGCAGAAGTTGTGGGCCCCGGTCAGGTTGGTCGAGATGACCGCATTCCAGTCTTCATCGGACATCCGCATGGCCAGGCGGTCGCGTGTGATGCCGGCGTTGTTCACCAGCACATACAGACCGTTCTCGGCCGTCTCGACGGTCTCTTCCACCACCTCCTTGACGCGTTCCGAGTCGGTCACGCTCGCCAGTCGCGCTTCGGCCTTGGTGCCGAACGTCGACGCGATCTCCGCGGCCGTCTGCTGGACCTGCTCGTTGATATCGACCAGCATCAGGTGGCTCTTCTGCCTGGCGAACTCTTCCGCAATGGCTCGGCCGATGCCGCGGCTTGCACCCGTGACGAGAACGGTCTTGCCCTCCAAATCGGGGAATACTGCCGTAGGTCTGGGAGTGTCTGTAGTCATTTTTCCTTCCTGAGAAGTAGGTGCAGCTGGCGTCACACGCGCGTCACATCGCGCGGCTACTGTAACGCGTCCCCTGGGGGCTGTCAATCGCCGGCTCCGGCTCAGGCCACCACCGCTCCATCTCCCAACTGCTGTGCCCCGCGCCCCCCGCGGCTGGCCGAATGCGGGTTGCATGCAACCGCTTGGCGAGAAACAATAGACCTTCATCATTTCCTGTGCGGTCGTCATCCCAGTGGGTTTCCAGACATGCGATTTCGATTCATTGACCAGATCACACAGTTGACACCAGGCCAACGCATCGAGGGTATCAAGCGGCTGATGGCCACCGAGCGATATCTTGAGGACCATTTCCCGAGATTCCCGATCATGCCCGGTGTACTGATGCTCGAAAGCATGTACCAGGCGGCCCAGTGGCTGGTGCGCCGGACCGAGGACTTCGCCCATTCGATGATCGTGCTCAAGGAGGCCCGCAACGTTAAATTCACCGGGTTCGTCAAGCCGGGACAGGAGCTGCTGGTCACTGCCGAAATCAAGAAGCAGGAAGGCAACTGCACGACCCTCATGACCCAGGGGACTGTCGATGGTCGGCTCGCGGTCAGCGCCCGACTGATCGTCGAGACCTTCCAGATCGGCGATAGGTTCCCGCACCGCGCGGCGACTCAGGACTACATTCTGCGGGAGGTGCGCAAGCAGTTCGAACATGTGATGGCGGGTACGTCCGATGAGCCGCCGGGCGCCGGACTCTCGATGCGCTGGCTGCTGATCGACCGGATGGTCGAATTCGTCCGCGGCGAACGAGCCATGGCGATCAAGAACGTCAGCCTGGCCGAAGAGTCGCTCAGTGACTACGTGCCGGGCTTCCCGATGCTCCCCTGCTCGCTGATCGTCGAAGGCCTGGCCTGGACCGGTGGGCTCCTGGCGAACGACCAACGCGGTTTCCAGGAACGCACCGTGCTGGCGAAGCTCAACCGGGCCGTGTTCCACCGCCCCGCGCTGCCCGGCGACCAGCTGCGGTACACGGCCGTGCTGGAGGCCATCGAAGCGGAAGGGGCGTTCATCCGCGGCACGAGCCACGTCGGTGACGAACTGCAGGCCGAAGTGGATTTGTTCCTCGCTCACCTCGGCAACCGGTTCCAGGATGTCGAAGGGGATCTGGTCTCGCCGGCCGATATGCTGATGACGCTCCGCATCTTCGGGGTGTACGATGTGGGACGACTCCCCTCCGGCAGCCCGTTGGATGTGCCGGCCAAGCTGTTGGATGCGGAACGCGACACGGCCGCACAGCCGTAGCCTTGCGACCGCCGGCGGCGCGCACGACCCGGTTTCCGGAAGTGTTTGTCGCGGAGCAGAGAGAGGGTCCGTCGCAGAGCGGAGCAGGGCGATGACTGGCGACACCTCTGGATTCTCAATCCGCCGTGCCACGGCCGACGACGTGCCGGCCGAGCCGGCGCGTCTCAGCGCCCGGCGGGGAAATCGCGGCGGAACCTGGCGACCAGTTTCTGGGGCCAGTCGCTCTTGGGCTGTAGCCGGCCAACGAAGAAGCGGAGGACTTTGGGTTCGTCGTAGAATTCGAGTCCACCGATCAGCTCGCGGTTCTGATACAGCCACTTCACCCGATCCTCGACATACTTCACCTGCGACAGCGTGAAGACGCGCCGTGGCATCGCCAGCCGCAGCAACTCGACTTCGGATGGCACATCGTGACCGTCTTCATCGCGGTCCATCGAGATGGTGCCGCGTTCCATGCCGCGGATCCCGGAAACGATGAACAGCGCGGCACCTAGCGCACCGGCCGGGTAGTCCAGTTGCGGTACGTGCGACAGGAAGGCTTTGGCGTCGAGGTGAGCGCCCAGACCGCCCGCCGGCGTCACAACCGGGACACCGGCCGCATCCAGGTTGTCCACCAGGTATTTGATGAACATGGGCGACTGGCTGATCATGTCCATGTCGAGCGATTCGCGCAGGCCGACGGCCATGGCTTCGATCTCGCGCACCGACATGCCGCCGTAGGTGAGAAAGCCCTCGAACAGTGGCACGAGTTCTCGCATCTTCAAGTACAGCTCGCGACTCTTGGTGGCGATCCCGCCGCCGCGCGAGCAGCTGATCTTGCGCGCGGAGAAATAGATGATGTCGGCCAGATCGCACATCGTGCGGACGATCGTCTTGATGTCAGCGTCCTGAAACTCCTTTTCGCGCATCTTGATAAAGTAGACGTTCTCGTTCAACAGGCTGATGTCCAGCACCAGCAACAGCCCGTACTTGTCACACACCCGCCGCACCTCGCGCATGTTCGCAATCGAAAACGGCTGGCCGCCAATCAGATTCGTGCCCGCCTCCATCCGGATGTAGGGCACGTTCTCCTTGCCCCGGGCGGCAATCAGTGCTTCCACCTTGGCAATGTCCATGTTGCCCTTGAACGGGAAGTCGCTCTTGATCTTGAGCGCTTCGTCCGTGAAGAGCTCGGCAATCCGGCCGCCCGCCAGCTCAATGTGCGCCTTGGTCGTGGTGAAGTGGAAATTCATCGGCACCACGCCGTCTTTGCCCACAAACACCTGGCTGATGATGTGCTCCGCCGCGCGCCCCTGATGGACCGGCAGAAAGTACTCCGTGCCAAAGACCTCGACGATCGCCTCGTACAGCCGGCTGTAGGATGCCGAACCGGCATAGGCGTCATCGGCCACCGCCATCGAGGCAACCTGCTGATCACTCATCGCGTTTGTGCCGCTGTCGGTCAGCATGTCCAGAAACACGTCCCTGTTCTGCAACAGAAACGTATTGAAGCCGGCACCTTCTATCGCCTTCAATCGCTCCTCGACCGGTAACAGATTCAGCTTCTGGACAACCCGGACCTTGTGCATTTCCAGAGGCACAAACTCACCGCTCGAAAACTGGACGTTCGATTGCATGGCGACCTTACATGTGGGCCAAAAAAGGAGGGGGATGAAACAAGTCTGATTGCCCGTCAAACACCAGGCAGGTTTCCCCCTGCGGCCACGGTACGGCTGGCGGCAGACGGTGAAACCTGCCCGCGGCACGCGAACGGCCAGGCGTCGTCCGGACAGCGGCAGGAATCGTACAAATTCTCGACCGACGCTTATCGTATCACGCCCCAGCAGGAATTCCAAGGGAACGCCGCGGCGAAGCCCGTGTCCCCGTGTCCCCGTAGTTCCAGTCTCCGGCACCGTGCGTCATGGGACCGCCAGGCGGCCGGAGCAGCAGCGGAAAACAGGCCTGCGGCAGCTGACGCCGCCGAGGCCGCGGATCACCGCACGCTGGCCGCGCGAGCCAGCGCCGCGTCGCTCCCTGCCACCAGCAGCGTGTCCGAATCACGCAGCACATGGTCCGGGTCCGGCGTTGCCATGAACTGGTCCGTCAGCACATCGTGCAACGCGACGATCGTGATGTCATAATTCTGGCGGAGCTCCAACTCGCGTATCGTCCGGCCATCCCAGCTGCTCGGGACCCCCATCTCCTGCAGGCTGAATTCCGGACCGAGACGCACGTAATTGAGCAGTGCGGAGCCGGTGATGCGGGTCGCCAACGCCAGGGCCGTATCCTGCTCGGGAAACACCACGTCGGTCACTCCCATGCGGTGCATGATCCGCGCATGGTCGTTCGACACGACCTTGACGTAGATGTCCTTCACCTTCAGATCCTGGAGCACCATCGTGGCCAGTATACTGGCCGAAATGTCGTCCCCGGTCGAGACGATGGCCACGTCGGCCTCACTCACGCCGATGCGTCGCAGCGTTTCCAGGTCGGTGGAGTCCCCCACCGCAGCGTGGGAGACTGACGGTGCCAGGCGATCGACGATATCGCCGTCCAGATCGACAGCAATGACGTCGCAGCCGTTGTCGGCCAGCGACTTCGCAATGGTGAATCCGAAGTTGCCCAGTCCGATGACCACCAATCGCTTCATATTCGTCCCCCTCGGGTCCCCCTCGGGCCCCATTCAGCCCACGACCACTTCTTCATAGGCCAGCCGGAATCTGCCGCGTTGCGCCAGGCGGACGATCAGCGCGGTCGCGATGGCCAGCGGACCTGTGCGCCCGGCGAACATCATCACGACCAGCACCCAGCGCGAAGGCGTGGGCAGTTCCGGTGTGATCCCCATCGACAGCCCCACCGTGTTGAACGCGCTGGTCGTCTCAAACAGCCGCTCCAGGAACGTGTGGTGAGATCCGGAGAAGTCGCCGATGAGCGTCACCGCGAAGACACCGGCCACCACGATTCCGGTGGCAATCACAAACAGCCCCGTCGCGCGCTGGATCGTATCTTCCCGGATCGACCGGCGCGCGAATGTCGCCGTCGCCTGGGAACGCAGACGCGACCAGGCAAGCAGCACCAGCACGGCACAGGTGGTGGTCTTCATGCCGCCGGCGGTCGAGCCCGGTGACCCGCCCACCATCATCAGGATGATCGTCAGGAGGTTCGAGCTGTCCGATGCCTGGCCGTAGTCGATCGAGTTAAACCCGGCAGTGCGGGGAGAGACGCTCATGAAGAACGAATTCGCGAGCCGGTCAAGATGCGACATCTGGCCCAGCACCCCACGCCACTCGAACAGCGCGAACAGCAGCCAGCCTCCCACCACGAGTACGGCCGTGGTGGCCAGTACCAGCCGGCTGTGCAGCGACAGCCGTATCACGCTCCCGCGCCGCCGGCTGGAAAACCACTGATGCACTTCCTGCATCGTGACGAAACCCAGTCCACCCGCGATGATCAGCAGCGCAATGATGACCAGTGTGGCCGGGGAATCGTGGTACTCCACCAGCGACGTCGTATTGGTCGAAAAGCCCGCATTGCAGAAAGCGCTGATCGCATGAAAGACGGCCGGCCACAATGCCCGGCCCCAGCCGAGACGGGGTACCCAGCAGACGTACAGCAGGATCGCGCCCGCCGCCTCCAGGAAAACAGTGAATCGCACGATGTCCAGGATCAGCCGGCGGGCCGGGATGGACGGAACGGCCGGCTGGGAACTGACCGCCACCGACTCGGTCCGAACCGATGGTCGGCCGCCCAGCGCTACGATGACGACGCTCGTCAGCACCAGCATCCCCAGGCCGCCAAGCTGTATCAGCAGCAACACCAGTGCCTGGCCAGCGAACGTGAAGTGCGTGGCGGTGTCGACAACCGACAACCCGGTGACACACACAGCGCTGGTCGCCGTGAATACCGCGTCGCTCCACGACAACGGGTCTGCCCGATACAACCCGGGGCTCAGCTTCAGACTCAAGGTGCCGAAGGCAATGAGCACCAGGAAGGAACCGACAAAGGCTTCGGCCGGCGCCAGCCGCCGGCTGAGCAGACGCGACCGGTTCAGCCCCACTTGCGGCGACCAGTGCGCGGCCGTTCTGGACGGATGCCCGGAAAGAGGCTTCTTCACAGTGCGATGACCATCTGCGACATTCTCTGCAGCCAGCCGCGCAACGCCCCTCCAGCTGAACCGGAGGCCTGAACCGCGACCCGTACGCGCCGAATTGTAGGCAGTCACCCGGCCACCTGCCAAGACGTCACCAAACCCCGTGGAGCCCCGCGGGACACAGAACACGGAACAGGGGGGCCGGTTTGGGTTTGTCAAGGTGGGATGATGCCTCTATAACTATAACTTCCTTCAGTAACTTCCGCGAACGACTGTTTTGGGTTTGAGGTTTGAGGTTTTGGGTTTGGGCCGGTTTGGTTTGGGCCGGTTGCGACTCACACCCTGGCGATGATGGAGAGTGGCTGATGAAGCGCGTTGTCCTGTTCCTGCTGACCAACCTGGCCGTCATACTGGTGCTCGGTGTGGTCGTCAATGTGTTGGGGCTGAACACCTTCCTGCAGGGCGGCAACCTGAACCTGTCGTTGCTCCTGGGATTTGCGTTCGTGTTCGGCATGGGCGGGTCGTTCATCTCGCTGCTGCTGTCGAAATGGATCGCCAAGTCGTCCACGGGCGCACAGGTGATCGAGCAGCCGCGCAATGCGGCCGAACAGTGGCTGGTCGAGACGGTGCGCCGGCAGGCGTCGCAGGCCGGGATCGTCACGCCGAAAGTGGCCATCTACCAGGCGCCGGAACCGAATGCGTTTGCCACCGGTCCCAACCGCAACAATGCGCTGGTGGCCGTCAGCTCCGGCCTGCTGCAGGCGATGGAGCGGGACGAGGTGGAGGCGGTACTGGGGCATGAGGTGAGTCATGTGGCCAACGGCGACATGGTCACATTGACGCTGATTCAGGGGGTGATCAACACGTTTGTGATCTTCGTCTCGCGGATCGTCGGCCATATCGTCGATCGGGCGCTGGCCGGTGACAGCGAGGACGAGTACCGTGGACCGGGCATTGGATTCTGGATCACCAGCATGGTGACCGAACTGTGCCTCGGGATTCTGGCCTCCGTGATTGTGATGTGGTTCAGTCGGCAGCGGGAGTTCCGGGCCGACGCGGGGGGGGCCAGCCTTGCGGGCAGGCAGAAGATGATTGCCGCGCTGCAGCGCCTGCAGCAGTTGTCGGAACCATCCCAGTTGCCCAAGGAGCTGGCTGCGTTCGGTGTCAGTGGCCGCCGGGGACTGGTCAAGCTGCTCATGTCCCACCCGCCGCTGGAAGACCGCATCGCCGCGCTGCGGGAACAGGGTTGAACGGGAACCGCGCGCCTGTACTTGGTCTGGGCGCCGTTTCGCATCCGGGCGGCGGGCCACCGGTCGGCACGCGGCGGATCGCAGCGGCGTGAAATCCGCTGCCAGGCAATCGACGGAGGACCGAGATGGCAAGAAAGCTCCCGGATCCGCAGGTCCGGCACGGCGTGTCGCGTCGGACACTTCTGGCAGGCGCGGGTATGGCCATGGGACAAGCCGCCGGCGCTGCCGCCGCGCTTGCCCACCGCCTGGGCGCGACCCCCGCCGCGGTGCCGCTGGACGTCATCCGCCGAACGCTGCAGGAACATGCCGCGATCGTGCCTGAACCCTAGCCAGGTTCCTTCACGGAAACGGGAAACCTGTCCCCGGCGGCTCGTTCACGCGGGACACCTTGTGCCGATTTGCAGGGACTCTACTGGTGCTCAAAGCCGCGCGCTGCAAGCGGGCTGAGCGATCCGTCTGCCGTCACCTGCCAGAGGCCGGGCTGCTCCACCAGCCGTCCGATGCGGGTCAGTGGCACGTCCAGCGGCTGCCGGTCGAGCATCCGTTCGGCGTCGGCCGGCGGCACTGCCAGGATCAACTCGAAGTCCTCGCCGTCCGACAGAGCATGATCGAGCGCCGTGCGGCCATCGGCCTCGCGCGCGGCCATCGTCACCGCGGCCGGAGCGATCGGGATTGTCTCGAGGGCGATGGCCGCCCCGCAACCGCTGGCCGCGGCCAGACGCGACAGATCCAGCGAGAGGCCATCGCTGACGTCGATGCCCGCGTGCAACTCAAACTGCCGGTGCAGCAGGAGCGCGGCGTGGACACGCGGCGTGAACGAGAAATGTCGTCCCAGCAGGCTGCCACCGAATTGGCCCGTGACCAGCAGGTGGTCTCCCGGCTGCCCACGATCGCGCCGCAGCGGGCCGCGTGGAGTGACCTGTCCTAGCGCTGTGACACTGATCACCAGCCCACCCGCCCACGTGTTCGTGTCACCTCCAGCGACCGCCACGTCGAACTTCTGTGCCAGTTCGAGAATCCCGTGGTACAAGGACCGGGCCAGCAGGCCCGCACCCGCATGCGGCAGCGCCACCGACACCACGATGGCTACCGGCTGGCAGGCCATCGCCGCCAGGTCGCTCAGGTTGACCGCCACAGCCTTGCGACCGATTTGCGACGGCTCGCAGGCGCTCAGCTCAAAGTCTACCCCGTCGGTCAGCAGATCGGTGGTCAGGATGATGTCACGCTCGGACGCCAGCCGCAGCACGGCGGCATCGTCCCCTGGACCGAGCCGCAGCAGAGGGTGCGGCGGCAGATGGTCGCGCAGCCAGGCAATGAACGCGGATTCCATGAACGCGGATTCCATGAACGGTTGTCGCGGCTCACGACGACCAGATCCGAGGCACAGGCTAGGGCACGCCGTCCAGTCGCATACTGCCGTACAACGTCTCGTTATTGCGCAGGATGTAGAACCGGAACGGCTGCGTGGCCTTGAACTCGGCGCTGTTGAGTATGTAGGCCACGTTGTCCTCGGAGATGGTCTCCCACTTGTGCATCCCCACCAGTACATCACCACGGCGCATGCCGTGCCGTTCCGCCGGGCTGTCCTCCCGCACCGCGGCGATTTTCAGTCCGCCCCGGTACCGGGAGTTGTACTTGCGGAAAGACGCGGTGGGAATGGGGGTCAGCCGGACTCCGAGCTGCGACCAGGCCAGATCCGTCAGGCTGCTATCGACACCGCCGGTCGCAGTGAGCGTGACGTCAACGGTCCGCGTCTCACCGTCCCGCCGGAATTCGAACGCGACCTGATCACCGGCCTGGAGGCCCAGCAGGGCACGTTCGACGTCCAGACGTCTGGTGATCTCGCGGTCCGCTACCGCCCGGATCACGTCACCCGGCTTGAGCCCGGCACGGGCCGCCGGGCCGTCACTCGAGAGCGCGGCAACCACCACGTGGCTCGAACCTTCGACGAAGTCGGTCTTGAGTGTGGCGCCGTAGGTGACCTGCTTCACACGCTCGCACGACAGCAGGTCTGCTGCCACGTCCATCGCATGATTTACCGGGATCGCGAAGCCGATTCCCTGCGCCCCGATGCGGACCGCCACATTGATGCCGATCATGTCGCCGTCGATGTTCAACAACGGACCACCAGAGTTGCCTGGGTTGATGCTGGCGTCCGTCTGAATCAGGTCGGCATATTTCTGATAGTCGCTGACCTGAACCGTGCGATGCAACGCGCTGACAATGCCCTGCGTCACCGTGTGTTCGTATCCGTATGCGTTGCCGACCGCCACCACGGTCTCGCCAGGCATCACATCGTTCGACATCCCCATTCTGATCACGGGGAATTCATTCTGCTCGGGGACCTTGATGATCGCCAGGTCCGTCTTCGGGTCGTTCGCCACCAGTTCGGCGACGACCGTCGTGCCGTCAGCCAGCGTGGCGCGGATGCGTTTGACACCTTCGACCACGTGGTAGTTCGTGATGATGTAGCCCCGCTCGTCAATGATAATGCCGGTGCCCATGCCGTTGACCTGGTGCCCGGCATCGACGGTGCCGTCGACGTCGTATTCGGCGGGCAACGTCTTGCGCCCGTGGATATTCACCACGGCCGGACGGGCTGCGGAGACCGCCTGTACGATGGCCGAGTTCCGCAAATCCGAAGCATCAACGACCGGCAACCAAGGACTCGCTACCGTCGAACCAAGCACGACGAGGTAACCTAGCACCAGGCCCAGGCGACTGCAGACGAACAAGGATGGATGTGGCATCGATGGGCTCGTCAAAGTAGGGAAATCGTTCTGTCCCGCCGTTTCGCACATCACGTCCGCTCGCCCCCGGATTCCGCTTGACGCGAACCTATTCCCAACGAACCCAGCAGGTGCGGACTCAAGAAATCCAGACCAATACTGGTCCCCCCGAAGCTATTTCGACGCGCTGTTCCCTCCGTATTGAGGTGCGGGGGATGAGGCCGCAAAGATTGCCCAGATTATCAGGGGCGAGTATGGAAGAGAGGAGATATGAGAGAGGAGAGAGGAGAAAGAAAAGGAATGGATATGCTGCTGTTAAGAGACGCTGTGAAGAGACACAGGGCCGGCGGATTGTGAAAATATGCCGATTGCATCAAGTATGCCGATTCGTCCGGCCGATGAAACGGACGACGCGGATCTGTGTGTCCGGGGGCATTCCATGGAATCACCAATCAAGTCCACCGCAGCGCTGCGGCGTCACCTGCTGTGTCTGGCAGCGGTCGGGGCGGCTTGCCTGAGCGGCGGCTGCTGCGGCATGCTGACCAGCGTGCGCTACGCCGCTCCCGCATCGTCGCCCGGTCCCGGGGCCGACATGGCCTGCGCGGTCGACGACGGCTGCGTCATTCCGCCCAAAGGGTACTGCGGCGCGGACGATTGTCCACGGTTGATCAACTGGCCTGCCGGGCGGTGGACCAGATGTCTGGGGCCCTTGTTCCACGGTCGCAAGATCCACGGTCCCATGTTCCACGGTCGCGGCGACGGCGGACCGCCCCCGATGGACGAGGCGGAACTCTACCCGCCACATTCGCGTTTCCACCCGGTTCCGACCGCCCCGGTATTTGCGCAGCGGCCTGACTATGAACCGCCTCAACGCATGCTGGCTCCAGTGCCCGCTTCTCCGCGGTCAGCCCCCCAGGCACAGCCCCCTGCCCCAGACACCAAGGCTCCACATACCAAGGCTCCTCGGATCAAGCTGTTGCCTGCCCGCGTCCTGCCCAGGTCAGAACGGGGCCCGACTCCCGCCCAACAGATGCCCAAAGACACAGTGCCCGACAATACAGTGCCCGACAACACAGTGCCCGAACGGGTTTTGCCCAACGCAGTGCCCGAACGGATTCTTCCTGAACGGATTCTACCCAGCCCGAAGCCGGCAGACACTACTAGCCAAACAACCGGCCAGCCTACCGACCGGACGCCCACTTCCGTACTGGTATGGAAGCGCTGAACCGGATTGGGCGAGCCGGTACAATGTTGGTTTCCGGTTCTTCCGGTTTTTCCGGTTGCGGATGTTGGGGAATCTGAAGCGCCGGGCGGGGATGCCTGGCGGCGAACGTGCACGGGGAGATGCGGCACATGGCAGACAGTTCGATGGCGATCGTCACGGGTGCCTCGCGTGGTATCGGCCGCGCGGTGGCCGTAGCCCTGGGCCGCGCCGGTTTTGCGGTAGTGGTGAACTACGTCCGCCACGCGGAGGCGGCCGACGATGTGGTCGCGCAGATTTGTCAGGAGGGCGGCCGCGCCGTGGCGGTGGCCGCGTCGGTGGCGGATGCCGACCAGCGCCGCGAGTTGCTGGACCGTGCGCAGCAGGCATTTGGGGATCTGCAGGTGCTCGTGAACAACGCGGGGATTACTTCGCCGGGACGGCTGGACATCCTGGACGCGACCGAGCACAACTGGGACATCGTCTTCGACACGAATCTCAAAGGCCCGTTCTTCCTGACCCAGCAGGCCGCCCACTGCATGCTCAACGCGCGGCGCGCCGGGCGGCTGGCGCGCGGCGTGATCGTCAATGTCTCGTCGATATCGGCCTTTGCCGTGTCGACCAACCGCGCCGATTACTGCCTGACCAAGGCCGCGCTGCGGATGATGACTCAGTTGTTTGCCGTGCGGCTGGCCGACGAGGGCATCAACGTCTACGAGGTCTGTCCCGGCATCGTCGCTACCGACATGACTGCGCCGGTGAAGGACAAGTACGATCGACTCATCGCGGACGGCCTGACGCCGATCCGGCGCTGGGGCCAACCGGAGGACGTGGCGGCGGCCGTGGTCAGCCTGGCGCGGGGCGACTTCCCGTTCAGCACGGGCGATTGCATCCACGTGGACGGTGGTTTTCACATCCAGCGACTGTGAGGGCCAAGAAAGAAAAAGAGACGGAGCTCGTGGGGGGGAACGAACTCCGCCTCGTGTTCCCTGGGCACCGGAGTGGCCGAAGCCACTCCGGTGCTCAGCACTAAGTCCCGTCGTGAAGCACTTGCTGAGGCGATTGACCCAGAAATCGCCTGATCAGCAAGTATGTCGCTCCAACCCAGGAGGGAGGGTTGCATCGGCTTCCCGCAAAGCCAACACGGACGACGAGACTTTCAATGGTTTGAGGGTGCAGGTAATAACCGCAACGTGCAGCGAGCACAAGGGCGATTTTTCGAGTTATCGTTGGTTGATTCATCACGGACGCTGGTCTCCTCGGCGCGGCGCTCAGTTCCATTCGGGGCCCAGTCGGAACGGCAGCGTGACGGTGCTCTCCCGATCGACCAGCTTCGGCTGCGTGCCGTAGAGCCAGCGGCAGGCGACTTCCCGGTCGTCGAAATGCACTTCGCGCGAGCCGAGCGTCTGAAACAGCTCATCCCCTTTACCCGTGATAATCACCGTATCGCCGGGCTGGGCTTCGCTCAGCGCCCAGTGGATGGCCTTCTGGCGGTCGGGGATGATGTGCGCCTTTGCCGGGTTCCGGAATCCGTCCAGGATATCGTGTGCGATCTGCAGCGGCGGCTCGTGCCCCGGGTTGTTGCTGGTAATGATCCCGATGTCGGCACCCCGCTCCGCCACCCGCCCGATCGCTGCGCGCTGTTCCATGTCCTGCCAGTGCGCTGCACCATACACGCAGATGACGCGTTTGGTCGTGACCTGCCGGATTGCGTGCAGGCTCAGCGCCAGTGCGCTGGGCGTCTGGGCATGGTCGACAAAGACGCTGAAGTCCTGGCCGCATTCGAGTCGTTCCAGGCGGCCCGGCACGTATTCGAGCGTCTCGATCCCACGCACGATCGTTGTCAGGTCCAGTCCCATCACAAGTCCTACAGCGGCGGCAGAGAGGCAGCAGTACACGAACTGATCGCCAATGGTGCGGGTGCGCACCGGAACGCACTCCTGACCGGCCGTGAGCAGGAACGTCTGCTCGCTCACACACCGTTCCAGGACCGTGGCCTGGACCTGCGCGAACGACCGCATGCCGACCGTAATGAGCGGCACGTGCAGCGACTCGAGCAGCGTGTGGCTGGCCACGTCATCGGCGTTGATGACAGCGAACCCGCCCGGTTTCAGGTGATCGAACAGTCGCCGTTTGGCGCGCCGGTAGTTGTCCAGGTTCCCATGCAGATCCAGATGTTCGCGGCGCATGTTGGTCAACACGGCGGCGTCCAGGGACACGCCCGACAGACGCCGCGTCGCCAGCGCATCGCTGGAGACTTCCACGACCCCGTGCGAGCAGCCGTTGGTGACCATCTGGGCCAGCCAGCGTGCCAGGTCGTGTGACGGCGGGGTGGCCGTCTGAGCCGCTGCCGTCGTCGCACCGTCGCTGTAACCGAGCGAACAGGTGACCCCCACATTCTGCTGAGCCGCCCGCAGAATGGCCGTGATCAGCAGGGCCGTCGTCGTCTTGCCATGTGTCCCCGTGACACCCACCAGCCGCAAGGCCCGGTCGGGCTGCCCCGCCAGACGCTGGCAGATCTGGCCGTATGCCTCGCGCGTATCGGCCACCACGCAACAGGGAACCCGGACCGGCAGCAGGCGTTCCGACACCACCGCGATCGCTCCGCCGGCCACCGCCTCGTCTGCCTCGTCGTGCCCGTCACCGTCAGCATCCACGATCGCCACGTAGACGTCGCCTGGGCGACACTTGCGAGGATCGCTGCTACAGGACCGCACACGGATGTCGCTGGCCCCAATGAACCGGCCGTGTGGGAGAATGTCGCGCAGACACAGGGCATCTGCACAAGCCACAAGCTGCTGCATCTCCTTGGCCTCCTTGCCTCGGAACGCCGCATGTCCGGCACCACGTTCGGTCGTCTGCACGTCCCCGGCATCCTGCCGGCCGCGAGACCACGGAAACGGTCCCGGTTGACGTGTTGTCATGGTTGGATCCAGATCCCAATCCATGCATTTGTCACGACGGATTGTGACGATTTCGCGAAAGGTGTCAAGGCAGGTTTTCGAGCCGGAGGTGCAGGAACGCACATTCTCGGGAGAGCGGTCTGGGGAATTCAGAAATTCAAGAATTCAAGAATTCGGAAATTCGGAAATTCGGAATTGGCCGTGTGGCCGTGTGGCCGTGTGGCCGTGCCACACTGGACCTGGTCCGGCTGCCGGGCCATAATGCCAGATAGTTTCCTTTGGGGCGCGTGGTGGGTGACTTGCATGTCGACCGGCGACTATGACATTGACAGCTTGGCGGCGTATTTGCACCTGACGGCGGCGCAGGTGCGGAAAATGGCGGACCGCGGGCGGTTGCCGGGGCGCCGGATCGGCGGCGTGTGGAAGTTCCCGGCCGCGGAGATTCACCATTGGCTGGAAGACTCCATCGGCGCGTCGGACGATGATGATGAACTGGCGCGGGTGGAGGGCGTATTGCGGAAGGCTTCGCCAGGCGCCCAGGATATCTCGATTGCCGACGCGTTGCCGCGCGAAGCGATGGCGGTGCCGCTCAACGCGCGCACCCGCAAGTCGGTCATCAACAGGATGGTGGAGTTGGCGGCGAGGACCGGCTGGCTGTGGGATCCCGACAAGATGGCGGAGGCGGTCGCCGCGCGTGAGAAGCTGCACAGCACGGCGCTGGACAATGGCGTGGCCCTGCTCCATCCCCGGCGGCCGCAGCCGAATATCCTGGCCCAGCCGTTTCTGGCCTTTGGACGTACGCAGCAGGGGATCCCGTTTGGTGACTCCCGCGGTCAGCTGACCGACATGTTTTTCCTGATCCTCTCGACCGACGATCGGGGCCACCTGCGCACGCTGGCCCGGCTCAGCCGCCTGATTGGCGATCCGCAACTGCTCGAGACGCTGCGGACGGCCCCGACCGCGGCGGACGTCCATCAAGCGATTGCCGATCACGAACGCAAGCAATTCGGATAGCCTATGGTGACGGAACACGAGCTGCCGTGCCGGCCGTCCGTGCTGCTGGTCGGCGCTGGCGACTTCCACGAGTTTGGCGACGCCCTCCGGTGGCTTCGTGCCCATACGCAGCTGGAGACGGCGCGCACGGTCACCGAGGCCGTGGCGATGCTCGCCGAGCGGACGCTGCCCTGGCACACGATCGTCATCGGCCAGACGCGTCCTGGCGAGTTTGCCGAGCAGGAGGTCGAGCGGCTGAGCCGGGCGATGCCCCTGGCGCAGCTGGTCGGACTGCTGGGCAGTTGCTGCGAAGGAGAGGCCCGCAGCGGCCGGCCCTGGCCCGGCGTCGTCCGCGTGTACTGGCATCAGTTCGCGGCGCGCGCCGCGTCAGAACTGCGGGCCGGCGACACTGCCACCAGCTGGCAACTGCCACGCACGGCCTCCGATGCCGAGCGCACCGAGCACGCGCTGCACGGCCCGCGGCACACCGCCCGCGGCCTGATCGCGATCTCCACCGCCCGGGCCGTGTTCTTCGATGCCCTGGCGTCCGCGTGCCGGGTCGCCGGCTACACCAGCATCTGGAGTACCGGGAGGCCTGTGCGCCGGGCAGCAGATCCGGCCGCCCTGCTCTGGCACGGTCAGCTCGATGCCGAGGAGGAATTCCAGCAACTGCGGTCGTTCGCCGCGCTGGCGCCCCAGACGCCGCTGGTCGCCCTGCTGAGTTTCCCACGTTACGACCAGGTGCAGCGTGCCCGGACGGCCGGCGCCGCGGCCGTGCTGCCCATTCCCTTCCAGCTCCCTGACTTGTGGAACACGCTCCAGGAGCTCACGCGATGACGCGGCAGCAGCCGGGCGACACGCAGCCGAACGGGACCACGCGCGAGCCGAAAGGCCGCTACGCATTCATCAGCCTGGGCTGCCCCAAGAACCTGGTGGACAGCGAACGCATGCTCGGCCTGTTCCAGCTCGACGGATACCAGCTCGTGGCCGATCCGGAGGGCACGGACTTCGTGGTCGTCAACACGTGCGGATTCATCGACCAGGCGCGCGCGGAATCGTATGCGGTGATCGACGAGATGCTCCAGCTCAAACGCGCCGGAAAGACACGTGGCGTGATCGTCGCCGGATGCCTGGCCGAACGCCAGAAGAACGTCCTGCTCGCCCAACGCCCCGACATCGACGTGCTGGTGGGCGTCTTCGGCCGCGAACAGATCACCGCCGTCGCCAATCGCCTGATCGGTCAGCTGGCGGAACAACGCGCCGTGTTCTGCCCGGCTCCCGTCCGCCCACTGCCGGACCGCGATCGACTGCGCATCACGCCGCGCCACTTCGCGTACCTGAAGATCTCCGAAGGCTGCGACCGGCTGTGTTCCTTCTGTGCTATTCCGCAGATGCGGGGCAAGCACGCCAGCAAACCGCTGGAAGACATCCTGGAGGAGGCACAGCAGCTGGCGGGCAGCGGCGTGCGCGAGCTGATCATCGTCGCCCAGGACACGACCTACTACGGTATCGACCTCTACGGGCAACCCTCCTTGAACCGGCTGCTGAAAACGCTCGAAACGGTCGACGTCGACTGGATTCGGCTGATGTACCTCTATCCGCTGCACATCGACCAGTCGCTGCTCGAGACGATTGCCGGCTCCTCCAGAATCCTCCCGTATATCGACCTGCCGCTCCAGCATATCAACGACCGCCTGCTGCGCCGGATGGCCCGCCGTGTCACCCGCGCCGAGACGCTGACGCTGCTCGAACGCCTGCGGCGCACGATCCCCGGCCTCACCCTGCGCACTACACTCATCACCGGTTTCCCCGGCGAAACGCCCGAAGCCCATGGCGAACTGTGCGAATTCGTGCGGCAACAGCAGTTCGAACGGCTGGGTGTCTTTCCCTACTCGCTCGAAGCCAACACCCCCTCTGCATCGTTCGATGATCAGGTGCCCGCCACATTGCGGCAGGCACGCCGCGACGAACTGATGGAGATCCAACAACAGATCGTGATCCAGCACAATCAGGCCCTGGTCGGCCAGACGCGAACCGTCCTCGTGGACCGCCCCGTGCCGGACGAGCACGGGGTCTGGATCGGACGCACGGCCGCCGATGCGCCCGATATCGACGGTTTGGTGTTCGTGACCGAGACCCCTGGTTGCCCGCTGCAAGCGGGCGCCTTTGTGCAGTGCGAAATCGTGGCCTCGCAACACTATGACCTGATCGCGGTCGCCACAGGCAAGCCGTGGTAACAGGCCGGTCCGGCCGATCAGGCAGGCGAGTTTCCCCCTTCAAGTGCTGCGGCACATGGCCTGTGTGACAAGACGGATTCATTATTCATTTATGAAGGTGGCCGTTCCACTCCCGTTCCCACGGGGGTCTGTCAAGATTATCCTGACGGAAGCGCGGCCGTGCAGACGGGCAGGACTAGTTCGAGCGAGAGTCGAGATGCCGATGTCAGAGAGCAAAACATCGCTCCGGCGACAGTTTCTCAATGTCCCGAATCAGTTGACGACCAGTCGTCTGGTTCTGTCGATCGTGGTATTCGTACTGATCCCGTGCCAGTGCTACCTGTCGGCCCTGATCGTGTTCGTCATCGCCGTCTCCACTGATTGGGTCGACGGCTTCTGGGCGCGGCGCTACGGTCAGGTGACGAAACTGGGGCGGGTCTTCGATCCGTTCGTCGACAAGATCATCGTGTGCGGAGCCTTCATCCTGCTGGCCGCCGAACCCGGTTCAGGAATTGCCGCCTGGATGGCGGTGATCGTCGTGGGCCGGGAGATGCTGGTGACGACGTTGCGGAGTCTCATTGAGCAGAGCGGTGGTGACTTTTCGGCCAAGATGGCCGGCAAGTTGAAGATGGTTTTCCAGTGTGTTGCAGTGGTCATCAGTCTCCTGGTGCTGATGCACGGTGACCGCGAGCCCCCCCTCTGGCTCACCACGGCCCTGGTCGTCTCGGTCTGGGTGGCGGTGCTCTTGACGATCTACTCGGGAGTCGGCTACATGCTGGCGGCGGCGCGGTATTTTCGCTGATGGGGGACAGCCTTGTCATTGATGGGGACGGGGAAGTCGCCGGCCATGCATGAACTGGTTCTCGTTGCGCTGTTGCTCGGGTTGAGCGCTGCTGTGTGGTTGGTCCTCTTAGCGCGCCGGCGGGCAGGTCAGGCTTTCGTGCCCTACGAAGCGCGCCGCCCGGTGCCGTGGGGGCTGCTCGACGTGTTCCTGGCCCTCACCCTGCTGGTGTTCCTGACGTCAGTGGCGCTGGCCACACTGGGCGACGATATTACGTGTCGTCCCGACGAGCCGCTGGATCCGGACGCCGTATCCCGGCAGCTGACGGTGATCTTGGCGCAGGCCCTGGTGTCGCTCGTCGTGGTGGTGGTTTCCGTTGGTACGATTTGGCTGCGGTATCGCGCCACGGGCGCGGACCTGGGGTGGTCGGCCGCCAAGGTGCGAAGCGACATCTGGCTGGGCGTGATTGCGTTCCTGGCGCTGGCGCCCCCTGTCTATGCGATCCAGATGTGTCTGGTACAGTGGTTCGAATCGAAGCATCCGCTGATCGAGTTGATTCGATACAATCCCCAGCCACCGCTGATCGCCGCCGTGATCGTGTCGGCGGTTGCAGTTGCGCCGCTGGTCGAGGAGTATCTGTTTCGCGGGCTGCTCCAGGGCTGGCTGGAACGGCTGGCTGATGGTCATGACGACCCGCTGGTGCTGATCCTGGGCCGCGCGGACCAGGCCCCGAGCGTGGCTGCTCCCGGGGCGGCACGCTGGCCGGTGGCTGTCAGCGCCTTTACCTTCGCGATCCTGCACGTCACGCACGGACCCGACTGGATCCCGCTGTTCGTCCTGGCGCTCGGTCTGGGTTATCTCTATCGCCAGACCCATCGCCTGCTGCCGGCCATCGTGGTCCATGGTCTGCTCAATGCCTGCTCGCTGCTGGTGTTGCTTGTTTCGTGAGGACGAAACCTTGCTATAATGGCCGGCAATTCAGTGGCCGGAACATGTTCTGATCGCACGGGGGAGACTCATCATGGCTGTGGGTTTCGGTATCATCGGTTGTGGCATGATCGCCAACTTTCACGCGCGCGCCGTGGCCGATATTCGCGGCGCCTCGGTGGTCGCCTGTTACGATACGTTACCCGCCGCTGCCGACCGGCTGGCCCAGTCGGTCGGATGCCGCGCCTACCACGACCTGTCGGCACTGCTGGACGATCCGCGTGTGGACGTGGTCACGATCTGCACCCCCAGCGGGGCGCATCTCGAGCCGGCGTTGGCCGCCGCCGCCGCCGGCAAGCACGTGATCATCGAGAAGCCGCTGGAGGTGACCCTGGCACGCTGCGACCGCATCATTGCCGCCTGCGAGCGGGCCGGGGTCGTGCTCTCGACCATCTTCCCCTCCCGTTTCCACGAATCGGCCCAGTTGCTCAAACGTGCTATCGACCAGAAGCGATTCGGCCGGCTGACGATCGGCGATGCCTACGTCAAGTGGTACCGCACCCAGGAGTACTACGACAGCGGGGCATGGCGCGGTACGTGGCGGCTCGATGGCGGCGGCGCACTGATGAACCAGGCGATCCACAGCGTCGATTTGCTCAGCTGGCTGATGGGCCCGGTCCAGGACCTCTCCGCCCGCACCGCCACCCTCGCTCACGAGCGGATTGAAGTAGAAGATGTGGCGCTGGCCACGCTCCGCTATGAAAACGGCGCGCTGGGGGTCATCGAGGCCACGACGGCCGCCTATCCTGGAGCCCTCAAACGGATCGAAATCCACGGCTCCGCAGGCTCCGCCGTGCTGCAGGAAGAGGACATCACCACCTGGAGCTTCGCGCGCCCCACCCGCGCGGATGCTGCCCTGCTCCGGCGGATGGCCGGCAAGACCAAGACCGGCGGCGGCGCAGCCGATCCGGCGGCCATCGGCCACCATGGACATACGGCCCAGTTCAAAGATGTGCTGCAGGCCATCAAGACCGGCCGCCAACCGCTGATCAACGGCCCGGAAGGTCGCCGCTCTGTCGAGATCATCCTGGCCATCTACAAAGCGGCCGAGTCGGGACGCACCGTGACGTTGCCCCTGAAAACCGACCCGAAACTGCAGGCCCGCCGCAGGTAGGGAGCCGTTCTTGCTCAACCGACCTTTCCCGCCGCGAGCTATCCTGGCACAATGTTGGCGGTCACGGTGAGTCTGGACGCTCACCGCTGGTGCACCGCGTGGGCCGGGACTACTCTGGGAAGATCTCGTGCGACTCAAACCGCTGACGGACTGGCTGGTGTATGTGCTCATTCGCGTCTTCGTCTGCGTGCTGCAGATGCTGCCGATCAGGACGTGTCACGGGCTTGCCCGGATGCTGAGCGTGGTGGCCTGTGACATTGTGCGGCTGCGATATCGCGTGGTGGACGATAACCTGCGGCACGCGTTTCCCACGTGGGACCGCCGCACGCGGCACACGGCGATACGGCGGATGTGGGAACATCTGTTCCTGATGGTGGCAGAAGTGGCACATGCCCCCCGCACGATCCATGAAACAAGCTGGCGGCAGTACGTCACGTTCCACGACAAGAAGCTGATGGTGCGGTACCTGCTCGATCCCCGCCCGGCGGTGCTGGTCACCGGCCATTACGGTAACTTCGAGGTGGCCGGTTACGTGTTGGGGATGTTCGGGTTTCCCACGTTCACAATTGCCCGCAAGCTGGACAACCCTTTTCTCGATCGGTTCATCACCCGCTTCCGTGCGTCGACCGGTCAGTTTATTCTGCCGAAACAAGGATGTGCGCCGCAGGTGGAGGCGGTATTGGCATCGGGGGGACTGTTGTCGGTGTTAGGCGATCAGCATGCGGGTCCCAAAGGCTGCTGGGTGGAGTTTCTGGGCCGGCCCGCGTCCTGCCACAAGGCCGTGGCCCTGTTCACGCTCACCTCCGGAGCGCCGCAGATCGTGTCGTACCTGCGGCGCAGAGGGCGGCCGATGCACTTTGAGATCGGCATCGCGGGCATCGCGGATCCGCGGACCTGGGACACGCGTCTGGCCGCTGTCAAACCGCTGACGCGTTGGTATAACGAAAGACTGGAAGAGATGATCCTGGAAGCGCCCGAGCAGTACTGGTGGGTGCATCGCCGCTGGAAGGGGGAACCGCCGGCTCGCCGTGGCCGGGGCGCCCAGCCGTCCGACGAGGCGAAAGCCGCGTAGCGCGGCAGAGCCCGGGTGACTATGATTGACTACCGCCCCTTTCGCAACACCGACCCTCCCGCGCTCTGTGAGATCTGGCGCAGCCAGCCGCCCTTGCGCCTCATGTTCCAGCCGTTGACGCCTGCCGTTCTGGAACGTGTCGTCCTGTCGAAGCCATTTTTCGATCGGCGGGGATTGATCGTCGCCACTGACCAGGGACGCCCGATTGGATTCGCCCACGCGGGGTTCGGCGCGGATCGGTGCGGCACCGCGCTCGATCAGACGTTTGGCGCCACCTGCATGCTGATGGTGATGCCGCACGCGCAGCGGACGGCGGTGATCGAGCGGCTGCTGGAACTGAGTGAGGCGTACTTGCGTGCGAGTGGCGCGACCACGATCTTCGGTGGTGGTTCCCCGTGTGTGGCGCCGTTCTATCACGGGCTCTACGGCGGCTGCCGCGTGCCGGGGGTCCTGGAGAGCGATCGGCAGACGGTCGAGCTGTACCAGCGGCGGGGCTATCGTGAGACAGCGCGGCAGCTGATTCTGCAGCGGCCGGTGGTCGGGTTCCGCCCGCCGATGGACCGCCAGCAGATCCAGTTGCGGCGCGCGCTGATTGTCGAACCGGCGGCGGACCCGCCACCCAGCACGTGGTGGGAAGCCTGTACCGAAAGCCAGACCGATCGGTACGCCTACCAGGCTCGGCCCCGTACCGGCGGCGACGCCGTGGCCACGGCCGTCTATTGGGACATGGAGCCATTGGCCAGCAGTTGGGGGGTGCACGCCCGCGGCCTGATGCGGCTGGACGTGCCCACCGATTCCGAGTTCGATCGCGAAGTGCTGGCGATCCTGCTGCTCGGTGAGACGCTGCGTCTCCTGCAGCTCGATGGTGTCACCCTGGTTGAAACACATGTGGCGGCTGATGACGCGCCGCGATGCCAGCTGTTCAGCAAGCTCGGTTTCCAGTGCATCGAACAGGCACTTGAACTGCGGAGCGACACCTGTTAGCGCCGCTTCCAGTCACGCGGTTTGGCACGCTTGCTGGCCCGAGCCTGGGCCAGAACCCCGACGCGGCGATGCCCACGTGCCCGCCTCCGTCACAAGGCCTGCAGGTGTGCGATCAGGTGCTGAGCGGCCTGCGGTTCCGCCGCCAGCAGCACCTGGGACAGCGGCAAAGCGGTTCCCGTCATGCGGATGCGCGCCAGGTGGTTCTGCAGCAGCTCGCGGCGCTGCGGCGTGCTGTCGAGTAGCAGGTGCACCCAGGCCCAGGACTCCGCATAGTCCTGTTGCGTCATCTCAAACGGCGCGGTCAGCCGCTCGAGCCGCGGCAGATCCGGCTGCCAGTTCCGCTCATGCACCGCCTGCACCAGCATCGTCCGATGCGGCGCGTTTAGCCCACCCTCGCTGCGGGGCACTTCAAAATACTCGGCCAGCCCTTCGTCGAGCCACAGTGGCAGGTGAGGCACCATCGTGTGCAGGTACCCGTGCGTCACCTCGTGCCGCAAATCCTCCGCCACCCGGTCGCCCCAGTAGGCATAGACGTCCAGCCGCGTGTCGCTCTCCAGGAAAAACGCGCGACGATCGGGAAAATCCGGATGGTGCTGCGCGACAAACGCCTGGAACCGCTCAGGCGTGTCGAACAGATACACATGGATCGGCTCGTCAGATACCGGCAACCGCAGACGCTCCACAACGTCGTTGCGCCGCGCTACCAGCTCGTCCACCAGGCGATGATGACGCGGCAGACGAAAGTCGCTGTGAATCACCAACTGATCACGCACCAACGCGTTACTGGCCGGCAACGTCACGACTTTCCGCGTGAACAGGCACCCTGCTAGCAGCGGCACGGCCAGGCAGATCAGCAGCTTCCATGCGCGCATGGTCCCCTCCTGGAATGGTGTCGCGATGCGGCTCAGTGTACCAGAAACGCGGGGATAGCTGGAGGGGAGTGTTTGGTATTCGGTTTTCGGTATCTCACTCTGTCGCGGGCATGCCGCGCCGGTCCTGCGCGATTTCGTCGAGCAGGTAGATTTCGACGCGCGAATTGAGTGCCCGGGACTGCGGTTCATGCAGTCCGGCCTGGGCGAGCCGGATGCGTTCGGGTGGGATGCCCTGTTGTACCAGGAACTCCATGGTGCGCAGGCACCGGGTGTACGACAGCTTCCAGGGATCGTCCGGCGGGATATCGGAGGACGGGGGGTGGCGCGCGGCGTGTCCGCGGATCTCCAGTTTATGTGGATTGCCGGCAATCAGCGGCACGAAACGCCGCAGCTCCTCCTGGGCCGCATGATCCAGTTCGTCGGAATGCTCGGGGAACAGGATCACGGTGCCGATCCCGGTCCGCTCACCGAACGCGCCGCGGAGCCGGAACGGTTTGCGGATGTTGGGGTCATCATCCTGGGCGGCGTCGCCGTGCGCTTTGGCGTGCGATTCGACGTAGCCGGCGTTCCGGCGTCGGGGGCGCAGCGATCCACCTTCATCATACTGGCCCAGCGGGTGGCTGAAATGCTGCGCCACCGCTTCCTTCACTTCATCACTCTGCGACGTGATCCACATGACCAAGAAGAAGGCCATCATTGCGGTGATGAAGTCGGCGTAAGCAACTTTCCACGCGCCGCCACCATGTCCTGCCATCGTTCAGTCTCCTGACAACTGCCACGTGCAGCGCATCAATCCAGCGCCTTCAACGCGGTCTCGAGTTGTTCGCGATCGGGCCGCACGTCGCTGGCCGTGCCGCGCCGCGCCTGTTCGATCACGACGCGGGGGGAGCGGTTGTTGGCGAACCCCTCGAGCATCGTGGCGATGGTGCGGAAGTAGGCCGTCTCGGCCGCCGCCTGGAATTCCATCTGGACACTGATCGGCTGGACGAAACCGTACGACAACAGAATGCCAAGGAACGTGCCGACCAGCGCCGCGCCCACCTTCTCGCCAACCTCCTCCACCGGGCCGTCGATGGCGCCCATCGTGACCACGATTCCCAGCACGGCCGCCACGATGCCGAAACCCGGCAGTCCGTCGGCAGTTTTGGACAACACGGAGATCGGCCCGTGGTGCTCGTTCTCCAACGCCTTGATGTCCGCCTCCAGCAGCTCCGGGAGCTGCTCGGACGTGACCGAATTGTCCACGATCATGGCGAGCGAGCTGCAGATGAACTTCAACGCGTTCTGGTTTTTCATCAGGCTCGGATACCGCGAAAAAATCGAGCTCTTCTCCGGCTCGGCCATGTGCGATTCCAGCGCCAACACGCCGTCGTAACGGGCCATCTTGAGCAGCTGATACATGGCCTTGAACAGCTCTTCATAGGCCCGTTTGTTGTAGGGCGATCCCTTGATCGTCCGGATGAGGCCCCGGAACACGTCCTTGAGGACCTGCTTCGGACACATCGTCACCAACGCGCCGGTGGCTGCGCCGCCGATCGTCACCAGCTCGGATGGGTGAATCAGGCTGTGGATGTGTCCCCCCGCCATGGTGAAGCCGGTCAGTACGGCGACAATCACGATGATCGAGCCAACGATGATGAGCATGAGAACCTCTACGGTACACCGGCTGCACAGGCTGCACCCACACCATACTCGCGGCATGCAGCCCCAGGGGTGACGAAAACCAGACCGCGCCCCAGCGCGCACCATCTCGGTTGCTTCCGTCCCGCAAGTGTAGCTCGCAGTTCCGCGGCGCAAGACCATCACGCACTGTACGTCGAGCCGCTCAATTCAGCACATCCGTTACAGACCGCTTCGCCCAGCCCACGGCGCACGGCCGCCCACGCCGTCACTGCTGGCGCGCGGCAATCAGCTGATCGAGCTCGATCTTGAGTCGAGCCAGGATCTGATCGTAGGGCCAGGCGCCCAACGACTGGCTCCCCCGCTTCAGGTTCACCAGATGAGGGCCGCACCACAGCCCCAGGTCCGCCGCGTCGGTCTCGCCCGGACCATTGACGCGGCACCCCATCACCGCAATGGTGATGGGATAGGCGCTGGCATACCGCGTCATGGCCTGGACCTGCTCCGCCAGCGCCACGAACGCCTCGTTCTCCACCCGCGAGCAGCTCGGGCAGGAGATGATGTTCAGACCGCCGAGCGCGCCGGACACGGCGTTGAGCATCCGGCCGGCGTGGATGTCCGCCAGGATCTGGCGGCCGGCTGCGATCTCCTGCTGCTTCTGGTCATGAGGCACCGTCAGCGATACCCGCAGCGTATCACCGATGCCGCGCCCAATGAGCTGCTCAAAGGCCCACCGCGTCTTGGTGATCCCCGTCGGCGGCAGCCCCGCCTCCGTCACACCCAGATGCAGCGGCACGTCCGGCCGCGCTGCCGCAAACCGCTCATTCACCGTCACCACCCGCGCCGGGTCGGAATCCTTGAGCGACACACAGTAGCGAGTGAAACCCAGCGCGTCGAGCAGCTGGCAGTGCTCCTCCGCACTGATGAGCATCGGCGTGATCACGTCCCCCGCGTCAAATCGCGCGCGTTGGGCCGGATCGACACTGCCACAATTGACCCCCACACGCAGGGCACAATCGTGCCGCCGCGCCACCTCCACCAGATACCGTACCTTGTCCTGCCAGGACTTGTCTCGCTCGTGATGGTACAGGTGCCCCGGGTTGTAACGGATCTTGTCGACGTGCGGCGCTACTTCCGCCGCCAGCCGATAGTTCTCCTGCAGGTCCACCGACAAGTTGGCCGTCGTCCGCCGGCGGATCTCCGCCAGCGCAGCCGCGTCCTGGCTGCTGTCCACCGCGATCCGCACCACGTCCGCTCCCGCCGCCACCAGCTGATTGACCTGCCGCACCGTGGCCGCGACATCCCGCGTGCTGGTCGCCGTCATGCTCTGTACAGCAATCGGGTGCCCTGCACCAATGATGATCGACCCAATGGCAACTGACCGCGTGGGATTACGCCGGATGTCCACACTCAAAGGCCCTGGGGGAATGACGGATGACGAATGACGAAGCACGAAGGAATGACCAGTGATGAATGGCGAATGATCAACTACAGGCTAACCTGCACCCGAGACACCAACGCCCTGGGGCACCTGCGATTCCGTGCAACCCCACGCCAGTCATTCCCAAACGCTCATCGTTCGTCATTCCTTCGTGCTTGGTCATTCGTCATTCGTCATTCGTCATTTGTATTGCTTTCCGCAACGCTTCCACGAAAAAGAACTCGCCCCACATTACGGACTCGTCGACTCCCAGCCCCTTGGCCGTATGGTAGACGCCGTGCTTGAGGATGCCTTCCCAGCCGGGGGTGTCGATCGCCAGGTACTCGGGCGTGACGAGCGCGTCGAGCATCGCGATGGCGGTGTCGCGATAGGCGGCCGCGCGGTCGGGCAACCTGGTCTGTCCCGCCAGATCCAGCAGTCCGCTGGCGGCAATGGCGGCGGCGGAAGATTCCTTCTGAGCGCCCTGTGGGGGCGGAAGTGTCAGGTCGGCGTGGAAATCCCAATACGGGACCCGGTCGGCCGGCAGATGGTTGAGCCAGTACTCCGCATTCCGCTCCGATACGTGCAGAAACTCGACGGCGTCGGTCAGCGCGTACATTTTGCTGTATCCGTAGAGCGACCAGGCCAGGCCACGTGCCCAGGCGCTGTCGGCCCGGAGTCCCTGATGGGTGGACTGACGGAGGAACTGGCCGGACTGCGGCTCGAAGATGCCTTCATGGGCGGTCGAGCCGTCCGGGCGGACCAGGCGGTCGCGAGTGGTGCGGCAATGCGCCACGGCGATCCGTGCCAGGTCCTGATCGAGCGTCTGGTTGGCCACGTACTGGATCAGTGGCACGTTCATCATGATGTCGATAAACAGCGATGTCGGTGCCACGAAACTGCACAGGTACTGGCCCTGGGGCTGGAACCGCCGGGACAGCGTCTGTCCCGCCTCAATGATCACCGCCAGCAGTCGCTTGTCCCCCGTCAGTTCATACCAGGGGAGGTAGGCGTTGAGGAACACGAAGCCCAGATCGTGGACATGCGGGTCCTGCTTGCGGTGTTCCAGCAGTTGTGCATAGTGCTCCGCCCGCGCCCGCCACTCGGCAGAACCGGTGCGGCGGTGAAACTGCCACATCATGCCGACCAGAAAACCACCCGTCCAGTCGGTCCAGAGTTCGCCAGCATGATGCCACCGCCCCCGCGTCGTGTAGATGGGGAAATAATCCGGATGGCGATCGACAAGCGCCGCCACCTGACGTTCAGCGAAATCCAGCGCCGTTTCATAGCGCGCGACGCGATGCGTGCGGGACATCGTCAATCAGTCCGTAGGTGACCAGTGGATCGGGGAAGCGAACGCTGCCAAAACCCATGCTACCGGCGGCGGCGGCCAGAGGGAAGTCGGGGCAGGCCGGCAGTTTGCCGCGTCGACCCGCACGCGGCCCTCTGCGCTTCGGCCGACCACTGCGCTGCGACTGCCGCCCTGTCACGCTTGACGAACCGCTGCGGCGCTGATATTCCAAGCGTGTGAACGTGTCACCCACTCTGCATATTGTGCTGCATCAGCCGGAAATCCCGCAGAACACGGGGAACATCAGCCGCACGTGCGTGGCGATTTCCGCCAAGCTGTGGCTCGTGCGGCCCCTCGGGTTTGAGCTGACCGACAAGCGACTGCGCCGCGCCGGACTCGACTACTGGAAGCATCTCGACTGGGAGGTGGTCGATCAGTGGGAGACGCTGCAGGCGCGGATCCCGGAGTTCCGCCCCTGGCTCTTCTCCAAATCGGCGCCCCAGCTGTTCACCAGTGTCTGCTATGAACCGGGAGATGCATTGGTCTTCGGGTCGGAGACAACGGGCCTGCCCCGCAGTCTGCTGGCCGCCGCGCCGGCCCGTACCGTGCGGATTCCCGCCGGCCCGCACGTCCGCAGCTTGAACCTCTCCAACGCGGTGGCTGTCGCTGCCTATGAGGCTCTGCGGCAGTGGAACTACCCCGGGACCAGCGAACGCTGAGCGCCTGTCCGCCGGGTCGCCCGACCTGAAGAGCTGTCCACTCCCACACGTATTTCCACGCGCTTTCCCACGCGCTCTGCACGTCTCGCACCGGCCTGTCCAGCTGCACTGGTCCACCTGCCCCAGCTGTCACTCGATCCGGTAGGAATAAATGGCCAGGTGCCGGTAGTAGACTTCGAGCATATAGGTGGACAGGCAGGTAGTGTAGAGCCGGCCGCCGTACGCGCCCCAGCGGTCTCCGTCCGGATCCCAGCTGCCGGCCTCCCGGCCCTGCTGCACCTGGCGTTTGGGCATCTCCTCACGCATCACGTTGTTCCACTGTTCCCAGTAATCCCCTTCGAGGTGGTGCAGCACCTGCGTGGCGTAGTACCAGTAGTAAACGTCGCGGGTCTCGTTCCAGTCGATACCGTTGTCGAGCAACAACTGGGCGCCGCGCAGCAATCGCGGGTCGTCCTGTTTCCACCCCAGGTACTGCCGGCACAGGAGCCCCTCGGCTGTCATCGCCAGACTGTAACCCTGGCGAATCGGTTGATATCTGTAGAGGCTGCCCCCGTCGAGCGCTACAGTGTCCAGAAACTTGTCCACGCGGTGAAAGGTGAGGCTGGGCACGTCCAGACCGGCCATTAACGCACTCTGCAGGCCCATCACAAACCAGCCGGTCACGGAGGTGTCGGAATCCACGCCGGGTAGATACCGCCAGCCCCCTTCGGGCGACTGGATCTTCACGGCGTAGTCGACCGCTTTCTGAGCCGGAGCGCGAAACATCGACGACTTGGTCATCCCGTAGATTTCGCAGACGGCGATCATGGCCAGTCCCTGACTGTACGGCCGGTCTTGGTCTTGGCCACCGTGATAGAAACAACCGTCCTGGTCCTGCTCCTTGAGCAGCGCACGCCAGCCGTTGAGGACCTGTTCCTGAAAGTCGCCGCGCTCGGTGGTGTTGCCGGCTCCCTGGAACGCGATCAGCGCCATGGCAGTGGCCGCCACTTTCGCATCGGTCATCCCGGGATTGCTGTAAGGCCCCTGCAGGCTCCAGCTGCCATCGCGACGCTGGTTGCGTTTGAGCCAGTCCAGCGCGCGCTGGACGGCAGCCTCCGTCACCTGCGTACCGCCGTACTTGACCAGCAGCCCCCGTTTCATGCCCGCTTCGCGGCCGGTCAGCGCACTGCCGATCGCCGCCGTCTCCAGACGGGCGGTGGGCAGGAGTCCACCCTGCATGGGATCAATCATGGGCGGGCTGGCCAGCGGATCGAGCGCCGGTGCCGGCCCCAGCGAAAAACTCGGTGTCTCCCCCCCCATCATGTCCATCGGTGCGTCCAGCGAATCGTCCTCCAACTGGGCGCCCAGCGTATCCGCGTAGGTGGCGTCGAGCGAGATGATGGAGGGCAGATCCCGGCTGATCACGATCCATGACAACACGATGAGAATCAACGTGTGGAGCACGAAGCTGATGAGCCAAGCGGGCGCTGTCCGGATGGCTGCGGCGGCCAGGTCTTGTGGTTCGAGCGGATCGGGCTCCGGCGCGTCGATCGTCAACTGACCTTTACCGTGCTGGGCTGCACTGCCGGGCACAGGCGGGGGGGGCTGGCTGCGGGCGGGCGCTCCCCCAGGCACCTCGCGCTGCGGACGCGGCCCGGGTTGACGCGGCAACGGGATGGCCTTCGGCAGCGGCCGAGCGGTCGGCAGCGGCGGGCCCCCGCCGGCAGACGACCCACCATCTGTACTTTGCGCAGGCTCTATCGCGGCCACGGGAAGGTCCGGTGGTGTAATAGCCTCAAAACGCTCCGGTTTTCGCCGCGCCATGTTTTCTTTTCCAGCCCCGCGTACCCCTGTGGCGGCCCGTTCTTGGAGTCTACCCCTTCACCTCCGAACCGGCAAGCAAAGTCTAACGGCGCCGGGATGTTGCGGCGATTCGGCACCGCACCGTCGTCCACGCCCGTCCACGCCGTTCGGCGTCCGCATGCCCCGCACAATCGCCACAGAACGACACCGAAGTGTCCATAACTTGGGCTTTCCCCCTCGACGGCTCCCGTTCCATCAGTACAATGACGGTGTTGCTCAGGCATAAACACGAGTCAATTCGATAAAAAATACATGACGCGGGGTGGAGCAGTCCGGTAGCTCGCGAGGCTCATAACCTCGAGGTCGCAGGTTCAAATCCTGTCCCCGCTATTGACCGCTTCACGGCCCCGGCTTCTGCCGGGGCCGTTTGCGTTTCGGCCAGCGTTTCCAAGCCTTTGCGCTCGATGTCCCCGTTGGGCTTGAGGACCATCGGGCCAACGTACTGCTCGATGAAGTCCCGCATCTCTGTCGGCGTGGCCACCGTGGCAAGCGATTCTTGCGCTTCGGTGAGGGCTTGCCGGACCGCGCCGGCCAGCCGGGCGGTGTTGTCGTTGGCGTCGTTGGCCAATTCCGCCACGGCGTTCTGGAGCCGCTCGCGTTCGGCTTCCAACTCCCCGACCTGCCGCGATACCGCCCGCTTGGCCGTGGCGTCGATGTCCGGGTCCACCAGGAGCCGGGTCATCGAGCCGATCTTCTTGTCGAGTTCCCCGATCTGGCCGCGGACCCGCTGGAGTTCGCCGCGGTTGGACTGCATCAGCTTGCGGGCTTCTTCGATGGCGTCTTCGATGATCGAGTCGGCGTCGGCGAAGACCTCTTCGTAGGTCCGCTTGATCCGCTCCATCAGCAGGTCTTCGCGGACGCTCGCCCCGTTGTCGCAGGCGCCCGGGCCGTTCCGCTGGCGGCAACCGCACCCGTAGTAGTTGTACTCGCCCTTGCGGTTCTTGCTGGTTCGCCGATAGCACACGCTGCCGCACTCTTCGCAGAAGATCATCCCGGTGAACGGCCGGTAGGCCGGGGCGAGAAGCTGCCCGGTGTCCCGGCGCGGCCGGGCGTGGAGGGCGAGCCGGTTCTGCGCTTCGGCGAAGGTTTCGTCGTCGATGATCCGCAGGCGTTCTTCGTTCTGCGCGATGTGCTCCGATTCGTCCCGCCACACGGGGACCCGCCGGCCGGTCCGCTTGTTGAGCTTGAACCGTCGGCGGTTGTAGACGATCCGCCCGATGGCGATGTCGTTGGTGAGAATCCGCCGGACGCTGGTGTGCGTCCACGTCGGGCAGCGGCGGGTCGGAATCCCGCGCTTGGCGAGCCGCTGGGCAAGGGCTTTCAGGCCGATCGACTCGCTGGTGTAGACTTGGAACAGCCAGCGGACGACCGTGGCTTCCTCTTCGTTCACCGTGAGCCGGTGCAGGCCGTCGGCGGTTGTCTCGATGCGGTAGCCGTAAGGCGGCGGTCCGCCGGTCCAAGCCTTCTGCTCGAACCGCTTGACCAGGCCGTCCTTCGTCCGCTCCGACAGGACCCGCGAGTAGTGCTCGCTGATAACGAGGTGCATCCCGCGGGCCAGCGCGTCCTTGCCCTCGGTGACGCTCACCACCTCGACGCCGCCGTCCTCAAGCTGGGCGATGATCGCGGAGGTTTCGGCAAGGTTGCGGCCGAGCCGGTCGAACTTGTAGACCAGCACCCGTTCGATCTGGTCGGCTTCGGCGTCGGTCAGGAGCCGGAGCAAGGCTTCGCGGCCGGCCATCGAGCGGCCGGTGCGGGCACGGTCAACGTATTCGCGGAAGGTCTTGGGCGGGAGGTCGCGGCGGCAGGCGTCAAGCTGGACTTCAATCGACGTGCCGCCGTCCTGCGCGTGGGACGAGTAGCGCGCGTAGATCGCCGTCTTCTTCATGGGCCGGTCTCCTGGGCCTTGAGGATGTCCACGGCGCGGCGGGCGATGACCCGCACCAGCCAGCTTCGGGCGTCCCGAATCTGCCGGCGGCTCGGTTGGAAAAGCTCGCGTGGTTCATCGTCATAAGCCCTTGTTTGACGGCATTTTACGTCAGAGACGGCCGGATTGAAAGCCTTTTCCGGCTTCGTTGCGTGAAATCCAACCTCGGCGGCACTCGGCTCCATGCTGAGTGCTTACCGGAGCCGTCGGGAAGTGGCCCACGTTACCACCGGCCGGCGGGGCAGGCGTTGGCGAGGTCGGAGCGGAAGCGGCCGAAGCAGCAGCCGGCGTGAAGGACGCAGGCGAAGCCGTCGTCCCGCGCGTGCTCGCAGGCTTTACAGGTGGCGAAGCGGCGCTTGATCTCCGCGAGCCGGGCGACGACGGCTTCCGCGGCGGCTTGGGCGTCGGCGTCCGGTGCGGCCGGCTGGGGGACCGCGCCTTCGCGGGGCGGCGGCGATTCGCGCGCGGGGATGGGCTGGGCGGCGTGCAGGCCCGGAGCGACGGCGACGCCGGCGGCGGCAGGCACCGCGCCCTTGTAGCTGCCGTGCCGCCGGCAGAGGTCGAGGTAGCTGGCCAGGTCGATCCAGTAGTGGGCCTTGTCGGCGCGCTCGGCGCTGGCGAGGACGGCTTCGGCGTAGCCGGCCGGCCGGGCGCGGGCGGTGCGTTTCAAGGCAGTGATGGATCGGCGAATCAGCATGGCGGTCTCACGGTGCGGGCGGGACTTCCTCGAAGGTCAGGTCGAACCGATACCACGCCCCGAAGTGGTAGAGCGGGTCGTTCGTGGTCGCGTCGATGTGCAGCGTGTGCGGGCCGGCCGTCAGCAGCACTTGCTGGGGCGGCGGCGGGTTGGACACCACCGGCCCCATGCCGGCGCATCCCTGCTGCCCGCCGGGCGCGTGGGCCGAGCCGACAAGCAGGCCGTCCACGTACAAGCTCATCAGTTCGTAGTTGGGGTCTTGCGTCTCGCCCATGCCGGACCACGCCACGGTCATCAGCGTGTCCCGCGGCACGATGATTTCGCAGGTGGCCGTGGCGTACTGCGTGTACGGGTTGTGGCCCATGCAGTTGGTGTCGTCTTCCCAGTCCAGCCGAAGGCTTCGGCCGTTGTTGAGAATGCTCCACGGGCTGGCCGGCACGTCGGCCGGGTCGTCGTAGGCGCGGAAGGCCCCATCCTGCCCGCCGTCGATGAAGCCCTGGTCGGTGAAGCTCCAGGTCTGGAGGAACTCGATGCAGCACGCCGCGCACTGGCCATCGACGTTGTAGATCGCAGCCTTGCCCGAAACGAGCACGCCGCGCTTGCCGCTGGCGATAGCTACCGCCTTGCCTGTTGTGGACATGCCCGGCCCTCCTACGGCTCCGACTCGGAAGTCTCGCAAGGCTCCTGGTCGGCGACTTCGTTGATCCAGCCGAGCACAAGCTCGCCGTCGGTGTCCCAGTGGGCATAGCCGAACGTCGCCGGGATGATGAAGCCCACCGAAGGGCGCTGCCACTTGTGCGGCGCGGCGACGGGATCGACGGCGCTGGCCAGCGTCTCGCTGGTGAACGGATCGGTCACGTCGTAGGTCCACGTCGCCGGGTTCTGATCGTCGCCCTGCTCGCCGCCGTACTGCGACAGGTCCACCGGGAAGACGGCCGGCTCGGGCAGAATGCCCAGCCGCACGAGCGCCCACTGGACGCCCGTGCCGCCTTCGCGCCAGAGAATCGCGGCGGACCCGCGCTTGACCGCGGTGAGGTTCGCGGCCGAGCCGTCCGTCACCTCGGCCAAGCGGTACGGGAAGTCCTCGTCCGGCACGTCCAGGCGGACAGGCACGGCGCCTGCCGCCACGGCCAGGGCGAGTTCGCCGGCAGCAACAGGCTCCAGAAGTACGACGAACTTGCCGGCGTGGTCGTCCTCGGCCGGCGTCACGCCGGCCATGGCCGGGGCGTTCTTGAACGCCTCTTCGTCGCTGGCCGGGTCGAAGATCGGCGAGTCGATGCCCAGCACCTCGTACCGCTCACGGTCCGCCCCGCTGTCGTTGCGGACGTGGATGATGCAGTTGTGCCGGCCGGACGGTGTGCCTTGTTGGCGCTGGCTGTGCCGGCGCTGGAGGTAGTCGCGGGCGGAATCGACGAACGTGTTGAACGTCGCCGCGGGGATGGCGAGCGGATCGCCCGGCTTGACCTTCTTGAGCGTGTCGCCCATGGCTTACGTCCCGATTCCCAGTCCGCCGAAGTTGCCTTCCTCGTACACGCGCTCGATGTAGACGGCGACGGGCTTCTTCACGATGGCCTTGGCCGCGGCGTCTTCCGAGTCGGCGTAGCGGACCCACATGTATTCCCAGCCCTTCTTGCTGATGCCGCCGATCCCGCCGACGCTGATGCCCGTGCGGTTGGGGCTGGCCGCGAAGCGGTAGGTGATCTCCCAGTCGTCGGTGCCGCGCTTCGAGCCGGACGCGCCCAGGAAGAGGCACTCGCCGGCGGCGCAGCCCTTGAAGCCGCCGTTGTTCACCTTGCCGGTGAGACTGAACAGCGTGCCGCGGTAGGTCGGCGTGACGAACGAGTCGGCTAGGTAGTGGGTTTCCGAGAAGGCGTAGACCGGCACGGTGATATCGACGCCTTCCACGTTGTCATGCGTGACGCCGATCGCGCCGCCGAAGTCCGGGGCGGTCTTGCCCGGCGCGGCGTAGCGGTTCACCGTGGAAATCGACTGTGTGACGTGCTGCGTCCCGCCCGAGGTGTCGAAGGCGAAGCTCGATTCGCCCACCTCGGCCGGCGGCTTTACGCCATACCGGACCGTCGCCAGCCAGCGGCCGTCGCCGGCGGTCGAGTCCACCCATTCCGGCTCGATCTGGATCGACTGGCGGGTCAGGCCGTTGTAGCTGGTGGGCGTGGAACTGCTGATGAGGTTCTTGGCCGTGACATCATCGCTGGTCCCGGTGAGGATGTAGAGCATCTCCACCGAGGCGTTGTCGCCTGTGTTCCACTTGCGGCTGTCGAGCTTTTCGGTGAGCGTCAAGGGCATGGTCGGACCTCACACGAACGCCGCCTGGTTGTTCTTCACGTCCTGCCGCAACCCCTCGACGCCCTTGGCGGTCCGCTCCGTCGCCGCAGCGATACGATCGTCCGCGCCGCCGGCCTGGAGTCCGAGCAAGGCCGCGGCGTTGAACGTGCCGGCGACGCCGACGGTCCGTTCCTTGGCCGTCTGGAGCAGGTCGCCCAGGCCGGACAGGCTCCCGCGGACCTTCGCCAGCAGGTCTTCGGGACCTTCCATCTTGCCGGGGCCTTCGGCTTCCTTGGCCTCGCGCTTGCGGCGGGCTTCGGCCAGCGAGTCCTGCCACTCCTTCCGCGCCTTGGCGAGGTCGGCTTCGTTGTCGGCCATCCGCTGCTGGTATTCGTTGTCGAGTTCCTGATGCTTCTGGAGGTTCTCGCGGCCGATCTCGGCCATCGTGGCTTCATGGACCTGCGTGGCCCGTTCGCGTTCCTGCTGGCGGCGTTCTTCGCGCTCGGCGAGCTTGCGGCCGGTTTCCTTTTCGATCTCGGCCTTCTTCGCCTCGTAGTATTCGTCCGCCGCGCGGTTGGCCGCTTCGGCGTCGAAGCTGGAGTCGAACTGCTTCTTGATCCAGTTCCACGCCTTCGACAGTTGCTTGCCGCACCAGTGCCACGCCTTCGTGACCCAGCCGGTGAACTGCGTCCACGTCTTGGACAGGAAGGCGGTCGTTTCGATCCAGCCGACCTCCAGCGCGTGCCAGACGATCTCGACGACGGCCAGCAGGCCGTGCCAGGCGTCGTAGCCGATCTTGATGAAGAAGTTGCGGAAGTTGAGCCAAGCCTTCTCAAGGAAGTTGATGCCCTTGGTCCACTCCATCTTGAGCGTGAGCCAGAGAATCTTTGCGGCCAGGCCGATGTCGCCGGCGGCCAGCGCGTCGGCGATGCCCTGGTAGGACGCGACCGCTTCGTCGCGGAGCGCGTCGAACCGCTCGCCCAGCCAGCCGAGCGCCTTGGCCCCGGCGCCTGTGGCGTAGAGGATGTAGGCCCCCAGCGCGACGACGGCGGTAATCACAAGGCCGATGGGCGAGACGAGGAACGCTAGCACAGCGCCCAGCAGCTTGAGCGCGACGCCAACGCCGGTGACAACGGTTGCGAGGATGCCCAGCACCTTCGACACGCCGACGATGGCGTAGCCCAGCGTCACCAGCGCCAAGCCGGCGGCAACGATGCCCACGGCAACTTGCAGCACCGTGACCACCAGTTCCTTGTTCCGCTTGATCCATTCGCCGGCAGAGACAGCAACCTTCGTGACCCACTGGGCAAGCTGCGAGAGAATCGGGACCAGCGCGGAGCCGACGGTGAATACCCCTTGTTTCAGCACCTTCCACAGAATCGAGAGCGTGTCACTGAACCGTTCCGCGGCCTTGGCGTCCTCGGTCGAGATGGTCAGCCCCAGCTTGCGGGCCTGCTCCTGTAGCTGCTCGATGCCGGCCGCGCCGCCGGCGAGCATCGGTAGAAGCTGCGTGCCCGACCGGCCGAACAGTTCCATCGCGACCGCGGCCTTGATGGTGGGGTCTTCGATCCGGGCGAGCCGGTCGGCGATGAGCTTGAACTGCTTTTCGGGCGAGAGCTGGTCGAGGTCGGCGACGGTGAGGCCGAGGATGGCAAGGGCCTCCTGGGCGCTGGCCATGCCGGTCGCGGCGTCCACCAGCGTCCGCTGCATCTTGCGGATGCCGTTCTCCAGCACCTCCATGCTCGCCCCGGACAGGTCCGCCGCGAAGCCGAGTTCCGAGAGCGTTTCGACGGTGAAGCCGGTGCGGGCCGACATCTTCGCCAGATCGTCGCCCATCTTGGCGAAGACCTTGGTGGACGCCAGCAGCGGCGTCGCAATGGCCGTGCCCAGGCCGGCGATCTTGAGGCCCATGTTGCGGACCGACTCGCCGAACGCCTTGAGCTTCGCCGATGCGCGCTTCAGACCGCGCACGAGCTTCGAGTCGTCGGCGAATAGCTCGACGAACGCCCGGCCGGCTCGGATGGCTCCCGCTTGCGGCATGGGCTACTCTTCCTCCGGCGGCACGGGCAGGCAGTACCAGCCTTCGGGCAGGTCCATCTTGCCGGCGACGGGCTTGCCGTTCTCATCGAGCACCCACACCTTGGCGGACCGGATGGTTTCGCGGAGCCGGACCGGCTCGCCGTTGGGCACGTAGATCGTCCGCGTAAACGGCGCACCGCCGCCGCAACCCGTCAGAAGAAGGATGGGCAGCAGGAAGGGAATCAGGCGCTTCAGGAGCTTCATGGCTGCCTCCAGTGCTTGCGGACCTTGGCCCGCAGCTTGTCCCTGGTCTGCTGGTCACGGCTGGCGTCTTCCGCCGTGGGCCGCGACTGCTTGGCAACCCACGGCAGAAGGGCGCGGAAGAAGGCCGTCAGGATGGCGACCAGCCATTGCACTACGCCGCCTCCTTGGGCTTCGACAGCCCGCCGAAGCGGTCCAGTTCGCTGTGCTTGATCTGGATGCCCTGCTTGATCTGCTCGACCAGCGCGGCCGACGGCTGCTTGCCGTTGTTGGCTTCGGCGTAGGCATTGAGCACGAACCGCAAGGCCGCGTCGAGCTTGGCCAGGCCGCCGTTGGGCGTGTCGTCGGGGATTTGCTTCTCGGCCAGCTTGATGCCGGTGATGATGCTGCCTTCGTACTGCTTCCACTTCTCCTGCCAGGGATTGAGCCGGCTGGCCAGGAAGATGAAGAAGCCGACCATCGCCGCCCAGATGATGGCGTAGCCGATGCCCGAGTTCAGGAACGTCCAGATTCCGTTGAGGATCGCGTTACCGTCCATGTTCGTTGCCTTTCCGGCCCTCAAGGGCCTCTCTGAGGATTGCCAGCGATTCCTTGTCGGCGACCGTTCGCAGTCGCCGGTCGTGTTGGGCGTAAGGGTCAAAGTCGGCCGGCTTGTACGCCCTGGTCTTCTTGGGGTCGCGGTTCACGTTGGCCACGAGCGCCAGAACCGCCGACGTATGCGCCCAGTTGTCCCGGCCGCGGGCCTCGGCCATCCAGAGAAGCTCGCGGAGCGTCAGCGGGCCGGGGTTGACGCCGACGACGGCGGCGAGTTCGTAGACGGTTCGCCAAGGGTCGTCTCGATGGCCGCTTCGAGGTCCAGCCGGTCGATCCGCGTCTCGATCCGCTGCACCGCCAGGTCGATCATCCGTCGCTGGGCGTCCACGGCCTTCGCGAGGTCGCTCCGGCCCAGCTTGCGGAAAAAATCGACGAGTTCCTCGTAGAAGGCCGTCTGCGC
>JAAYDI010000127.1 GCA_012729315.1 Planctomycetaceae bacterium
CAACCTGACACAGGGTTCGCAGTGAGAAGTAAACCGTTAATGCGAAGTGGCTCACCGGTGGAACAAATGTCAAAACCGGCACCAGGGCCGTTTCTTCGGGCCTTTCACCACGCCACGGCACAACCGCTACGACCGGCAGATTTTGACTCACGCCATGCGGTACGTCGAGTCGATGTACTAAGTCGACCACCCTGGGTCACAAATGCCAGATAACACCTGGGCTTAACAGGCCCGCACACATTTCGGTCGTACTGGGGCCGATCACGGCCGGAGCTCACCGAGCGTAGCGAATCCCACGATGTCGACGTCATGCACATCTGAACACGGCAGCCGCGCGTCACGCGCCGCGTTGCCGCACCGAATCCCCGGTCAATTATACGCGATGGCGGTCGTCTCGTTGGCTGTGTTCTTTGTCGGCCTCACCATCTGGCGTGTGCCGGTCGACGCGTATGTCGTCGTGTCGGAGATTGGTCAGCGCTCGGTTGGATCACCCGCGCGTGATCTGATGGACGGTGATCTGGTGGACTGCGGAGCGATCGAGCCGTGGGGGGCCCGGCGTTCCACGGCGCTGCATCAAGCGCTGGCCGACGCGATCCGGTACGCGGATGCCCGCGCGGCCAGAGCCGAGCCCGATCTCTCAGTCGAGGTGAGTGAGGAGCGCATTCGCAGCGCACAGAGTCGGCTGAGCGTCGACACTCAGGCACTTGACCGGAGCGATCATCGCATCCGGATCTCGTTTGTCGGCTCCGATCCCAACTGGTCGCTGGCGCTGGTCGAGCACCTGACGCGCGACTGCCTGCTGGCCATCAGTTCGCCGACCGACTCCAGCGACCGTTCGGCCCGCGCGCTGCGCGACGCACGCTGGAGACTGGACCAGTCGCGGCACTACGAGCGCAAGGCCCGATACCAGGTCGAAGATCTGATGGATACGTGTTTCGCCCGGGCCTCCGGCGCCGGCGAGAACAGTGGCAGCAGCGAGACGGCACTTGAGAGGGGATCAGAATCCTACCCGGCCACAACCTCCATGCCGGTGCCGGTCGAGAATCCTCAGTGGCTACAGTTGCAGGTGCAGCTGGCCGAGATGTCCGACCAGTTGCAGCCGCTCGTCGCGCATCTCATGCCCAACCATCCACTGATCGTCGAGCTGTCGCAGCGGATGGAGATGGTGCAGGCACAACTGTCGGCGACTCCCCGGTATCTGGGCGCCGATGCGACGCAGGCCTTTGGCACGGGGGAAGCTCCGGGGGGGGCCGCCGCCCTGGCCAGTCACGTGGCCAACGTTGTAGAAACCTACGCGGATGATTTCCAGGAGTTGCGCAAGGCGTACGAGGATGCCATCGGCAATCGCGAGCAAGCCGAGCAGCGGCTGGCCAACCTGTTGGCCCGGCCGGTCTCCGGGATCGGACAGCTCCCGCAGGAACCGCGCTGGCTGATCACTCCCCCCACCCTACAGGGACGGATTGGTGGTCGGCCGTCAGCGCGGCGCGTGGGGACGCTCGGTGGCCTGGCTGTGCTGTGTGGCATCGCCATGGTGTGGACCCTGCGCACACTCCACGGATTGCGGCGAATCAACACGGTGACCGACCTCGAACAGGTCCTGGCACTGCCCGTAGTCGGGCAGCTGTCGCTCGATCCGGCACCGCGGTCGACCGGCCGGCTGCTGCGGCGCAGTCGCGTCGTGCGCGGGATCGTCACGGCAGCCGAGGTCACGCTGGGATTGATGTTGGTGGCCTTTCTGGGCGGGGTGATAGAACAGAGCGTGGTGTGTGAACTGTTGCGGGAGGATCCGTTTGTGGCGATTCCCGAGACGGTCGTGCACGCCTTGGAGCAGTGGTTCTGAACAACAAGGAAATGGGGCTGATATGTACGAGTCGTTCTTCCAGTTGGCCGCTCGACCGTTCTTGTCTAGTCCGTTGGCTGAACGGTACTACCCGGCCGGCGCAGTGGAGCGCGCCCGGGAGACGGTGGTGCGGTGTGTAGAGCGGGCGGAAGGTCCGGCTTTGATTCTGGGCCCGGCCGGCACGGGCAAGTCGACGTTATGCCAGGTGATCGCCCAGCAACTGCGAGACCGGTTTCGCGTGGCGATGCTGGCCAGTGCGCAGCTCTGCACCCGCCGTGCGCTCCTCCAGAACATCCTGTTCGAGCTGAAGCTGCCGTATCGGGACCGCGATGAGGGGGAGCTGCGTCTCTCGCTGATCGACGCGTTGGAGCCGAGCGACGCGTGCCCTCACGGGATGCTGCTGATCGTGGACGAAGCCCACATGCTGCCGCTGCGTCTGCTGGAAGAAATCCGCATGATCACCAATCTGGTGCGTCACGGGCAGCCGCGGGTGCGCCTGGTACTGGCGGCCAGCATGATCCTGGAGGAACGACTGGCGTCGCCGCGTCTGGAGTCGTTCAACCAGCGGGTGGCCGCGCGCTGCTACCTGCAGTCGATGCGCCGCGATGAAACGTGCAACTATGTGCGCGCTCAGCTGCTGGCCGTGGGGGGCGATCCCGACACCATCTTCACCTCCGACGCGCTGCACGCCGTGCATCGCGCGACCGACGGCGTCCCGCGTCTGGTCAACCAGGTGTGCGACCATGTGTTGCTGCTCGCCGCCAACGGACGCCGGACCCAGGTCACTGCCGCCAGTGTGGAAGAGGCCTGGGCCGACCTGCAGCAACTGCCGACGCCCTGGACCTCCGACAACGCGGAGCAGAATCGGCCGAGTGACATTCTGGAATTCGGCCAACTGGACGACGACACCTGCGGCGAATTGGATGCCGGCGAGCTGCCGGTCGAAGCGGAGTTTGCCGAGTTGCCGGCAGTCGCCGCAGCACCCGATTCCGTCGAGCCGCAGGGGCCGGTCCCCAACGATGCGGCAGATGACGAGGATCCGACCCCCGACGATTCCGACGACGCGGACTGCCAGTTCCGTCCGCAGCTGTGTCGCAGCCCGGAAACCGAGCTGGTCTTCCACCACGCCCACAATCCGTTTGCCGAACGATTCGCGGAAGAAGAGGTGATCGTGGACCCGTTCACCTCCCTGGAGACGCTCAGCGGTGCCTGGGCCGGTTTCCCTGCCAAGCCGAACGAAGACGCCCCGCCGGCCACGTGCGGGCCAACCGTTGCCGCTGCCGCAGATGGCAGCGCGGCGCCGGCGGCGTACGTCGACAGCGTCGAATTCGATCCGGTGCTCCCGGAAGAGGTGGAGCCGATGGTGGAGTCGCTCCCTGAATGCCCCGCGCCGCTCGACGACGCGCCGCCGGGAGACGATCGCGATCTGCTGGAAATCGTGGACGATTCCCCGGAACTACCGGAGGAATATGCCTTGGCCATCGCAGCGTACCGGCCCCGCCGCCGCGCCTACCGGCAGCTGTTCGCGTCGCTGCGCGGTCAGTAGCCGGAGCACACCGCTCTGGATCGGCCGCTCAGGGCAGGGCCCTGACATGTTCGCAAACCGACCGCGAGGTGTTGATGATGAGTTCGATGGTAGACGCTCCAACCATGGCGGCACATGTGTCGCCTGTGCCCCATCCGGCCCCGCCGAACCGCTTCATCGCCGGCAAGTCGCCGTCGGTCGGCACGACGTATGAGATGTGTCTGGCGCTGGAACACGACGAGCCTCGCCTTGCGCGTCAGTTTCACCGTCTGGTGGAGACGATCGTCAGCCAGTTTCCTCCGGAGCGGGGGGGGACAATCCTTTTTGCCGGAGCCGGCTCGAGCAGCCATGTGGCGGACGTGGCGGGGTACGTGGCACGACAACTGACCCAGCGCTGCTCGAGCGGCGTGATCCTGGTCGACGCCGACGAAACGGACCGGGTATTGAGTCAGCGTTTTGCAGCCGTGACCGAGAAGGGGCTGGTCGAGACACTCCAGGACGACATACCGGCCACCAAGTTCGTCGTCGCCACCACCATCATGCGTCTGGCCTTCCTGGCGTTCGGTGAGCACCTGACGGCGCGGCGCACCATCGCCCCGGTTGCCGTGCGCGACGTGGTCACCGAATGGCGGGCCAACTATCGCTATACCGTCGTGGCCGCCGGCGCCACCCTCTGCCCGCTGGCCGGGCTGCTCGCGCGGCAATGTGACGCTACGTATCTGGTCGTGCAACTGGGAGCGGCGGACCGGCAACAGACCGTCATCACCGCTCAGAAGCTGACCGCGGCCGGCGCCCGGCTGCTCGGCAGCATCGCGACAGGGGTCCGGCCGTAGTGTCCGGCGGGAGCTACCCAGCACCCCTCTCCGGCACCACCGCTCTCTTCTTCCTCCTCTCCTCTCTCTTTTCTCCTCTCTCCTCTCTATTATCTCCTCTCTCCTTGGGGCAAGTTATACTTTCCCGGCACGCGGTGGGGGGGGATGCCTGGAAACATGTGAGGGCCAAGCATGGGAACTTATCTTGTGACGGGGGGCGCTGGCTTCATTGGGTCGCACATTGCGGAGGCGCTGGTGCAGCGTGGTGACCGGGTGCGGATCCTGGACAATCTGAGCACGGGACGGCGAGAGAATATCGCCTCGATTGCGGACGATGTCGAGTTCGTGGAAGGAGACGTGGCGGACCAGGCGGCGGTGGAGCGGGCGTTGCGGGGTGTGGAAAACGTTTTCCATCAGGCGGCGTTGGCGTCGGTACCGCGGAGCGTGGAGTATCCGCTGGACACGAATCTGGCGTGTGTCACAGGTACCGTCACGCTGCTGGATCAGGCGCGGCGGGCCGGCGTGCGGCGGGTGGTGTATGCCGGTTCGAGCAGTGCGTACGGGGACCAGCCCAGCTCGTCGAAACGCGAAACGGACCTGCTGCAGCCGCTCTCGCCGTATGCGGCCGCCAAGCTGGGTGCCGAAATGTACTGCCAGGCCTTTTTCCACACGTACGGGCTCCAGACCGTCACGCTCCGCTACTTCAACGTGTTTGGACCGCGGCAGGATCCGGCCAGCCCCTATTCGGCGGTGATCCCCTTGTTTATCACGGCGCTGCTTGAGGGGCGTCCGCCGATCGTGTATGGGGATGGACGGCAATCGCGCGATTTCACGTTCGTGGCGAACGTCGTGCATGGGAACCTGCTGGCGATGGACAGCACGTCGGCCGAGGTGCCCGGGCAGTGCATCAACGTGGCGGACGGGCAGGCCACCACCCTGCTGGAACTGCTCGCCACACTCAACGAAATGCTGGGCACGCAGGTCGCGCCGCGATTCGAGCCGCCGCGGGTCGGCGACGTGCGTGAGAGCATGGCCGACATTACCCGCGCCCGCACATTGCTCGGCTACGAACCGCCCGTCGCGTTCCACGAGGGACTGCGGCGGTCCATCCACTACTACCGCAGCATGGCCACCGGCATTCCATGACTCCCCCCGACAAACTCCTGGTGGCCATGGCCACGTACAACGAACGAGACAACCTGCCGGACATGGTGCGGCAGGTGCTGGCCGTGGTACCCGGCGCCGAACTGCTGGTGGTGGACGACAACTCGCCCGATGGGACCGGCCAATGGGCGGCGGAGCAGGCGGCAGCCGACCGGCGGATCAGCTGCCTGCATCGGCCGCGCAAAATGGGGTTAGGCAGCGCCACGATCGCAGCGTTGCGGCACGCGGTCCAACATGCTTACACGTACGTCGTGCTGCTGGACGCGGACGGGAGCCACGATCCGCGGGAAATCCCGCAGATGCTGGAGCGGATCAGCAGCGCCCAGGCAGCCGCGCCGGACATCGTCATCGGCTCGCGGTACGTGCCGGGGGGCAGCACGATCGGCTGGCCGTGGTACCGCCGTTGGATGAGCCGCAGCATCAATGCCTTTGCGCGCCTGATGCTGGGCCTGCCCGTGCGGGACTGCAGCGGTGCCTTTCGGTGTATCCGCGTCGCGCTGCTCGAACGCGTCGACCTGGACTCGATCCGCAGTCACGGCTATGCCTGCCTGGAGGAGATCCTGTGGAGGTTCAAACAGGTCGGTGCCCGCTTTGAAGAGATCCCGATTGTCTTCGCCAACCGTCAGCGCGGCCACTCCAAGATCAACACGCGAGAGAGCCTCGCGGCGCTCTGGATGCTGTTCCGCCTCGGACTGCGCAACTGGTTCAGAGTCTGATCTCCAGCGCCGCCAGCTCGTGCGGCCAGGTGCGGAACACCTCGTCGTCCTGCCACGCCATCACACCCGGCAGCGTGCGGCGCGTGCGGGGCAGCGGCAGATGCTGGTCGTACCGTAAGTCCCCCTCGTGCGCCGCCAGCGCAACAGACAGGCCCGCCTCTACTGCGTACCCAGCGACCATCGGAGGCAGACTCACCAGATTCCTGCCAACAGGCCAGTCACCCGCCAGGTCCTTTGGGCCGGTGTCGGTCAGTCCGCTGCCGGACGGTGCGATCCGGGCCGCTTTCGGCTCCCCTTCCGCCCGGACCTCCGTCGCGAGGTGATTGATGATCCACAGCGCGTCGCGGGGGGACAGCATATTGTCCCCGGTCACGTCCAGCAGGGGCGGCGGCAGAGAGCCTGGTGCGGGAGGCACCGGCAGCGCGTGCCGCTGGCCAGCGTTCAGTGCATTGATCACCAGCAGCGCATCGACGGCGGTCACCATTTCGTCCACGTTGACATCCAGCGCGTTGACCGGGTTCTGCCACGGCGATGCCTGCAGGTCCATGACGACCACACGCACTGTCGCCAGGCTCGACGTCAGACCGTCCGCATCCCGGAGCTGGTAGACAAACTTGTCCAGACCAGAGAAGCCGTTGTCCGGCCGGTACGTGACGTCTCCTGTCTGCGCGTCCAGCTGGACCACGCCGCACCGCGCGGCGGTGACGATCGAGACTGTGGAGCCACTAAGCAGGCCGTCGCGGTCGCGATCGTTGGCCAGGATGTTCAGCACGCGAGCGGTCCCCAGATCCGCCACGAACGCGTCATCGACCGCCTCGGGCTGGTAGCGCCGATCCACCGGATACACGAAATCGATGGCCACATTGTCGGCACCTACGGTGAACTCGTCGCACATCAGCAGACCGGGCAGACGGCCCCCGCTGGCACGCCCCCGATAGGTACCCGGTGGCAACTGGATCTGGTATCCGCCGGCGGCCATAGACGTGGCCTCAAACGTGCCGGCCGGACCTTCAAACACCACCTGCACGTTCCCAAACCCGGCACCGGCGACATACCACGGCACACTGCCTGACTGCTTGTAGACCGCCCCGACCACATACGCCTCGCTCGTCACCAGCGGCGTGGCAAGATCCTGTGTCACCAGCAGCGGGCCGGTGTTCCGCAGGTTGCTGCAGCCCACCTCGTCGATCGCGACCCCGATGTGGACGAATTCCTTTCTAAGCAGCCGGATCCGATGATTCGGCGGGTCCTGAATACCGGCCGGACCCGCTCCCCAGTCAAGTACGAATCCGCCATGTGCCTCCAGCACCGAACGCGGGTAGGCATAGATATTCTCCCCCCAGCGCCGCCACTCGTAGCCCGCGCTGCGCATCCGCTGCCCCGGATCCGGCTCCCCCGGAAACTGATGCTCCTGACTGTCGTGGGCCAGCATCTGGCGGTTGTGCTCGTGTGCCGCCGCATAAAGCGATTCGTTCCACGCCAGCGGCGGCACAGGAGTCAGCCCCTGCCACTGGCTGGCTAACGCCGCACCGCTGACACCCCAATACTGCAGCTGCTGGCTGATGTAAGGATCGGACGAGGCCAGGGGCTCGATGCGAGATACCAGCCGCGTCAGCTCACCTTGCGGATCCGCGCGGAAACGATTGACCAGCTGGAACAGCTCCTGCTCCAGCCCCGTCGGGTTGAACGACAGTACAATGCGCGGCTCAAGCTGCTCCAGCCGCGGCCGATACGTCAACCTCATGTCCCGTTTCGAGCACCGACGTGGGCCGTTCCGGCCACGCTTCGCTGACTGCGCCGCTTCCACTACAAACGCTCCCAGGAAAAACGTCAGAGTCTTCGCCGGACGAACGGCCGAATAGCCGAGGCAAATACGCGACAAGGACTGTGAGTCTAATCCGACGCGTCCCGCACGTCCACCACGAAACACCGACACCCCTCCTTTAGAGCCCATGGCAGGCGCGGTCCCCTGGTCATTCCCGGCGGCCAGGCTACAAATAACAGATAAGTAATAAGTAGTTGTCTCCTTGCCGCACTTGATCGGTGATCGGCAGCGTGGCCAGCGGCGACGCATGTGTTGACGTCAGCATTGGGGTGGCGCTGCCACGTATTTCAAAAACACAGGAGTCCTAGCGATGGCGAAGTCAGGCGTGTGGGGATGTGTCGGGTTGATGTTCATGTTGGGTTGCGTCAGCGCTATGCGGGCGGACGAGTTGAAGGTCGGCGACAAGGCGCCAGCATTCAAAGCCGAGTCGACGGATGGGAAGGCGCTGACACTAGACGACTTCAAAGACGCCAAGGTGCTGGTCGTCTGCTTCACCTGCAACGACTGCCCGATCGCCGTGGCCTATGAAGACCGCTTCATCGAATTCACCAAGCAGTACCAGGACAAGGATGTGAAGTTCGTAGCCCTCAATGTCAACGTGACGGAGGACTTGGAGGCGATGAAGACGCGGGCCGAAAAGAAGAAGTTCAATTTCCCGTATGCATACGATGGCAGTGGCAAGTCGGCCGAGGCGTACGGAGCGAAGGTGACACCGCATCTGTTTGTGCTCGGCCCGGATCGCCACGTGGCCTACATCGGCTCGTTTGACGACGAGATGGCGACAGACAAGGTGACGAAACGCTTCGTGCCGGCTGCGGTCGACGCTCTGTTGGCCGGCAAGCAGCCCGAGGTCACGGCGAACAAAGCATTCGGCTGCACGATCAAGCGCTAGGTGCGGGCGCGTTCCGACCTGCCCTGCCTGCCAGCCGGCCCGCCGCTCATACGAAAGCGGTCATCCAGCCGCCGTGTGCTGCGATCGTCTGATCGATCTGGCGCATGCAGGTCAGGGTATCCTGTACTGCCAGCAGGATCTGGCGGTAGTGCGCCAGATCCTGGCTGTCGAGCGTGCGACCGCGGCGGTCTTTGAGCCACTTGTGGCACACCTGGTGGGCTCCCACGTGGAACTGCCAGACGCTGGCCGGTACCGGTCCGATCGAGACGCGGTCATTGAGGTAGACCCGTCCCTTGTCCAGGCGGGGTCGGCCGAGTGTGACCCGGGACGCGGGCTGTACACCTGCATACTGAGGACCGCCGGCTGCCGCCGCAGCGTCCGCTTCGCTGTCGCCGGCAAACGCGGCGGGGAAGAACAGCCTGGTGCGGAGCAGGTGGCGTGTGACGAGCTGCGTGCCGAGTTCTGACAGGTGCCGGAACAGCTCGCATCGTGCGGGCACGAACACGCGGGGGAAGCCAACGCGCAGGGACGCCGCAAACCGTTCCCGATAGCTCGGCGCGTGAAACAGCGCGTAGATGTAGCCGAACAGCGCAAACGGCGTGAAGTGACCATCCGCGGCATCCTCCGCGCCCGGGTTCCACGCCAGACCCAGCTGGTCCGCCACCCGCTGCACAAACGCGGGCGAGAAGTTCACCTGACGGGGTCGTGCGGCGGACCGGGGGGGCACGTGGTCGGCCGAGCCGGGCCGCTGGCCGGTCGGCGCGCAGTCCTGTAAAAACAAGGGGAATACGGATTCACTGCCCCGATTATCCGAGCGGATCAGACCGTCGAGCGCGATCGTGTCGGTCACCCAGAAGTAATCGCACCGGTGCGACGCCGGCAGCTGGCGGCGTGCGACAAGCGCGAAGTTGTCGCCCGCGGCCAGGTGCCGCATCACGGCCTCGCGCGGCCAGTCGATCATCCAGGGTGTCCAGAAGATTCTGCGGCGGTCAAACGGCCGGTACAGGCAGTCGCAGATGTAGCGGGCCAAGTCCGGTTCGCGGCGGAGCCGTGCACGGGCCGCGGCGAGCTGCCAGCCGCGGGTGTCGCCGGTCGGGTATTTCGTCGAGCGGCTGGATGCGAAGAACTGCGCGCGAATCGCGTCGTCTGCTACCCGCTCGTCGCACAGCACGGCCAGCCTGTCGCGCAGCTCCGTTTCCGAGAAAGCCACGACAAAGCCGTCGCGCGCCGTGACCGCCGCCGTGGAATAGACCGGCATCACCTCGGGCAAGGGACAGCCGCGCGCATACTCCGACTCCCGGCGTCCATCGCGTGGCACCAGGAAGTAATGTGGCGCATGCGGGTCCAAACGCGTTGTGCGCACTGGCTCAGTGCCGGCCAGTGCTGCAAGCTTCGACTCTCGCTGTCCCCACAGGTCCGCGTGGTCGATCCGCGGCGCGATCGGTCCGTGGAGGGGACGTCGCCACAGGCTGATCGCCACTCCCTGCTCGATCCCAAAAACCGACTCGTCATGCACGCCCTCGGGCGGTCGCTCCCCGGTCCGCGTATTGCCATGCAGGTCGACGACGGTCACACAGGGGAAGGTCCGCAGCAGCTGCTGTCGCAGGCCGCGAAACGTGACGTTGTCGAGGAACCCGTGATTGGTGACGAACCCGATCACACCCGCCTCGGTTCGCTCGATCAACCAGTGCGCCAGCCGCAGGAACTTGACGTAATCGTCTTCCAGCCAGTGTTTCTTCTCGCCCAACGGCCGTCCATCGGCTTCCAGGTAGTTGGCCACGCGGTGGTGTCCGGGTGCCTGGCCGCGCAACAGCTGGCTAATCCATCGGTAGCGGTTTTCGGACACGCCCGCAAACGGCGGGTTGCCGAGCACGACGGTGTACGGTCGATCGTCCTCCGTCAGCCAGCAGTCACCGATGCGCGGTGCGCGCAGCGTGTTACCGAGCAGGAAGTTGATCCTGCCGGGTCGCGTGAAGTGAAACCCGGACGCGTGGAGCCGCGTGGCCAGCAGCAGGTGGGCCACCACCACGGCCGGCAGGGCGAGTTCCTGGCCGCAGATCCGCGGCAGCAGCGTGTCCACGACGAAGTCGTCCCAGCTCTCCCGCGGGCGGCCGGCCGGCGCTGCCTCGCGCGACCGGCAGGCGGCCCACCAGTGTTGGATGTGGTCGAACACAGCCAGCAGGAACACGCCGGCCCCCATGGCCGGATCGAGGATGCGGAGAAAGGGCGCGTCGGGCCGGACCGGCACGTGCGCGTCAGGGCCGCCGCCGGCCACCCGCACCTGTTGCCACGTCGTGCGGTCGGCCAGCCCATCGGCCAGCATGAACTCCATCCGCAACACCTGGTCCACGCTCCGCACCACGTGCGCCGCGAGGTCGGGTGGCGTGTAGTAGACCCCCTGCCGGCGCCGCGACCTGGCGTCAGACTGGCTCAGCAGCCGCTCGAAGAAACCGGTCACGTCACGGTCGGACTCAGCGCCACAGGTGGCCGCCTCCGAGCATTTCTCCGGGCGCTGAGTCTGCAGATGCTGACGGATCAACGCCGCCGCGCGGCCGATGGCGTGCGCGCCACACGCCGCCTCGTCGCCGGCCAGACACAGGTCGAGAATCGCCGCCAGCAGCGGATCCGCCTGGTCGATCAGCCAGCGCCGCGCGGAATCCGGCAGAGGCTGGTCCCGGCTGGCGGCCAGGGCCACACAGCCGCATGCCACCGCCTGGGCGACGGCGTCTGCGAACACGTGGGCTCCGGATCGGCCCGTCTGCTGCCGGAATCGACGTTCCAGATCCGCCCAGTGCCCCGGCGCTCCGTGGTCGACCAGCGCCGCCTGTACGGCGGCACTGAGCTGGCGTATGAGCGGGAGCAGCTGTCGCACTTCGGCAGGGGCCATCGCCAACCTGTCACCGATCGTTACGGGACAATCACGATCTTTCCGGCCAGCGCTCCGGACTGGCGCACCGTGCTTTCTTCCTGTAGCCTGTGCGCGGCGGCCACCTCGCGCAGCGGCAGCACCTGCGAGATATTCGCCCGCAGTTGCCCGGCGCGCATCCAGCGATTGATATCTTCGGCGCAGGCCCGCTGTTCGTCGGGCGTGGCCTTGAACATGGCGAATCCGTGGATCGAGCAGCCTTTGACGTAGAACGGTCCGACCGGGAAACCGGGGCGTGCCTCACGGCCGGCCATCAGGATGATCCGGCCCCGTTCCGCCAGGTAACTCAGCAGCTCATCGAAATCCGGTTCGCGGAGCGTTTCCCAGCACAGGTTCACCCCCGCGGGCGCAAACGCCTGCACGGCCTGGGCCAGGCTCTCGGTCCGGTAGTTGACCGCGACGTCGGCCCCGATCTCCCGGCAGCGGGCCACTTTGGCATCGGTGCCTCCGGTCGTCAGCACGCGGGCGCCAACCGCTTTGGCCATCTGGACGACGGCCGATCCAACACCGCCCGTCCCGCCGCGGACAAACACCGTCTCGCCACGTTCCAGCTGCCCTTCGCGGAACAGCCCCAGATGCGCGGTGATGCCGACCAGGGCCAGGGCCGCGGCCTCCTGATCGTCCACACCCTCCGGGGTGGGATACAGCCAGCTCTCCTCGACCGCGCAGTACTCGGCGCAGGTCCCCTGGCGCCCGAGCAACCCCTGATTGCTGCCCCACACGCGGTCACCAGGCTGGAATCGCATGACGCGCGTTCCCACAGACTCCACCACGCCTGCCAGATCGCAGCCGACGATGAACGGCCGCGGGAGTTCCCAGTAGTTCGCGCCCTGGCGGATGTATGTGTCGATCGGATTGACTGCGGCAGCCGTCACCCGCACCAGCGCCTGCGTGTCCGTCGGCTCGGGACGTGGGAGATCCCCATAGACCAGGCACTCGGGCGGACCGGGCTGCTCAATATAGGCGGCTTTCATGGAGGTGGTTTTCATGCACTCCGCTTCCTGTTCGTCACGCGGCGCGGCGCGATGGCAGCACTGCCAAGTCCTCCGCCTCACCCGGGAAGTTCAACAACTCGCGCACCGCATAGTGCTGCTTGTCTCGACTTCCATAATAGATGCGGGCGTTGACTTCGCCCAGCAGCCCCAGGCTGAAGAACTGGATGGCCGCCAGCATGGCGAACACGGTCAGGAGCAGCAGCGGATTGCCGGTCATGTCGACGGCGTCCAGCAGCTTCATCCCCAGGGTGCCCAGCCCGGCCACGCCGGAGAGCAGGACACAGCAGAGCCCGACGGCGCCGAAGAGCTTCATCGGACTGGCCGAATACGTCAGAATGTACTTGACCGTCATCAGGTCGAGAATCACCCGTGTCGTGCGGGAGATGCCGTACTTCGTGCGGCCGAACTGCCGCGCATGATGCCGCGTGACGACCTCGGCACACCGCGCTCCGCGCGCGTGCGCCAGGATCGGAATGAACCGGTGCATCTCGCCGTACAGTTCCAGCTCCCTCGCCACCTCGCGCCGCACCGCCTTGAGCGTGCAACCCAGATCGTGGATCGGGAAGCCTGTCACCCACGAGATCAGGCGGTTGGCCAGCAGCGACGGCAACCGGCGATTGAGCCACGGGTCCTGCCGGTCCTTGCGCCACCCGTGGACCAGATCGAACCCTTCGTCGATCTTGGCCAGCATCATCTGGATGTCCTGGGGATCGTTCTGCAGATCGCCATCCATCGTGACAATCACGTCCCCCGAGGCGTAGTGGATGCCGGCCTGCATCGCCGCCGTCTGACCGAAATTGCGGCGGAACCGCACGACCTTCAAACGCGGATCGAACTGGGCCAGCTCCCGCAGCCGCGCGAAGCTGTCATCGGTCGACCCGTCGTCCACGATCACCACCTCGCACGACCGATCCAGCTCGGCCAGGACTCGATCCAGCTGCGCGTACAACAGCGGGATGTTCTCACGTTCGTTATACACCGGGATGACAATGGATACGTCCACAGCAGTAGACCTCCTGGAAGGGGCCCCGGCCCGCAGCAACTCCGGGCCGGGCGGCAGGAGTGTAGGCCAACCCCGCCGGGACGACAACACCAGTTCGCCACCCGCTTGCTCTTGGACCCCTGTCCGGAATGCGCTACAATCGAGCCGGTGATCTGCCAGAAGCTCTTGGAGGAGACTGCGGGGATGGACAGTCACGGACGACGCGCGCGATGGCGGACGCTGGCACTGGCCGCCTGGTGCACCCTGCTGTGCGTGCCGCGTGCGACAGGTGCGGAGCCGGACTGTGGACCGCTCGCGATGCTGGAGGACGCGGAGCTGACCGATGTCTGCTTCGTCGACTCCGATCAGGGCTGGGCGGTGGGGGACACCGGTGTCATCTGGCATACCGAGGACGGTGGCCGGCGCTGGCAGTTGCAGCGTGCGCCGGAGGTCTGCCGGCTCGAATCGGTACATTTCCTGGATGCCCAGTTGGGCTGGGTGGTGGGTGGTCGGGTCCATCCCTACACCCATCAGACGAGCTGCGTGGTGCTGCGGACACAGGACGGGGGTCAGACCTGGACGAGCCTGCCCGGGCTGACGTTGCCCGCACTGAAACATGTCCAGTTCCTGACCCCGCAGCAAGGCTGGGCAGTCGGGAACACCTCGTCGTTGTATCCCACTGGTGTCTTCCGCACGGAAGACGGCGGACGCAGCTGGTCGACTCTGCCGGCGGCGGTCCAAGGTCCGTGGACCACGGGAGATTTCCGCAGCTTCGAGTCGGGGCTGGCCGCGGGCCCGCAGGGTAGCTTGGCGCAGGTTACCGCGCCGGCCATGACCGGGGTGACGATCCCGGGGGTCGGAGGTCGCACCGTGCGGGCGATCACAAGCAGCGACGCGCGGCGGGGCTGGCTGGTGGGGGATGGCGGCCTTGTGCTCCACACGACCGACGGGGGCCTGACGTGGCAGCCTCCCCCTGGCGCCCTGCCTGCCGGGACAACTCAGCTGTTCGATTTCCGCGCGCTGGCGACGTGCGGCCCGCACGTCTGGGCGGTCGGAGCGCCGGGCAGCCGCGTGCTGCACTCGCACGACGGCGGAACGACATGGGAACTCCAGCGGACGGACCAGAGTCTGCCGTTGCGGGGCCTGACATTCCTGGACACCCAACGCGGGTGGGCTGTCGGCGCGCTGGGCACCATCCTCGTGACGCGCGACGGCGGCCAGTCCTGGCGGCGGATGCGCGGCGGCGGCACCCGCCTGGCTCTGCTCGGACTGTTCAGCGAACCGAGGCAGCTGCCGCTGGAACTCTTCGCCTGGTCGTCCGGCAGCGAGGGGTATCTCAGTTACGCCGAGGTTTTCAATCGGCGGGACGGGGAACTCGGGCCCGTGTCGGACGCGCCACTGGAGGATGCGGCGCAGGCGGCGCTGGTGGCCGTCGGCAGCGGCGGCACCGATCTCGCCTGGCAGTTCCCCCTGCGGCAGGAAGGCTTGCAGATCGGAGCGCAGGACCTGGTGCAGGTCTGGGACCGCCTGCACGGCAGCCGCTCGATCGATATGCTCGAGGAGCTGGCGGTGCGGCGCATTCGCCAGTGGCGGCCGGACGTGGTTGTGACGGAAGGCCCCAGCCCGCGAGGTGACTATCCGTTGTCACACCTGGTCAACCAGCTCGTCCTCTCTGCCGTGCACAAGGCGGCAGACTCCGCGGCCTATCCCGACCAGCTGTCGTGTGCCGGACTGTCCCCCTGGAAGGTCAAGAAAGTGTTCAGCGTCGCCACCGACGACGATCAGCCGACGGTGACGCTCACGACGGCCCAGCTGGCGCCGCGTCTGGGGTGTTCGGTGGCCGATCAGGCGTTCGACGGATACGCGCTGATCCGCCCGCGGTACGCCTCCCCGCCGACGACGGTCGGCTTCCGCCTGCTGCGGGATGAACTGCCGCAGGCCGCCGGCCGGAGAGACATCTTCAGCGGCATATTCCTGCCGGCGGGAGGCGACGCGCGGCGCGCGGAGGGTGCTCCCGCCGCACGGGACGTGGAAACCCTGACCCGCGCAGCACAGCAGCGGCGAAACATCGAGCAGTTGTTTCTGAAGACCACCGGCGGATCCGCCCAGGCCGCCAGCTGGCTCGCCCAGCTGCAGGATCTCACACGCTCGCTCAACGCCTCCAGTGCGGGGCAACTGTTGTTCCACCTGGGCCAGCGGTATCTCGAGGCGGGAGAGCTGGAGCTGGCGGCCCAGACGCTCGAGCAGCTGGTGGGCCGCTACCCGGACCATGCACTGTCTGAAACCGCCATCGTGTGGCTGATCCAGTATTACGCGAGCAGTGAGATCGATTGGCAACTGCGGCGGCAGTCCCAGGTGGTAGCGGACGTGGTCGTGGCGCAACCGCCCCAGATAGCGGCCGACGGCACCGTGAAACCGGCCGGTTTCGCACAGCCGGTGCCTCAATTGCCGGCGGCGCCGCCGGTAGTCGGCGGACCCCTGCAAGCCGGCCCTCACACAGCGATCGTGGCGGGTCCGCAGCCAGTCGATCGGGCAACGCGGGCGGTGAATCTGGCCCAGCTGCTGCAGCGCAGCCGGCCGGGGCTGTTCGCCGAACCGCAGGTCCAGTTCCCCATGGCGGTGGCCTATCGCCTGAGCGGGATGCCGCGCGAAGCGGAGCGATTCTATCACCGCCTGAGCGCCGGTCAGATCCTGACGAACTGGGGACGCTGTGCCGAGGCGGAGTTATGGCTGGCGAGCGGCCGCGGGTTCGCGCCCAAGCCGGTCTGCAAGTGCCGGCTGGTCAGCTCCCGGCCGCATCTGGACGGGCATCTCGACGACCCCGCGTGGGGCAAGGCCGAACGTCTGGAACTCTCCAGCGCTCTGCATGATGACGGGACCTGGCCGGCCACCGCCATGCTGGCATGCGACGACGAGTTTCTGTTTCTGGCGGCCAGTTGCCGCAAAGCGCCCGGCGCGCAGTACCCGGCAGCGACGAGTCCGCGCCCCCGCGATCCGCCGCTGGACGATTACGACCGCCTGGATGTGCTGATCGATCTGGATCGCGACTACGCGACCTTCTACCGCTTGACCATCGACTATCGCGGCTGGACCGGCGAGGCGTGCGCGGGCAACGTGCACTGGGATCCCGTCTGGTATGTAGCGCAACACGAAACTGCGACGGACTGGACGGTGGAGGCCGCGATACCGCTGGCCGAACTCACGCCCCGCAGCCCGACGGCGACCGACGTGTGGGCCGTCGGCGTGCAGCGGATCGTGCCGAAGGTCGGCATTCAGGCCTATACCAGGCCGGCGTCGGTCGTGCCGCGCGGGGAGAGCTTTGCATTGCTGATGTTCGAGTGAGGCAGCCGATGCCTGTGCGGGGGGTGAATGAAGTGATTGCGGACGTGGCCCCAGCGCGGTGTGGGGAATCGGGCAGCCGCTCATGACGTGTGTGATCGGGACCGACGAAGCAGGTTACGGCCCGAACCTGGGGCCGCTGGTGATTGCCGCCACGGTGTGGCGGGTGCCGGCGGCGCAGCCGGTCTCCTCCCTGCCCGCCCAGCTGGCCTCCGTGCACGTCGACTCCGGCCGTGCCGCCGACCCGATTATTGGTGACTCCAAGCAGCTCTACCGACCGGGTGGCGGGCTGAGCCTGCTGGAGCGCGGCGTGCTCGCCGCGCTGGCACTGCTTGACGGACCCGCACAGGACCGGCGTACCTGGCGCGCGTTGCTGGCCCGGCTGGATCCCGCCCGTGTCGCAGCGCTGGCGAGCATGCCGTGGCACGCCTCGTACGATTGCGACCTCCCGGCGGCTGCCACCGACCAGGCGATCGCCGCTGCGCAGGCCTGCTGCGCCCGGGCGTTGGACGCCGCCGGAATCGCCTTGATCGACCTGCGAGCGCGGGTGGTGTTTCCGGCCGAATACAACGCACAGGTAGCGGCCTGCGGCAGCAAAGGGACCGCACTGTCGCTGTGGACGCTCGAACTGGTCCGCGAACTGCTCTCGGATGTAAACGATCCGATGGTGGTGATTCAGTGTGACAAGCATGGCGGGCGCAATCGCTACGGCGCGCTGCTGCAGCACGTGTTCGCGCCAGCGTGGGTCGACGTGTGCGAAGAGTCGCGCGAGCAGAGTGTGTATCGATGGGGCCCGCCGGCGGCACGAATCGAAGCACGTTTCGCGGCCCAGGGAGAGCGCTTCCTGCCGACAGCGCTGGCGTCGATGGCGGCCAAATACCTGCGCGAGTTGGCCATGCAGGCCTTCAATGCCTACTGGGTGTCACGCCTGCCCGGACTCCAGCCCACGGCCGGCTACCCGACCGATGCCCGGCGTTTCCACGCAGCGATTCGCCCCCTGCAACAACAGCTGAACATCCCCGACACGCTGATCTGGCGCACACGCTGAACGCTGCGGCGGGAGCGACAGTCGGTCCGGTCAGGGCGCAACTCAGCCCGCCCGTGGAGCAACCCGGTCCGCCCGTGGCGCATCCCGGTCCGCCCGTGGCGGCTGTCGACGGTGACCGCCGCCGGCGGGCCGTTCATCCCACCTAGTCGGTTCCCCACCGCATTCGTACACTTACGAATGAGTTTCCTGCCGGGACAGCCCCAGACTGCGGCGCGCCACCCATGTCATTCAACAACGAACAAGATGTGTACCAGGATCACATCCTGGACCACTACGAGGATCCCTATCATCGCGGGCACTCCGCGCACGCCACGCACGCGCACGAGGACGACAACCCGCTCTGTGGCGACGTGATTCACGTCGAGCTGCGGATCGACCAGCAGGGACGCATCGTAGAGGCATGGTTTGACGGCGACGGGTGCTGTATCAGTCAAGCCTCGGCGTCGATGCTGATGGAGAAGATCGAGGGGATGACGATCGAGGAGCTCAAGCAGTTCAGCGCTCAGGACATGCTGGCGCTGTTCGGCGCGCGGCTCACCCCCAATCGCCAGAAGTGCTGCCTGCTGTCCTGGCGCGTGGTACAGGCGGCCGTGCACTCGCCCCTGGCGGGGTCTGTCGCGGCGGACGCGGCGTCTTCCCGCCCCACGCCGCCGCCACATCCGGAGGACAACACCTAGTGTCCACCACCGATGCCGTGCCGTTCGATCCGCAGGCGATCCGCGCGGATTTCCCCATCCTGGCGACGGTGGTCCACGGCGACAAGCCACTCGTCTACTTCGACAACGCCGCGACGACGCAGCGGCCGCGGCAGGTCATCTCGTCGCTGGTGGAGGCGTACGAGCAGCACTACGCCAACGTGCATCGCGGCATCCACTGGCTCAGCGAACAGAGCACGGATCTGTACGAAGAGGCGCGCGAGGCAGTGCGGCGGTTCATCCATGCCCGGACGCAGCAGGAAGTGGTGTTCACCACCGGCGCCACGGCCGCGATCAATCTGGTGGCCCGCAGCTGGGGCGATCAGCAGGTCGGGGCCGGCGACGAAATCGTGCTGACCGAAATGGAACACCACTCCAACATCGTGCCCTGGCAACAGCTGGCGGAGCGGACCGGCTGCACGCTGCGTTTCGTCCCGATCACCGATGATGGGTTCCTGATCCTGGAGGCCCTGGACGACCTGCTGAACGAACGTACGCGGCTGGTCGCCGTGACCGCCGTGTCGAATGTGCTGGGGACCGTCAACCCGGTGGCGCAGATTGTGTCGCGTGCCCACGCGGCCGGTGCCCGGGTGCTGGTGGACGCGGCCCAAAGCGTGCCGCACGCGGCGACCGATGTGCAGGCCTGGGGAGCGGACTTCGTCGCCTTCAGCGGCCACAAGATGCTGGGCCCGTCTGGCGTCGGCGTGCTTTACGGCCGCGAGGAACTTCTGGAGGCCATGCCCCCGTTCCTGGGCGGCGGCAGCATGATCCGGCGCGTGACACTCGAAGGCTTTGAGCCGGCGGACCTGCCGGCGAAGTTCGAGGCGGGAACCCCTCCCATCGTCCCCGCCCTCGGACTGGCGGCCGCCATCAAATACCTCGAACAGATCGGCATGGACGCTATCCGCCGCCATGAAATGCAGCTCACAGCGCGCGCGCATGAAGTGCTGGAGGCCCTCGACGGCGTGCGGCTGCTCGGCCCCGCCCCCGAGCACAAGGCCGGCATCACCAGCTTCGTGGTGCAGGGGATCCACGCGCATGACATCGCTCAGATCATGGATCAGCACGGCGTGGCCATCCGCGCCGGACACCACTGCACAATGCCGCTCCACAAACGCCTCGGCGTCGCCGCCAGCAGCCGGGCAAGCTACTACTTCTACAACACGCTCGAAGAAATCGATCAGTTGGGTATCGCGCTGCGAGACGCTCAGCGCATCTTCCGGCGCGGACAGAGGAGGAATGACGGATGACGAGATACCCAGGCACGAAGGAAGGACGGATGACGAGATACCCAAGCACGAAGGGATGACGGATGACGAGATACCCAAGTACGAAGGGATGACGAAGGGGAAATGACGAAAGAGGTTTCAGCAGGTCCTGGGTGATCCGGATGCGATCCAAGTGGGACGGTGAAAGGCTCGGTCATTCTGAGCCGGTTGTAGTGGACAAATCCATGCCATGGATGGGCCCATTCGCATGGACTGCCTACCTCCTCACCGTGCAGCGGTTACATCCCGCAATTGGCCGAA
>JAAYDI010000128.1 GCA_012729315.1 Planctomycetaceae bacterium
CGGTGAGAGAGCCGCCTTCTTCGAAGGCTCGCGCCGTGGCGAACAGCTTCTTAGGGATGTCCATCGCCTTGATATCCACCCCGCCGCTCATCGTCCGCCCGGTGTTGCCGACCCACTTGTTGAACGCGCGTGCCAGTCGCGTGATGGAGTCCAGGAGCAGGAACACGTCCTGGCCCATTTCGGCCAGTCGGCGGCAGCGTTCCACGATCAGCTGGGAGAGCCGCACGTGGCTCTCGACGTCCTGATCCAGGCTGCTGGCCACCACCTCGCCGTTGACGGTGCGGCGCATGTCGGTGACTTCTTCCGGGCGCTCGTCGATCAGCAGCACGATCAGCTTGATGTTGGGGTGATTGGTGGACACCCCCAGGCTGATATGCTGCAACATGATCGTCTTGCCGGTGCGTGGCGGGGCCACGATCAACGCGCGCTGACCTTTGCCCAGCGGCGTGAGGAGATCCATCACGCGCGTGGTCAGTGGCTGGGGGCCGACCTCCAGCCGCAGCCACTCCTCGGGATTGATCGGCGTGAGTTCGTCGAACATCTTGACGTTGACGTAATCTTCCGGCTTGATGCCGTCGACCTCGGTGATCTCGCGCAGTCGCGGTCCCTGCTGTTTGCGCGCCTGCTGCACCATGCCGTGGATCATCAGGCCGGGGCGGAGCCGGTATTTCTCGATCATCGTGCCCGGGACAAAGGGGTCGGTCCGCTCGCGCGAGTAGTTGTTGTCCGGGCTGCGCAGGAAGCCGTAACCGTTGGGATGCAGTTCGAGCAGGCCGAAACCGGGCTCCAACGGGGCATCCGGATTCTCCGGCGGCTCGACGTCCACCGGTCGCCGGGTCGCGTCGGGGGGGCGGCGCCGTCGCCGTGGTCTGCCATTGCTGTTGGAACGCCCCGGGTTATTTCCAGGACCCGGTTTCCCGCGTTGCTTTTTTTTCCCCATGCTCCACCTAGACGGTACCTGCTCAAACCGCATTCCTCGAACGGGCCCGAGTAACTGGTAGCTCCCCAAGAACAAGAACTTCTGAATTGACGCTGGGCGCTCATGCGCCGGTGCGATTTACCTGGCCCCGAAATACTTCCCGCCCGCCGATAAAACTCAACGCTGTGATTGTCAGGACTCAGAAGGGCCCCCGCTCCCGTGCTCAGCCACGCCACGAGGGACCGACCAGAGTAAAGCTGCTATCGCGATATCGCGAGATCATGACTGCGCCGCTCTGTAGAGCGGCAGGACCTTCACGGTCAAGCCCGTGCCACCTTCTATGCGCTGCGGCTCGATAGCTTCTCGATTCCCTGCGGGCTGCCCAGTGGCAAGTCACCGCCCAGCGTTCGTCGAATCAGTGGACTCGCACTGCCGTCAGAGGTTCGTCGCACCCACTAACAGAGGACACTTTCGAGAAGCGCCACCCCCCTGGATAAACTTCACTTAGTCGCAGACAAAGTCGTTCAGCCAAAGGGCGCCCGTTAAACAGTGCATTGGGCGAGCAGCGCCTACAATGCATGGCAGAAGTCTGCTAACTAACGGCATCATACTCATGTCTTCGTCTGTGTCAAGCGATTGCTCAAGCGAATCACGACAAAATAGCGAGTTTTTTCGGAGTATCGGGGCCCCTTCCGGATTCACTGCGGATGACCGCACAAGACGGAAAATCCTCCCATCCAGCATTTTTTCTGCAATCGGCATGATCTGAATACCGATAACGCTGAGTAAAGGACTGCCCGTGGTGGGTAAGCGTGCCCGTATGTGAGTGTTCAAGAGGAAGGTCGGCTCATGGGTGGGGCAAGACAAACACTACTGACGGCAATCGTGCTGTTGATCGGTACCAGCAACGCGTGGTCGCAGCAGAGCATTGCCTGGGTCAACAGTTGGGCCGAAGCCCAGATGCTGGCGGAGCGCCACCAGCGCCTGGTGCTGATCCACTTCTGGAGCCCCGACTGCGCCCCCTGCCAGAAGCTCGAGCGGTCCGTTTTCAACCAACCGGAACTCATCCACGCCCTGACCACCAATTATGTGCCCTGGAAGGTGAACGTGGCGGAGTTGCCCAAAGTGGCGCGGGATCTGCGCGTCGATCGATGGCCGACCGACGTGATCATGACGTCCGCCGGCACCGAAGTCTACCGTGGCCCGAGCCCGATCGACGCCAATCGCTATGTAGCGGTCCTGGACCAGATCGTGGCCCACGCGCGCCTGGGGTTACCGGCCGGTGTCAACACGGGTCCGGACGTCACGCTGCCGCCGGCCCAGAGCAGCCCGCAAACCGCGTCCGCCTTCCCCTGGGGACCGTCGTCGCCCGCCGCGCTGCAGACGCCGACCGAGACGCGGCAGTCAGCATCCGCATATCCGTTGCCGACAGGCAATCCACCGGCTACCACGATCTACGGTCCGCCATCGTCGAACCCAGCCGCGCCGGTCGCCGGCGCGCCGCCTGCGACGTACCAGGCGGCGATGCCGCCCGCTGCCACGCCGCCGGCTGTCCCATCGAGCGCTCAAGGCCCGTTATCGTCTTCCTATGTCACCAATCAGTGGGTCATCCCGGACACCACTGCCCGCACTGCGCCGGCCGAACAACCGGCGTCCTATGTGGCCACGACGCCTGCGGGCGGTGAGTTCCCGCTGCCGACCGCCCCGGGGCCGAATGTCCCCCCGGCGACGGCTGCGAGTCAGTTTCCGCTGCCGCCCAGCAGTCCGCCGGCCGCACCGCCCGCCGCCGCTGCGCCGCCTGCCGCGCCCGGACCGAGCGCCGCGACGCTAGGTCCGCCCGCATCCGTCGCCCAGCTTCCTGCCGCGCCGGCCAAGAGCGAACCGGTGGTGGGACTGGATGGCTACTGCCCCGTGACGCTCGTCGAGCAGGAGAAGTGGGTCAAAGGGGACACGAAGTGGGGCGCCAATCACCGGGGCCGTTTGTACTTCTTCATCAGCCCCGAAGCGCAGCAGAGGTTCCTGGAGAACTTCGACAAATACGCACCAGCGCTCTCCGGCTACGACGCAGTCCGCTACACCGAACACGGAACTCTCGTGGACGGCAAACGAGCTCACGGCGTGTTCTACCGAGGGCAGATTTTCCTGTTCGCCGACGAGGCTGCGCTCGAACAGTTCTGGACCGTTCCCGAACGATACGCCGCGACCGTGCGTGCGGAGCAGCACCGCAGCGCGATGCGATCGAGCATCCAGCGCTGAGAATACCACCGCCCGCCGGATCGTACCTCGTACTCGTCGCCCGCGCACGCGGAGAGAGCCGAGCTGGGGTCAACACCAGACCGGGCAGCGGAAGCCGGCGGCGACGGCCACGCCGAGGGCGATGAGTGCCAGGCCGATCAGGCAGTGCGCGATGCGCGCGCCGGTGCGCGAGAGCTTCGATTCGAGGAATCGCGCCGAACGCAGCGAGTAGTACCAGGGCCAGTTCGTGACGGCGGCGGTGACGAGCAGCGATCCGCACAGGATCGCCAACGTGCCGATGAACAGATCTTCATGCCCGTGGATCATGCCTCGCGTTCCTCCCAGTCCCGCGCACGCTGTACCGCACGCTGCCAGCGCCGCACCCGGGTCTCACGCTCCGCCGCCGGCATGCGTGGCGTGAACTCCCGGTCCAGCACCCAGTTGCGGGCGACGTCGGCGGTGCTGTCCCAGTAGCCCACGGCCAGGCCGGCCAGGTACGCGGCGCCCAAGGCGGTTGTCTCGGCCACCACCGGGCGCCGGACCGAGGCCTGCAGGATGTCGGCCTGGAACTGCATCAGTTCCGAATTGACCGACGCGCCGCCGTCGACATTCAGCACCGTCAGGGGTACGTGGGCATCCTGACGCATCGCGTCGAGCAGGTCGCTGGTCTGCATCGCCATGGATTCGATCGCCGCTCGGGCCAGGTGCCCGGCCGTCGTGCCCCGCGTCAGGCCGAACACGGCGCCGCGGGCATAGGGATCCCAATGCGGCGCGCCTAACCCGACGAACGCCGGCACGAACACCACACCGCCGCTGTCGGGTACCGTCGCGCACAACGCTTCAACCGCCTGAGAGTTCGGGATCAGCCCCAAGCCGTCGCGCAGCCATTGGACCACAGCGCCGCCGATGAAGATCGAGCCTTCCAGGCAGTAGGTGACCTGCCCGTCGATCTGCCAGCCGACAGTAGTCAGCAGGTTGTGCTGCGAAGGCACCGGTTGCGAGCCGGTATTGAGCAGCAGGAAGCAGCCGGTGCCGTAGGTGTTCTTGGCCATGCCCGGCTCGAAGCACGCCTGTCCGAACGTCGCGGCCTGCTGGTCGCCCGCCACGCCGGCGATCGGAATCTCGCGGCCGAAGAACTCCGCGTCACAACTGGCAAACAGGTGGCTCGAGGGACGCACGGCCGGCAGCATCGCGCGCGGCACACCGAAAATCTTCAGCAACTCGTCATCCCAATCCAGCGTCGCCAGGTTGAACAGCAGCGTGCGGCTGGCGTTGCTCACGTCGGTCACGTGGCAGCGCCCGCCGGTCAGGCGCCAGACCAGGAACGAGTCGACCGTGCCGAACAGAATCTCACCGCGCTCCGCGCGCTGCTGCAGCGCGGGGTACAGGTCGAGCAGATGGCGGATCTTGGTCGCAGAGAAGTACGGATCCAGCACCAGACCGGTCTTCTGGCGGATCAGCGGCTCGCAGCCGCTGGCCCGCACCCGCTCACAGATCCCCGCACTCACGCGACTCTGCCACACAATCGCGTGGTGGATCGGCCGACCTGAATCGCGCTCCCACAGGATCACTGTCTCGCGCTGGTTCGTCACCCCCACCGCCGCGATCTGGGCCGCATTGAGATGTGCCTGCTCCAGCGCCTGCCGGGCGACGGCCAGTTGCGACTCCCAGATTGCCTCGGGATCGTGTTCCACTTCGCCGGGACGCGGCAGCAGCTGAGGGAACTCCTGTTGCGCCGCTGCCACCGCTCGCCCGCCATGGTCGAACACGATGGCCCGGCTGGATGTGGTACCCTGATCCAACGCCAGAATGTACTTGTGCTGGTTCATTCGTCAGCTCCTCCGCGACCCTTCACCGCGCGCGGCGCCGGGTCGCGATCCGGGGTGTCACGCGGCAGCGAACGCGGCGCGGAACATCGCGAGACTCTCGGGGATCGCCGTACAAATGGTCCTCCTGCCCCGCGTCTGGATGTTTCGCAGGAGCGCTGCCGCCGTGCGACTCAAACCTCAGTGCTTTCCCAGCGCCAGCAGCACATCGCGTTTTTCGGCCGTCGGCAGACTGCGCTCGCCCCTACTCAGTGCATTTCCACTTCGCACGTGCCCAGGCCGGGCCGGAAGAAGTTGAACTGCACGTTGGGGTGATCAGCCAGCAGGCTCATCGGCACTGCGGAGTCCGGCAGGCGTTTGGAGATCATGAGGGTCGTCAAACGCATGCCGAACGGGTTGTCATGGCAGCCGGCCTGCCAGATGGAGACTTTCTCGGACTTCCAGGTCTCGACCGGTCCGACCGTGGTAGCCTGGGTCGGTACCAGCGAGATATTGCCGCCGCCTGACGTGCGGGCGTTCTGCATCACGGTCATGGGATGCAGGTCGACGACGCGCGTGCCGAGCTGGCGGTACTGTTCCGGAGAGGGCGGTGCATCCTGATAGGGCCCTGTGCGGCGCACTGGATCATTGAAGGCCCAGTGTTTCACATCTCCCTGCCCACCCTGCATCACGACACACCGTATCTTGTCGTAGAGCGCGCTGTGCTCCGCGAGGTCGCCGCTCGGGTAGTGCATATTCGCCTCCGGCAACTTCAATTCGTCGCGGATCCGGTCGAAACACAGTTCGTTGTTGGTCTTGGCGAAGGACAGCGGATGGTCCATCCCCACGGCCTGGCCATCGAGTACCCACTCGTCCATGCCCCAGAAGTGCGCACCGAGCCGGCCCAGATTCAGGTCCATGGCATTGACCAGCTGCGCCACCAGCGGCAGTTGCTCGGTCGGGCCAATCGGGCCACAGATGCCGGCCGGATTGTCGGGCGTCGACTGTTTCCACGCCTCGATGTACTCCAGCGCCTCGGCCAGGTAGAACTCTTCGATCGTGTCGTACATGACCACGCGGAACCCTGGTCGACTCAACTGCTGCAAATCTTGCGGGGTGAGTCGGGCCGCATCGTTGACAATGTCCATGTCCAACGTCGTGTAATCCCACCACTCCGGGGCCACACAGCTAAGTTTTCTCATGATCGGCTCCTTTCTGTGAAGATGTATCAGCGTGAGTCATGGTAGCAGAATATGTGGCGGGGATGAATCAGGTACCCGTGGGGCGGTGTGGCGGCGGGGGGGACATGGGGAGGTGAAAGAGCCAGTGAGATTGCCGTTCTCACAGTTGCGAGATCTGTTTCGCAGGTGCACTGTTTCTGCTGACAGCAGGTAGCGCGTCCCACGACGACCGTGGTACGCCAAGGCCTGGAGGTCTCCGTCTGGCGCCGCGTGGCGTGGCTTACCCCGGGGCTGTGTCAGGATCGCCGCGTTGCAGTTCAAGGCAACAGTTCGCGCGGCGTTAGCGTCCTTCGAGTGTCCGCTGCAGGTAGCCCACTTGGGCCCGGACGTTCTCCATGTCCGGGTTGAGTGTCAGCGCCAGGCGGAAGCAGTCGAGGGCAGCGACCGCGTCATACAGCTCGAGGTAACAGTGTCCCATGCCGACCACCGCCGGGAAGTGATGCGGGTTGCGTTCGACCGCTTCCCGGCAGTCGTTCAGCGATTCGCTGTACCGTTCCATCTGATACAAAGCGATGGCGCGTTGGTTCCAGGCTTCCGCGAAGCCATCCACTTCCTGGATCAACCGCGTTGCCTCGCGCGCCGCCTGATCGTACCGGAACGAATTGTTAAAGCGGATGATGGACTGCAGCTGGTGCTGCTGCTGTTCCGAGCCGTCGCGATACCAGAGTTCTCGAATGCCGTTCTCGGCCAGCAGACGCACGACGCGATCGTGGTCGTGCAGCGCGCGCCCCAGCAGTTCGTTGCAGCGGAAGTCGCCCAGGAACCCGATCGACAACACGGCGGCGCGGCGCGTGATGCGGGAGCCACCGGCGGCCAGTCGCGCCAGGGTTCCCAAGGTATAATGGCGTGAAACCTCGGCCACGAACCGCGCCGAAGTCTCGTCGGTCAGGTATCGTTGATAGAAGGCATCAAGCAGCGGGGCCTTCGCTGGTGCAGCGGACACGCAACACGCCTCCCGTTTCGTCCCTTGCCAGTGACCGATCGTGATGGATCGCGGACAGAGCGTGAGTCGCGCCGGCCGACACACACGCCACGAATTCGAGTGTAATTGGCGACCGCGCGATGCACAACAGCAGCACTTGGATGATCGGGACTTTCCGCGTGTGGCCTGTCGGCCGCCGGTGTCAAGATAGAGGGACAAGATGAGATTGGAGGCCCGCGGGGGCCGTGTTATGAGCAGGTTGGGTAAACCCTTACGTTGGCGCGGGGTGGCGATGGCCGCCTGGTACGGCTGCATTTTCTGTCTGTCTGTGTCGGCCGCGTCTGTGACAGGTGGGGGCGAAGGGCAGGGGGCGCCGCCCCGCTGGAAGACCGGCGCGGCCTTCCAGCAGGTGCTCAACGCCCGCGTCCGCGACGCGTTCTGGTCGGCCGGCACGCCGCTCCGCCATGCGCTGTCGTCCCTGGCCCGCGCCCAGCAGATCGCCATCATGCTCGATCGGCGCATCGATCCAGGCTGTGGCATTGAGTTGTCAGTGCATGACGTGGCTGTGCGGGACGTGTTGGAGCAGCTCGTGGCGCAGTGTGATGCCGCACCGGCCTATCTGGACGGTGTGGTCTATGTCGGGCCGCGGCTGGAAACCTCGCACCTGGCTGAAGTGGCCAGTGCGCGGCGCGCGGAGGTTCAGCAGTTACCGCGTCCCGTGGCACAGCGACTGGGCGCCGTGCGTGCCTGGCGATGGGATGACCTGGCAGAACCGCGCGCGCTGCTGGACGAGCTGGCGCGGGAGGCCGGCATCACGTTCGAGGGGAGCGAACGTATACCGCACGACCTGTGGCCCGCGCTCGACCTCCCGGCACTGCCGTGGACCGATCGCGCGACCCTGGTCCTGGCCGGCTTTGGTCTGACGTTCGCCTGTGCGGACGATGGTCACACAGTGCAGCTGGTACCGCTGCCCGAACAGACGCTGATCGCCCGCGACTATCCGGCCACCCTGTCGTCATCACAGGTCGCGGCCGTGCAGTCGCAGTTCCCGCAGGCGACGATCGACGCCCGGGGCCAGCGCGTCGTGCTGGAGGGGACCCGGGAGGAGCACGAGCGGTTCGAGCGTTTGCTGCAGTCGCGCGCCGCGCGCCGGCCGCCGTCGCCGCGCTCGGCGGGCAAGACCGTCTTCACGCTCAAGGTCACGGGTCAGCCGGTGGAAGCGGTTCTGGAAACACTCGCCAGACAACTGGGCATCACCTTCGCCTACGACGCGGGGGTGGAGGAGCGGCTTGGCACGCGCGTCTCTTTTGACGTGCACGAAGTCCCGCTGCCGGCACTGCTCGATGCGACCCTGGCGCCGGCCGGCCTGGCGCATCGGCGACAGGGGGAGGTGATTGTGGTGTCGATCCAGCCGTAAGACTGTGCGGCGCCCCTACAATCCGTGCGATGCGAGAAACCTGGCGCGCGTCGCGGACGCGTTGCCGGGGCACCCTCACAACCCGTCCCCGGTTTTTGACTGACGGCTCGCGAGAAGCTAGATATCTACGAAGGGTCTGTCCGGCCATAGCGCGTCCGGTCCAACATGGCAGAGCGGCAGCACGATGGCGCCGCAGGCCGTTACGGGGCGCGCCAACGGCTGTGCTGCCTGCCGCCGTATCAGCAGAAGGGGGTTCAACATGGTTCAGACGCCGTCCGATATGGGCTCGGATGCCGGAATCGCATCGGGCTCAGGACGCTGTGCGGACGCTACCATCGTCGCGGATCCGCCGCTGTGCAAGTGCCAGTCTGCCGACGCCGTGCCGCCGAGCGAGCTCTGCGAAATAACTGCTGTGCCCCATCCGGACGCGGAAAGGGAGCGGGAAGAGCCATCGATCGAAGAGTATATGGCGGCGCTGCTGCAGCGGACGCGGCAGTTCTCTACGAGTCCCCGGGGGGAAACGCCGGCCGCCGCGCGACCGGCGGTGAAGTGCGCGAGCCGGACCGTGACGCCTGCTTCAGCGTCTCCCGCGTCTCCGCCTTCCGCCGTGACTGGCGCCGCCGCGCCCAGCGTGCCCGAGTGCCGCGACGCGTTCTCTGAATTGCGGGAGCTGGCCAACATCAGCACGCGATCGTCGTTCAACGCCCATCGCGTGCAGGTTCTCGTGCGGGAGATGCGGGGTACACGAACAGTGACATGCGTGGCCATGGTCGTCTCCCTCACGCTGCTCAGCCTGTCGTCGTCAGTCGCATCGTCCACGTACATCACGGCGGTGGCCGCAGTGATCACCGCCTGCGCCTACGGCATGAAATACCTGAAGCTCGGCCGGGAACTCGCCTGGCTGTATGCCGAGTCCGGGCGGTACATGTGCAGTGACGGGTAGGCCGGTCGGTGTTTTGCCTGTACCGGCTTCGGCGGCTGCTCCACCACCGGCAACCTGTCCGGCCAGGGCAAGCTGTAGCGTTCGGCACGGCCGCGTCTGGGCCGCTCGCAAGAATCACGTCGAGCCTGTCAGTTGTAACGTGTTTCGCGCCGGATCGGATCCTGAGCGTCAGACCCGATTTCCAGAACGTAGCGTTTGCATCAGGGTCCAGTACTGCCTTGAATTCGGGTTGTGCAGGCGGCCGACACCAAGACTGGGAAGTGACAACAAAGTCATTTGCGCCAGGATCCGGACGATCCGCAAATTGCGCTAATGAGTTTGTCGAATGGAGTCGTTGGTTCCAACATGGAGGGGTTGGCCATGGCGATCTGCATGTGCGGCGTGGCAGTGCTCTTGTTGACAGGCTCGATCGCACAGACGGCCGGGGCGGTCGGGCAGACGGAGGTGCCGGTTCTGGCCACGGGGGAACCGGCGTACGAGCTGGCCTGCCTCCCGGCACCGTCTCCCGCACGGACGCTGCCCAGTGACGGTCTGTCGGCCTGTGCACGGTCGGACTGGCAGGCGTTCCGCCATGGCTGCTGGTGGGATGACTACTGCCTGGATAAACAGCTGAGGGCAGCGGCTTGCCCGACGGTGACGTGCCCTGTGCCGACATGCACGGCGCCCCGGCGGCCGGCGCTGTGGCCATGGCGCTCAGCGCCCGGTTGCTGTTGCCGAAGTTGTCGCACGCGACCCACTCCCGCACTGGATGGGCTCTGCCGCCTGCTGGGCTGGAATCGATGCAGCAGTTGCCCACGGGGGTGCTGCGTCGAACGTGGTGAGCGCGTGCCTGGGGATGATGTGCTGCTGGACGATCCGGCTCCGTTGCCGCCGGACCTGCCGCCGTTCGGGGATGAAGCGGTTGAAGAGCCGGACCTGCCGCCGTTCGGGGATGAAGCGGCTGAGGAGCCGGACCTGCCAATCGCGCCCCCGGTGCCCGACATGACGGACATGGAACCGGCGCCCGTGCCGCAACAGACGCTGGAAGGGGACGGCGCTGCGGACGGGATGGAACTGGCTCCTGCGCCGCCCGACGATCCGGCACCCGTACCGGAACTGGAGATTCCCCGCAATCAGTTGCCTAAGTCGAAGCCGGCCGCGCCGGCCGTGCTCGATACGACCCGGGCGACGAGCGGCCGGGCAGTGAAGGTGCATCTGAGCGACTTCATCCGCACACGCGAGTGAGCCGCGGCCGGCGGCCACGCGCCGCGTCTACGGAGCGTCACTCTGCAGGTCCCAGCCCTGTTCTGTTATGACGAACGAATAGACGCCACACGCGAGCTGGCGTCGCGCATCGCCGAACGATTCGCCACGATGGAATTGCACGTCCCAGGAAGATCCGGTGGTGAACTCGCGCGATTCGCCGGGCATTAGCTCATACACTTGGCCATTGACCACGAACCGCACCGGCCCGCCACTCTGTGGGACGTTGTGCAGGACCAGTGTCTGCGGCACTGGCGGCACGGCAGGCTCTGGAGCGGGCGAGGCAATGGGCGCTGGGGCAGGTGGCGGGGACGGCGGGTCGGCGACCGGCGGGCCGGCCGGTGGGTCTGGCGAAGCAGGTTCGGGCGTTTCGGCTGCAATCAGTTGAACGGTCCGGTGCCTGGCGGGCGGCAACGGGGGCGCTGTTAGCCGCCCGTGGCCGGCATCTGCGGTGACGATCATGCTGGCCGCTGCCGACGGGCCGTCCGCCCTCATCTGCAGGAGCGGGACGCGGGCCAGCAGGGCGGCGTTAATCAGCACGGCCAGTGCCAGAGGCAGGCGGTAGCGCAGCATCCGCCTCGCCTCGATTTCCAGGTTGCTTGTTTCAACGTGCTTGTTCATCGCTACGTACACATGCCCGGGAACAGACACGGGATATCCGCTAACCACTCCAGTTTATATACGTCACGTCGAGTCCGCGGAGGGTCAGCGCGGGGGCGTCTATTCCACGCGCCGGGGGGCACGCTGGCGCGGCTGGGTACTACAGGCGATCCAATCTGCACAAACGGATGCGCGCGACCTGCCGGCTCCAGGGCGACGACTTTCCCAGCCGTCTGGGGCGTTCACGTCAGTTCTCGGCGCAGTTCAGCCGCGATCGACTGTTCGATCTTGCCGCGAAACGGAACGGCGGCAAACGGCATGTTGCCGGCCACGCGTGCCGTGGTCTCGCCGACGGTCAGCGTCCCATCGATTTTGAATCCGTACGACTTGAACGAGAATGTCAGCAGGTTGTCACTCCAGCTTCCTTGCACGTCGCTGACGACGTCCCGGTACTGTTCCCGCGCCTGGTCGATGAATTGCCTGAGCCGCTGGGTGGCCTGTTCGCTTCCCAGCTGATGCGGGACTTCCGCGCTGAACGTGGGCATAGTTCGATCCTCAGTTACTCCCGCGAGCTGCGTTCGCGGAGGTTGCAGTACCAGGTGCGTCAGTCACGCGCGTTCTCGTCGTAAGACCGGCGATCCAGCGGGTGCCAGAGCGGCAATCCGCGGCTGACGCGTTCGGACAGAACCGCCAGCTTCTCATCCGTGCCTGGCAGCGCCTGCGTGGAGGCGTAATCAGAGCTGTCGTGCTCTTCGGGCTCGTAATTCCACAGGCCTAACTTGATTGCATCAAGAACGGATTGAGGCACTGTAATGCTCCCTATGATCCATCAGCGATGAGAATGACATGCGCGGGAAGACGGTTCCACCTGTTGCCGAAAGAATCCCGTGTATAGCGGGCGTCGGCCGAGCGTGTTCGTGTTTTCGTGATTTCGCGATTGGGTGTGGTCGTGTTTGTGTCAGCTTGTTAAGAGGTCAAGTATCAGACCGCGCAGTGCAAAAGTCAAGCAAGCTGGCCGGGGTCACACCCGCGTCTGCGCCGCGGTATCCGCTCCTCCCTCCGGCCGGACGCTCGGCGCACCTGTCGGCTTCAAACTGTCAGAAGAGCGTGTGCCGGACCCGGCTGACTGGTCCTGGCAAGGCGAGGGGGTGTGGATTATCATGCCCGGACATCCCCGCTGCTGTGTGGACCTCCGCGACGGGCCGGCGAGCCGGTCGGAGGGTGGCGGGCCAGTGTGCGCGAAAGCGCGTGAACAGCATGATGCTCCATCCTGCCGTGAAGCAACACTACAGTACCTGACGCGTGAAGTACGAATACCTCTCCACTGACCAGGCGGTTCGTGAATTCTGCCAGGAGATTGCGGGCGCTCCGTTCATTGCCTTCGACACGGAGTTCGTTTCGGAGGATCGTTACTATCCCGAACTGTGCCTGGTGCAGGTGGCCGCGCGGGAGCAGCTGGCCGTACTGGACCCGCTGGCGGCGCCGGACCTCACGCCGTTCTGGCAGTTGCTGGCGTCGCCCGGTCACACAACGATCGTGCACGCGGGGCGGGAGGAGTTTCGATTCTGTCGCCGCGCGATTGGAGCGCGGCCGGCCGAGTTGTTTGACACGCAGGTGGCCTCGGGCTTCGTGGGCCTGGACTATCCGGCGGCCTACGGGACGCTCCTGCAGCGGGTATTGGGCCAGTCGCTTAAAAAAGGGGAGACGCGTACGAACTGGCGGCACCGTCCGCTGAGCAAACGGCAGCTGGAGTACGCGGTACAGGACGTCGTCTATCTGGAGCCGCTATACCAGCGTCTGATAGACCGGCTGGACCAGCTGGGGCGCCGGCACTGGCTGCGCGACGAGCTGGCCGTCTGGCAGGACCATCTGGAACGGGAAGAGACGACGGAGCGGTGGCGCCGGGTCTCGGGCATCTCGGGGCTGTCGCGACGTCAGCTGGCGATTCTCCGCGAGCTGTGGCGCTGGCGGGACGCGCAGGCGCGCAGCCGGGACGTCCCGCCACGCCGTGTGCTGCGCGATGACCTCATGTTGGAAGTGGCCCGCCGCGCATCGGATGATGAGCGTCTGATCCGGGCGGTGCGCGGTATGGACTGGCGGAAACTCCAGCGGTCGATCCCGGACCTGGCCGCGTGCGTGTCCCGGGGGCTGGCGCTGCCGGACGAACAGATGCCGCACTCCGGACCGAAGGTGGCCCGCCCACAGTACACGCTGCTCGGCCAGTTCCTGGCCACCGCCGTCCACAACATGGCCCGCGCCGCGAACATGGCGCCGGGGCTGGTGGGATCGGTTGAGGACGTGCGCGACCTGATCGCATACCATCTGGGGCACGGCGGTCAGGAGGTGCCGATCCTGGCGCAGGGCTGGCGCTCCGAGGTCGTCGGCCAGGTTGTCAGCCGGCTGCTGGATGGCGAACTGGCCGTCCGCATCCGGGATCCCAATTCCCAGGAGCCGTTGTCGTTCGAGCCGGCGGGCAGGGTGTGAGCGGGTGAGTGCCTGGAGGGAGGTCGTTCGCGCGGCCACCCCTCCAGGGCCTGTTCCGCCGCATGCGGGTTGCCGATCAGCGCCGTGCCGGGGTCGGTCCGATATCCGGTCGCTCGGCCGCTTGCGGCGCTGGACTGGGCGCGGCCACTCCGTAGAAGCGTGTGGTATCCTCGGCCACCAGCCTCGTGTCAGGATCGCCGCAGGATAGCTCCGCGCGGAACCGCATGTCGCCCGCTTTCTGGGCGGCTGCCATGATCTTGACCGTGAGCTGGCCACCGGCAGGCAGCGCTGCGACCGGCTTGAAGATCACCTGTCCGGGCACGATGTCAGCGGCGTGTCCCGCGGCCGACGAAGGCTCGATGCCTTCTGAAAACTGGGCTACCAGCTGTATGTGCGTGGCTTCCTTCAGGCCGCGATTGAGCACCTGGATCTCGAACTCGACGTCCTGACCTACCGGTATCGGTCCCGTGGGATCGTTGACGATGAGCTTCAGGTCGGCCAGCGCTTCGACGGTCGTCACCGCCGTGTCGGCCGCGACGAGGTTGTCCGCCCCCTGCACCTTGGCCGAGAACTGGTTCGGTCCATCGGTGACCAGTTCGCACTGCATCGCATAGACCCGGTCGCTCCCCGCAGGCAGGTCGCCCAGACGCCAGCGGAACGGGCCCTTGTCGATCGGTTTCTTGTCGACGCCCACGCCGTTTTTGAATCCGGCCGGGAGTTCGAGATCGAGTGTCACGCCTTCGGCCGGCGCGTCACCCGTATTGGCCACACGGATCTCGTAGGTCGCCATGGCCCCTGCGTACAACATGGCCGGAGCTGTGACCTTCACGGCGAGCTCTGCACGCCGTACCTGGACCCCGTGCGATGCGTCCGCATGCAGACTGCCGTCGGCCTGCGCGGCTGCCTCGATCTTCATCGCGCCCGCCTGTTGAGCCGACAACTCGACTTCCAGCGTGCGGCTTTCACCCGCTCCCAAAGTACCCACCGTGTTCGGCTGGTTGGCGATGCCACTGGCACCGACCGATACGACGACGTTCTCCGCCGGCCCCGTGCCCGGATTGCTCACCCGGATCGTGAACACCGCTGTGGTACCGTATTTCATCTCGGTCGGCCCGTCGACCGCCATCTCCAGCTGAGGTTGTTGCACCTCGATACTCGTCTGCGCCGGAGCGCCGCGGAGGACCCAGTCGACGGTCAGATCGACAGGGCGATTCTCAGTCGGTACGAGCGACAAAGACAACTCGTGCTGCGAACGGCCCGCTACACGCTCCATCGCCCAGATCAGCCGGCGACCGGCGTCCGGATCGTCGTCTGCACTGACCGAACCGGAACGCGCCTCGGTCGCTGCGATCTGTGCCCAGGCGGGCACCGTGACCGTCACAATCATCTGGTCCGCTTCGGCGTTCCCCTGGTTCGCCAGGCGGACACGGTAGTTGGCCGGCTTCCCCACCAGGATCGCGCGCGGGCCGTCCGTCTCGATCAGAATCATTGGGCCCTGACTCGTCATGCCCAGAGTATTCGCCGTACTCGCCGCCGCCGACCGGCTCGACGTGTTCGCGGTCGCCGTTGGAGCCCGAAACGTCGGGGTCTCGCTGCGCTGGCGGCGCGCGGTTCGACGCATGGAATCCGTCGACTCGATGTCCACCTCCGCGGCACTATCCGCTATGACCGGTTCACCTGCCGACGACCCGCTCGGCGTCAACTCAACCGGTGCCTCCGCCGGAGTACTGCTGCGCCGTACAAGCACCGAAGGAAGCTGGGAGGCCGTGGTGTTGGTCGGCAACATTGCCGGCGCACCCGCACTGTCGGCGGGCGCCGGGCTGCTGCCGTGCGGTATCGCGTCGCTCTCGGCAGCTCCACCCCCACGAATTGCGCGGAGGCGGTCGGCCAGGCTGGGCGTGCCCGTCTGAGCCGCCTCGAGTGCCACCATCGTGGATTCCCCCGGTCGGTACACCGACTCGCGCAGTTGATCGGCCGGCATCCAGTTCGATGCAGGAGTCTCAGGCTCTGCGGCTGCGACCAGACCTATGGCTGCCACCACCAAACAAGCAAACACGACAACATTCCGCAGCATGGCAATCATCCTGATGTGTATAGGTCTTCGTGGAGCGGCCGCACGACGCACTCCCCAGCCACCACGACCGGTCTATGCCGACTCCGGCCAGGAAGCTGGCACAGCCCAGGCGCGCAGTCTGTATCGGTTCAGGCGACCATGCCGGTTTAAAGAATTATTCCGGAAAAGAAGCTGGGGGTGTTTAGGGTGTCTGGGGTGGCTTGCTGCGGCCGTCCGGCGGCCGATCGCCGTTCAATGGGCTGCCGGCAGTGGTTGCCGTTGGCTGTGGGGGGGAACGGGGGTGGGAGGTGGTCCGGGGGTGCGGAGAGGTCCGGGGGCTGCTGCCGGCGGTCGGATTTCGTCCGCTTTGTCGTGCGCCGGTAATGTATTACGCTGGGTACTTTCCGGCCTGTGTCAGCAGGTGGATGGCGTTGGCGGCTCATTGGCAAGCGTGCGACGGTGGTGGCGGCATGACGACTGGCTTGGCTCCCGAATTCATCTATTTCGATCTGGGCAATGTATTGCTGACGTTCGACACGCAGATTGCGTGTCGGCAACTGGCGGAGCTTACGGGACTGGGTGTGGAGCGCATCCGGGAGATTGTCTTCAGCAGCCGGTTGCAGTGGCGTTACGAGTGTGGGGAGGTGAGCAGTCGCGAGTTTTACGATGCGTTCTGTGCTGCGGCGGGCGTGCGGCCAGACTACGACGCGCTGCACCATGCCCACAGCGCCATGTTTTCGCTCAATGTGCCGGTGGTGCCGATTGCCAGTCATCTCTGGGGGGCGGGCTATCGGTTGGGGATCCTGTCCAACACGTGTGAAGCGCATTGGAACTACGTGGCAGGCGGCCGATATGCAGTGATTGGCGAGCTGTTTTCCGTGCAGGTTTTGAGTTATCGCGAGCGATGCTGCAAGCCGGACAGGGAGATCTACCAGCGGGCGGTGGAGCGTGCTGGAGTGCCGCCCCAGCGGATCTTCTTTGTAGACGATCGGCCGGAGAACGTGGCGGGCGCTGTCGCGGCAGGACTGGACGCGGTGCTGTTTGAGGGGGCGTCAGCGCTTGCCGAGTCCTTGCGCGCCCGGGGGCTGGTTTTCAACTACTGACGGCTCACTGCACCGTCCCATTGCGCAGGTGGCCGACGACGATACAGGCGTTGTGGCCGCCGAAGCCGAAGCTGTTGCTCATCGCCACTTTGATGTCGCGTTCACGGGGCTGCAGCGGGGTGTAGTCGAGATCGCACAGGGGATCTGGAGTCTCGAGGTTGATCGTGGGGGGGACCACACGTTCCTGGAGGGCTTTGATGGTGATAACCAGTTCAATGCCGCCGCTGGCACCGAGTGTATGGCCGAGTTGGCTCTTGGTGCTGGAAATGCTCACCTTCTTCGCATGGTCACCGAACACCTGCTTGATGGCCATGGTCTCCGCCCGGTCGTTCAGTTCGGTGCCGGTTCCGTGGGCATTGATGTAATCGATGTCGGACAATTCGATCTGCGAGTCGAGCACGGCATTGGAGATCGCGCGTGCGGCACCGGCCCCATTCTCATCGGGCTGCGTGATGTGTCCGGCGTCGGTGCTGACACCGGCGCCGAACACTTCGCAGTAGATATTGGCGTCGCGGGCCCGGGCGTGTTCCAGTTCTTCGAAGATCAGCAGGCCGGCACCTTCGCTGAACACGAACCCGTCACGATCGGCGTCGAACGGCCGACTGGCGCCCGCCGGATCGTCGTTGCGCATGGACAGCGCCTTGATGTTCTGAAAGGCGCTGATGCCCATCCTGGTGATGGCGGCTTCGGTGCCGCCGGTGACGATCACGTCCGCCCGGCCATCCTGGATCAACTTCAGGGCGTCAGCCATGGCATTGGTGGCGCTAGCGCAGGCCGTGGCCACGGCGTAATTCGGGCCGCGGATGCCGTGCACGATCGACAGCATGCTGCCGGCCGCGTTGAGCATCATTTTGGGCACGGTGAAGGCGGACACCCGATCGGGGCCTTTGGTCATCAGCCGGCTCATCTGCGACTCGATCTCGCACAGTCCGCCGATGCCCGATCCGAGCACCACGCCGCACCGATAGGTATCTTCCTGAGCGAGGTCGAGGCCCGAATCCCGCAGCGCGTCGGCGCCGGCAACCAGTGCGAACTGTGTGAAGCGATCGATCCGTTTGGCTTCCTTGGCGTCGATGTACGCGCTCGGATTCCAATCGTAGATATCCCCTCCGATCTTGACCTTCAGATCGGATGTGTCACACAGACGCACCAGGTGCACACCGCTCTCGCCCGCCAGGATCCGCTGCCAGAGGTCATTCACCTGGCAGCTGACCGCGGTCACGACACCCAGACCCGTGACGACCACACGTCGTTTCATACCTGTGACCACGTCCCGCTAGGAGGAGGATTGCGCCTTGGCAATGAAGTCAATTGCCTCGCCGACCTTCTGGATCTTCTCCGCGGCGTCGTCCGGAATGTTGATATCGAACTCTTCCTCGAGTTCCATGACGAGTTCCACCGTGTCCAGCGAGTCGGCGCCCAGATCGTTGACGAAGTGGGTGTCTCTGGTGATCTTCTCCTTCTCGACCCCGAGTTGCTCGGCCACGATTTCGATTACGCGTTCTTCAACAGATGCCACGTGCACCAACCTCCTATGATTAGGACCCGACGACCCGACATGGGGCCAGCCACTTTGCCAAGTAATGCGGGTTCTGCGGCCCTCACGCTCACACAAGCAGACCCACGAAGATAGAGGATTTCCATAAGCACGGTCAAGACGCGGTCCGCCTTGCCGGTCTCTTTTTTGCCCAGACTATTCTTTTCCCAGGCTATACTCTACCGCCCCTCCGGTGGTTGACTCAACCCGTCATCCCCCCGTCAACGGTAAGTACGCATCCCGTAATATACGCGGCGGCCGGGCTGGCCAGGAACAGCACGGCCGCGGCCACTTCGGCCGGTTTTCCGAGGCGTCGTGCCGGAATTTGTTTCCGGGCTTCTTCGAGCAGCACGGGGCCGAGCGTCTCGGTCATGTCGCTTTCAATATATCCGGGGGCCACGGCATTGACGGTCACCCGGCGTTTGGCCAGTTCGCGGCTGAGGCTGCGAGTCAGGCCGAACAGGCCGGCCTTGGACGCCGAGTAGTTCGTCTGGCCGGCGTTGCCGATCAGTCCGGCCACGCTGCTGACGTTGATGATCCGCCCGTATTTGGCGCGCATCATGACCCGTGACGCGCCCCGCGCGAACAGGAAAGCACCCCGCAGGTTGGTGTCCAGCACCTCGTCCCAGTCGGTGTCATGCATCCCGGCCAGCAGAGCATCGCGCGTGATCCCGGCATTATTGACCAGGATGTCGAGCCGGTCCCATTTCGCGACGAGAGCATCGACCAGGCGGTCGACCTGGCTCCCGTCTTTCACGTCGCAGCTGAAGGCCTCGGCCTGCCCTCCCGCTGCGGCGGCCGCCGCGACCGTCTCGGCCAGTTTCTCCGCGTTGCGCGCCACGCACGCGACGACGGCCCCGTTCGCCGCCAGTTCCACGGCGATCGCACGCCCCAGGCCGCGTGACGCGCCGGTCACGAGCGCCACCTGTCCGCTCAGCTCCACCTGCAACCGGGCCTCTGGTATTTCCCTCATTTCGTCCATTGCCTGTACCGGGGGTCCTGGTCGCAGCGCATGGCGCCGGACCGGGGTGATCGACCAGCATGCTGCCGCGTTCAGGTCGCCACGTTGTCACACAAGGCCTTGCGATCGATCCGTTTGAGCAGGCCACGCAGGACGCGGCCGGGACCGATCTCGTAAAAATGATTTACCTGTTCGGCCGCGAGCAGATAGCGGATGGAGTCTTCCCAACGCACAGGGGAGATGACCTGCCGGATGAGCAGTTGGCGAATCTCGTCCGGGTCGTCGTGTGCCTGAGCGTCCACGTTCGAAACCACGGGGATGCGTGGGGGCCGCATCGGCACCGTTTCCAGTGCTGCGGCCAGCTTGTCCACGGCGGAAGCCATCAGCCCGGTATGGAACGCACCGGCGACAGCCAGAGGCACCGCCTTCATGGCGCCCGCGGACTCGGCCTGATCGGCCGCCCGTTCGCAGGCCGCCGCGTCGCCGGAAATGACCACGTTTCCCGGGCACAGATGATTGGCGATCTGCAGCGTTTCCCCCTCGCCCCGGACCTGCTCGCACAGTTGCTCGACCGCCGCCAGTTCCAACCCGAGGATGCTCACCATCCCGCTGGGCGTGGCATCGGACGCCGCCTGCATAGCCGCACCGCGAATCTGCACGACCGTCAGGGCTGCCTCGAAGTCGAGCACGCCCGCGAAGACCAGCGCCGTGTATTCTCCCAGACTCAGGCCAGCCGCAGCAACACAGGCGGCCACCACGCCCGGCGACTCATGCTTGAGTGACTCCAGCGCGGCCAGGCTCGTGACAAACAGCGCCGGCTGGCTCACGACGGTCGAGTCGAGTTCCTCTTCCGGACCCTCGAAACAGACGCGGGACAAGTCGAATCCCAGCAAGGCGTTGGCCCGGTCATACAATTCACGGGCCACCGGCAGCGTGTTATACAACTGCTGCCCCATACCGACCGACTGGGCGCCCTGACCCGGAAACAGAAACGCAAACTTCTTCACGCGTAAGAGCCTTCCAGGTATGCGCCGCGACGACTTACGACTCCAACACCTCCACGACCTGACGACCCATGTAGTATCCGCATTTCGGACACACCATGTGGGTCGGTACCCCCGCACTGCATTTCGGGCAGAACGTCAGTTGACGCGGCTTTTTGGCGTGATGCGAACGACGCGCACCGGTCCGCGCGTTGGAATGTTTGCGTTTCGGAACGGCCATCTCACTACCTCGGCACAGGACGCGACGCCTGACGCCAAACTGTTGCGTGCCAAACGATTTCGTATCAACGACAAGCCGCTCATGGTAGAAGGCGCCTGCGGGGCTGTCAAGCGGAGCCCGCGGCTAGAAGAGCCGCTTTTCGGGGGCGGCAAACTGCAGGTGCTGGTAGGCCTTCGACGTGGCCGTCCGGCCTCGCGGCGTGCGCACGACGAACTCGGTCCGCAGCAGGAAGGGCTCGACTTCATCCTCCAGCGTGTCGGCCGACGTGTTCATCGTGTGGGCGATCGCCTCCACGCCGGCCGGCCCCCCGTCAAACACCCGGATCAGCGTTTCCAGGTAGCGGCGGTCCTGCGAATCGAGCCCCGCCGTGTCAATGCCCGCCATCTCCAACGCCTCGTGGGCGATGCGGAGCGTCACGTGCCCGTCCGAACGGCTCGTAGCGTAGTCGCGTACCCACCGCAGCCGGTTATTGGCCACCCGGGGGGTCGAGCGGCTGCGCGTCGCGATCTCCTGCGCTGCGTCTGTGTCGATCGGAACCGACAGCTTGCGGGCGTTGCGCATGACGAGCGCGGTCAGCTCGTCCACCGTGTAAAATCCCAGGTGCTCCCGGAGCTGGAACCGGTCGCGGAGCGGACCCGACAGCATGCCGGCACGCGTGGTTGCGCCGATCATCGTGAACGGTTTGAGCCACAGATTGTGGGTGCGGGCATTGACCCCTTCGCCGAGCACAATGTCGATCCGGAAATCCTCCATCGCCGTGTACAGATATTCCTCGACCGCGCGCGGCAACCGGTGGATCTCGTCGATGAACAGGACCGACCGTTCCTCCGCATTGGTCAGATAAGGCACCAGATCTTTGGGCGCTTTCAGCACGGCGCCGCTGGCCAGCTGCACCGAGACCCCCAACTCGTTGGGAATGCAGGTGGCGAAGGTGGTCTTCCCCAGTCCTGGGGGGCCATCGAACAGGACGTGCCCCAGTGCCTCGCCCCGCTTGAGCGCCGCATCCATGGCGATCCGCAGCCGTGCACACACGTCCTGCTGGCCAATCATGTCGTGCATCCGCTGCGGACGCAGATTCTGATCGAAGTCATCGTCCGAGAGTGCAGCGCCGACGATTTTCTCGCGCACCATGAACCGGGCTCGCCACTGAACACCTGTTGACTACCAGCAGCAGGTGAGTGTAACAAATCCGGACGGCGGCAGGAAGGTTAGGCCGGCGTTCGGCAGGCCGGCAGGCTGGCCTGCCACCCGGCAGGCATCCGACTACCTCGCCCCGCCGCTGTGTTCGTACACGGCATGCAGCAGTTCATCCACGCTCTTGAACCGTTTTTCGGTGGCCAGGGTTTCATCGAGGATACGGCGGGCTTCAGGCTCGCTGTGTCCGAGCTGGGTGAGCAGCAGGAAGGTATCCTGCACGACGTCGTGTTCGACCAGGTCGGAACGGACTTCGTCGCGGGCGGCGATGAGGGCGAACTTGCACATCTTGCGGCGGAGTTTAGCGATGATGCGTTCAGCGATGGCCGGGCCAATGCCGGGTAGCGTCGCGAGTCCCTTGGCGTCCTGGTCGGCGATCAGAGCGGCCACTTCACGCACCGGGCGCACCATGGCGCGCAGCGCTTTGCGGACGCCCACTCCGTCGACGCTGCAGAACATCTCGAAGAACTCCCGTTCGATTTCTGTCAGGAAGCCGACCAGACGCGGTGTCATCCGGCCGTGAGCCGGGTTCCCTTCCAAGTAGTGCACCGTGTGGAGGCTCACTTCGTTCTGCAGTTGATGTTGCAGCTGCCGGCGCACGAACTCCGGGATGAGCACCTGGTAGTCGAACGCGCCGGCGACGATGGTGGCCGCGTCGTCCTGGACGCGGGTCAGAAGCCCTTGAATGCGTGTGATCACGAGAGCAGGACACTCCGTTTGGCGAGGTAGTGGTGGCAGAGGGCGATGGCCAGCGCGTCAGCCACGTCGGGTGGTTCCGGCGAGGCGGACAGCGACAGTTCGCGGCAGATGGCCTGCTGCATCTGCTGTTTGGTGGCCCGCCCGCTGCCGGTCAACAGGCGTTTGACCTGGGTGGCGGCGTAGTGGTACACGGGGATCCGGGCCTCGGCGGCCGCCAGGCAGATTACGCCCCGCGCATGCCCCATCAGAATGGCTGTTCGTGGCCGCTCATAATGGCTGTACAGTTCCTCCACCGCCATGGCCTGGGGTGTGAACGCGAGGAGCACCTCGCGCATCCCCTGGTAGATCTCGTTCAGGCGTGTTTCGAGCGTGGCGGCCGAGCGGCTGCGCACGACACCCGCTTCACACAGCGCCGGTCCTGCCGGACCTTGCTCCAACACGCCGTAGCCGGTGATGTTGAGTCCCGGGTCGACGCCGAGCACGCGTGGCAGATGGTTCGTCGGTAACGATGCTTCGTCAGGCATGATGTTTCCTCAGGCATGGTGTCCGAGGTTACAGCTGCCGCCAGATGGTGCCGCCCTTGCGGTCCTCCAGGGTAATCCCCAGGTCGCCCAGCGCGTCGCGGATGCGGTCGGCGGTGGCGAAGTCCTTGCGCTGGCGGGCCGCGGCGCGCAGCTCGATCAGCAGTTCCATCAGCCGGGCGACCAGCGGACGCTCGGCATCCGCCGTGGCGGGGGCTGCCGGCCGGGGGTGGAGGAAGAGTCCCAGCAGCGCTGCCAGCTCGCGCAGCGCACGGGCGCCGGTCCCCAGCGCCGCGACATGCGTCGGGTCGGGCTGCGCTGCATCTTCCAACTGGTGCTTGTCGACATGCTTGTTGAGCAGCCGGACCAGCTCGAAGAGATCGCCGATGGCGGCTCCGCTGTTGAAGTCGTCATCCATCTTCTCGAGGAACCCGGTGCGGTAGCGCTGGACCTCCAGCAGCAACGGGTCGGTCCCCGGGGCGAGTTCTCCTGCGGTGCGGGTGCGGGGGATCGGCAGGTCGTAGAAGCTTTGGCCGGTAACCCGCTGGTACCGTTCGAAGAACCGGTAGAATGTTTCCAGCGCCGCGCTGGATTCGGTCAGCGCCTCGTCACTGAACACCACGGTGCTGCGATAGTGCGTGCGGAGCAGGAAGAACCGGATCTGTTCGCCGCCAAACCGCTCGATCATCGCGGCCAGGCCGCCGGCGCCGGCCGAGCGGCTTTCCTTTTCGGCGGTGGCCTGCTGGATCTGTTCGAGCGTCAGCGACTCACCGTCGGCAGTCTTCTTCTCCCGCTCCGCCCGGCCCCCCACTTTGCCCGCCGCGGCGCGTTTGAGCAGTCCGTTGTGGAGCCAGTAGCGGGCCATCGGCCGACCGTGGCAGCACTCGCTCTGGGCGATCTCGTTCTCGTGATGCGGGAACACCAGATCCAGGCCGCCGCCGTGGATATCAAACGTCTCCCCCAGGATGTGGTGGCTCATCGCCGAACACTCGATGTGCCAGCCCGGTCGACCGGGCCCCCAGGGGCTGTCCCAGGACGGTTCGCCCGGCTTGGCGCTCTTCCACAGGGCGAAGTCGGCCGACGAATGTTTTTTGGAGGCCGCCTCACCCCCTTCGCCCTGCAGTGCGTCGACGGTGCGGTTGGTCAGTTTGCCGTATTCCGGGGCCTTGCTCACGTCGAAGAAGACATCCCCCTCGACGGCGTACGCATAGCCCCGGTCGACCAGCGCCTGGGTGAAGCGGATGATCTCCCCCATCGACTCCGTGGCCCTGGGCATCTGATCGATCTGATCGACTCCCAGCCCTTTCAGGTTCGTCAGGTAGTCCTGCGTGTTCTCCCGCGCGATCTCCTCCATCGAGACGTTCCGCTCCCGCGCTCTCTTGATCAGCTTGTCGTCCACGTCGGTGATGTTGACGACCCAGGTGACGTCGTATCCGGCGTGTACCAGGAACCGCTTGATGGTGTCGAAGATCACCGGGCCGACCATGTGCCCGATGTGGGCGCGATCGTAGACGGTCGGGCCGCAGAGGTAGATGCCCACTTTGCCCGGATGCACCGGCTCGAAGACTTCCTTCGTGCGCGACAGCGTGTTGTAAACGCGAAGAGTCATGGCTGGATTACCACCGTGTTGTGCAACGAGTCAATGTCTTGGTTTTTGGTTGCGAGGGGGTGTTGGTTATGGAGTGTTGGTTGCGAGGTGTTGGTTGTGGGGCCCTCAGCGCCCGGTTGCTTTGCGGCTGAGCAGCACGATGCACTCCGCGGCAATCGCCTCCTCGCGCCCGACAGGTCCCATGCCTTCCCCGGTTTTTGCCTGCAGTCCGACCTGTTCCGGCAGCAGGTGCAGGATCTCAGCCAGCCGCTGGCGGATGCGTTGCTTGTAGGTGCCGAGTCGCGGGCGCTGGGCAAACACGACACAGTCGAGATTCTCGATACAGTACCCGGCCTGCTGTACCCGCTGGTAGGCCAGCGTCAGCATGTCGGCGGAGTTCCGGCCGCGGTTCTCGGCCGCCGTATCGGGGAACATGTCGCCGATATCTCCGGCGGCGATGGCCCCGAGCAATGCGTCAGTGACGGCATGCAGCAGGACGTCCGCGTCGCTGTGCCCGTGCAGGTGTGCTTCGTGCGGGATCTCCACGCCGCCCAGACGCAGGGGCCCTCCGGGAATCAGCCGATGCGTGTCGTGCCCGATGCCAATCCGATTGGTATTGGTGATCGTAGTTGCTTCCTTCCCCAGCGTATCGGCGGCCGCGTGCACTGTTTCCGCCGTGACCCGGCACCAGCCGCCGACAAATCGGCCCGATTATAGCGGAAGGTCGGAGGAGCGACAACGCGACCGGCCGCCGCGTCTGTCCGCTGTGGCCCGGGCTCTTTATAATCCAACCATCATGGCCACGATCGAAATCGAGAAGCTGTCCAAGTCGTACTGGGTCTACCAGAAACAGGAGGGACTGCGGGCTTCCCTGCGGGGGTTGTTTCGCCGGGAGTACCGGGAGGTGCGCGCGGTGCGGGAGGTGGATCTGACGGTGGAGCAGGGGGAGTTCGTGGCCTTTCTGGGGCCCAACGGCGCCGGGAAGACGACCACGCTCAAGCTGCTTTCCGGCGTCATCAGTCCGTCGTCCGGGACGGCACGCGTCATGGGGCACGTCCCCTGGCAGCGCGAAAACGCCTATCGCCGCCGCTTCGCGCTGGTGATGGGGCAGAAGAACCAGCTGTGGTGGGACCTGCCGGCCCAGGAGTCGTTCCGGCTGCACCAGCAGATCTACCGGGTGGACGGCCAGCGGTTCCAGCAGACGCTCGATGAATTGACCCGGTTGCTGGGGGTCACGAATCTGCTGCACCAGCCGGTGCGCGAACTGTCGCTCGGCGAACGCATGAAAATGGAACTCATTGCCGCGCTGCTGCATTCGCCCGATGTGCTGTTCCTCGACGAACCGACCATCGGCCTGGACGTCGTGGCGCAGCACGCGATTCAGCAGTTCCTGAAGTACTATCAGCAGAAGCGGCGGATCACCATACTGCTGACCAGCCACTACATGAAGGACGTCAGCGCGCTGTGCAAACGCGTCGTGATCATCGCGGACGGGCGGCTGCACTACGACGGTTCGCTCAGCGGCATTGTGGACCGGTTCAGCGGCCACAAGGTGGTGACGCTGCACCTGGCCGAGGGGCAGGCGTTCGAGCAATTGGCACGCTTCGGCACGCTGCTGGAAATCGAGCCGCCGAAGGCGAAGCTGCGTGTGGCCCGCCGGCAGGTGCCGTCGGTGATGGCGGCGCTGCTGAGCGCCTATACGGTCGATGACGTCGCGGTGGAAGATCCGCCGCTGGAGGACGTCATCGCCGAGGTGTTCTCGCGCGTCGACGATGTGGCCGTGGATCACGACGTTCGGCAGGCGGTGTTCCCGTGAATGCTGCTCTCGCCCGTGCTGCCGGCTGGTGGACGATCCTCTGCATCGCGCTCGAGGAGCGGCTGGTGTACCGAGGGGACTTCGCACTGGGGACGCTCATGCGGTTCCTGCCGATCGTCACCCAGATCTTCCTGTGGTGGGCCATCTTCGACACCATTGGCCATGGCACGCGCGACAGCGCGAACATCGTCGGCTACTCGTTCTCCAATATGGTGGCCTACTATCTGCTGACGATGGTCAGCCGAGCGTTCTCGAGCATGCCCGGCCTGGCCTCCGGCATCGCGCTGCAGATCCGCAGCGGGGAGATCAAGAAGTACCTGATCCAGCCGATCGGCATGCTGGAGTTCCTGCTGCTGAGCCGGCTGGCGCACAAACTGGCGTATTACTCGGTGGCCGTCCTCCCGTTCCTGCTGGTCTTCTCCATCTGCCGGGGGTATTTCGTCGACGGGTGGCCGGCATGGGACCTGCTGGCCGGCTACGTGGCGGCGCTCCTGATGAGCTTCCTGCTGGGCTTCTTCCTGGAGGCTTCGATCGGCCTGATCGGGTTCTGGTTCCTGGAGGTCAGTTCGCTGCTGTTCATCTACATGCTGTTCAACTTCTTCCTCTCGGGGCACATGTTCCCGCTGGACATGCTGCCGGCGCCGTGGGACCGGCTCGTGAGCATGCTGCCGCTGAAGTATCTGGCGTACTATCCGGCGGCGATCTTCCTGGGCAAGGTGCCGCGCGAGGAGCTGATCGGCGAGCTGTGGATCGAAGCGGGGTGGGTGGTGTTCTTCATCGTGACCGCGCGGGTCGCGTACCGGCTGGGGGTACGCCGCTACAGCGGGTATGGAGGGTGAGCCATGGCGCAGCGGCGCCCCTCGTATCTCCGCGTGTTTCTCACCTTTGCCCGCAACAGCCTGGTGCGGGACACCATGTTCCGCACGAACTTCCTCCTGCAGTGCATCTCCTCGGCCGGGTGGACGCTGATGAATGTGGGCTTTTACCTGATCGTGTTTCAGCACACGCCGCTGATCGGCCCTGAGAGCGGCTGGGGGAAGTACGAGTTCTTTGTGTTTCTCGCCACCACCTGGCTGATCAACAGCCTGGTCCAGACGTTCTTCATGACCAACGCGGACGATTACAGCGAGTTGATCCGGACGGGCAATCTCGATTTCGTACTGCTCAAGCCAATCGACACACAGTTCCTCGTGTCGTTCCAGAAGATGGACTGGTCGTCGTTGTCCACGTTCACGGCGGGGGTGATCCTGCTGGTCGTGGCGCTGTGGCAGTTGACCACGCGTCCCGTGCACCCGCTGTCCATCTCGCCCTGGATGGTCGGGCTGTATCTGTTCTACCTGTGCTGCGGCGTCGCGATCTTCTACAGCCTGATGATTTCGCTGGCGTCGACCAGCATCTGGTTGGGACGCAACCAGACGCTCTACGACTTCTGGTTCTACATCACGAACTTCGCCCGCTACCCGATGGAGATCTATAACCGCGGCTGGGGGGTGCCGCTGTGGGGCTTCTTCACGTTTGTCGTGCCGGTGCTGGTGGTCGTCAACGTGCCGGCGCGCCTGCTGGCTCAGCCACTTCATCCGCAGCGGAGTCTGAGCTGGCAGCTGGCCTGCTTCGCGTTGCTGGCCACGATCGTCAGCCTGCTGGCCTCGCGATGGGTGTTCCAACGGGCGTTGTTGAGCTATCGCAGCGCCAGCAGTTGACGTGCACCGCGGCGGGCGAGAGACTGGATGGCGTGAATACCCGATCTGCCCAGCTGTGGGACTATCTTCGTCTGACCCGCCTGCCGAACGTGTTCACGGCGTGGGCGGATGTGGCCATGGGGTTTGTGGTGGTGCAGCAGACGCTGCGCCCCTGGGGCACGTTTGCGTCGCTGGCCGCAGCCAGCGCGTTGCTCTATAGCGCCGGCATGGTGTTGAACGACGTCTGGGATCTGGAGCAGGATCGGCAGGAGCGGCCCGAGCGGCCGCTGCCGTCGGGGCGGCTGCCGGTGGCGGCAGCGCGGCGGCTGGGCTGGGCGTTGCTCGTGAGCGGCGTGTTGTGCGGCGCTCTGGCCGGCCTGCTGGGGCAGATCGAGGGCAGCTGGCCGTGGCGCAGCGGGGCGGTGGCCGCGCTGCTGGCGCTGTGCATCGTGGCGTACGACGGAGGACTCAAGCGGACGGTGCTGGGACCGCCGGCCATGGGTGCCTGCCGGTTGCTCAACGTCCTGTTGGGGATGAGTGCCGGGGTGCCCAGCGTGGGGCCCGCCGCGGTGGCCGGGTACGCGCCCCACCAGCTGCTGGCCGCCGGCGGCATCGGGCTGTATATCGCGGGGGTCACCTGGTTCGCCCGCTCGGAGGCCGGGCGCAGTGGACGCGGGTCGTTAAGCGCGGCGAGCCTGGTCATGGTCGGCGGCATCGGACTGCTGGCCGCCATCTACCGGCAGCTGCCGCCGGAGTTGCCCGCGTCGTTGGCCAGCGAGAACCTGTGGCTGGCGCTGCTGGGATTGCTGGCCTTCGTGATCGTGCGCCGCTCGGCGGTGGCGATCGTGGACCCCACGCCGCGGCGCGTGCAGGCCGCGGTCAGGAACTGCCTCTGGTCGCTGATTGTGTTGGATGCGGCGGTGGCCCTGCTGGTGGGACCGCTGGCCTGGTCGCTCGTCATCCTCGCCTGCCTGGTGCCGACGGTTGTGCTCGGACAATGGATCGCGTCGACGTGACAGCTGCCCCCTGACCTGCTGCGGAAGCACTTTCGAGGAGACAGGACATGCAAATGGATCCCAGCGTCGTGCTGTTGTCCATCCCCGGCCTGCGGCCGCAGGATCTGCCGCGGCTGCCACAGCTGACCCGGACCCTGCCGCACACCGTGCCGCTGACCCCCAGCTTTCCGTGTGTCACCTGGCCGGTCCAGGCCAACATGCTGACCGGCCGGCTGCCGCGGGAACACGGAGTGATCGCCAACGGGTTCTATTGGCGCGCCAGCCGGCAGGTGGAAATGTGGACGGGAGGCAACCAGCGGATTGCCGCGCGTCAGATCTGGGACCGTCTGCACGCGCACGATCCGCGCTGTACGTCCGCCGCCTGGTTCCCGATGCTCAGCAAGGGCTGCGGCGCAGACTACGTCTGCATGCCGGCACCGGTTCACAATCCGGACGGGTCCGAGTCGCTGTGGTGTTACACCCAGCCCGCCGCGTTCTACGGCGAATTGCGCGATGCGCTCGGGCATTTTCCACTGCAGCATTTCTGGGGTCCGCTGGCGAACATCCAATCGACCGCCTGGATCGTGGACTCCGCCGTCTTCACGGCGCACCGGTTCCAGCCGCGGTTCTTCTACCTGTATGTGCCGCACCTTGAGTACGCGGCGCAGAAACTGGGTCCGGACAGCCCGGCTGCGATCGCCGCGCTGGCCGAACTGGACGAGGTGCTCGGGCGGCTGATCGACGGGCTGACCGCGGCGTACGCCGGGCGGCAGCTGGTGTGGCTGGCGGCCAGCGAATACGTCATCACGCCGGTGAATCACGTCAGCTATCCCAATCGGGTGCTGCGCGAGCAGGGGCATCTGCAGGTGCGCCCGGAGGGAGGGGGCGAGATGCTGGATCTGGAACGCAGCACCGCCTGGGCGCTGGTCGACCACCAGTTCTCTCATGTGTTTGTGCAGCGCCAGGATCCGCAAGTGATCGACGCGATCGCCCAGCGGTTTGCCGGCGAAAGCGGGATCAGCGAAGTGCTGGTGGGTGACCAACGGGGCAAGTACGCGGTGAATCATCCGCGTAGCGGGGACATTGTGCTGATCTCCACGCCGTCGAGCTGGCAGGCTTACTACTGGTGGTTCGACGACGCGCGGGCGCCCGACTTCGCGCGGACTGTCGATATTCACCGCAAGCCGGGCTACGATCCCGTGGAGTTGCACTGGGACCCGCAGACGCGGACGATTCCGCTGGATGCCACCCTCGTACGCGGCTCGCACGGGGCGCCCGTTACCGACACCTCGCAGCGCGGCGTGCTGCTGAGTTCCCAGGCCGACGCGGTTCCCGCGCCGGCCGTGCGTGATGTCGATATCGGGCCCCTCGTACTGCGGCAATTCGGGCTGTCGTAGCCCCGCCCTGGAGCCTTCGCGCCTGGCGGCGCGCGACGACTAGGCGTGCATCGCCAGGTAGACCTTGCGGATGGCCTTGACGATGTCGTTGCAGTCGTCCTCCGAGAAGTTGGGGTCCATGATGACGCCGCCCGTCCGGTCGATGATATCGATGGTGCGGGGGCAGCACTCGGCCCCGTACTGGATCGCCTTGCCCTGCGGCGTATTGAAGGTCGGCCAGTCGGGGTGCACGGTCATCTTCTTCTCGATCCGCTCGTCGACCGGCAGGATCACCGAGCCGCCGGGGCCGGATGCTGCGATGCCTTCGGCCCGCAAGGCCCGCAGGAACTTGTCGCGGTGCTCCCGATCGCCGTGGTCCAGGAACACGGTCACGCCCAGGTCCCCTTCGGGGTCTGACATCTTGCGCATCTTGAGCCCCGGGAGGTCGGCGATACCGTCGCGGACCCGTTTCGCGTTGGCGCGCAGCCGCTGGCAGATCATGTCCAGCTTCTGGACCTGCCCCTTGAGCACGGCCCCGGTGAATTCGTTCATGCGGAAGTTGCAGGCGGCGAACGACGCCAGCACGCCCCCGTTGAACTGCTCGGTGTACGGCGACCGGATGGCGCCGACATCGTGGAAACGCAGCGCCCGCTCAAAGAGCTCCGGATCGTTCGTGACCACGGCACCCCCTTCACCTGCGGTGATGGTCTTGCCGAGCTGGAAGCTGTTGATGGCGATGTGGCCGATCGAGCCGAGGAACTGGCCGTGGTAACGCCCTCCGACGCACTGGGAGAGGTCTTCCAGGACGCGCACCTTGTGCTTGCGGGCGATCTCCATGATCGGGTCCATGTCGGCCACGCCCCCCTGCAGGCTGCAGGGGACAATCGCCTTGGTGCGCGGGGTAATACGGTGCTCGATGTCTTCCGGATCGATCGAGAGCGACCCGTCGATCTCCGCGAACACCGGCAAGCCGCCACACAGGACGACCGCGTCGTAGTCGGCGTACCAGGTCCAGGCGGGCAGGATGACTTCGTCGCCCGGCCCGATTTCCAACGCGGCCATGGCCGTGTACAGGGCCGTCGTGCCGGAAGTCACGCCGAGGGCATGTTTGACCCCCAACTGCTGGGCGTAAAGCTGTTCGAACTGGAGCACCTTGGAGTCATCTTTCCACCAGCGGAACGGATTGCGCGACTCGAGCACGTCGAGCACACCCTGTCTCTCGACGTCGTCGTAAAACTGCGGCCCGTACGGTTGGGAGTAGAGTGTGTCCTGTCGCACTGGGGTGCCGCCGTCGATGGCCAGCTTCTCTTTGGCTGCAGAGGCCGACGCGGCAGAGGCACCCGGGGAGGACATCAGAATCGACGCCCCGCCCAGGGCGCCTACGGTGGCCAGGAATTTACGACGATTGGGCATCGGCTCGCTCATGACATTAGATCCTTTCAAAATAGAACAGCTGACCAATTAAAGATTGTAGACCCGGAGCATGGCGGGCCGCAATCGTCTGGCTTCCCGCGTCCGGGCCGCGTCGTCGTCGTCCGCCGACGCGGCCGGATCGGACGCACCGGATGCGCGCTGCCCGTCTGCCGGCTGCGTACGAAAGGGCCTGTTGGGAGGGATATGCCGACGGGACACGCTGTCGGAGGCAGAAAACAGGGGGGAGACGCTTGCTTTTCACTCGCCGGGCGCACGCAGCGGCAATCGGCGGGATCTAGACTTACGACGGAGGAGACTAGCACGTGGTGACGAACGGTCTGGAACGCACCTTCCGATTGCTGTTGGAGACGGCCAACGAGGCGGCCGTGCCGGTGCTGCTCCCTGCGCTGGACGCGCCCGATCCGGCCATCCAGGAGGAGGCGTTCCAGACGATGCTGGAGCGGCACCAGGGTGCGAGCCAGCAGGTGCTGATCGAGCGTTGGCACCGGCTGACCGAGCGGTGGCGGCTGCAGGTGGCCCAGCATCCGGGCTGGGTGGCACGTGCGGTGCGGTCGGCCATCTTCCATCCAGATCCGGCCGTCTGTGCCAACGGCTGCGATGCGTTGCTGTATATCCGCGAGTTCGAGCTGATTCCGACGCTGGTCGCCGGGATTGAGGAAGTGAACAATCCGCACGCGCCGCTGCTGGCCCAGACCTTGCTGAGTCTGAGCGAGTTGCTGCAGGAGGAGATTGCCGGGCCGCGCGACAAGCCGCGGCTGCAGGACCCGGTGCGGATCTGTGACCAGGTGCTGCCGAGCATCGAGCGGGCGGTGGAGCGGTACGCGCGCCACCGCTGCCGCGAAGCGGTGGAAGCGTTTCTGGTGCTGGCCGGCAGCGAGAATCCGGTCCTGAAACAGGTGCTGGCCGAGCCGCGGCATCCGGCGTATCTGGTGCTGGTGGACATCCTGCGCACGAGCCCGCGGATGGCGATCATACGCCTGGTCCTCAATCTGCTGGAAAGCCGCTTGGCGCCGCCGGTGGCCATGCACGTCGTGGCGCACCGCACCGATATGCCGTTTGTACGCAAACTGTTGAGCCGCATCGGGGACGCCATGCCGGATGCGCTCCGGGCGAATCTGCGGCGCGTGGACGCGGTCGACTGGCTGCAGGATTCGCTGCACCTGCTCGATACGCTGACTGAGAAGGAGCAGGCGGCGGCCGTCGCGCTGGCCGTCTCCAGCAACATGAACCGGCTGTGCGCCTTCGAGGTGTTGAAGCATGTGCTGACCAGCGGCCGGACCGCCGCGCGGCGCGTGGCCGCCGCTGCGCTGGCGGACTTCGGCGGTGCCGAGGCGAACCAGTTGGCCGTCCAGGGGGTCCAGGACCCTGACCCGCAGGTGCAGGCCAGCATGGTGGTGCAGCTGCGCGACCGCGGGATCCCGGGGGCGATTTCGCAGCTGATCCACCTGCTCGACAGCCGCCACGCGGTCGTGCGGGAGGCGGCGCAGAGCTGTCTGACGGAATTCAACTTCGGCCGGTACATCACAGCCTTCGACCTGATGGACGAGAAGATCCGGTCCAGCACGGGCATGCTGGTGATGCGGATCGACCCGCACGCGACCGGTGCGCTGGCGGACGAACTGAAGTCCCGCACGCGGACCCGCCGCCTGCGTGGCCTGGAGGCGGCGGTGGCGATGGACGCCGTGCCGCTCGTCGAGCCGCTGATCATTGCGCTCCTGGGCGACCCCGATCACTTCGTGCGGTCCGAGGCCGCCCGCGCGCTGGCGTACTGCAATACCCCGCTGGCCCTGCAGTCGCTGCAGGAGGCGCGGCACGACCGCAGCGCGGCGGTCCGCGACGCGGCCGAGCAATCGTTGCGCAAGCTTTCGGCCGACGGGACCATGACCACCGCCGGCTCGTGGATCACGGCGCTGCAGGAACTGGAGGACAGCCCGCTGATCGATCCGCTGGCGACCGACGCTGGCCCGGGAAAGGAAGGTGTGTGGTGAGTGCCGCCCTGTTGGTGCCGGTCGCCAGCCAGCTGCTGCTGGCGCAGGCCGCCGCAGTCGATGACACCCCCTGGAAGCCGCTGACGCAGTGGTCCGATATTCCGCTGGGGCTGCTGACCAAGATCGCCGCTGCCCTACTGATCGCCGCCGTCGTAGCCTGGATCGTGACACGCATTCGAAGGCATCGCGAGCGGGTCAACTACAACAGTCCCCGGGGGCTGTTCAACGACCTGTGCGCGCTGCACGATCTGGACTGGCCCACCCGCAAGCTCCTGCGGCAGCTTGCGCGGCTGCAGCACCACGATCATCCGGCGCGGATCTTCCTGGACCCCGCTGCGTTCGAGCCGGCGAACATCCCGCCGCCGCTGCAGCCGTTTCAGGCCGAGCTGCGGCGGCTCAAAACGCGGCTCTTCTGACCGCCCGCCGGCGGCTCAGAACGCCCCGTCTTCACCCCGCGCCGGCGGCGTCCGCTTGCGGAACTCCGCCCCCGCACTCGCGGCGTCGGTGGTCGGCGCCTGCCCCGGTTGTTCGGCCGTCGCGTCCGCCACCGTGCCGCTGCCGAGCACCACCGACTTGACGTCCGCCTTCCAGCCCATCAATGACAACAGCTTGTCGGTGCTCATCCGATCGACGCCGATCTCGGTGGCCGCCGTGATCATGGCGTTGAAGGCGCTCCGCTCAGCGTCCGAGAAGGTGCCGTCCGGCCCGGAGCCCTTGTCGGTGCCCTGGATCAGGTACCGCGTCTGCACCGTCACCTCATCGTCCACCACCCCGCCATTGACCTTGATCAGGTTCTTGAGCAGCTCGAGATCGTTCTTGCCGTCGTTGGTCAGATCGATGAACCCGGCAATGGCGAAATGGATCTGCTGGCCCGGCGACCAGGCCGGCGTGAACGCCAGATCGCCCGGCACAATAATGTTGGCCACCTGATCCTCCAGGATCCGGCAGACCGATACGTGGTCGCTGACCACCTGCGCCACTTCAATGCGCGCCTTGGGGGTCGCCTGCATCACGGCCGTCGTCCCCTTGTTGAAGATGCTGAACGTCTGCTGTGGCTTCAGATTGTCGGCCGACCCGACGTTCAGATAGACCACGCCCGCCTTCTGATTGACACTCGTCACGATCGCGTCCGGCATCTCGAACGAAGGCTTCTCCTCCTGCTGACGCTGAACCTTGATGTCCAGAATCACTTTCTCCATGTCGGCGATTTTCTTGCTCGCGGCCTCCTGCTGCTGCGTCATCTGCTCGGTCAGCTCCACAATCCGGTTGTCCTTCTCGGCCACCTGCGCAGCGATGCCCTCCATCTGCTTCCGCACCTCCCCCAGGTCCGACTGGAACTTCTGCCGTTCGGCGTCCAGGTCGGCCCGCGCCTGGTTGGCCGCGTCCTCGAACTTCTGCGACCGTTCGGCCGCCGTCTGCTCGAGCTGCGCCTTCTGAGTGTTGAGCGCGTTCTCGTTACGCCGCAGGTCGGCCAGCTGCTGGTTCAGATCCCGTACCCGCGCGAGCAGGAACGAGGGGAGTGACTCGTAGTTCCGCGCCACTTCGCTCTCCTGGTCCGGTGCGCCATAGAGCAGCATGTTGTCCTTGAAGTTCTTGACGATCTGCAGCGTCACCGGATCGTCCGCACTGCCGCCGGCACTGGTGATGTTCGCCAGGTCCGCTTCAATCTGCGCCATCGTCTTGCTGCCGCCGTTGACCATGTACGTCAACGTCTGCACCTTGAAGTTGGCGGTCGCCAGGTCCTTCTGCGCCTGCGTCAACTGATTCCGCGCGTCCTCAGCCTCGCCCCGCCGACGCTCCGACGCGCTGTAGAAGACGTACGATATCACGCACAACACCACGGTGAGCATGATGAGCAGTATGAGTGCGATGTGGAGACCCTGGTTCTCTCGCGACGCCATTGTGATCACTCCTGGTAGCGCATAAGTCCGCGTGCTGCGGTCGACAGCTTCAGTGGTTCTCGGCGGCCCAAATCACGATCAACTGCCCCGAATGCTCGACGTGCCGGACGCCCCGGCCTCGTACGCGTCCATCCAACCCACATACGGGACCCCGTAGGGGCATGCAACCAGACTCTGCTAAACTGCTACGGGGCTAAACTGATATGGGGCAAGAACCTAGGTCGAGTGTAAACACGACCCCCAGGACTGTCAATAAATTCCGCAATCCGCGGGAACTGGAAAAGCTGGGAAAACCGTGCGCCAGGTGCGATCGTGTCGGTCAAGACGGAATCGACCACCAGTGGCGGGGTCCGTCATGGCCGCCGACACGCCGGGCGGTTATCAAATCAGGAGGTCCGGGCTTGCGGCGCGGACCGGACGGCGGCACGTGTTTTTCCGGTTGTTTTTGTGTCGGGGTTTCCGGCGGCGACGTTTGAGCGGGCGGTAAGGGAAGCGGGCGAGGCGAACCATGCAGGGAAAACGGAGGCAACAGCGGCTGGCCGGTTTCGAAGACGACACGCAGGTTCCGTCCACGGAAGGGGGGCAAGCGGCGGCCGGCGGGCCAAACGCCGGGTCGCCGTTGCGGTCTGCCACGTCGCTCGAGGGGGCACTTGAAGGGGCGCTCGAGGGCAAGAGTGTCTACGCGCTCGATGCCCACTCGTTGATCTACCAAGTGTTCCATGCGTTGCCGGAGATGAGTGGCCCGGCGGGGCAGCCGGTGGGAGCGATTTACGGCTTCCTGCGCGACGTGCTGGAGATTCTCGAACGGAGGAAGCCTGACTACCTGCTGTGTGCTTTCGACGCCCCGGGGCCCACGTTTCGGCACGCGTTGTATGAGCCGTACAAGGCGCAGCGGTCGGAGATGCCGCAGGACCTGCAGTTGCAGATTCCCAACATCATGCGGTTTCTGGCGGCCATGGCCATTCCGGTGCTGTCGGTCGCCGGGTACGAAGCGGATGACGTGTTGGCGACGGTGGCCCGGCGGACCGAGCGGTTGGGGGGCGACTGTTACCTGGTCACGAACGACAAGGACTGCCGGCAGCTGATCAACGACCGCATCAAGCTCTACAACATCCGCAAGGGGCAGGTGATCGACGCGGCGGCGGTTGAGACGCAGTGGGGGATTCGCCCGGACCAGGTCGTCGATTTCCAGGCGATGTGGGGGGACGCCACCGACAACGTGCCGGGCATACCTGGGATTGGCCAGAAGACCGCCGCTCAGTTGCTGGCCCAGTATGACACGCTCGAAGGGATCCTGGCCCACGTGCGGGAGCTTCCGCGCCCGAAGCAGCGCGAGAGCATCGAGGGGGCGCGGGAGCTGGTGTTGGTCAGCCGGCAGCTGGTGCGTCTGGACGACGATGTGCCGCTGGACATCGACTGGTCGGCGGCGCATGTGGGGGGGATGGACGTGCAGGCGGTGTGGGACCTTTGCGCGGAATTCGGGTTCCAGACGTTGCCCCAGCGGTTGACGGGGCTGACGGTGTCCGGGGCACCGGCGCGTTGGACCACGCAGTACGAGACGGTTGCCACGCCGGAGCAGTTGGCCGCGCTGGTGTCGACGCTCAGCCAGCAGACGCGGATCGCCATCGACACGGAGACGACGTCGACCCATGCGCGCGCGGCGCGGCTGGTGGGTTGTTCTTTTGCGTGGCAGCCGGGTCGTGCGGTGTACGTGCCGATGCGCGCGCCGGCGGGCGAGCCCCGGTTGGACGCGGCGCAGGCGCTCACGGCGCTGCGCCCGATCCTGGAGGATCCGCAGATTGCCAAGGTCGGCCAGAACCTGAAATACGACCTGATCGTGCTGCGCAACGCGGGCCTCCAGCTGCGGGGCGTGGCGTTCGATACAATGGTCGCCGACTACCTGCTGGCGCCGGGCGAGCGCAGCCACACCATGGACGACCTGGCGAAACGCTACTTGAATCACGACACGATCAAGATCCGGGACCTGATCGGGACGGGGAAGAGTCAGCGGCAGATGGACGAAGTGCCGGTGGCGCTGGTGACCGACTATGCCGCGCAGGACGCGGATGTGCCCTGGCGGCTGGCACAGATTCTGGAGGAGCGTCTGAGTCAGGAAGGGCTCGACCAGCTGTTTTACACGTTGGAGATGCCCCTGGTCGAGGTGCTGGCGGAAATGGAGTACCACGGCATCCGGATCGACGTGCCACTGCTCGCGCGCTTGAGCCAGCAGGCGGCCCAGCGGCTGGCGATGCTGGAGGAAGAGATCCATGCGGCGGCCGGCACGCGTTTCAACATCGATTCCCCCAGGCAGCTGGCACGGATCCTGTTCGACGATCTGGGACTGCGGGTGGTCAAACGCACCCGGACCGGTCCGAGCACGGACGCGGATGTGCTGAGTCAGCTGGCGTCCGAGCACCCGTTGCCGGCCAAGATCATTGAGTACCGGCAGCAGGCGAAGCTCAAGAGCACCTACATCGACGCGCTGCCCCAGCTGGTGCATCCGGAGACGGGGCGCGTGCACACGTCGTTCAAGCAGGATGTGGCGGCCACCGGGCGTCTGAGTTCCACGGACCCCAACCTGCAGAACATCCCCGTGCGGACGCGCGAAGGACGCGAGATTCGCGCGGCGTTCGTGCCTGGGGAACCGGGCTGGAAGCTGCTCTGCGCCGACTACTCGCAGATTGAACTGCGCGTCCTGGCCCACTTCTCCCAGGACGCCGCGCTGCTGCGCGCTTTCGCCGAAGATCGTGACATCCACGCCCAGGTCGCCAGCCAGGTGAACAATGTGCCCCTGTCCCAGGTCACACCGGACCAGCGGCGGGCGGCCAAGGCCATCAACTTCGGCATCATCTACGGCCAGAGCGCGTTCGGATTGGCCGCGGCCCTCGCGATCGAGAAAGACGAGGCGGCTGTGTTCATCGACCGATACTTCAACGAGTATCCCGGAGTGGAAGTCTTCCTGAACCAGGTCCTCGCGGACTGCTGGAAGAACGGGTACGTCACGACGGCGCTCGGCCGGCGGCGCGCGATCCAGGGGGTGCGCGATCCGGCGAAACGCGCCGGTACCCGCCAACGGACCATGCCGGAGCGGATCGCCATCAACACGGTCATCCAGGGCACGGCCGCCGACCTGATCAAACAGGCGATGACGCAGGTCTATCACCGGCTGCGCCGCGATCAGCTGCGTGCGCGGATGCTGCTGCAGATTCACGACGAGTTGGTGTTCGAAGTGCCGGCAGACGAATTGGACCAGTTGTCGCAGCTGGTGGTGCAGGAGATGACTGGTGTGGGCCGGCTGAGCGTGCCGCTGCGGGTCGACATCAAGGCCGGGGCGAACTGGGCCGATTGCGAGCCTCTTGGGTAGTGCGGCACAGGCGGAGGCCAGGATTATGATCGTGATCGGGCTCACGGGCGGAATTGCCAGTGGCAAATCGCTGGTTGCCCAGCTGCTCGGGCAGCTCGGCGCCGTGGTGCTGGAGGCCGACCGGATCGGCCACGAGGTGTTGCGGGACCCCTCCGTCCGCAGGGCGCTGACCGCACACTGGGGTCGGGAGATTCTCGACGCGGAGGGGGAGATTCAGCGGAGTGTGCTGGCTGAGAAGGTGTTTGCGCCGCCGCCTGCCGGCCCGCGGGCGCTCGCGTTTCTGGAGCGGTGGACGCATCCGCGGATTGCCGCGCGTCTGCGGGACCGCCTGGAGACGCTGGCCCGGCAGGGTGACGTGCCGGTCGTCGTCCTGGAAGCCGCCGTGCTGTACAAAGCGGGCTGGGATGCGCTGTGCGACATCTTGGTCTTTGTCGACGCGGATTCTGACCTCCGCGCGGCACGGGTGCAAACGCGGGGGTGGAGCCTGGAACAGCTGCGGGCGCGCGAAGCGGCGCAGCCACCACTCGACTGGCAGCGTGCGCGGGCCCAGTTCGTGCTGGATAACTCCGGGACCCACGCGCAGCTCGCCGCGCAAGTGCTACAGCTCTGGCATTCGTTGCCGCTTGCCAGCCGGTCGACGAATTTTCCAGAACGCCCTTTCACGAACGGGTCTGACGACCCATAATGGAGTGCAGAGTCATACCATTCTCCCCCTTGATTCGCGCCCTTGATTCGCGCCCTTGATTCGCGCTGGTCGGAACAGGCTCCCATCTCCGCCAGCTGTTCCTGCATTTCAGAACTGGTTCCCACCACGGGGCACCCTCTGTGTGTCCAGCCCAATTGCTCATCAGGAGCATCCACCTCATGACGAACTCGAATCCCAAGCCTTCGGAGCCGCGCGGGACGCGCCGCAAGGGCGTGTCGCGTCGCAAGTCTGAGGTCGTTTCGGAAGCGGCACCGCACGACGCCGTGGCGGACGAGCAGCCGCGTGAGGAGCGGCCGGCGGATCCGGATCCGGCGTCCTATGCCGGGGAAGACGAGAATCCCTTGTCGCTGGCCGAAGAGCTGGCGGACGAGGCCGAACGCGGGATTCGCGACGACACCAACGATCGCTACGAGAAGATCAAGCAGGGCGAAATCCACATCGCCGAGCTGCAGAAGCTGAGCATGGCCGAGCTGATTGACGCGGCGCGCAAGGACAACGTGACCGACGTCGCCGGCATGAAGAAGCAGGACCTGATCTTTCGCATCCTGAAAGAACGGGTCAAGATGAACGGGCTGATGTACGGCGAAGGCACGCTGGAAATCCTCCCGGACGGGTTCGGGTTCCTGCGCAGTCCCGACTACCACTACCTGTCGTGCCCGGACGACATCTACGTGTCGCCCAGCCAGATCCGCCGGTTCGGCCTGCAGACCGGCTGCACCGTCTCGGGCCAGATCCGCCCGCCGAAAGAGAACGAACGCTACTTCGCGCTGCTGCGGGTGGAGGCGATCAACTATCAGGATCCCAACCTGATGGCCGAGAAGGTCTCCTTTGACGACCTCACGCCGCTGCATCCCGATACCCGCATCGTGGTGGAAACGGAATCCCGGGAAGTCTCCACGCGGGTCGTCGATCTGGTCACCCCGATCGGTTTCGGCCAGCGCGGGCTGATCGTCAGTCCGCCGCGGGCCGGGAAAACCATCCTGCTGCAGAAGATGGCCCGCGCGGTGATCAAGAACTATCCGGACGCCTACGTGATCATGCTGCTGATCGACGAGCGGCCGGAGGAAGTGACCGACATGGAACGGGAGGTGAAAGGGCACAGCTGCGAAGTGATCAGCTCGACGTTCGACGAACCTTCCTCGCGGCACGTGCAGGTGTCCGAGATGGTGATCGAGAAAGCCAAGCGGATGGTGGAGTACGGCACGGACGTCGTGATCTTCCTCGACTCCATCACCCGGCTGGCACGGGCGTGGAATGCCGAGTGCCCGCAGTCGGGCAAGATCCTCTCGGGCGGTCTGGACGCCAACGCCCTGCAGAATCCCAAACGCTTCTTCGGCTCGGCCCGCAAGGTGGAGGAGGGGGGGTCGCTGACCATCCTCGCCACCGCGCTGGTCGACACCGGCAGCAAGATGGACGAGGTGATCTTCGAGGAATTCAAGGGGACCGGCAACCTGGAAATCGTCCTCGATCGGAAACTCGTCGACCGGCGGGTGTGGCCGGCCATTGACATCAACCGCAGCGGCACCCGGCGGGAAGAAATGCTGATGGACCCCGAAGAACACCGCCGCGTGTGCGTGATGCGGCGCGTGCTGAGCGACATGAATGCGCCCGACGCCATGGAACTGCTCGTCACCCGCCTGCAGAAGACCAAGACCAATGCCGAGTTCCTGATGAGCATGAACATGAATGGATAGCGAGGGGAAATGACGAATGACGAGATACCCAAGGACGAAGGAATGACGAATGACGAGATACCCAAGGACGAAGGAATGACGAATGGCGAGATACCCAAGGACGAATTCGTGCTTCCGTCATTCATGATTCCTTCGTCCTTGGGTATCTCGTCATCCGTCATTTCCCCCAGGGTTCGCAGTGATGCCTAACATTTTCGAAGGTACCGTCACCTGTCCCGCGGGCGGCCGGTTTGCGGTGGTCGTGGCCCGCTACAATCGGGCGATCACCGACAAGCTGCTCGACGGCGCTCTGGTGACGCTCCGGGAGCACGGAGTGCCCGACGAGTCGATCGACGTGGCCCGCGTGCCGGGCGCGTGGGAGATTCCTGTCGTGGCGCAGCGGATGGCGCGCAGCGGCGCGTATTGTGCCGTGCTCTGCCTGGGGGCGGTGATCCGGGGCGAGACCACGCATGACCAGTACATCAACCGGCAGGTGAGCGATTCGCTGGGGCAGATCGCCCGGGAGTTTGATGTGCCGGTCTTGTTCGGCATTCTGACCTGCAATACCGTGGAGCAGGCGATCCATCGCGCCGGCGGGAATGTGGGGAACAAGGGGAGCGAATGTGCAGAGGCGGCGCTGGAGATGGCGCAGCTGCTGGGCAGGCTGCCCTGAGCGGCCGCCAACTGTCGTACCACAACTTTTTCACGCGGGCTACAATGACGCGACGCAGTCGAGCTCGAGAGGTCGTCCTGCAGGTCCTCTTCGAAGATGATATGAACCCGGGGCACAGCCTGACCCGTTCGGAACGGTTTGTGCGACAACGCCTGAACCACGACCCAGCGCTGGTGGAGTTCGCCCTGACGCTGCTGGCCGGCGTGCGGCACCACCGCCCGGAGCTGGATCGGATGCTGGCCGAACGTGCGCAGAACTGGAGCCTGCGGCGGATGGCGGTCACCGACCGCAACGTGCTGCGGCTGGGCGCCTACGAGATCCTGTGCACCGAGATGCCGGGGCGCGTGGCGATCAACGAAGCGGTCGAGCTTGCCCGGCGATATGGCGCGGGGCAGTCGGCCCACTTCGTCAACGGCGTGCTGGACCGGTTCCTGAAGGAGACGCGGCAGCGGCACGAGTCGTCGGCACAGCAGCAGGCAGGTGCCGCCGTGGGGGATGAACAAGAGGGGGCGGGCTCGGACCCGTCCTGAGTTGCCACGCTACGGACTGGTGCAGAACCATGGCGCTATTCGATCGATTTAGACGGAAAGAGAATCCGGTTTCGGCGGCCGAGCCGCATGCGGAGCCGAAAGTGGCGGCTCCGCCAGAGGGGGAGCCCTCCGGCGGGTTGCTGTCGCGTTTCGGGCAGGCACTCAAGAAGTCGCGTGTCCTGTTCCAGAAGGACATCCGTGACCTGTTCAAAACGGACGGGGAACTGGTCGATGACGCGCTGCTCGACAAGCTCTTTGCCCGGCTCATCAAGACCGACATGGGGACTGGCCCCGCCCAGGCCATCCGCGACCGCGTCCAGCAGGACAACCGCGGCCGGGTGGTCCGGTTGGAGGATGTGCTCAACAGCGTGCGGGAGTCGCTGCGCCAGTTGATGGCGCAGGATACGGCGCCGATCGATCTGGCGGCCAGCGGCCCGACGGTGATCATGGTTGTGGGGGTCAACGGCTCGGGCAAAACCACGTCGATTGCCAAGCTGGCTCACCTGTTCGTCAGTCAGGGCAAGCGCGTCGTGCTGGGAGCGGGGGATACGTTCCGCGCGGCTGCGGTCGAACAGTTGGTGGTCTGGGCGCAGCGGATCGGTGCCGAAGTTGTGACGGGCAAGTCCGGCGGGGATCCGGCGAGCGTGGCGCATCGCGCTGTCGCCCAGACGCTCGAAACGCAGGCCGATGTGTGCATCATCGATACGGCCGGACGCCTGCAGACGCAGGTGAATCTGATGCAGCAGTTGGAGAAGATCCGACGCGTCATCGGCAAACTCATTCCGGAGGCGCCCCATGAGGTGCTGCTGGTGCTCGACGCCACGGCCGGCCAGAACGGCATCAGCCAGGCGCGGGGATTCTCGGAGGCGGCCGGGTGTACGGGCATTGTGCTGGCCAAGCTCGACGGCACTGCCAAGGGGGGCGTGGTGATTCCGATCCGGCAGCAGTTCCAGCTGCCGGTCAAGTACATCGGGCTGGGCGAGCAGGCCGACGACCTGGTGTTGTTTGACGTCGACCGGTTTATCGACGCGCTGCTGTCCGACCACGACTCGGAGGGCGGGGGTGGTTCAGAGGGGGCTGGTTGACCGGTTCCCGGGCCGCCGCATTGCACAACCGAGGATTGCACAACCGAGGATTGCACAGCCGAGGATTGCACAGCCGTCGGGATTGCGCAGCCGTCAGAGTCTCTCAGCGCGGGCCGAGCGCTGCAGCGGCATTTATCCCACCCCCCTGTTTTGCGCTAATTCCGTGCGCCCGTGTGGTCGAATATCTGCAATGGGATTTGAAATGCGGGGGCCCGGCCGCATTGCGCGTGCGCCGCGGCACCTCCCCACCCACGCCACGTAGTCTGTGTACGCCGTGTCTGGCACACGCGTTCCCGCCTGTACTACGCCTGCATCCCCAAGTGGAGTATCGATGATGAGAGTCACTTCCTATGTGCTCGTGGCCCTGTGCGGTTGGGCCCTGGCGGCCGGCCAACTCGGGGCACAGACCCTCCGGCAGCCCGCCTCGCTGCGCCCTGCTGCGCTGGCGCACGTCCCGGCGCATGCCGGTTACGGGTATTACAACAAGAATAAGCTGCAGGAAGAGCCTTCGCCCAGCGATGCACCAGCCGCCCCGCCGGAGACCGAGCCGGTCGTGGACGACGAGCTGGCCGTGGACGACGAGCCGGTCGTGGAAACCGCGAACTCGTGCGAAGCCTGCTACGTTCCCGCGTATGGCTGCGATACCTGTTATCTCTTCGGATCGTCAGCGCCGTTCAAGGTGTTCCGTGGTGACAACCGCTGGGGTATTAATGCGGGATTCTGGACACAGGTTGGATATCACACGGAAGGCACCAACGGGGAAGGGGATGGTCTGATGAACGACTATCCCAACCATGTGCAGCTGCACCAGCAGTGGTTCTTTCTGGAGAAAGCGGTCGATACCGGGGGGGCCGGCTTCGACTGGGGGTTCCGCGCCGACTACGTCTATGGCACGGACGGTCCGGACACGCAGGCGTTCGGCAATCGCCCGGACAGTTGGGACTACGGCTGGACCAACGGCGGCGCATACGGCAGCGCGATTCCGCAGCTGTATGCCGAGCTGGGCTATAACAACCTGACGGCCAAGATCGGCCACTTCTACACCATCATGGGTTACGAAGTGGTGCCGGCCACCGGCAACTTCTTCTATTCGCACGCGTTCGAGTTCTACATGTGCGAGCCATTCACGCACACCGGCGTGCTGCTCGAACAGAAGGTTACCGATGACGTCAGCGTCCTGGGGGGCTGGACCGCGGGCTGGGACACCGGTTTCGAACGCAACGGGGGCAGCACCTTCATCGGTGGTGTGAAGCTGCAGCTCACCGACCGGGCCGCCTTCTCGTATATGACATCCTGGGGCGACGCGGGCTACGACACAGCGCTGGCCGCCGGCAGCGACACCAACGGCTACTTGCACACACTCCTGTTCACCTGGAATTTCACCGATCGCTGGACGTACGTGTTGCAGAGCAACCTGGTGGACAACGACCAGCTGTGCGGGACGACTGAAGACACATTGAGCCTGAACAACTACCTGTTCTACAAGTGGAACGAATGCTGGGCCGCCGGGGCACGCCTCGAGTGGCTCAAGGACGGTCGCCTCAATGACGGGCCGGCGCAGGGCAGTGCCGGGGAAGTGGTCGACCTGACGGTGGGCCTGAACTATCGCCCCGCTGCCAATGTGGTGATCCGGCCGGAACTGCGGTGGGATGACTACGAAGCAGCCAGCCTGCTGCAGGATACCTTCCTGTTCGGGATCGATACCGTGATCACGTACTGAGTGCTCTGCCAGGGCCCCCACGCGGGGACTGATCGAGTGACGCCTTGTGCCAACGCCGTCCTGGCCACCGCCGGGACGGCGTTGCACGTCTCGGCCGACTGGCTTGCGGCCCGCTGGCGTTGCGGCTAGATTCATGGTGCCCGGTGCCACGTTGGCCCACCGATGTGCGGCATCGCCGGCCGCAGCGCGCGGAGAGGGCTCCGCCGAAATGCCTCTCACCCGCGCTGACGCGGCGGACCGCCCCCGATTCTGAAGCCATCAGCCTGGAGAACCTGCGGGAGCCCGGCCGACCATGAAGCTCATCATCGCCATCATTCAGCCGAGCCGACTCGAGGACGTCAAAGCAGCGCTCACCGAGGTGGAGGTGTTTCGGTTGACCGTCATGGATTGCCAGGGGTTTGGACGCCAGAAGGGCCAGACCGAGATCTACCGCGGGCACGAGTTCACCATCAACCTGCTGCGCAAGGTCCAGCTGCAGATCGCCGTGAATGAGGAGTTCGTCGAGCCCACGATTCAAGCCATTCTCAAAGGGGCCCGCACGGGGGAGAAGGGCGAAATCGGTGACGGCAAGATCTTCGTGCTGCCACTGGAAGACTGCCTGCGCATCCGCACCGGGGAACGCGGACCGGAAGCGATCTGACGGCGGCTACGGTTCGTAGATCTCCGTGAACGGGTTGCGCCCCCGCGGCATCCAGTACGCCATCGCCACGCCCAGGAAATACAGTCCCGAGAGCGGGGCCGCCATGAGCATCATGCTGACCGGATCCGCCGGCGTCAGAATCATCGACACGACGAAGATGATCAGAATGGCGATCCGCCATTTCTCCATGTAGGCCGCGACCGAGATCAGGCCAATGCGGTTGAGAAAGAACATGACGAGCGGCAGCTGGAACGCGATGCCAAACCCCAGCGGCAGGAACAGCACGAACCCGACCCACTCGCTGATCCGTGGCTCAGCCTGGATGTCCAGCAGGCGGTTGAAGCCGAAGAGGAACCGGAGCACGTATTCAAACGCGAAGAAGAACGCCAGCAGCGCACCGGCCCAGAACAGCGCCAAGCTGACGGGCAGGAAGATGTGCACATACCGCTTCTCGTGCCGGTAGAGACCGGCCGCGACAAACGACCATAGCTGGTAGAAGATATAGGGGCTGGAAATCAGCAGGCCCGAGAAGAACGCCGCCTTGATCCAGATCATGAACGGTTCCTGCGTGCTCAGCGCCTGCACGTCGTTGCTGGATCGGCGCCAGAGACGCGTCTTGACCATTTTGTGGCTCGGCGGCGGCAGCGTGACCTCCGCCAGGTCGGTGTCCTCGGTCGCCAACCCCGCGAACCCGGCCGGCGCGTCGCCGGCCAACCGCTGCAGCTCTTCCTGCTCGATGTAGACCTCGTCAAATACCAGCCGTTCCTTCTGCATGAACGCCAACATGTTCACCGGGACCTCCTCGCCGTAGAGCCGGTCCAGACGCTCCTCCGACACTTTCTCGTAGTGTTCGTTGAGCGACCGTTCCAGGGGGGCCGTGATCCAGTGCACCACGGACTTGGCGATCAGCAGACCCAGCAGAAAGCCGATGACCAGACCGATCAACGACCGGAACAGCGCGACGCGCAGTTCGTCAAGGTGTTCGCCGAAGGTCATCGTCGACCCTCCGAACAGGTCTTCTTCGCGGTTGCTGGACATAGGTGCAGTTCCCCTTAGCTGGAGGCACACGCCGGCTCGACCCGGCCGGCCCCAAACCCGCCTACCCGCGCGGGCAGAGACCGAGGCCGCTGGCGAACTTGATACTCCGCGCCGCAGCGCAGAATCCGCAGAATCGTACGGGGGGAAGCTGCCGTACCAGGTGAGTGGACCGCGCGCCTCGCCCGCCCCGGAGGCCCGCCATCCGAGCCTATCATAGCAGCCGCTCCAGCGCGCGACAAGCGACCGGCAGGCGGGGCGGGATGCGTGGATACGTAGATTCGCAGCGTCCGACGGCCCCGCGCCGCGTGCACGGCGATGTGGCGGGCCGGGACGCCGCGCAGCAAGCCCTGCGCGTTCTATGCCCCGATTGCTGCCGGCGGCCGGTCTACTCCCGGAGAGCTACGACGATTTGTGCGCCCGCGCGTTCGAGCTATAATCAGCGGGCCGCCGTCAATCGTGCTGGGAGCGGGAAGGCCGACATGAAGGCAGACCATCCACTGCGTTTCGAACCCATCTTCCGCCGTGCCCTCTGGGGCGGACGGCGCCTGGAGACGGTGCTCGGCAAGTCGCTGCCGCCCGGCAACGACTTTGCTGAAAGCTGGGAGATCGTGGACCATGGAACCGACCAGAGCCGGGTGACGGCCGGGCCTCTGCAGGGCCTGACCCTCAGCACACTGATGCGCGAACTGGGCAGCGACCTGATGGGGCGGCATCCTCCTCCAGCCTGCTTTCCACTGCTCCTGAAGTTCCTCGACGTGCGGGCGAACCTGTCCGTGCAGGTTCATCCAAACGACCAGCAGGCTGCCCAGTTGGATCCGCCGGACAGCGGCAAATCGGAAGCCTGGTATGTGTTGTCTGCCGAACCGGGCAGCCGGATCTACGCCGGGCTGCGAGATGGCGTCGATCGCGCCGCGCTGGACGCGGCGGTGACGCACGGGCGGACGGAGGAGTGCCTGGATGCCTTCGAACCGGTCGCCGGCGACTGCATCCTGATCCCGGCCGGCACCGTGCACGCGCTCGGGGCCGGACTGCTGGTGGCCGAGATCCAGCAATCCAGCGATACCACGTTCCGGCTGTTCGACTGGAATCGCGTCGGATCCGATGGCCGGCCGCGACCGCTGCATGTGAGCCAGGCGGTGGCGGTGGTCGATTACCGGGCGGGGCCCGTCCGGCCGGTTGCGCCCCGGCCCACCGTGCTGTCCCATGTGAGCCGCCTGATTGCCGGCGACAAGTTCGTGATGGACGCCTGGAACTTCGCCACGCCCAAGCGGATTGGCGGCGATGACCGATGCCATATCGTCGTGCCGGTGGCGGGCCGGGTCCGACTCGACCCGGATGTGGTGGACGCGCCCATTGGCGTCGGAGAGACGGTGTTGATCCCATCGGCGGCCGGCGATGTGGAGCTGGAGCCGGAGGGCGCTGCGGAATTGCTGGACATCTATCTGCCGGGCTGACACATCTTGCCTGACCAGATCGGCTGGCCACGCTGGGTTCTCCACCTTGGCTAAAGCAGACAACTTGCCCCGAACCGACTGGAAGGTGTTCAAGTTCGCTCGCCCGGGCCGTCGATGCTCACGATGATAGCACCGCAGGGTCGGGCGGAATCTGGGTGGATTTCGCCTTCTGCTGACTGCTCGACGGCCGTATAATCCGCCGCCCGCACCGAGCCGAGGCGCGCCGGATCGAGCAACAGACGGCCGGGGAACGAGAGCCCAGGTACTGAAGACCCAGCTACCAAGACCGCGGCACCAACACCGCGGTACAGGGACCGCAGCACAGGAACTCAGCTACAGGAATCCGGTCTGGTTGCTCACCACGGGACAAGGACGTTGGCTATGCGAACAGGCTGGAAATGGACGGTACTTGCCCTGGTGTGCGCAGGTCTCTTCGGTTGTCGTTCGGACGGGCGTCTGTTTCCGCCGGCCGGGACAGCGCAGAAGCAGCGTTTCAGTGCCACGGTGTTTGACCCCTACGCGGACAGTGAGCTGGGTCCGGAGGTGGTCGGTGCTCGGCCGAAGGACTATCAGAAGCCGCTGTCGGACTCGGACAAGAGTCGGCTGTTCCGCAAGGCGTATTCGCCCTACTGATCGTCAGTGCCCTGGGGCGGGTCGAGGGTGCTCCCGGGTCGGCGTGGTTTGCGTGCCTGGGCTGCTGGCCACCGAGCAGTTATCATGGGAGCAATGTAGGCTTCCGTTCTGTCCAGGCAGCGGTTGCCGGGTCGCAGGGCGACCTGGCCGCCCGCTTCCACCCGCTCTCCCAGTAGGCGCTCCGAATGTCTCCCAAGCCGCGGCCCCGTGCATCGAGCTCGAAGTCCCCCCGTTCGCCCGCGCCGGTTGGCGGCGGGCAGCGTCTGCAGAAGGTCCTGGCAGCTGCGGGGATCGCGAGCCGGCGCGAATGTGAAGTGTTGATTGCCGAGGGGCGTGTGGAGGTGGACCGCTGCACGGTGACCGAGCTGGGGACCCGGGTAGATCCTGCGCGGCAGGAGATCCGTGTGGACGGCACGCCGTTGCCGCGATCGCAACACGTCTACTACCTGGTCAACAAGCCGCCGGGTGTGGTGTCCACCAACCGGGATCCCGAGCGGCGGATGCGGGTGATTGATCTGGTGCCTGGTGAGGCACGGTTGTTCACCATCGGCCGGCTGGACCGCTCGAGTGAAGGGCTGATCATCGTGACCAACGACGGTGAACTGGCCCACCTGCTGACGCACCCGCGTTACGGCATCGCGAAGACGTACCGCGCCAGTGTCCTGGGATTTCCTACGCCGGAGACGCTCGAGAAGCTGCGCGCGGGCGTGCATCTGGCCGAAGGGGTGGCCCACGTCGCACAACTCCGCGGGAAAGGTCGGCATGCGCGTGGGGCGGAGCTCGAGATCGTGCTGACGGAAGGGCGGAACCGGGAGATCCGGCGGATCCTGGCGCGGGTCGGGCACAAGGTTCTCCACCTGCGCCGCGTGGCCATCGGCCCGCTGAAGCTGGGCAACCTGGCCGCCGGTGAAGCGCGCCGCTTGACCAGCGCGGAGGTTCAGCAGCTGCGCGCGTGCGGGCGACGGGCGATGAAGCAGGGCCGTGCGGACGGCGCGCTGGCCGACACACGCCCCGCAGCCGCGCGGCAAGGGGGCGGCCGGCTGCGCCGTGCGGGCCAGCCTGCCGGGCGCGGCGTGGCCCGCAAGCCGGCGGCCGGACGGGGAGCGAGCGGTGGTCGGAGTCGGACCGCGCAGGCGGGCAGCGGCGCACCGCCAGCGGTGCCGCGCACCGAGACGCGTCGGCCCAGAGCTGGTGTGGTGCTCGACTACGATCGTCCCCGGTCCGCTGCCACGCCGCGCCCGGCCAAGAAACGTGCCTCTGGGAAGAGAAGACGCCCTTGATGTCCAATCCGCTGCATGCCGCACACTATGCCGATTCTGCCCGGCAGTGCCGGGTGGCGATTGCCGAGAACGTCCAGGTTGCGCGGGACACGTATCGTGTCCGGCTGCACTGCGAGGAAATTGCCGGCCGGATCCTGCCGGGCCAGTTCGTGATGGTCCGGCTCAGCGGCTGCAATGACCCGCTCCTCGGCCGGCCACTGGCTGTCTACGACGTCGTACCGGATGCGGCCGGACACGCGCTGGACCTGATCTACCACGTCAAAGGGCGGTTCACGACACGCCTGGCACGCTGCGAACGCGGACAGCCACTGGATCTGTGGGGACCGCTGGGCAACGGCTTCCCCGTTCTGCCCTGCACTCATCTGGTGATGGTGGCCGGCGGCGTCGGACAGACGCCGTTCCTGACACTGGCCAAAGAACACCTGGGACGTCAGCAGTTCGGAGCGCCTCCGCGAAGCGTCGTACCCGTGCCGCGGGTCACGCTGTGCTTCGGCGCCCAGTCACACGAGTTCATGGCGGGCATCGCCGATTTTGAAGCGCAGGGCGTCGACGTGCGACTGGCGACCGAAGATGGATCGGCCGGACAGCGGGGGCTGGTGACCGAACTGCTCGAGCAGATCCTGGCAGCCGCCCCGTCCACGGGCTCCGCCACGGCGCTGCGCGTCGTGTGCTGCGGGCCGGAAGCGATGATGCGCACGGCCGCCCAGATCGCGGCACGATACCAGGTGCCCTGCCTGGTGTCGTTGGAGACACCGATGGCGTGCGGGATCGGCATCTGCTTCACATGCGTGGCCAAAATCCGCCAGAAATCCGGCTGGGACTACAAACGCACCTGTGTCGAGGGGCCCGTTTTCGACGCCCGCGATGTATGCTGGTAGCGCGTATGCTAAGATGCTGCCGCGTCCGGCTTGGCGCTCTTGGAATTCTTGATGAGTTTCGACAGGCGGGACTTGAGCCGGGCAGCCTTGTTCGGATGGATCAGTCGCTTGGCACCCGCTTGATCCAGCCGCCGGGCCGCCACTCGCAGCGCGTCCTGGGCCGTATCGATCGATCCGGCCGCCACCGACTCGCGGACCTTCCGCACTTGAGATCGCAGACTGGTCTTGGCCGACCGGTTGCGCGATCGGCGCTCTTCACTCTGCCGCAGTCGCTTGTGAGCACTCTTCGTATTGGGCATATCTGGCAGCTACCTCTGTCGTGGGGTGCAGGATTCGGAATCAATCTTTATGGCGAATGAACGCGAGTTTGTCTAGTCGTCGTTACACATCTTCGTGACTGCGGGGCGATTATGCAAGGCTGGAGAGGTCGGGGAGGGGGGCTATGGGGGCTGGCGGGCCAGCCGGTGCCGCACCTTGCACGACGCGGGTCGGATCACTTCAATGGTGGCGATGAGCAAACAGCAGCCTGTAGCAACTGGCAAGGTATACCTGGTGGGTGCGGGCCCCGGCGCCCCGGGGTTGATCACGTTGCGGGGTGTCGAGTGTCTGGCGCGGGCGGATGTGGTGCTGTACGACTATCTGGTGAATCCTCGCATTCTCCAGCATGCGCCGGCGGGGGCCGAGCGCATCTGCCTGGGTCAGCACGGCCGTACGCGTCTGTGGTCGCAGGCCGAGATTAACGCGGCGCTTGTGCGGTACGCGGGGGAGGGGAAGACCGTCGTGCGGCTCAAGGGGGGCGATCCGGCGATCTTTGCGCGTGGCGCGGAGGAAACGGAGACGCTGTGCCGGCACGGGATCGACTATGAGATTGTGCCGGGGATCACGGCCGCGCTGGCCGCCGGCAGCTACGCGGGGGTCCCGATAACGCACCGGGATCATGCCTCCGCGGTCGCCATCGTGACCGGGCAGGAGGCGGACGACAAGGCCGGCCTGGCGCTGGATTACGGCTATCTGGCCCAATTCCCTGGGACTCTGGTCGTGTACATGGGGGTGACGACGGCGCCCGAGTGGACGAGGGCCCTGATCGAGGCCGGCAAGTCGTCGGACACCCCGGCGATGGTTGTGCGCCGCTGTAGTTTTCCCGATCAGACGACGTGGCGCTGCACGTTGGATGAGGTGGCCGGCCGGTTGGAGTCGCTGCGCCCGCCGGTGATCGTGATTGTCGGCCCGGTGGCAGCTGTGTCGGCGAGCGGGTCATGGTTTGAGCAACGGCCGCTGTTTGGCCAGACGGTGCTGGTGACGCGTCCGGCGCATCAGGCGGGTGAGCTGGTGGAGCAGCTGGAGGAGCGGGGCGCGAGCGTGTTGCTGCAGCCGGCGATTGCAGTGCGCGAGCCACGCAGTTGGGAGCAGGTGGACAGCGTGTTGGCGCGCCTTCACATGTTTGACTGGCTGGTCTTCTCGAGCGTCAACGGCGTGCACGCGTTGCTGGGACGGCTGGCGGCCATGGGACGCGACCTGCGTGCGCTGGCCGGCGTGCGGCTGGCGGGCATTGGGCCGGCGACGGTCGCGGCGCTGGCCGAGTATCACCTGCGGGCCGATCTGCAGCCGGAGCGGTATCAGGCCGAGGACCTGGCCGATGCGCTGGCACCGGACGCGGCCGGCCGGCGTTTCCTCCTGGCGCGTGCCAGCCGGGGCCGGGAGGTGCTGGGCGAACGCCTGCGGGAGGCAGGCGGGACGGTCGAGCAGATTGTGGTGTATGAGAGTATTGACGTGACGCAGCCCGATCCCGACGTGGCGCTGCAGCTGCGGGAAGGGCGCATCGACTGGACGACCGTCACCAGTTCCGCCATCGCCCGCTCGCTGTGGGCGCTTTTCGGCGATGCACTCCAGCAGACGCGGCTGGTCAGCATCAGCCCGGTGACGACCGCTACCTTGCGCGAGCTGGGTCTGGAACCGGCGGCGGAAGCGGCCGAGGCGACCCTTCCCGGCGTCGTCGACGCCCTGTGTCACCGCTGATAAGTCACCGCTGATAGATGGGCAGGTAAGCCCGATCGAGTTGCAGCATGATCAGGTTGCACGACGTCACGTAGATCGGCTCAATCGTGCCTTCCCAGCTGCCATCGCTCTTCTGCTCGCTGACGATGCGGTCGTAGAGCCGGTCCCGGAACGGCTCCCATTCCTCGGGTCCCTGCCGGTAGACGACCTGCGAGTAGTACAGGTAGGTGTAGTGCCAGTGGCCGAACGAACGCACGCTGTCCCCCAGGCGGTACAGGTTCTTCTTGCAGTACTCGAGCATCATCGGCACATGTTCGCTGTCGTAGGCTCCGGCATTGTAGAGCGCGGCCAGCGCGGCGGCCGTAATGGCCGGCCGGGAGCTGCCGCGGTTGGTGGAGCTGTAGGAGATCCCCCCGTCGGCGTTCTTGCAGCCGTAGATGTACTGTTTGGCGCGCTCGATCACGTCGCCCGGCACCGGGATGCCGGCGTTCCGGCAGCCGCGCAGGCCCTGCACCTGGGTGATCGTCGTCGACCCTTCGTCGAAGTTGTTGCCGTCCTTTGCGCTCACGTAGCCCCAGCCGCCCGACTTCGTCTGGGCCTGGCCGCTGAACTCCACGGCCTTGGTCAGCGTGCGCAGCAGCTCGTCGCGGCGCTCCGCGTCCTCTTCCTCGCCCAGCACCTGGGACAGGAACAACATCGAGAAGCCGTGGCCGTACGTGTATCGGTTGTCGAGCGTGGGGTCACCGATCAGGCCGTTGGCCCGGCTCTTGGACATCAGGTAATCGACGGCCCGTCGAATGTGGCGCGCGTAGGGGCCCTGGGTGGCGGTGGAGCCGGCGCAGATCAGCGCGGTGCCGGCCAACGCCGCCATGGCGGTGGGATATGTGTTGCCACCCCAGTGGCCCAGCGACGATTGGCTGCGCGCTACCCATTGCAGACCCTCGGCCATCGACTTCTCCCACCGCGGGTTGCGCCGGGCTGCCCACACCGGACGGGGCGCCGCTGCGGACACTGCCAGGCTGCCGGCCAGCGTGCCCATCATCTTCAGCGCTGTGCGACGCGACATCCGCTTGTTCATGATCCACTCCGTATTCTCCCTCCTTCAACCGTACGGCAGAGTCGGACTCGGGGAAAGCCGAATTCTGCAGAGCGGACGTGCTGCGCCGAGTGGCACAGGGTAGAGCCGCCGGCCGCCGTGCCGCGAGGGAGGGTCCCATCAGTATGCTGCCCGCGCCGCGTCAGTCCTGTTCCCGCAGTGTTGACCAGCTGACATAGCCCAACGCCACGGCGCAGAGCACAAACGTGATGTCCATGACTGCGTTAATGCGGTTGAAAGGAAACTTGACCGCCAAGTCCAGCAGGAAAAGCACCAGAATGAGAATGGCGATTACCATCCCCGCCAAACATAAAACCTTGGGCATGCGGAGCGTCCTCAAGGGGTAGACAGCTTGACCCACGACCTTTTCCTGCAATGCATACTTCAGCTAGTATAATTCATCGATTCCAGCTGTCACCCGCCCATAACCCGGCACGGTAGCGAAGTCCTGACGCCTCCCATCGCCTCGCCAGATGTAACGAATGCGACGGTCTTGCGGGTGCAGGCCGGAGACGACCGCCCACGGTGCTGGCAGCACCGTGAACCGGTGGACGCTCCGGGCGCGGCCGGGCTGGGACCTGCCGCCTTGGGTGAGAAGGCGGGGAATCTGAAACGGATGCAGTGTAAACCATTTTCAACCCAGGTAAATCACCAATGCCCCAAAACCAGCCGGCCGACGGACGCTGGGCCGAGTTTCGCAGCCAGATGCCCATTGCTCGGACCTGGGCCTATTTCGACCATGCGGCGGTTGCCCCGTTGTCGTCCCCGGCCCAGGATGTCGTCCTGGAATGGTGCCAGCAGGCGTGCTGGCAAGGGGGTGCCGCCTGGCCGCAGTGGGCCGACCGGGTCGAGGCGATCCGCGGCCTGGTGGCCCGGCTGATCAACGCCAGTGCCGAGGAGATCGCGTTTGTCCACAACACGACGGCGGGGATCAGCCTGGTGGCGGAGGGGCTTGCCTGGCAGCCGGGTGACAACCTGGTGACGTTGGACAACGAGTTCCCCTCGAATGTCTATCCCTGGATGAATCTGCGCGATCGCGGCGTGGAGACGCGGCGTGTGCCGGTTGCGGACGGCCGGGTGGACCCGGACGCGATCCTGGCCCGCTGTGACGATCGCACCCGGCTGATCGCGGTCAGCTGGGTGGGGTTTGCGAGCGGTTGGCGGCTGAACGTGGCCGACCTGGTCGCGCGGGCGCATGAGCGGGGCGTGCTCGTGCTGCTGGACGCCATTCAGGGTCTGGGGGTCTTTCCGCTGGACGTGGCGCAGACGCAGGTGGACTTCCTGGCGGCGGACGGCCACAAGTGGATGCTGGGACCGGAGGGCGCTGGCGTGTTCTACGTGCGGCGGGCGCATCTGGACCGACTGCGACCGCTGGGTGTCGGCTGGAACAGTGTTGTGCACGCGCACGATTTCCACCGCATTGCGCTCGACCTGCGCCCGACGGCGGAACGTTATGAAGGAGGGTCGCGGAACATGGTGGGGATCCTGGCCCTGGGTGCCAGCCTGGAACTGCTGACTCGGATGGGTCTGTCGCACGACAAGTCGCCCGTGGCCCAGCGCGTGCTGGAGGTGACCGATCTGGCCTGTCAGCGACTGGAGGAAGTCGGCGCGCGGGTAGTCACGCACCGCGAGGGCGACCATCGCTCGGGCATCGTGGTGTTTGACGTACCTGGTCGCGATCCGGCTGAACTGCGGCGCGCGTGTCAGGCCGAGCAGGTGATGCTGAGTTGCCGGGCGGGGCGGCTGCGTATCAGTCCGCACGCGTACACCAACGATGAGGACGTAGCGCGGCTGATCGACGTGATCCAGCGGCGCTGACCGCCGTATGTACACGCCTGGAACCGTGTGAGACACTCTGTAAGTGGTCCGGTTTCGACGAGGGTACGTTTCCTGGGAGGCTGTGACAGCCACGGGAGAGTTCTGCTGATGGAGACGAATCAACTGCGTCTCGGGGTGTACACCGGTTCGTTTGACCCGATCACGCTGGGGCATCTGAACGTGATCCAGCGCGCCAGCCGGCTGGTCGGCCGGCTGATTGTGGGCGTGGGCATTAACATTGACAAGCAGCCGCTGTTCACGGCCGCCGAGCGTGTGGCGATGATCGAGCGAGTCACGGCGGGCTACGACAACGTGCAGGTGCGCACCTTTACCGGCCTGGCGGTGGAGTTCGTGCGGAAGTGCGGGGCGAAGGTGATGATCCGGGGCATCCGCCCTTTGACCGACGTCTCGGCCGAATTCACCATGCTGCTGGCCAACCGCCAGCTGGCGGACGACGTCGAGACGGTCTTCCTGATGGCCGACGATGAGCTGACGCACGTGTCGAGCAGTCTGATCAAGCAGATCACGCCGGTGACGGCCGACGCCATGCTGGCGCGCTTCGTGCCCTGGGAAATCATCGCCGACATTCGCGCCAAGATTCCCGGGCCGGAGCAGGCCGAAGGGAACTGAGGCGCTGAGGGGGAACCGAGGGGGGCGAGGCAGGCCGGGGGGGTGAGCCGGCGCGTGCCGGCCGGACCGCGGCGCGTTCAGTTCTTCTCCGGGTCTGTCCCCGCGTCCCGCTTGCGCAGATGCCGCTGCAGGTAGTTGGCACGCTCGATGTTGCGGTTGGCGGTATCGAGTTCCACGCCGCGCAGTTTCTGGAGGTGGGCGGGTTGGGTGTGGATGAACAGCTTGTTCAGTGTGGGAATCTCGAGATCGCGGATCAGTCCCAGGTTGATGCCCATCCGCACGCTGGACAGCAGGTGCATCGTCTCTTCACTGCTGATCGTCTGGGCGGTACAGAGTATGCCGTAGGCGCGGCTGACCCGGTCGTGGAGATCCTTCTGGCTCTCGCGCACCAGGAATTCCCGCGCCCGGCGTTCGTAGTCGATCAGCACCGGGACGACGTCGCTGATCTGGGCGATCAGCTGCTGTTCGCTCCGCCCGAGCGTGATCTGGTTGCTGATCTGGTAGAAATCGCCCATGGCCTGGGAACCTTCTCCGTAGAGCCCGCGCACGGCCAGGCCGATTTTATGCAGGCTCCGGAAGACCTTCTCGATCTGGCGGGTGATTACCAGTGCCGGCAGGTGCAGCATCACGCTCACACGCATGCCGGTGCCGACGTTGGTGGGGCAGGCGGTGAGGTAACCCCAGCGTTCGTGGAACGCGTACGTCACCTGTTCTTCGATCAGGTTGTCGATGTGGTCGATCTGGGCCCAGGCGGATTGCAGGTCCAGCCCGCTCTGCATCACCTGGATGCGGAGGTGGTCTTCTTCGTTGACCATCAGGCTGAACTTCTCATGCGGGTCGATGGCCACGGACCGCGCGCCTTCCGCTTCGGAGTGCTCGCGGCTGATCAGCTGGCGTTCGACCAGGAACTGGCGGTCGACATCCTCGAGCGTCGCCACGTCGACGTAGCTGAGGTTCTTCCACTCGTCCACCCGCTGGATATGTTCGTGCAGCACTCGTTCGATCTGCGCGCGGTCCTGGTCGGTGCACTTGCGGATGAACGGGAACTCCGCCAGGTTCCGGGCCAGCCGAATCCGGCTGCTGATCACGATGTCCGACTCCGGGCCGGACCCGCGCAGCCACTCACCACATTGTCCCGCCAGATCTTCGAGCTTCACGTGCTGGTTCCACAATAGGTCACGTCTGTTTCCCCCGCTGCTTCTCCAGCCGGCGGATCTCATCCCGCAGTTTGGACGCCTGTTCGTAGTCCTCCTGCTCGACGGCCTCTTTCATCTCCCGCCGCAACTGAATCAGTCGCGTCTGGTCGCCGGCCTCGCGCGCGCCGTGCCGGGGACGCTTGCCCACGTGTTCGTTGGCGCCGTGGATGTTCACGATCAGCGGCATCAGTTCGTCGTGGAAGCAGACATAGTCGTGCGGGCATCCGAGCCGGCCCGCGTGCCGGAACTCGTAGAACGTCACGCCGCACACTGGACACGCCCGTTGATCGAGCTGTGCCAGGTCCTCGGCGGTCTGCCCCACCTTCAGATGCTGCGCCAGCACTCCGGCCAGGCTGCTGGCTGGCTCCTGCTGCTCGTGGGATGACTGCGTCAGGTAGATCCGCGCATGTTCCTCGCAGAAATGCAATTCCGACGGCTTGTCACCGGTGAGCTCCGTGATGTGAAACGTGGCCGGTTTTTCGCAGTACTGGCATTTCATGATGGAACGTCCGTTCGTCGACGCCAGAACATCCATCCGGGTGGGCAGTCCGGGCAGAGTCGATGCGGCGGGGCAGTTTGGGGCTGCAAGAACTGAAAGACCGCTAGGATTTTATCAGTCGTCCGAGGCATGTCAAGATTGGTAGGTCTCGCCGCCGCGGCGCGCAAGTTCTTGTCGAGCCATAAGATATCGCATCCTGCCGACTGCCCGTTGTCGTGCGTCACAGCCGCTGTTAAGCTGACTTCTCAACGTTGGGCTCTCAACACGGGGACGGCTCACGATGACACACTATCCCGATCTGCCCACGTTCACCGCGCTGAGCGAACGGTTCGATCTGATTCCCGTCTATCGGCGACTGTACAGCGACACGCTCACGCCGGTCACCGCTTTCCATCGGCTGGATGACGGCGCCAGCGCTTGTCTGTTTGAGAGTGTGGTCGGCGGCGAGAAAGTTGGCCGATACAGCTTCCTGGCCGCCGGGCCGTACCTGGAACTGATGGCGCGCGGGCCGCATGTGACCGAGAAACGCGGCGACACGACGTGGGCCTGCACGGCAGCGGACCCGCTCGAACTGCTGCGCAGCCGGCTGCGGGAAGTGCGGGCGGCGCACCTGCCGGAACTGCCGCCGTTTGCCGGCGGCGCCGTCGGGTACGCCGGCTATGACGTGGTCCGCTATGTGGAACACCTCCCCCAAGCGCCCCCCGACGATCGCCAGCTGCCGGACATGGCCTTCGGACTCTACGACCGGATGGTGGTGTTTGACCACGTCCAGAAGACCATGTTCGTGATCGCCACGGCGCAGGTGCAGCGTCATCACGGCAACGCGGCAGCGGCGTATGCCGAGGCGCAGCAGCGCGTGGATGCCATGGTGGAACGGCTGACGACGCCCCGGTCGGGGCTGGCGTGCTGCGATGCGTCGCTGCCGACGGCCGGTGAGCTGCAGATCGCCTGCCGCGCGAACTTCGCGCCGGAGGAATTCGCGGCCGCAGTCAGGAAGTGCGTCGAGTATATCCGCGCGGGAGACATCTTCCAGGTCGTGCTCAGCCAGCGGCTGCAGCTGACCATCCACTGCCATCCGTTCGAGATCTACCGGACGCTGCGGATCGTCAACCCCAGCCCGTTCATGTTCTTCCTGCGCACCCCCGATGTGACGCTGGTGGGCAGCTCACCAGAGATCATGTGTCGGGTTGTGGACGGCCGGATTACCGTGCGCCCCCTGGCCGGCACGCGCCCCCGCGGGACGAACGACCAGGAGGACCGGCAGCTCGCCGAAGAACTGCTGACCGACCCGAAGGAGCGGGCCGAGCATGTGATGCTGGTCGATCTGGGGCGCAACGATGTGGGGCGCGTGGCACGTTACGGGTCGGTGGAACTGTCCGACGTGATGGTGATCGAACGCTACAGCCACGTGATGCACATCACGTCGAACGTGACGGGGCTGTTGAGCGACGGGAAGGACGCCTTCGACGCGCTGCGTTCCTGTCTCCCCGCCGGCACCGTCTCGGGAGCGCCGAAGGTGCGCGCCATGGAGATCATCGACGAGCTGGAGCCGCACCGGCGGGGTCCGTATGCCGGCGCTGTCGGCTACATCGACTACCGCGGCAACATGGACACCTGCATCGCGCTGCGGACGATTGTGATCCAGGGCCATCAGGCCTACGTGCAGGCGGGGGCCGGAATCGTCGCCGACAGTGTGCCGGAGCACGAGTACCGGGAAACGCTCAACAAGGCGCGCGGTCTTCTGAAAGCGATCGAGATCACGGAGAATCGGTCATGATGCGGGTGGGCCGCCGGGACGCCAGCAGCGCGCCGCGGTGGTTCTGCAACAAGCGGCGGGCTGTCTCCGGGCCCACCCCGGAGGCCTGGGCGGCCAGCCGGGTGGAACGGACCATCCCGGTCGTGCGGTCCGCCGGCCAGCCGTCGGCCGAGACGGTCGTGACGTGTGAGGTTCTGCTTCTGGGATCTTCTTCTTCTGCTGCTGTTGGGGACCTGGTAACCTCGTTCGATCCCGCGAAGGACTGATGTATGTCCCAGGGCCGACAATCCGTGATGTCCGCGTTGATGCTGTGGTGCATGGTCGCTGTGTGCGCACTGGGGGTGCCTGGCTGCAGCGGCTGCCGGCGAGACGACTCGGCTGGGAAGGACACGTCGGCCAGCGGCCGGAAGGAGAAGGTGAAGCCGTTCAAGTTCAGCCGGCTGGAAGTGATACCGTCCGACGATGTGCTGCTGCGCAATTTCACCAAGCCAGGACACGCCTTCACGGCGTCGTTGTCAGCGGTCGCACAGTTGGCGGACACGCGGGGTGAACTCACCTCGGAAGTGACGACCGTCGAAGGCACGCCCGTGGCCATGGGCGACACCCGCTATCACCTGGTCATGGCGCGCCCCGTCGTGCTGCCCAAAGGGCAGCGCAAGACGCTGGAGTTCACCTGCTTCATGCCCCATGAAGTGTCCGATACCAGCGGACTGTTCCTGCATTACGCGCTGCGGCTGGCGCGCGGCGGCAGCGTGGTGCACGACGAGTCGGAGGCCACCCGTCTCCTGCCGCCCCACCAGTATCTGTTCGTGGTTCTGGCCGACAATCCGAACACCTACGGCTATCTCAAGCAACTCGAATCAGTGCGTCCGGCGTTCAATGAGCTGCAGGACGCCGGCACCGAACTGGTGTACTACCGCGTGGTCCTGCCGGCCGCGGCCGAACGCGTACCGGTGCCGGCTCATCCGTTTGCTTGGACCATGATTGCCTACGTGCTCTGGGACGGCGCCGCAGCCGACCGTATGACGCCCGACCAGCAGCAGGCCATGTTGAGCTGGTTGCACTGGGGCGGCCAACTGATCATCAGTGGTCCGGGTTCCCTGGACCAGCTTGCCGGGACGTTCCTCGCGCCGTACCTGCCGGCGAAGAGTGACGGTACGGTGGAGCTGGGGGCCGCTGAGTTCCAGCCACTCAATGCGTACTGGTCGTTGACGCCGCGCCGGCAGGACTCGCATCTGGCACGCGATGTCGTGACCACGTCGCCGCTCGTGGGAGTGCGTCTGCAGCGGCAGGCTGCCGGGGTCGCGCTGGAGGGCACGGGAACGCTGGTGCTGGAGCGCCGCGTCGGGCGGGGCCGCATCGTGGTGACTGCGTTCAGCCTGAACGCGCGCGAGGTGGTGAACTGGAGCAGTTATGACAGCTTCTTCAACAACGCGCTGCTGCGCCGTCCTCGGCGGCTGTTCACGGCCCTCGGCTCCGCGTCGGTACAGACGAGCTGGGCCGACCTCCCGCAGCGGGAACGGGATCCTCGGCTGGTCACAGCCACCCGGTACTTCACACGGGATGCGGGCCGCGTGGTGGCCACGGCGCCGGCGACGGAGGAGGAAGCCGACTGGCATCTGGACGGGAGCATGTCCGATCGCCCGGGGGGAGTGGCGAGCTGGAATGACGAGAGCGGCGTGGGGGTCGCGGCGCACCGCGCGCTGCAGGATGCGGCCGGCATCTCCATTCCCCAAGCCGACTTTGTGTTGCGCGTGCTGCTGGTCTATCTGACGCTGCTGGTCCCGGTCAACTGGTGCGTATTTCGCCTGTGGGGCCGGGTCGAATGGGCCTGGGCCGCAGCGCCGCTCATTGCGATTGTGGGAGCGGCGGTGGTCATCCGGCTGGCCCAGCTGGATATCGGCTTTGTGCGGAGCCGGACGGAGCTGGGGGTGCTCGAAATGCACGCCGGCCACCCGGCCGCGCACCTGACGCGCTACACCGCGCTTTACTCGTCCCTGTCCACGTCGTATGAACTGCAGTTCGATGATCCGACCGGTATCGCCCGCCCGTTTCCCCCGACGCCTTCGCCCGATCGCGCGCGGGCGGTGATCTGGCGGCGCGACGAGGGCATCGAGGTGCGCGGTTTCCAGGTCGACTCGAACACGACTACGTTTCTCCACAGCGAGCAGATGTACCAGGTCGGCGGGACCGTGCAGCTGACCGGTGACGGGCATGCGCAGTGGTCGGTCGAAAACGGCACACCGCTGAATCTGCGGGACGTCCAGCTGTTCTACCGGACACCGGCGGGCGTGCGGGTGTGCGCCCTGCCGGTCTTGCCTGCCGGCGCGGCCGCGCGCGTCGAGTTCACGCGGCTGGCTGAGCCACCGGCCCGGGACGTGTCGGAGGACGCCGTCCAGTCCGGGACGCGTCCACATGGCGACGACATGGGGATCCAGGAACTGATGGAGTTGGCGGCGTGGGGGACGGCGCTGCGCCCCGGCGACGTGCGACTGGTTGCCTGGACCGACGACACGCTGACCGGTTTGTCGATCGTCCCGCAGGCATCTCAGTCGCGCATCCGGACGGTGGTTCTGATACACTTGCGGTACGGTCCGCTTCCGCCCGCGACGCCGGACGCCAATTTGCGCGTGGACATCCAGGCGTCGCCAGAGACAGCGGACGAAGACGGGCTCGACCCGTTGTGACCGGTCCCGCCTGCTGCGGCGGACAACCAGGAAATACCATGATTGAGTTGATCGAATTCGGCAAGGATTACGGCCAATTCACCGCCGTGGGGAAGCTGAGTCTGAAGATCGATGCGGGCGAGGTCTTTGGCTTCATCGGGCCCAACGGGGCGGGCAAGAGCACGACGATCCGGTTCCTGGCCACGTTGCTGCGCGCCTCGCGCGGGGATGGCATCGTCAATGGGCACAGCGTCACGAAGGACCCGCTGGGGGTGCGGCAGAGTGTCGGCTATATGCCGGACAACTTCGGCGTCTACGACGGCATGAAGGTCTGGGAGTTCCTGGACTTCTTTGCCGTGGCCTATCGGATCCCGCGCACGCGGCGCAAGCAGGTCATTGCGGACGTGCTGGAGCTGCTGGACCTGGCACACAAACGCGACGATTTCGTCAACGGTCTGTCGCGCGGCATGAAGCAGCGTCTCTGTCTGGCCAAGACGCTGGTCCACGACCCGCCGGTGCTGATCCTGGACGAGCCGGCCAGCGGGCTTGATCCGCGGGCCCGTGTGGAGGTGAAGGCGTTGCTGAAAGAGCTGCGACGGATGGGCAAGACGATCCTCATCTCCAGCCACATCCTGACGGAGCTGGCCGACTGCTGCACGTCGATCGGGATCATTGAGCGGGGCCAGCTCCTGATGCACGGCCCGATCGCCGACGTGTACCGGCGGATTCGCGGCAACCGGACGATCGTCGTGCGTTTTGTCAGCAATATGGACGCCGGGCTGTCGATCATCCGCAGCTTCCCACAGCTACGCGACGTGCAGGTGGACGATGCGAGTGCCACGATCGAACTGGAGGCCGATGACGCCGGTGTCGCGGAACTCCTGCGGCAGCTGGTCAGCCAGAATGTCGGCGTCCGCAGCTACGCTGACAAGGAACCAACTCTGGAAGACGTGTTCATGCTGGTCACTCAGGGGCTGGTCAGCTGATTGTGGGGAGCGCGGAAATGATGACACGATACATCGGTAGTTGTCTGGTCATGCTGCTGGCCTGTACCGCTGCCCGACCGCTGGGGGCGGGGGACGCGGCGGCCGGGGGCGAGTGGCAGGTGGGGCTGGCCCGCGTGGTGATCACACCGCCGCGGCCCGTCGTGCTGCTGGGTTACGGCGATCGCACGGGGCCGTTCACGTCGGTCGCGGCCGATATCCAGGCGAAAGCGCTGGCGCTGCAGGATCCGCGCGGCGCGCGGGCGGTCCTGATCACGGCTGACCTGGTGGGGTTTCAGGCGGCCGTCGTGACCGACGAGGTGTGCCGCCGCATCACCGAGCGGACTGGACTGGCGCGGCACCAGCTGCTGTTCAATGCGTCCCACTGCCACACCGGCCCGCTGGTCAGTCTCGATCCGCATCCCGAGGCGAATTCGGTGGCGCATCCGCCGCTGTCGGACGCCGACGTGCAAGAGACAATCGCCTACACGCAGCGCCTGCGGGATCAGCTGGTGGAACTGGTCTGTGAGGTGGTGACCCGGATGGAGCCGGCGCAGCTGGCGTGGGGCCGCGGGCAGATCGGCTTTCCCACCAACCGCCGGCTGCCGCACGATGGCCGGGTGGTCATGGCGGACAATCCGGACGGTCCGGCGGATCGCACCGTGCCGGTACTGCGGGTGCAGGCGCCCGATGGCCGGCTGCGGGCCGTGTTGTTCGGTTGCGCCTGCCACAACACGACACTCACCGGACGCGACAACGTCATTGCAGGCGACTACGCGGGAGTCGCTCAGGCGGCGCTGGAGCGGGCGCACGGCGAGGCGACGGCGCTGTTTCTGAGCGGTTGTGGGGCCGATGCCAATCCGTCCCCGCGGGGCTCGATGGAGCTGGCACGCCAGCACGGCGAAGCGCTGGCACGGGAAGTCGACCGCGTACTGGAAACCACCATGACGCCGGTGACCGGCAACCTGGCCACCACCCTGCGTTATGTGGATCTGCCGCTGCAGATGCTGAGCCGTGAACAGATCACCGCCTGCGCTCGACTGGCGTCCGCCGAAGCGGCGATGGCGCGGCAAATGCTGACGGTCCTGGACCAGGGTGCACAGCTTCCCACGGTGTATCACGCGCCGCTCGCGGTCTGGCAGATCGGCACGCTGACGCTGGTGGCCCTGCCTGCGGAGCCGGTGGCGGAATATGTCTCGCTGCTGAGCCAGACGCTCGGCCCGGACCAGCTCTGGATCGCCGGCTTCAACAACGACTGCTTCGGCTACCTCCCCACGGCGCGCATCGTCCGCGAGGGAGGCCATGAAGCGATCGGCGTGACCCTCTGGATCTGGTCCCAGGCGTGTCAGCGGCAGGTGGGTTTTTTCGCCCCGGAGGTGGAGGAGATCATCTTGCGCACGACGTCCACGCTGGCGCGCGAGGCGGGGCGGCCTGTGCCGGCCACCGTGCAGCCGGCCACCGTGCAGCCGGCCACCGTGCAGCCGGACGCGGGGGGCCGGGGGTTTTCGGGCGAACCAGCGGCCGGTCCGCCGCGGGGAGACTCGGGCGATGCGGAGGCTGCCTGTGCCGGCCCACCCTATGCGGTGCGTGTGGAGAAGAACGTGCGGATTCCGCTGCGCGACGGGGTCACGCTGGCCGCCGACATCTGGCGCCCCGCATGCGCTGGCCAGTTCCCGGCGCTGCTGCAGGTGAGCTACTACGTGACGGGGCCGGGCCTGGCGGAGCCGCTGGCCCCGCGCGGTTATGTGTGCGTCCTGGCCAACAGCCGCGGACGAGGCGGCTCGGAAGGTGACTGGGACCCGTATGTGCACGAGCCGCAGGACGTGTTTGACGTCCAGCAATGGGTAGCGCAGCAGCCCTGGTGCAACGGGCGCGTCGGCATGTTTGGCCAGTCGTATAACGCCTTCACGCAGATCATGAGCGCGCCGCTGGCCAACCCGCACTTCGTGTGCATGGTGCCGGTGGAAGGGCAGCAGAGTTTCTTTGGCCATCAGTACAACGACGGCGTGCTGCAGCTGAACGTCGTCTTCACCCACGGACTGTTCGCCACCGGCGCTACGGGGCTGCAGGGGCACATTCCCATCGAGGATCCCCATTTCCTGCAGCTGCCGTTGATGGCTGCGGCCGACCGCGTCCCCCATCCGCAGGCGCAGCGGATCAAGCAGTGGCTGGCCCACGCACGGTATGACGCGCACTGGAAGTCGTTCAGTGTGCGGGACAAGTACCAGCAGATCCGGACCCCGGCCTACTTCGTCACCGGCTGGTATGACAACCTGGTGCACGAGAACTTCCGCAACTTCCGCGGGCTGCGCGGCGAAGGCGCAACGCCCGACGTGCGGCGCTGCACCCGGCTGCGCGTCGGACCGGGCGTGCACGGCGCCAATCCGCTGCCGCTGGTCGAGTACATCCGGTGGTACGACTACTGGCTCTGCGGCCAGCCGACGGGGATCGAGCAGGAAGCGCCGCTGCAGATCTACGTGATGGGGGCGAATCGCTGGCGCGACGAATACGAATGGCCTCTGGCACGCACCCAGTTCACGCCGTTCTACCTGCACAGCGCGGGGCGGGCGAACTCGGGCGCCGGGGACGGCCGCCTGTCGTGCGACGGGCCGGCCGCCGACGCGCCCCCCGACCACTTCGTCTACGACCCCGCGCACCCGGTCTACACGCTCGGGGGCCAGATATCCACGAACCCGGAAGTGTGGGGACCGCAGGATCGCCAGTCGGTCGCCGCCCGGGACGATGTGCTGGTCTATCAGTCGGCACCGCTGGCCGAAGATCTGGAGGTGACCGGGCCGATTGAACTGAAGTTATTCGCGGCCTCGTCGGCTGTGGACACGGACTGGGCTGCGACGCTGAGCGACGTCTATCCGGACGGCCGTGCGATCCACATCTGCGAAGGCATTCGAGGAGCCACGTTTCGTGAGTCGCTCGAACAGCCGACGCCAATCGAGCCGGGCCAGGTCTACGAGTACACGATCAGCCTGTGGGAAACCAGCCAGGTGTTCGCCGCCGGGCACAGCCTGCGGCTGGAGGTGACCAGCAGCAACTTCCCCCGCTATGCGCGCAACCAGAACACGGGCCTGCCGCTGGGAACCAGCGCCGAACTGCAGACCGCGCGGCAGACCATCTGGCACGATGCCGCACATCCGTCGCACCTGGTGCTCCCGGTGATTCCCCCTGCGGCGGGCGACACGGTGCCGGCGCGGCCCGACGGGTCCTGGCGGTTGACCGCGACGACGGCCGCGGTCGGCGGACCCACACTCCGGCTGGCCGCGGATGCCGGTGTACTCGGCTGGTGGACCAGCACCGAAGACGAGGCACGCTGGACCATTGACGTGCCGCGCGCCGGCCGCTACCGCGTGCGGCTGAACTTCGCCTGCGCCGCCGAGGCGGCCGGCAACGTGTTCGCGCTGAGCGTGGATTCCAGCCGGCTCGAAGGGCAGGTACCCGCCACAGGCACCTGGTACGACCAGCGCGAACAGGACTTCGGCGAAATCGAAATCCGGCAGGGCCGGCAGGTCGTCAGCCTGCGCAGCGCCGGCCCGCTCCACGGCGCTCTGTTCGACCTGCGCGCAGTGACGCTCGCGCCTTGATCGGCGCCCTGCTCCGGCCGCTCAGTCGTGCACCTCCACCGCGTTGACCACCTTGTCCACTCCTGCCAGATTGCGGACCGCTTCCTGCGCCAGCTGTTTGTGGAAGAAGCTGGAGACGCGCCCACGAAGAATCAGGATGCCCTCGTGATAGTCGCAGGCAATCCGCTGAACCGGCGAGTGAGCACACTTGCGAAGGCGACGTCTGGCGTCCCTGACCACCTTCGCGGCCAGCGTCCTGGGGTCACTTCCGCGTGAGGTTACCACCATTTCGTTACCTCCATGCAGGCTCATGGTCAACTGAGGACAACTCAAGGCACGCGGACAGCGGGGGGATGAACCGCTGCTCAACCAGCACGGACCGACGAGCGGCGAAACAAGATAGCTTCCGTTCGAGTCGTCGCATGCGGTTCGATCATGAGAATCTGCCCACGCCCCATTAGTATATGGTGTTCTCCGACGCGATCCACCCTACTTTCTCGCTATCGGCGCACAGTCCCTGCTCGTGCGGTGGGCAGACCGTGCGCAGCGTGCGCCCAACTGGCTACTCCGCAGCGCGCAGCGCCGCGATCAGCTCGCTCACATACGACCCCACATCCTGCAACACCTCCGCGCGCGGACGGTCGGCCGCAGCGGCTATGCGCCGCACGATCGCCGAACCGACGATCAGACCGTCGGCCACAGGTGCGAGCAATCGCACCTGCTCAGGGCGGCTGATCCCGAACCCGACGCAGATGGGAAGATGGGTGCTTTCGCGAAGCTTGGCGACGTCGTCCACGATGGCCGGCGGCAGTGCAGCGCGTTCACCTGTGATGCCTGTGACGGTTACGTAATACAGAAACCCGGTGGAGGAGTCGGCAATCCGCAGGGCGCGTTCGGTAGGCGTGGTGGGGGTGACGAGCTGGATCAAGCTGAAGTCCTCCCGCCGGCAGATGGTGGCCAGCGGTGCCGCTTCCTCGACCGGCAGATCGGGCACGATGGCACCGGCAATCCCGGCAGCTTTCGCCCGCGACACGTAATCGTCTAGTCCCTGTCGGTAGATGATCGAGTAGGTGACCATGGTGACGAGGGGCATCGCGAGCGTGGGGGTGATGGCCTGGATGTGGCGCAGGATATCGTCGAGTTGGACGTGGTGTTCTAGTGCGCGGGTGTACGACGCCTGGATCACCGGTCCATCGGCGATTGGATCGCTGTAGGGGATGCCGAGTTCGCAGATATCGCAGCCGCGCTGCGCCAATTCCCGCACGACGGCCTGCGTGAACTCCAGATCCGGGTCGCCCGCCGTGAGGAAGGGCAGGAACGCCTTGCGGCCGGCGGCGCGTCGCTGCTGGAAGAGCTGGTCGATGGCAGACATGGGACCCCCACCTACATGAAACGGCCTGTCAAGTGTGTGTGCGCCCTTCGCGCAGCCGGGCGATTTCCGCGGCGTCCTTGTCGCCGCGTCCGGAGAGGCACACGACGATGGCCTGGTCGGCAGGGCGGGTGGCGGCCAGCCGCATGGCCTGGGAGACGGCGTGTGACGATTCGAGCGCCGCCAGGATCCCTTCACAGTGAGCCAGAGCGTCGAATGCGGCGAGTGCCTCGTCATCGCGGCAGACGCTGTACGTCACGCGCCCGGTGTCCTTCCAGTAGCTGTGTTCCGGGCCGACGCCCGGATAGTCCAGTCCGGCCGACACGCTGTGGACATCACTGGTCTGGCCATCGGCGTCCTGCATCACGTAGCTCAAGCTGCCGTGCAGGATACCGGGACAGCCGTAGTTGAGCGGCGCCGCGTGATCGCCGGTACCGGCGCTGCGGCCGCCCGCTTCGACGCCCACCAACGGCACGTCGGTCTCCGCCACGAACGGATGGAACATGCCGGCGGCATTGCTGCCGCCGCCGACGCACGCCACGACCAGATCGGGCAGCCGCCCCAGCTGTTCGCGGCACTGCCGCATCGTCTCCCGGCCGATAACCGACTGGAAGTCGCGGACGATGCGCGGGAACGGGTGGGGGCCGACGACCGAACCGAGAATGTAGTGCGTGTTCTCGACGCTGGCCATCCAGTCGCGCATGGCCTCATTCACGGCATCGCGCAGCGTGCGTGAGCCGCTGTTGACGGGGCGGACTTCCGCGCCCAGCAGACGCATGCTGAACACGTTGGGCGCCTGGCGCCGGATGTCTTCGGCACCCATGTAGACCACGCAGGGCAGTCCGAACCGGGCGCAGGCGGTGGCGGTGGCCACCCCATGCTGGCCGGCCCCCGTCTCGGCGATAACGCGCGTCTTGCCCATCCGCAGTGCCAGCAACGTCTGGCCCAGCGTGTTGTTGATCTTGTGCGAACCGGTGTGGTTGAGATCCTCACGCTTGAGCCAGATCTGTGCGCCGCCACACTGCGCGCTCAACCGCCGCGCGTGGTACAAGGGGGAGGGACGCCCGACATAATCGCGCAGCAGCAGCTGCAGCTCGGACTGGAACGCCTGGTCGGCGCGGGCCTGATCGTACTCGCGGGCCAGCTCCTCCAGCGCACGCGTCAGCGTCTCGGGGACATAACGTCCCCCGTAGTCGCCGAATCGGCCGCGCTGATCGGGCATCTGGACGCCGCCCGCCTCGCTCACCTTCGTCCGTTCGCACATCGTAATTCACCGTCACACAGGCTGACTGACTCCCCTAACTCGGCAGAGGAGCGGGGACAAAGCAAGACGCAATTGTCGAGACGCTGTGCCCTCCGGTCAAGGGCCGATCAATCCGCTGCCGCAGGGGGCTCGAGCGCCCTGGTCAGACGCAGGTGGATCTCCGACCGCTCCTCCTGGCTGCCGATCTTCTGGCCGCGGGCGTTCGTCACGTAGAACGCGTCGACCACCTGGTCCAGGTAGGTAGCGATCTTGGCCACGTGCACGATCAGGCCGCATTCGAACAAGGTCCGGGTGATGGCGTAGAGCAGCCCGCGGCGGTCGTAGGTGAAGATGGTGATGATCGTGAAGCGGTCGGAGGTCGAGTCGTCGAATCGGATGCGTGTTGGCAGCTCAACAAAATGGGCCGCGTCGGACGCGTGCGAGGCCTGCCACACCTGGCGGAACACCGGCACTTTGTCGGCATTGACGGTCAGGGCGGCGACCAGCGCGGCGCACACTTCGCGGGTCCGTTCCGGCGGCGGTGGACCGGCGTAGTCGCCGTCTTCGACGTAGAAGCGGTCGAGCACCAGGTCGTCGGCGAGCGTATGGATCTCGGCCGAGAGAATCTGCAGGCCTTTGCCGGTCAAGGCGCCGGTCAACTTGTGGAAGATGCCCGGTGTCACCGACTCGTAGGCACCCACCAGATACGCGCTCACCTTCCGTTCGGGAACATACCGGCACCAGGCGGTGACCTCGGTCGGTGCCAGGCGGTGCAACCGGCCGAGCAGCTGGTAGAGGTTTTCCGGGGTGGCGGTCAGCAGGTAGCCGGCCGGCAGCGCCGCAATCTGCCGGGTCCACCAGTTCCGGTCCGTCTCGTCCTGGGCGCGTTCCTGGACCGCCGCCCGGCAGGTCTGCACGGCGCGGGCCGTGCTGGCAGAGTCGTCCTCACCCGTCAGATGGCGGCGTGTGCGGTAGTACAGTTCGGTGAGCAGTTCGAGCTTCCAGTCGCTGAGCACGTCGGGGCCGACCGCCGCCAGATCGGCGCAGGCGTGCACGTAGAGCATCTGCAGCACGTCGGGGGATCCGACTTCGCGCGCCAGCCGCAGGACGACCGATTCGTCGCGCATGTCCTCGCGGAACGCAATGTGCGACAACAGCAGGTGCCGCGCGACCAGCACACGCAGCATTTCCGCCTCCTGCTCCGGCAGCCGCAGCCGCTGGGCGGTTGTCACGGCGATGGACGCGCCGACCTCGCTGTGGTCACCATCGTAGCCCTTGCCCAGATCGTGGATCAGCAGCGCCAGGTGCAGGAGCCGCTTGTTGCGCAGTTCCCGATACGCGGTGCCGACCGGGCGCGGGTCGTCCAGAAGCTCGGTGGCGCACTGCACGGCCCGCAGGCAGTGCTCGTCCACCGTGTACTTGTGGTAGTCGTTGAACTGCACGAGGTAACGGGCGTGCTGCAGGGCCGGAATGAACTGTTCCAGCACGTGCAGCTCGTGCAACTGCCGCAGCAGATGCGCCAGCCTCCCCGGCGTGCTCAGTAGCGACAGGAACCGGACGATGGCCGGCTCGGCCACCTGGTCGCACGGGCGCCCGCCGGCGGCCGTGCGGATCGCTTCCCAGGTGCGGTGATCGATCCGTTTCTGATGGAGACTGGCCAGCTCCATCAGGCGGACCACCTCCGCCAGGTCGCGCGTGATCTTGTCCAGGCTGCTGCGCGTGGCGCTGATGTGCACTGGCCCCACGCGAAAGTCCCGTTCCACGCGGTGGCTGACCAGTGGCGAGAGCGCGGCGAGCCACCGGGAGGGGGCACAGACCCGGGCCGTGAAGTTGGCTGAGACGTGTTGCACCTGGCCGGTGTGCTCGAAAAAGTCGCGCATGAACCGTTCGGCCGGGAGCACGCCCGCGCCGCGTTCGTTGTGGTAGAGCTCTGCCAGCCGCACTTGCTCGCTGCGGGTCAGGTGGTCTTGCGACTTGCCGGCGTGGAAGTGCAGCTCGTTGCGGATCCGCAGCAGGAATTCGTAGGCGGCTGCCAGCCGCCGGCCATCGGCGCTCGGCAGTGCCCCGATCTGATCGAGCCGCTCCGGCTCGCGTTCCCCGTACCGCAGGAAGCCGAGCCACCGCACGCTCTGGACGTCCCGCAGTCCGCCGCGCGAGCGTTTGAGATTCGGCTGCAGCAGATACGCCGTCTCACCGTAGTGGTGCCGCTCTTCGTTGCGCGCCGCGATCACGGCGGAGACGAGCGCCCGCGACCTGCGCCGCGCCAGGCGGCCAAACCGCTCCTGGAACCGCTCGTAGAATTGGCGATCGCCGGCCAGGAACCGGGCCTCCACCAGCGCTGTTAAGACGGTCGGGTCCTGCAGCGCCAGCGTGCAGGCTTCGTCCGGCGTACGCAAGCAGAACCCCAGCTGCAGGCCCGCGTCGCAGACGTCGCGCGTCAGACAGCGGGCCAGCCGCGCCGCCCGCTCGCCCGCGCCGGGCGCAGCCAGCAGCATCAGATCCACATCCGAGAAGGGGGCGATGTCCCGGCGCCCGAAGCCGCCGAGCGGCACCAGCGCCAGCCCGGCCTTGCCACCGTCCGGCGCGACCGCATCGGCCAGGCCCTCCGCATGGAGCCGCAGGACGACGGCGTCCACCAGGTCGGTCAGCGCAGCGCACACCTGCCGCCCCGGAACGCCGCGGTCGTGTTGCGCGCGCAGCTCTGCGCGACCGGCAGCCAGCTGCTGGCGCGCCGTGAGTACCGCCGGACGAAGTCTCAATCCCGTGGACATGGCGGTCTTTCCTTCCATCCACACCTGTCCGGAACACGCCGCCGTGCCCGGCCTGCCGGCGGCACGTTCGCGCCGGTCGCGCGGTGGCGGTCGCGCCCCGGGTCAGCCTGGCTGGTCTTTGCGCCAGATCTCATCGCCGACCGCCGCCCGCGCGTTGAGCAGGCGCGGCAGGACAAACAACAGATCGCTCAGCCGGTTCAGGTAACGGATCACCGCATCCAGCTCGCGCGGGTCCGGCTGCGCTGCGGCCAGACTCACGACCCGCCGCTCTGCCCGCCGGCACACCGTGCGGGCGCCGTGGAGCAGCGCGGCGGCGCGCGTGCCGCCGGGCAGGATGAACTCGTTCAACGGCGGCAACTGGCCGTCATACAGGTCGATCTCGCGCTCCAGCTGACTGACCGCCCCAGGGCCCACCAGGCCCAACGCGCCGGTCGCCGGGGCCGGCATGGCGAGATCGGCCCCCACGCAGAACAGCTCGTGCTGCACCCGGTGCAACAGCGCGTCGATCTCCTGGGGCAGGGGCTCGGCTCGTACCAGCCCCAGCCACGCGTTGAGTTCGTCCACGGTACCACAGGCCTCGATGTGCGGATCGTCCTTGGTCACACGCGGACCAGCACACAAATGCGTCCTGCCGTCATCACCGGTCCTGGTATAGATGTGCACGCTGCCAATCCTCACCGATCCTTGTTGTCTCCGGCGTCTCCAGCGTGAGCGCCGCCGCCGGCGGCCCCCGACACGTCAGCGGTCCCCCACGCGTCGGCGGCCAGGGATCAACGGGCTGTCAGCTGACGCATGATTCCGCGAGACGTTACCATCCTAGCGTTACGACGGGGTCCCACAAGGGCGATCGGCAGCCAGAATCGGGTGCCGCTGCGGAACACGCTGGAGGGGCCGCGGGACCGTCTGGGAAGGCAGGAGTCCGGGGAGCTGTGTTGTACACCACGCCATCACGGCGCCGACGCGTCGGGGGGCGCCGCGGCGGGAGGCTGAGGCACAGGTTGCCCGACGGTGGGAATACAGTAGCGTGTTTCCCGGCAGCCGAACGTGGTACAGAGCCCGTTGTACTGCCAGCAGTCCAGGTGGTGCGGCGTGTAGCAGCGGCGACAGTAGACCATGTCGTGCACGATCTTCTCGCAGCAGATCGGGCAGACCGGCTCCTCGACCGGCACCGCCTGGTCCGCCTCTCCCAGGAACTCGATCCCCTCACTGCGTGTGAGCAGGGCCTGATCGTAGAACTCCACACAAAGCTGAGTGAACTCCTCCAAGTCGTCCACCCGTCGCGGAGTCAGGGACTTTTCCACCGTCAGCTGACCGTGGCGGATGGAGATCCACAACCGTGTCAGGCGCGGGCTGCACGCCAGACGGTTGATCTGCCAGCGCACGCCGTCGCTCAACAGCCGCTGGCTTTCTTCGACGCTGCACCCCAAGACCAGGAAACGCCGGTGGAAATCGTCGTCGCCCGTCAGGCACTCCCGCTGGTGGTAGGCGTTCGTCGGCACGTCCGCGCCGCGCGTCGCTAGCTGCCAGTCGGTCTGCATATCGGGCCACTCGGCCTGCAGCTGCGTGGTCGGTTGGCTGTTCCGCGACCCGGGGGACACGCAGAACCAGGCCTCGCCGTGGCGGAACCGGGTGCTGCAGCGGCCCAGCAATCCGCCGCGCTCGAAGACCCCGCCGAACCGCTGTGTCAGCCGTTCATACGCTCGCCCCTGGCCATGTGGCGCTGCACCGAACCCGGCGCCAGTGGTCATGACGACGAGGAACAGGAAGAGCAACAGCAGCACGAAGCACTCCATCGGGGCGCTCCTTGTATCAGCAGTGTATCAGCAGTGTATCAGCAGTGTATCAGCAGTCAGGGTATGAGCAGTCTGGCGGCCACCGGTCCGTTGCTGCGCGGGGGTATCGCACGCGACCGGCGCGGCACGGTGCGGCGGCTCAGTCTGCAGGCGGTTCTTCTGTCGGCTGCACGATATCGCCGTTCGCGGCCCGCCTGGGTCCCAAGCGTGGGTCGCCAGGCATGAGAATCTGGCCCTCCAATTGAGCGGCATACGCCTGAAGTTCGGGTAAACGGGAGTGGGAACCGGTCAGGTAGAAGCCGCGCGTGAGCCGCGTCTGCCGCGGGCCCCGGGTCGTCCGCTGGAAGAACGCCCGTTCCTGCTGGCAGGGGTCGACGACCAGCGCCACGTCCAGCGGCCTGTTGAAGAAATGGCTGCAGATGAACGTGTCCATGCCGGACAGGAACACACCCCAGCCGGGGTGCGTGTGGTACCAGCCCACCATCTGCAGGTTGTCCGGAAACGCGTCCCGCTGCCGCGTGATTTCCGCCCAGGTCTCGTGGGTGAATTTGAAGCTCCCCTTGGAGTGTTCGTAGTGTTCGGCGCGCAGGCTGCCGCTGATCACCACGAACGCACAGCCCTTGTCGTCCTGGTATTGGCCGCCCAGCAGGACCCCGCCCAGTTCGGCCTCCAGGTTGGACGCGGCGTGCGCCTCGACGTCGCGCAGCACGTCGATGTCCACATAGATCGGCAGATCTCCTGCGGCGGGATTCTGGCAGGCGACGACGGCGAAATGGCGATTCTGATCCGGCCGCAGCTGCTGCTGGCGGGGCGTTTCTTCAAGTTCGCCAAACTGGATGTCGCTGTCCATGCCAGAAGTCACTGCCTCGTGTCGTCAGGGATCACGGCGGCCCGATCGCCAGCGAGCAGGAAGGTACGTTCCGCCGTCGCCGACGCCACACGCACAATGTCATACGGGGGCACGCCCAGGTCACACAGCCGGGCGTCCGCCAGTTCGGAACCGGCCTCTACCGAGTGCGTGAGGCGGGGCCGGGCAATCTGGTGGCACTGCGGGCAGACCGTTTCGTGCTGCCCCACGCGACTGAGCACTTTCATGATCGGACTGCGGGTACCGCACGGCAGGCAGTCGATGGAGAGGACCAGATCGCGGTCCAGCATCAGGCGGCTGGACGCCGGGGCCAGGTCGGCCGCCTGGCAGGCAGCCTGCAGCAGCTCGGCGGCCGTGGCGGTCGCGCTCTGGAGCGGCAGCGCGAGCGGCGTGCTGTACGTCTCGTGACTCATGCAGTCATCGCGGCGCTGAAACTGCGTCCGGTAGAACTGGTTGCCGATGCCGTTGTAGACCAACGCCTGCCCACCCGTCACGGGCAGGCCGTGCAGCAGTTTCAAGGTCTCCTGGGTCTGCAGCCCACCGATCATCGAGGCGATGGTGGGGGTGGTCGGCACCTTGCCCGCCTGCAGGTCTTCCTGCCGCAACAGCGGGCAACTGTACCGCAGGTTGATCAGCCGATAGTCGTTCTCCGTCATCGCGCATTCATAGCACGCGCCGTCCGGAGGCACGAACACCTTCACTACCCCATTGAGCTCCTGGATCCCGCCGTCGATCCAGGGAGTGCTCACCTTCCAGCAGCAGCGATTCACCCACCAGCGCGCTTCGCGGTTGTCCAGGCAGCTGATCACGACGTCCACCTCGCGGAACAGCCCCAGCCCGATGTCGGTCAGGATGTTGGCACAGTGCGGGACGACCTGGATGTCCGGATTCAGATCGCGCAGGGCGTCCGCCGCCGCCTCCACTTTCGGACGCCCGCAGTCGCGCTGGCGAAACAGCACCGAACGGGTCAGGTTCGACAGTTCAATCCGGTCGTAGTCGATCAGGTGGAGTTGCCCGAGTCCGAGCAGCGCGAGGTTCTTGAGCACTTCGTTGCCCAGCGCCCCGGCACCGACGACGAGGACACGGGCATGGGCCAGCCGCTCCTGGTCCCACCACGCAATCAGACGCAGGCGGGAATACCGGTCGTCGTCGTCGATTACCAGCGTGTCGTCAGGCATCACGCATTCTAATCCAAGAACACGATGTCCTGGTCCTCTGCGGGGACAAGCTCCGCGTCAATGACCTCTTCACCGCAGTCGTCAATGAGCAGCACCTCCACAGAAGCCAGCGGTTGGCGCGCGGCCGGCACGGGCGCCACACGTGCCGCGTGGATGCCCACCGGCACACTTGGCCGGCGACCGGCGCGATTCCGGATGGGACGCGCGTCGAGCGGCAGTTGATGGAGTGTCTGGGTCTTGGCCCACAACGCCGCCTCCCGATTGTACGGACTCTCCACGTCATAGTTGCGGTAGCGGATCATGTCCCAGAGCATCTCGCACAGTCGATCCAGACTCAGACTCGGGACCCAGTGCGCGGCGTACCCACCCAGGCATACCACACCACTGGCCGAGATGTTGGGATGAAAGGCGGGGGACATCCAGGTCAGCTCGGGCATCAGACGCGGATACGCAGCGCCGAGCTTGATCCGGACTTCGTGCGTCTCACGCAGCAACACCTGTTCGCTGCCCTCCGGGCGCCACAGCCCCCGCCCGGAAAACCGGACCAGATACTTCTCGGCCGGTTCCCCCACCGCTTCGAAGTCCAGGATCGAACTCTCGGCACGCAGCTGCTCCAGTGCCTTGCGGTCACTTCTCAGGCGACGTATTCGCGGCGACTCGCGCATCAGGTGAGTATCTCCCACTGCCAGCTTTCCGGTTCCCGGGCCCGGATCGAAAATCCTCAGCCCGCGACGATCTCGGGATACACGATCAGATGATCACCGTCCCCGACCTGCGCGTCGAGCAGCGTCTGATCGTCGCGCAGACGCCGCCCCCCTTCCTTGTGATCCAGGCTGTAACTCATGGGCTGACCGTCCGGGCCCATGACCGGCAGGTTCAGCTTCGTGATGACGCTGGGCAGAATCCGCTTCACCGTCACGGTATCAGCAATGATCGCGTCGACACTCTTGGCACCCGTCTGATCCAAGAACGTCACGCGTGTTCCTCTGCGCCCCTCATGCGACCCCTGTCCACTCATTGTCCAACTCCATGCACAACAGGTCGGGTAAGGAATCTCGACCAACAGCGTCGATCGGTCGTCCGCGGCACGTCCGCTCCTCGGGCCCCAGACGAACCTGGACCGTGTGTAACTCGCCAAGGGGGCTCGGGTCGTGACGCGTCTGCCGGCGTATTCGCCGAGGATCAGTTCATCTTAGCCCGGCTGGGGGTTGAATCCAAGCAGCGCGATGGGGACGCGCTGGTGTGGGTCCGGCCGCTAGAGCCGGGACGGTGAAAGGCTCGGTCATTCCGAGCCGGTTGTAGTGGACAAATCCATGCCATGGATGGGCCCATTCGCATGGACTGCCTACCTCCTCACCGTGCAGCGGTTCCATCCCGCAATTGGCCGAAG
>JAAYDI010000129.1 GCA_012729315.1 Planctomycetaceae bacterium
ACGAGGTGTTTGGCCGAAGGCCATATTCACACATGGGAGACCATGCCGTAGGTGAGTTTGGCCTTCAGCCAAACGTGTGCTATGGCTTCGATTTCCTGGGGCGTTGCCCCAGGCTACGTTGATAGTGACCTTCGGCCAATTGCGGGATGTAACCTCTGCTGCTGCACGGTGAGGAGGTAGGCAGTCCATGCGAATGGGCCCATCCATGGCATGGATTTGTCCACTACAACCGGCTCAGAATGCCCGAGCCTTTCACCGTCCCAGCCCCACGCCGGGCGCGGCGGGTCTAGCCAACCGGCCGGGTCGCCCCCTAAGATGGAGATGTAGGACCGAACCGAAATTGACCTGAAATTAACCCGCAATTTGCCCGAAATTGACGCCTTGCCTGGGAAGTTCGGTGTTCTGGGGGGCCCCGTGTCGCTGACGTTCGACCAGATCCTGTCCTGGCTGCAAGAGGATGACGGTCCGCGTCTTGACAGTCTGTGGCAGGAGGCCGATCGCGTGCGGCGCGAGCAGGTCGGTGAGGAAGTGCACCTGCGCGGGCTGCTGGAGATCAGTAACTACTGCGACCGTGCCTGCCAGTACTGCGGGATCCGGCAGCCGAATGTCCACCTCGACCGGTACCGAATGACTCCGGAGGAGATCCGGGCCGGGGCCGACGAGGCGGTGGCGCGCGGCTATGGCACGGTGGTCCTGCAGGCGGGCGAAGACCCGGCGCTGGATCTGAGCGTCCTGTGCGACGTGATTCGCAGGATCAAAAACGAGACGCCGCTGGCGGTCACCTTGAGCCTCGGGGAACGGACGGTGGCCGAGCTGGCAGCCTGCCGGCGTGCCGGGGCGGACCGGTACTTGCTGCGTTTCGAAACGTCGAACCGGGAATTGCTGGAACATCTGCATCCGCCCCGCGCCGGAGATCCCCCCACGCACCGGCTGGACCTGCTGCGGGTGCTGGACGAACTGGAATATGAGGTGGGCAGCGGGGTCATGGTGGGCCTGCCTGGCCAGACGCTTGCCGACCTGGCGCGCGACGTGCTGCTCTTCCAGCAATTGGATCTCGACATGATCGGGATCGGCCCGTACATCCCCCACCCGCACACCCCCCTGTTCCAGAAACTCCGTACCGCCGATCCTCCGTGTGCGGGGCAGGCAACCGCGGATGAACTCACAACATATAAAATGATGGCGCTAGCGCGCCTGGCGTGCCCACAGGCGAACATCCCGAGCACGACGGCGCTGGCCACAGTCAATCCACAGGCCGGGCCACTGCTCGGCCTCGCGCGGGGAGCTAACGTGCTGATGCCCAACCTGACGCCCGCCCCGTATCGGCGCCGGTACGAGATCTATCCCCACAAAGCCGGGTCGGAGCGGACGTCGGCCGAGAGTGCGAACGCGGCACTTGAGCAGGTTTTGGCGTTGGGCCGCCAGGTAGGTTGCGGGCGGGGTGATTCCGTCAAACGACGGATGCGGTGCCGGGCAACCGTGCCGGGGCCGACGGAGTGAATGAGAATGAGCACAACAGAACGCGGACGTCGGCTGAGCGAAGACGCGCGGGACTTCATTGACGATTCCCTGCTGGCGTCCTATCTGGATCAGCCGGCCGACCCGGGGCAGGTACGTGACATTGTGGCCAAGAGCATGGCGAAGCAGCCGCTGGAGGTGGCCGAGACCGCAGTGCTGCTCAACGCGACGCAGCGCGACCTGGTGGAATCGATCTTCGACGCAGCCCGCCAGCTCAAACGCGACGTGTACGGCAACCGCATCGTACTGTTTGCGCCGCTTTACGTCGGCAATTACTGCACGAACGACTGCTCGTACTGCGGCTTCCGGCGCTCCAATACGGACGCCGTGCGCCGCACGCTCGACAGCGAGGAGCTGGCGGCCCAGGTGAAGATGCTGGAGCGAAAGGGGCAGAAACGGTTGATCCTGGTGTTTGGCGAGCATCGGCGGTACTCGCCCGAGTTCATTGCCGAGTCGGTGCGGACCGTATACGCGGTGCGGGAGGGGCGGGGGGAAATACGGCGCGTGAACATCAACGCCGCGCCGCAGGATCACGCTGGGTTCCGCACGATCCACGAGGCCGGGATCGGCACGTACCAGATCTTCCAGGAGACGTACCATCACGATACCTACGCCGCCATCCATCCGGCCGGGACGAGCAAGGCCGACTACCTGTGGCGGCTCGATTCGCTGGACCGCGCCTGGGAAAGCGGCTGTGACGATGTGGGCATCGGCGCGTTGTTCGGCCTCTACGACTGGCGCTTCGAGGTGCTCGGCCTCGTCGCGCACGCGCGGCACCTGATGGACAAGTTCCACTGTGGCCCGCATACCATCAGCTTTCCGCGTCTGCGCCCGGCGTCCGGTGTCCGGATGAACGAGCAGTGGCTGGTCAGCGATGACGACTTCAAGCGGCTGGTGAGCATCCTGCGGCTGAGCGTCCCGTACACCGGCATGATTCTCACGGCCCGCGAGCCGGCGGCGCTGCGCCGGGAAATCCTCGGTTTCGGCGTCTCCCAGATCGATGCCGGCAGCCGGATCGAGCTGGGCGGATACACCGAGGCCGGTGACGCGCAGCAGCAGATCCAGGATCGCGAGCAGTTCGAACTGGGCGACATCCGGCCGCTGGACGACGTGATTCGCGAACTGCTGGTGGAAGGCTACATCCCCAGCTTCTGCACGGCCTGCTACCGGCTGGGACGCACTGGCGAGCAGTTCATGGAGTTTGCCGTCCCCGGCTTCATTCAGCGGATGTGCACCCCCAACGCGCTGACCACCCTCCAGGAATACCTTGTCGATTATGCTTCGCCGGCCACCCGCGCCGCGGGCGAACGGCTGCTGGCACAGCAACTGGCGGATATGCCCGACGGCGATCGGAAGCGGGAACTGCTGCGGCGGCTGAAACGCATCGCGGAAACCGGCGAGCGCGACCTGTATTACTGAAGGCGCACCAAGGACTGAGAAAGGACCTGCTCCATGCGGCGCACACCGCGCGGCAACCGGCTGCACATTGCCCTCTTTGGACGCCGCAATGCCGGCAAGAGCTCGCTGCTCAACGCGCTCACCCGGCAGGACGTATCACTGGTGTCGGAGGTGGCCGGCACGACCACGGACCCGGTCGAGAAGGTGATGGAGTTTCTGCCGATCGGGCCGGTGGTGTTCATTGACACGGCCGGCATCGACGACTGCGGCGCGCTGGGGGCGCTGCGCATGCAGAGGACGCGGCGCGTCTTCGATCGCACCGACCTGGCCGTGGTGGTAGCGGCGGCCGGCGTCTGGGGGGACTTCGAAGCGGCGCTGATCGCGGAACTCGCCGGGCGTCAGATCCCCTGCATCGCCGTGTTCAACAAGGCGGACCAGGGCCGGCCCGCGGACGACACTCGCGCGCAGCTGGCCGCCGCGCACATCCCGCTGGTCGAAACGGTGGCCACTGCCGGGACCGGCCTGCTGGACCTGCGCGAGGCGCTGATCAACATCGTGCCGTCCGACTTCCTCGATCCGCCGGCGATCGTGGCCGATCTGGTGCCCGCCGGCGAGCTGGCAGTGCTCGTCGTGCCCATCGACAAGGCAGCGCCCCGGGGCCGGCTGGTTCTGCCACAGGTCCAGACGATTCGCGACCTGCTCGATAACGACTCCTGCTGCCTGGTGGTGAAGGAACGCGAATTGCGGCCTGCGCTCGAGCGGCTCCAGCGCCCTCCGGCACTGGTGGTGACCGATTCGCAGGCGTTCGCTCAGGTGGCGGCCGACACGCCACCGACAGTCCCGCTGACCTCCTTCTCGATCCTCTTCGCCCGCCACAAAGGAGATCTGACCGAACTGGTGCGCGGGGCGGTCGCCATCGACCGGCTGCGGGCCGGGTCCCGCGTGCTGATCTGTGAAGCCTGTACCCACCATCCGATCGAGGATGACATCGGACGCGTCAAGATCCCGCGCTGGCTGCAGCAGTACGTGGGGGGCGAACTGGAGTTCGCGCACTGCCAGGGGCACGATTTTCCCGAGAATCTGCAAGGGATGGACCTGGTGGTGCACTGCGGATCGTGCGTGCACAACCGGCGGGAAATGCTGTCGCGCATCCTCCAGTGCCAGCGCGCCGGAGTCCCCATCACGAACTATGGTCTGACGATCGCCTATTCCCTGGGCATCTTCGAACGGGCGTTGGAACCTTTCCCGGCCGCGCTGGCCGTGTACCGGGCGAGCCGGGCATAGCTAAGCCCGGGCTCTGCCCGCAGCCGGCCGCGGCGGTGGCGCTAGACGGGGCTGCGGGCCTCGTACGTTGTGTGCAGCAGGTGGTGCGAGCGTTCGCCCAGCGGTTGGCCGAGGAACTCCTCGTAGAGCGTTTTCAGCGCCGGGTTCTCGTGCGATTTGCGGAGCGTCTTGCCTTCGTCTTCACGGTAGATGGCGGCGATGCGTGCCTTGCGGACGTTGTCGTCGGTAAACCGGGGCTGGCCGCCACCGCCGATGCAGCCGCCGGGACAGGTCATCACTTCGACGAAGTGGTACTGCTTCTCTCCGGCTAACACCGCTTCCACCAGCTGGTGCGCGTTGTTGAGTCCGTGCGCCACCGCCACTCGCACTTCGACGCCGTTGAGGAACGACCAGTCGGGCAACGCCTGGTCGATCGTGACGGCAGCCTCTTTCACGCCGGCCAGGCCGGCTACCGGTGTCACGTGCAGGTTATCCATTGGCAGCGGTCGCCCGGTCACGACTTCGTACGCGGTGCGCAGCGCCGCTTCCATCACGCCCCCCGTATTGGCGAAGATGTCGGCCGCTCCGGACGAGAGTCCGAGTGGTGCATCCATCTCTTCGTCAGGGAGGGCGTCGAAATCGATTCCCGCGGCCCGGATCATCTTGCCGAGTTCCCGGGTGGTGAGCACGGCATCGACATCCCGCGTGCCGCTGGCACACATTTCCGGCCGCTGGCACTCGAACTTTTTGGCTGTGCAGGGCATCACCGACGCGACGAAGATCTGCTCCGGCGTCACGCCCAGCTTCTGCGCATAATAGGTCTTGGCCAGCGCTCCGAACATCTGCTGGGGGGACTTGCACGTCGACAGGTTGGGCAGGATCTGCGGGTGGAAGTATTCGGCGAACAGGATCCAGCCTGGTGAACAGCTCGTGAACATGGGGAGCGCCACCGGCTGCTTGTCCACCAGCGCCGTGCGCAGGCGCGCCAGCAGTTCGGTGCTTTCTTCGACGATCGTGACGTCAGCCGTGAAGTTGGTATCGAACACCGCGTCGAATCCGAGGCGCCGCAATGCGGCGGTCATCTTGCCGGTCACGAGTGTACCGGGGGGATAGCCGAAGCATTCTCCCAGCGCGGCCCGAATGGCGGGCGCGGTCTGTACCACGACGTGTTTGTCCGGATCGTCGATCGCGTCCCACACGCGGTCGATGTACGACTGTTCGGTGATGGCACCGACCGGGCAGACGGCGGCGCACTGGCCACACTGCACGCACGCCACAGTGGACAGGTCGCGGTTGAAGGCCGGGCCGATGGCCGTGTCAAAACCGCGTCCCTGGGCCCACAGCGCTCCCACGTGCTGGATCTCCGCGCACACACTCACGCAGCGGCGGCACTTGATGCACTTGCCGTGGTCGCGCATCAGACCCGGCGTGGAGACGTCGATGCGTTTGCCGGTCTTCTGCCCGGTGAAACTGATCGAACGGATGCCCAACTCCGCGGAGAGGGCCTGCAATTCGCAGTCCTCGCGGCGATCGCAGGTCTGGCAGTCTCCGTCGTGCTCGGACAACAGCATTTCCACCACCATGCGCCGTGCCTGCCGGACGCGCCGCGTGTTGGTCCGCACCCGCATGCCTTCTGCGACCGGCATGGAGCAGGAAGCAGCCAGGTTGATCATGCCCTCGATCTCCACCACGCAGACGCGGCAGGCGCCGATCGCCTGCAGCCGCTCGACGTAGCACAACGTCGGAATGCGGACCCCGACCTTCTGAGCGGCATGCAGGATCGTAGTGCCCGCGGGCACGGTGACGGGCGTGTCGTTGATCGTCAGATGGATCATGGTCTGTCAATTCTCCATAGGACCTTCAGGAGGCACGGGGACCTTCAGGAGGCACGGGCACCTACTGGTGTGCGGCAATATGAGCCGGTTCGTCTTTATCGTTCGCGCGCCGGCCGTAGTCGCAGCGCAGGCAACGGTGGGCCTGGCGGAGCGCCACGGCCTCGCGCCATGGCTGCTCCACCTCGTCGAAGTTGTTGCTGCGCCGCTCGACGGGGATCAGCGGCAGGTGTTCGCGCGGTTCGCTCGACGGTCCCGCATCCGGATCGAAGTACGTGTCGACTTCGTGCAGCTCGCGCCAGAACGCGTGCTCGCGCCCCGTGAGGTACTTGTCGATCCCCACCGCCGCGCGTTCGCCCGCCGCGACCGCCTCGACCACCGAGGAGGGTCCGCTGACCGCATCCCCCCCCGCAAAGACCCACTTGGTCGAGGTCTGGCCCGTCACGGCGTCTGCTATGATGAACCCATCGCTGCGGGTCTCCACCGTCGTCTGGTCGAAGAGCTGCTGCGGCTCCAACTGCTGGCCGATGGCCACCAGGACCTGGTCGGCCGGGATGACGAACGCCTCGCCCCCTTCCTCCGGCCGGCGGCGCCCCGACCGGTCGAACTGACCCAGCTTCATCGGCTTGCAGCGGACGCCGACCACGGCGCCCCCTTCTGCGACGATCGCCTCCGGGGCTGTGAGCAGCTGGAGTTTGACACCTTCGTGCAGCGCTTCCTCGATTTCCTCCTTATAGGCGGGCATGACTTCGCGGCTGCGGCGATAGACGACGGTGACTTCGTGGGCTCCGAGCCGCACGGCGGTCCGCGCGGCGTCGATCGCCGAGTTGCCGCCGCCGATCACCACCACGCGCTGGCCCACCTTCACCGAGCCGCGCAGGTTGTAGATCCGCAGGAAATGCAGGGCGTCGGTGATGCCGTCGGCCTGATCGCCGGGGATGCCCAGGCCGAGTCCGATGGGAGCGCCGACGCCGATGAACACGGCTTCGCACCCCTCGGCCCGCAGCGACTTCAGGGAGAAGTCGCGTCCCAGCCGCATGTCGGTCAGGATCTCGACCCCCATGTTCTCCACCATGCGGACTTCGCGGGCCACAATCTCGCGGGGCAGGCGATAGGCAGGGATGGCCTGGACCAACATCCCGCCGGGACGCGGTTCGGCTTCGTAAACCTTTGGCTGGTATCCCAGCCGGGCGAGAAAATAGGCGCACGACAAGCCGGCCGGCCCGGCGCCGATGATGGCGATCTTGCGCCGCGCGTTGTCCGGGTTCTCACGCACCTCTGGCAACTGGATCGTGACTTCCTGGTCGACCATGAAGCGTTTCACGCCGCGGATCGAGACCGGTTCGTCCAGCGAGGCGCGGCGGCACTTGTCCTCGCAGGTGTGGAAACAGACGCGCGAACAGATGGCCGGGAACGGATTCCGCTCCCGGTGCAGACGCAACGCTTCGGCACAGCGGTTTTCCGCCACCAGTGAGATATAGCCCGGGATGTCCACATTCGCCGGACAGGCGCTCGAGCAGGGGGCATACACCAGATCCGGGCACACTCCCGCGCGGCAGTGCCGATCCCGGATGTGCTCGATATACTCGTTCCCAAAATGGCGGATCGTGGACAGCACGGGGTTGGGGGCCGTCTGGCCCAGGCCGCACAGCGAGGTCTCCTTGATCCATTCCCCCAGATGGATGAGACGTTCGACGTCGGCCTCTTCCCCCTTGCCGGCACAGATGCGATCCAGGGTCTCCAGCATCCGTTTGGTGCCGATACGGCAGGGGACGCATTTACCGCAGGACTCTTCCTGGACAAACTCCAGGAAGAACCGCGCCACATCCACCATGCAGCTGTCCTCGTCCATCACGATCAGGCCGCCGGAGCCCATGATCGCGCCGAGTTCAGCGAGCGATTCGTAGTCCAGCGGGACCGCCAGATGCTGCTTGGGAATGCAGCCGCCCGACGGGCCGCCCATCTGGGCGGCCTTGAAATCCTTGCCAGCCGGAATCCCGCCGCCGATATCGTAGATCAGATCACCCAGCGGCATGCCGATGGGCACTTCGACCAGGCCGGAGTTCCTGATCGCGCCGGCCAGCGCGAAGACCTTCGTGCCGTGACTCTTCTGGCTCCCGTGCTGCGCGTACTTCGCGCCCCCCCACAGCAGAATGCGGGGGACGTTGGCATAGGTTTCCACGTTGTTGAGCAGCGTCGGCTGGCCCCACAATCCGCGCTGGGCCGGAAAGGGCGGACGCGGCCGGGGCTCGCCCCGATTGCCTTCGATCGACGTGAGCAGCGCCGTTTCCTCGCCGCACACAAAAGCACCCGAACCCATCCGCAGCTCCAGGTCGAAGGCAAATCCGGTCCCCAGGATGTTGGCACCGAGCAGCCCCCGCTGGCGCGCCTGGGCCAGTGCCCCCTTCAGCCGTTCCACCGCCAGCGGATACTCGGCCCGCACGTAGATAAACCCCTGGCCGGCCCCGATCGTCGCCGCGGCAATGGCCATCCCTTCAATCACCGCGTGCGGATCACCCTCGAGCACGCTGCGATCCATGAACGCCCCCGGATCGCCTTCGTCCGCATTGCAGACCACGTATTTCACGTCGCCCGCCGCCTGACGCGTGAAATCCCATTTGCGCCACGTCGGAAATCCGGCGCCACCACGACCACGCAGCCCCGATTCGCGCAGTTCGTTCAGGACCGCATCGGGATCCCGGTCGCGCAACACCTGGGCCAACGCCTGGTAGCCGTCCTCGCCAATGTAGTCGTCGATCTGCTGCGGATCGATGCGGCCACAGCGCTCCAGCACGACCTTCGTCTGACGCCGGAAGAAGTCCAGATCCGCCAGCCGCGACACGTGGCGACCGTCCGGGCGGCGGTGCGTCAGACGGTCGACCACCACCCCCTTGCCCAGATGCGACCGCACGATCTCCGCGCAGTCCTGCCACTGCACGTGTTCGTAGAACACGTCACCGACGACCACCACCGGGCCGCCGGAACACGGACCGAGACACCCCACCTCGCAGATCTGCGCCCGGTCGGTCAGCCCCTGCTCCGCAATCTGCTCGGTCAACGCCTCCTGCACCCGCCGCGCCCCGGAGGCAATGCAACTGGCCCCCATGCAGATCCGGATGGGAGTGATGCCGGCCGCCTGACGCCGCTCCCGCTCCGCCCGCACCGCGTCTCGGACTTCTGTCAACTGCTGTTGGTTGGCGAGCATGACGCTCATTCCTCCTCCCGCATCGGTTCGGACTGCGCGGCGTCCTGCTCGGTCGCACCGCCGCCGCGATACTTGTCCAGAATCCCCATGAGTTGCCCGGGACGCACACGCTCGTGCACGTCGTCGTCCACCATAATCACCGGCGCCAGACCACACGCGCCAAAACACCGGCCGACGTCCAGCGAGAACATCTGGTCCGGCGTCGTTTCACCGACTTCGACCCGCAACGCACTGCGCAACGCCGCCAGCACGTTCTTGCCCCCCCGCACGTAACAGGCAGTCCCCAGACACACACGAATCAGGTGCCGCCCACGCGGAACCGTCGTGAAGAATGAGTAGAAACCAACTACCCCCGCCACCTCGCTGTATGATTTGCCCAGCGCCGTGCTGATCCGCCGCAACGCCGCGTCCGGCAGATAACCGAAAATGGCCTGCGCCATCTGCAGCACAGGGATCAACGCGCCCTGTACCCCCTGATACTGCGTCAGAATGTCGTCCAGTTGGGCGTAACGCTGCTCGTCATCCACTTCCTGGCACGCGGCACAGCTCATACCCTCGGCAGCCATCGCATCGCCTCACTTTGTGAAAAAATACACGGGAAGTTGTCCGCTAATAACCGAGCGTTTCAGTCGTGATTCAATCCGCACACACATCCCTGGCGGGGGATTCAGAGAGGCAGGGCACCGGTGGGAGGCATTCAGGCGTGCCTTGAAAGATCCACGACACCACCACTAACAGCCAACCCGTAAACCGCACCACTTTCGCGTCGGCGACGTCGTGGCTTACAGCTGAACTCACCTCAACAACCGTACCGTTTGGCGCGGCGTTGTCAAGCATACGGGGGCCGGAACACACCCCACCCCCTTGGAGTCCGCAGGTAACCGATACACGTCAGTCAGCAATGCCGTATGTAGCAATCCAACTGATGGTCACGCCCTTGACCTCCAGCGTCTCCTTGGATTCTTTACGCCGGCGCGCCGCCGAACAGTCCTTTCCAAACGTCCTTTCCAATGGGGCGCGGCGGGGTAGCCTCCCATCTGGCGAGTTGTTTGGGGCGCGGTAGCATCTGCTCAGCAGTGACCTGGTCAGGCCGGATTGATTCCGCCGAAGTTGTTGTGGGCGGTGAGCACACGGTCAATCCAGCAGTTTTGAACCCAGACGTCCATTTCGCGGCATGGGGCTTGTGTCGCAACGCGCACCCGCGTGCCGTCCACCTCGAGAATTTCGCAGGGCACTGAGTCGCGTTGTCGACGGGCTGAGGCGATGAACGGAGCCACGTTCACCAGTACACGATCACCCTTCTGGACGTTCATCAGGAAATCTCCGCAGCACGAAACTGGCCGGAACCGCGTCCGGCATCTGACGTCAATCTTAGTATGGAGCCGGGAAACCCCGCCAGCTGTCCCCCCCCGAAATCGGAACTATCCGCCCGTCCCGGCCGTCACATTTAACCTGATGCTCACTAGCGGCTAACAATTGGCTAACAGGGCGCGGTTACAATCCCCCCGGAGTGGCCTGTTGTGGCGGGCTGCTGGCGGTGCTCAAGGCGGAGTGACTATGATGCGCGTGGCATGTCGACGTGAATCTGATACACCGAAATCTGATACACCGAGTACCCGCATGGTGAAGCGTTCGATTCTGGTGGTTGAAGACGAAGAAGACATCCGGGAGCTGGTGAGTTACACGCTGCTCAAGGAAGGTTACCAGGTTGCGAGTGTGGCCTCGGGCGAGGAGGCGATCTCGGTCGCTCAGGTCAAGCCACCCGACCTGATTGTGCTCGACCTGATGCTGCCGGGTGTGGACGGTCTGACGGTCTGCCAGCGTCTGCGTGCCGATCCGCAGACGGCGCACATGGCGATTGTGATGTTGACGGCGCGGGGCGAGGAGGCGGACATTGTCAGCGGACTGAACATGGGGGCTGACGACTACATCACCAAGCCGTTCAGCCGCAACGTGTTGTTGGCGCGCATTCGTGCCGTGCTCCGCAACAAGGGGCTGCGGCAGCGGGCCACGGGGGAATCTGAAAACGCCGACGGCTTGTTGCATATCCACAACATCGTGATCCATCCGGGGCGCCACGCGGTGACGGTGGACGGCGAGCCGGTGGAGTTGAGTGCGACGGAGTTCCGTCTGCTGCACTTCCTGGCGCGCAAGCCCGGCTGGGTGTATTCGCGTGAGCAGATTCTGGACGCGGTGCACGGGGACAACTATGCGGTGACCGCGCGGGCAGTGGACGTACAGATTGTTGGTTTGCGGCGGCGGCTGGGCGCGGCGGGCAAGCACATCGAGACGGTCCGCGGTGTCGGCTACCGTCTCAAAGGATGAGCCATGGTCAGGAACCGGCTGTTTGGGCAGGTGTTTCTGGCGAATCTCGCCATCACGGTGATCCTGGCGCTGACGATCGGCGCCTTCGCGGCGTACCAGTCGCGGCAGTGGTACTTGCAGCAGAAGTCCAGCGAACTGGAGGCCGCCGCGCGGTTGTGTGCCGCGCGCATCGAGCGGCACCGAAGTGGCTCGGGCGACGAATGGGCGCGGGCGGCCCAAGCGATCTGCAGCGCCTTGCGGGACCAGAAGGGGATGCGTTTCACGCTGATCCTTGCGACGGGCCAGGTGCTGGCCGACAGTGACGAGGATCCACGGTTCATGGACAACCACACGGACCGCGCCGAATTCCAGCAGGCGCTGGCCGAGGGGTTGGGTGGGGCCACGCGGCTGAGCACGACGCTGCGGCGCGACCTGATGTACCGCGCGGTGCCGCTGGGCGCCGAGGATTGCCCGATGGCTGTAGCCCGGGCAGCCCTCCCGCTCGATACGCTGGCGGAGACATTTCGCGAGTTGTATCGCGAAATCGCCGGGCTGGCACTGCTGGCCGTCGTGATCTCGGCGGCGGCCAGCTGGTACGTCGTGCGCCGCACCATTCGGCCGCTGGAGACACTGCGGATCGGCGCCGATCGGTATGCGAAAGGAGAGCTGCAGCACCGCCTGCCCCTCTCGGGAGCCGAGGAAATCCGTATGCTGGCCCGCTCGATGAACACCATGGCCGAACAGCTCAACCAGCGGATCCAGACAATTGTGCGGCAGGAGAACGAACACGACGCCGTCCTGTCGAGCATGGAGGAAGGAGTGCTGGCCCTGGACGTCACCGGCAAGATCATCAGTCTCAACGAAACCTGTGCCCGCATCCTCGGGCTCAACGCCGCGCAGGTGCGCGGCCGCCTGGCGCACGAGGTGATCCGCAAGGCCGACCTGCTGCAGTTCATCGAGCAGGCGTTGAGCGGCGCAGGACCGGTGGAGCGGACGATGGAGACGAGGGGCAGCGAGAGCCGCGCGCTCCACGCCCGGGGCACGGCCCTGTACGACGCGCAGCACGTCAAGATCGGCGTGCTGATTGTCCTGCGCGATGTCACACGGCTCCGCCACCTCGAGAATGTGCGGCGCGACTTTGTCGCCAACGTCTCGCACGAACTCCGCACGCCGATCACGTCCATCAAGGGGTTCGTCGAGGCGCTGCTGCACGAGAATCTGCAGGATCGCGAGCAGTCGCTGCGTTTCCTGGGCATCGTCCTCAAGCAGGTCAATCGGCTGGACGCCATCATCGAGGACCTGATGCTGCTGTCACGCATCGAGGGGGGGAGCGGCGAACAGCGGATACCGCTGGAACCGATCAGTCTGGGGGGGGTGTTGCAGGCGGCTGTCGAGATGTGCGAACGCATCGCCGCCGACAACAAGCAGATCACCCTCCAACTGGACTGCCCCGACGACCTGATGATCCGAGCCAATGCACCGTTGATCGAGCAGGCGGTGGTGAACCTGATCGACAACGCGATCAAGTACAGCCCGGAGATGGCGGTGGTTCGGATTGCCGCCACGGTGGCGGGGGAGCAGGTGGTTATCCGTGTGCAGGACACAGGGTGCGGCATCGCGCCGGTCCACCTGCCCCGCCTGTTCGAGCGGTTCTACCGGGTCGACAAGGCGCGGAGCCGGGAGCTGGGGGGCACCGGCCTGGGGCTGGCGGTCGTCAAGCACATCGTGAGCGCGCATCGGGGGGAGGTGCGGGTGGAGAGCACGGTCGGCCGCGGGAGTACCTTCGCCATCTGGCTTCCCGGCCTGCCGCCCGACAGCTCGATCTAACGCATTCCTAACCGTCAGCTCACCGCTGCCTAACACACGCCCCCTAGAATCCTGGCGAAGCGGGGCTGAACTGTCTCGCCCTGGTCCGTTTTCTGTCACCTGCTGTCTGGGAGTCGCACCATGCGCACCACGGTCATCTGGCTGATTTCCCTGTTGCTGACGTCTCTTGTGGGCGTCCCCTTGTCCCGTGCCGAGGAGGTGCAGGTCGATCCCGCGGTCAGCGCTTACCAGCCCGGCTCCGGTATCTCGGGCAACCTCAACAGCATCGGCTCCGACACGCTCAACAACCTGATGACGCTGTGGGCCGAAGGGTTTCGCAAGTACTATCCGAGCGTCAACATCCAGGTCGAGGGCAAGGGTTCGGCCACCGCTCCGCCAGCGTTGATCCAGGGCACCGCTCAGCTGGGGCCCATGTCGCGGGCCATGAAGAAGGAGGAGGAAGAGGCGTTCGAGAAGACGTTCGGGTACAAGCCCACGCGGATCAGCGTCGCGCTGGACTGCCTGGCCGTCTACGTGCACAAAGACAATCCGCTGCCAGGACTGACGCTGGAGCAGGTCGACGGCGTTTTCTCCGCGACGCGCAAGAGTGGCGCGGCGGAGGTGAAGACATGGAGCGATTTAGGGGTACCGGGCGAGTTGGGTGCCAGGCCCATCAGCCTCTACGGACGGAACTCGGCCAGCGGCACCTACGCGTTCTTCAAGGAGCACGCGCTGTTCAAGGGCGATTTCAGGGACGAAGTCAAGGAGCAGCCGGGGTCGGCGGCGGTAGTGCAGGGTGTGGCCAAGGACCGTGCCGGAATCGGGTACTCCGGGATCGGCTATCGCACCTCCGAAGTCCGCCCGTTGCCGCTGGCCAAGAAGGCCGGGGGCGCGCTGGTCGCCCCGACCTTCGAACATGCTCTGGACGGCAAGTACCCGTTGGGGCGCGCGCTGTACCTGTACGTGAACAAGAAACCGAACGCGCCGCTGCCGCCGCTGGTCGCGGAGTTCATCAAGTATGTACTGTCGCAGGAGGGCCAGGAGGTCGTCATCAAGGACGGCTACGGTCCGCTCCCCGCATCCGCGGTCACGAAGCAACTGAAACTGGTGGAGTAAGCGGGCGGCGCCGCGCCGGTTCCTGAGCGATCGTGTGGTGCAGTCACGCTGGAATCAACAGACGGGGGGCTCCCCCCAGAGTGCTCGATGCCACTCACTGTGCAAAAAACGACGGCCAGAGTGAAACGGCACGACCGTGTTGCGCGCTGGGTGATCACACTGGGCGGACTGGTCGTGATTGCCAGCGTGATTGCCATCCTCGTGTTGATCGTCGGCGTCGCGGTGCCCCTCTTCCGCTCGGCGACGATCCATGAACTTGCGCGCGGTCCGCTGCCGCCCGCGCTGAAGTCCGCGGACGTGCTGGCAATCGGGATCGATCTTCCCGCTGGTAACGCGGCGGGCGCGGTACATGTGCTGGCGCGCGACGGGGCCATGTCGTTCCTCGCAGTGGGTGACTGGTCGCCGCTGCTGCGCCGTGAGATCGAGCCCCCGGCGGGGTCCACCGCCCGGCAGGTCCGCGCGGTCGAACGCCACAACGGATGGCGCTATACGCTCACCTGGGACGACGGATCGTTGTCCCTGGTGGAAGTCACTTCGAACGCTGAATTTGACGCGGCCGGGCGCCGCACGACCCGTTGGGATCTGCACACGCTGGCGGAATCAGCGGGGGAAGGGGATGGCGTGCCCGAGCTGGCATTGATGCGTCATGGCCCGGAGGGAACGATCGCCGTGCGATTGTTTGCGGGAGGGCTGCTGGCCGTGTCGCGCGTCGTGGTCACAGAGAATCTGCTGGGCGACCAGGAGACGAGCACGAGCACGCAGACCATTGACGTGCACGATCTCGACCGCATCACGGCCATGACTGCCGACAGTACGGGGCGCACTTTGTACATCGGAAACGATGCGGGGTGCCTTGCGCGGTGGGTATTCGACGAGGAAGGGGCGGTACAGACGCGGGAAATCGTGCGGGCCTTCCCCGATCGGCGGGCCGTCACCGCGCTGGCAATGGTGCTGGGCGACATCTCGCTGGCTGTGGGTGACGACCGTGGCGAGTTGACGACCTGGTTCACGGTGCGCGTCGGGGAAAAACGGGCGCTGACCCGGATCCATGCACTGGCTGCCCACGCGAGCGTCGTCCGGGAAATCGTGGCGTCCACACGCAACAAGTCGGTGTGGAGTCTCGGCGAGCTGGGCACGCTGCACTGGGACCACATGACCAGCGAGCGGAATCTGCTGCAGTTGTCTGGCGCGCAACCGCTGGTTCAGTTCGGCTGCGCGCCGCAGGGACATGCGCTGGTTGCCCTGGACGTCACAGGGCAGCTCACGGCATGGGGTTGTCAAGCAGCGCACCCGGAGGCCAGCTGGCGGACGCTGTTCGGGCGTGTCCATTACGAGGGCTACGACGAGCCGGCGTTCACGTGGCAGACCACGGGGGGGGACGACTTCGAGCCGAAGTACAGTCTGGTCCCTCTGCTCTTCGGCACGCTCAAAGGCACGTGCTACGCGATGTTCTTCGCCGTGCCGCTGGCGTTGTTCAGCGCGGTGTACACGGCGCATTTTACAACCCCAGCCTTCAAGCGGACGGTCAAACCGGTGGTTGAGATCATGGCGGCCATCCCGTCGGTCGTGATCGGGTTCCTGGTCGCGCTCTGGCTGGCACCGCTGCTGGAGCGGTGGATCATTGCCGTGTTCCTGTCGCTGCTGACGATGCCTGCGGTGTTCCTGGCATTCATGGGCATCTGGCAGCTCCTGCGTCGCTGGGATGCATGCCGACGGGTCGAGAACGGCTATGAGTTCCTGGTGCTGGTGCCGGTGCTGCTGGTCGGTGCCGCCCTGGCAGCGGCCTGGGCGGGATGGGTGGAATCGGCGGTCTTCGACGGAAGCTTTTCCCAGTGGCTCTACCAGAACCTGGGCGTGCGCATGGATCAGCGCAACGCGCTGATCATTGCCTTCGGGCTGGGCTTTGCCGTCATTCCGATCGTGTTCTCGATCGCCGAGGACGCGCTGTCCGCGGTGCCACACTCGCTGACCGCTGCATCGATGGCGGTGGGGGCCAGCCGCTGGCAGACGCTGTGGCGGATCATCCTGCCGTCGGCCAGCCCGGGCATCTTCGCCGGTGTCATGATCGGATTCGGACGGGCGGTGGGTGAGACGATGATCGTGCTGATGGCCACCGGTAACACGCCGTTGATCGACCTGAGCCCGTTCAATGGCATGCGCACGCTCTCGGCCAACATCGCGGTCGAGATGCCCGAGGCGCCCGTGGGCGGCACGCTCTACCGCGTACTGTTCCTCTGCGCCGTGATTCTGTTCATCCTGACGTTCGCACTCAACACGACCGCCGAAGTGGTCCGCCAGCGGCTGCGGAAGCGATTTGGACGACTATGACTCCGATCCGGCACGGAACACGATTCTGGCGACAGGGCGAGCCGCTGGTGTGGGCCACCGGCGGCACCCTGGCGTTCGTGCTGTTGTCCACCGTGCTGTTGATCGGCGTCGTGCTGGTCCACGGACTCGGTGTCTTCTGGCCCTCGCCGGTGGCCGAGATCACCCTGGCGGACGGGACCAGGTTCCATGGCCAGCAGGTTCAGACCGAGACCCATCCTGGCACCGGCGGTGTATCCGTCCAGTTCAAGACCGCCAATCGCGAACTCGATCCCCAGCGGCTGGACTTCCGCTGGGTCGCGCAGGAGGCGCTGCACCGTCTGGACTATCCGGCGGACGTAATGGTGGTCGAGCGTCTGGAGAACGGGAGTTTCTTCGGGTGTCTTGAGCGCGTCGATGCGGCCGGCCTGGATCTGCCGGCGGACGTGCCTGTGCTTGAGCAGTTGGTCGCCGCCCTGACTGCCGTGCGATCCGAGCGGGCGGCACGCATCGCGCCGCTTGCGGCGCAGATCCAGACCCTCAACCGGGAACTGCAGCGGGTGCAGGACACTCTCTTGCGGCTCCGCTACCGCCGGCAGCGGTCCGTTGAGCAGCCGGATGCTGCGGCAGACGCGAACGCGACATGCGACGCGGCCATTGCGCGGGCAGCGGCTCGCCAACAGGAATTGCAGGCGCGCTCGGACGAACTCGGGGCCGAGCAGCGGGCTGTGGCCGCTGCCCTCCGGCAGGCCACCGCCGTCTTTCGCCTGCCGTCGGGTGACACCCACAACGTGGCCGTGGCCGACATGGTGCGGGTGTGGCAGCCGAACGCGATGAGCGTGTGGGCCAAGTGCCGGCACTATGCGGCGAAAGTCTGGGAACTGCTGTCGGACGAGCCGCGTGAGTCGAACACGGAAGGGGGCCTGTTCCCGGCCATCTTCGGCACCGTCATGCTGGTGTTCCTCATGGCCATCACCTGTTTCCCGCTGGGGGTCGTGGCCGGCGTGTATCTGGGCGAGTATGCCCGGGAGGGCCCACTGGTCAAGACGGTCCGCATCGCCGTGAACAACCTGGCCGGCGTCCCGTCGATTGTCTACGGCATCTTCGGTCTGGGGTTCTTCGTGTACGGCATCGGCCGGTTATTGGACGAGTGGTTCTATCCGCACCTGGTGGAGGCCAACAAGATGGTCTTCGGCACAGGGGGGCTGCTGTGGGCGAGCCTGACGCTGGGACTGCTCACCGTGCCTGTGGTCATCGTGTCGACGGAGGAAGCGATTCGCACGATTCCCCAGGGCGTGCGGGCCAGTTCGCTCGCGCTCGGCGCCACGAAATTCCAGACGCTCGTGCGCGTCCTGCTCCCCATGTCGTCACCCGGCATCATGACCGGGTTCATCCTGGCGATGGCGCGCGCGGCCGGCGAGGTGGCACCGCTGATGATCACGGGCGTGGTGAAGCTTGCGCCGACGCTGCCGGTCGACACGCAGTTCCCGTACTTCCACCCCGACCGCAAGTTCATGCATCTGGGGTTTCACATTTTCGATATCGGTTTCCAGTCGCCCAATGTCGAGGCTTCCAAACCGATGGTGTTTGTCACGACCTTTCTGCTGGTGTTGATTGTGCTGGTCATGAGCAGCGTGGCGATCTATTTACGTAACAGTATGCGCCGGCGCTTCCAGTCCCGCGATATCTGAGGGTCCGGTTCCACAACTCCGCGCCGCGCGCGTACCGCACAGGCTGAGTCCGATGAAAATGCCTTGGATGATTGCTGACGAGAAGACGACGAACATGAGTCCATCACACGCCGAGCAGGCCACCGCGGCAGCTGCCGCCAGAGCCGAGCTGCCTGCACCGATCGCGCGGGTGCACGATCTGCGACTGTTCTACGGCGCGACCGAAGCGCTCCACGGGATCGTGATGGATTTCCCTCGCCACCAGGTTACATCGCTCATTGGCCCCTCGGGCTGCGGCAAGTCGACGCTGCTGCGGTGCCTGAACCGCATGAACGATCTGATTGACGACGTCCGCACGACCGGTCAGATCCTGATGGACGGCCAGGACATTACGGACCCGGCGGTGGATGTCATCGAACTGCGGCGCCGCGTCGGCATGGTGTTCCAGCGGCCGACACCGTTCCCCAAGTCGATCTACGAGAACGTCGCCTATGGCCTGCGGATTGCCGGAGTCCGCGACCGCGCGACGCTCGACGAAGTCGTGGAGTCGAGCCTGCAGCGCGCGGCTTTGTGGGACGAGGTCAAGGACCGGCTGGGCGAGTCGGCGATGGGGCTGTCCGGCGGTCAGCACCAGCGACTGTGCATCGCCCGCGCCATTGCCGTCAACCCCGAGATCATCCTGATGGACGAGCCCTGCTCGGCTCTCGATCCCCGGTCCACCGCCCGCATCGAGGAACTGATCAGTGCGCTGCGCGGGCAGTACACGATCATCATTGTCACCCACAACATGCAGCAGGCGGCACGCGTCTCCAACTTCACGGCGTTCCTCTATGAAGGGACTCTGATCGAGTTCGGTGCGACCACCCAGGTCTTCACCACGCCGCGGAAGAAGGAAACCGAAGACTATATCACCGGCCGCTTCGGTTGACGGCGACCAGTAGATCCCGCTCCGGCCGCCGCCAGGCCGCTCGCCGCGCGTTCCCTGCCGCCCGGTGAGCGTGTGTGCGCCGTCTCTCCCGTCTCATCTTATCTCTTCCGGCGCGCCCCGCTCGTCGCTCGCGCGTTTCTAACTGAGAACCTGCAGCTTCCTCATCGCCGGTTTGCAGTGGCCTGACAGGCACGTGCAACAATTCCGTCGACGCCGGGAGGAGCCGGGCAGGCAGTCCGCCTGCCGCGGCTGCAAGGCAGACCGCACACTGGCCCCGCCGCCCGCCGAGAGGATCGGCCAGACGCAAGGAGTCTTGAAGATGAGCTACAGACCAGGGCGACACAGCGAGAGTTGCAGCAGGTCACACGCCGCGCGCCGCGCGGCGTTCACCCTCGTGGAGATGCTGACCGTCATCGCCATCATCGGCATCCTGGCAGCGCTGGCGTTGCCGGCGATCAACGCTGCACGGGCGGCGGCCCGGAAATCGTCCTGCGCGAACAATCTGCGGCAGATCGGGATCGGGCTGCTGTCCCACGCGTCCCACCGCGGTGCGCTGTGCACCGGGGCGATGGACTGGCAGCGCGACGGAGCGGTGACCGAAGTGGGTTGGGTCGCGGATCTGGTGCGGCGCGAGACGCCGGTCGGCGAGATGCTGTGCCCGGCAAACGATTACCAGATCACCGAGGCGTACAACCAGCTGTTGAACCTGCAGACCAGCTCTTTCAACGCCTGCCTGGATTATCTGGGCAGCCCGCCGGAACGGCTGCCCGACGGTGAGCTGCTGGTCAACCCGTGCCGGCAGATCGACGCCTCCGGGCTGGCGCCCGGCTCGGAGTCGCGGCGGCGGTTGGTCGAGAAGGAGGTCTACGAGAAGTCCTACAACACGAACTACACGGCCAGCTGGTTCCTGGTGCGGACCGCCCCGGTGCTGGACGAGAGTGGCAACCTGCGGCCCGGCCGCCCGGCTTGCGGCGTGGACGTGCGGTCCCGCAACTGCACCGGCGGTCCGCTGACCCTCAAGTACGTGGATGCCGCGCGCGTGCCGGCCAGCATCATTCCGCTGCTGGGTGACGGCGCGGCGGCCGGCAATCTGCTGCAGCCGATCGGATTGCACACCGCCGGGGAGGTGGTCGTGTCCTCCTTCACCGGCGGCCCGTTGCTGCGCGCCACGATGCGTCCCCCCGTCTTCTCGGCCGGCACGTCCCGCGACGGGCCCCGCGGCTGGTGGGCCGTCTGGACGCGCGAAGTCCTGCAGGACTACCGCCAGTTTGCCGCCGTGCATCGCGGCACTTGCAACATCCTGTTTGCCGATGGCGGCGTGCGCGATGTGTCCGACCGCAACAACGACGGCCTGCTCAACAACGGGTTCCCGGCACTGGCCGGCAGCGGTTTCGCGTCGGACGTCGTGGAAATGTCCCCGCAGGATTGCATGAGCCTGTACTCACTCAACGCCATCCAACTGTCCCACTGACCAACCGTGAAATAACTGTCCCACTGACCGGTTCCCTGCATCTGACCCAGCTGCACCACTGGAACCGGCCACACAGGTTATGAAAGGAGGTCCGCGAAACGCATGACAGCAGTGTCCCAGTGACCGAGTCGGAAAGAAACTTTGAACGAAACGAAATGACCATTGCGGCTTGCGAGCCGCTCGAAGGAGGAAATGACAATCATGTCTGTAACAACACATAGACGCTGCACGCGACGTCTGGCGTTCACGCTGGTGGAACTGTTAGTAGTGATCGCGATCATCGCGCTGCTGGCCGCCCTGCTGATGCCGGCGATTGCCAAGGCGCGCGAGGCAGCCCGCCGTTCGCAGTGTGCGAACAATCTGCGGCAGATCGGCATCGCGTTGCATACCTTTGCCGACATGGACAAGCAGGGGCGGTTCTGCACCGGTGCGAGTGACTTCCGCCGCGACGGCTGCATGGACACATGGGGCTGGGTGGCGGATATCGTCAACCAGAACGCCGGCAACGTGGACGAACTCAGCTGCCCGACGAATCCGTTGCGCGGTTCCGAGAAGCTGAACGACCTGCTGGGGCGGGACACGACGGACGCCAAGGACGGGGCGCCGCCGGCGCGTCTGGCGTCTGGCGTGTGCGGTGCACCGGATTGGGCCGGCATGTCCGGGTCCGGTTCCGATGGGACCTTTGCCAACACGGACGAGAACACGGCGGAGCGTGCCGCGCTGATTGCCCGCGCGTTTATCGACAAGGGCTACAACACCAACTATGCCGCCAGCTGGTTCCTGGTGCGCGGCGGTCCGAAGTTCACCTTCTCCGGGTCCGACATCTACTCGTTCGATCCGCCGCCGGCCGGCGGCGAGGGGCTGAAAGGGCTCAACTCTACGCTCGGCCCGCTGAAGCGCCGCGTGCTGGAAAGCGGTCCCGTGGTCACGGCTAACGTGCCGATGCTGGGCGATGCCGCACCGGGCGACGTCGACGAAGCCGTGCTGGCTCAGACCATCGGTTTCAGCCCGGTTCTGTCCGACGGCGTCACGCCCGACCCGTTTGCCAACGGCAAGTCGGAGGTGCGTACGTTTGTTGAGGCTGGCGAACTGCTGACAGAGGCCTTCAACGACGGACCGGCTTTCTGGGACACGACCAGCAACACCATCTCGCTGATTGCCCAGGGTGCCAACCTCACCGTGCAGGTCAACGCCGAGGTGGCAGGCAGTGTTACCAGTCCGGTCACCGGATCGAACACGTACCTGCAGGACACCCGCGACTGGTATGCCGTGCATGGCGGCGGCAACAAGGCCTCCTGCAATGTCCTGATGGCGGACGGCAGTGTGAAGCTGTTCCAGGACACGAACAACGACAAGTTCCTGAATCCCGGTTTTGCGGTGCCGAACAACCTGACCGAAGCGGAGTATGCGGCGATCGGGTATCGCGACAGCGAAGTGGAACTGTCGCCGGCGCAGATGTTCAACGGCGTGTTCCTGATGAACCTGCAGAAGCATTCGAAGTTCGAGTAACGTCCGGGATGCGTTCCGGGAGCGGTGCCCGTGCCAGCTCCCGGGAGATGATCCCCTTTTCCCTGCGGGCCGGTGCGCGGCGCTGTCGCGGCGCGCACCGGCCGCTCTGCAGCGCCTGCCAATCTGTGTCCTGCTGGAGGAAACCACTGCCCCATGCGTAAGTCATTACTGATATGCCTGCCGGCCCTGTCGGTGCTGGCCGTTGTCATCCTGCCTGTGCTGTCCGACCGTCTCGACGTCTACGCGGTCCACTCCGAAGTGGCCGCGGACGGTTCGCTGGTGCAGACCGCCCGGGTCACCTCTGTTGCGGAACTGCGACGCCGCGCAGAGGCGTCGGGTCCGCAAGCACGCGTCGACAGTCCGGTGTACGACTTCGGGCGTCTCGATCCGTTGACGACTCACGAGCATGTGTTTGTCATCCGCAACTTGGGTGACGCACCGCTCGAACTGACCGAGGGGCCCACAACCTGCAAGTGCACGCTGGCGAAACTGCATCAGCGGGTGGTCCCGCCCGGCGAGAAGACGCTGGTGGCCGTCCGCTGGAACACGGGTCGCGACGAGACCTACTCGCACAGCGCGACCATCTACACCAACGATCCACGCAACCGGGCTCTGCGGCTGGCGATCCAGGGCCAGGTGCGGACCCTGTTTCAATGCACCCCGCCGCGACTGATCTTCTCGCGAGTCGAGCCGGGGGCCACCCCATCTGCGACCGCCATCGTCTATTCCCAGATCTGGGCCGCGATGGAACTCGAGCCGCTCGTACCGTCCCTGCCGGGTATGACGTGCGCCGTCGACGAGCTGGACCCGGTCCAGCAGGAGCAGCTCCGCGCGCGTTGCGGCCGCCGCATCACGATCACGTTGCCCCCCGACCTGCCGGAAGGCTATTTCGCGACCCAGCTGGAGTTGCGTGGCAGGCCGCTCGGCGGGTCGGCGGAGACCTCCACCGCGTGCGAACTGGCCGTCGAGGGGAAGGTGATCCGCCGGCTGAGCGTATACGGCCCGGAGATCGACGTGTACGGCACGGTCGACCTGGGCCGTGTCCGGCAAGGCAGCCCAGCGCGGGTGCGCCTGCTGCTGAAACTGCGGGACCCGGTGCGCGACCTGCCGGTCACGCAGATCCGGACCGAGCCCGCCTTTCTGCAGGTGCGTGTGGAGCCGTACTCGCACGGGCGGTCGCAGGAACTGGGCTTGTACTACCTGTACATCGAAGTGCCGCCAGACGCGCCGCCGTTCCACCTGCCGCCGGCACAGCAGGGCGGAATCCACATCGAGTTCGATCATCCGCGATGCCCTTCCCTGGACCTGCCGGTGGACCTGACCGTGATGCCGCGGGATGGCGTGTAGTGTTTCACGCCTGAGGTTGCATGTATGACTGAGTACGTTCCAGCCGAGACGTGCCCGCATGCGGGACACGCGCGGCATGACAACCAGGTGTCACACGAGACACCGCAGCGGCAGATGGGCAGTGTGCTGCAGCGGGAGATCACGTGCACCAGGTGCAGTCACGCTAATCCGGACGAACACCGATACTGCCGCGCGTGTGGCTTGCCGCTATGGAAGGCCTGCCCCCGCTGCACCAGGTACCGTCCGATCGATGAAGCTTTCTGTGCGGCCTGTGGCCAGGACATCGCTGCTGGCGAAGAGCAGCTTGTGCAGGAGCATAGCATCCAGCTGGCCGGCATCGAACAGTTGGCCGCTTCGCTCCAGCTGCACGAGGCCATCGCGGCGCTCCAGGCATTGCTCGCCGCCGCCGTGCATCCCTGCCTGGAGGACGTCCGGCAGACGGCCACGGCACTGTTGGGCCGGGTGACGGCCCAGCGGGATGAGCTGCGCGCAGAATGCGCCCGCCACGCGCGGCGCGGCCGCCGGTTGCTCGACGCGTGCCGGTACCACGACGCCGGGCGCGAACTCGAGCAGATCCCGGCACGGTTCCGCGACGAAGAGACCAACATGATGCTGGCGGAGGTGACGGACCGGCTGCAGGAGATCGACCGGCTGCGTCGCGAGATCGCCGCACCGCGGGGGGGCGGCCCCACGGATCGGATGCGCCGCGTTGCGCGGCTGGTGGCACTGCTGCCGCACGATACAGAGGTATTGCGCTGCGCGCGGGAGGCGTGCGAGCAGAGCCGGCAGCGGGCACAGGAGATGCTGCAGGCGCAGCAGTACGCCAGCGCAGTGGAACTGCTGCGCTGCATCCCCGAATCTGTCGCGGACGCCGCTGTCGCGACCCTGCTCAGGCGGGCGTCAGAACTGGAGTACCTGTGGTCCGAAGTGGAACTCGCGCCCTATGTGACGCCTGCCACGTTGCAGGCTGCCGCGCGCCTGGTCCGCCTCGACCCTGATAACCGGGCCGCGCGTGAGAAGCACCAGGAGATGCGTCGGCGGCTGGCTGCGGACCGGCCCGAGCCGCCCGCGCACTGGCCGCGCTGGGCATCCTCTCCGCCGCGCACGTTCGTCGGAATGCCGGTGCTGCCAGGCTACGTACCCTGCCAACTCGGTTTTTCGGGTCCGGAGGTCCGACGCAGTTTCATGGCGGCACCGGAGCTGTACTCTGTGGCGTGCGGGCTGGCGCTCCAGGCGTTGGGGAAAGCTCCCGTCGGCACCAATCTGATGCCCGCACGGCCCGTGGGACTGCTCGGCGCGCTGCGCGCCTCGAAGCGCGAACGCCAGGCCCGGGCCGGTTGGGGCCTGGATCTGACCAACTCCGGACTGAAGGCCGTACGGATGGTCTTGGACGCGGCAGGGCAGCCGACGATCGCGCACTGCGTGTGCCTGCCACAGCGCGCGTCCTCACCACACGCGCACGCCGCGCCGGAAAAGCAAGCCGAAAAGAAAGCTGGGCAGCTGGATACGCTTGCCAGGTTCACTGCTACGCACTCGATCAGCGCGTCAGACAACGTCGGCGTTTCCTGGCCGGCGGTGCAGACGCTGGTCCGGTTCCTCCAACTGCCAGCCGCTGGCAGCCGGAAATACCGTGAGATGCTGGAACACGAGGTGCGGCTGCAGATCCCTGTGCCACTGGACCAGGTGACGTACGACACCCGTACCTACGTCACAGAGACGGCCGGTGAGCAACACGCCTCGGCGCGGTCCCTGCTGCTGGCGGTGCGGACCGTGGATCTCGAGTCGCACCTGGCGGTTTTCCAGGAAGCCGGGATCGCGGTTCAGGTCCTGCAATGCGATGCCGTGGCACTGCATAACTTCGTCCAGGCTGACCGCCCTGCGGAAGGGACTGTGGACACGCCCGATGCCGATGCTTCCAGCACTGTAATCCTGGACGTTGGCGCCGAAACTACGAACATCGTCTTCAGCACGCGGCATGCCATTTGGTTTCGTAGCGTACGACCGGCCGGGGACGACATCGAGTCCGCTCTGGTGCAGCGGTTCAAGTTGGCGCGGGACGTGGCCACGGCGGTGGTGCACCAGCCCGCGAAGGCCGCGCGAATGAGCGCCATTTATCAGCAGACCTGCCGGGTGTTCCAGGAACTGGCCGTGCAGCTTGAAGGATGCATCAGCCAACAGGGCGGGCAGCTGTTCCCGGACGGCGCGGAGCGACTGCTGGTCGTGGGCGGCGCGGGAGCGACGCCGGGACTCCTGCGATTCCTGACACACGGACGCTGATTCGGCGCCACCGGATCGGTCCTGCAAAATCGACTTCCCTACACGCGAGGAATCTCATGCGGAACCTGATTGCCGCAGCGCTGGCCACAGCGCTGCTCGTGCCGTTGCTCGGCTGCGAAGGAGGCATCACGCAAGCCGACATGCGCCGCCATGCCATTCGCCGGTCCAGCCCTGAGGAGGACGAGGAGCAGCCCGCCACTTCCCGCAATGGCGGACGGCCGGTCGATCAGCAGGCGTTGAAGGAGGACTCCGTCGCGCGCCAACCAGCCAAGCCCGACCGGGCGGTCAGTAACTCCGCCCCGCCCGCCTCCACCCCGGACCCCCTCGCGCCGGCATCGCCGCCAGCTGCGGGCACCAGCGCGCACAGCGGCTCTCCCGGCGTACCAGCCGTGCAGTCGACCAACGCCGGCGTGCAGGAAGGGCCGCTGTCGGACCCGATCGAGCGGCGACGGCGCACGCTCGACAATCTCGCCCAGATTGGCGAGGCGCTCCGCCGGTACTTGCAGGAGAAGAAACAGGTGTTTGTGGCCGCCTCCTACGACGCCGCTGACCGGCCGCTGCTGAGTTGGCGTGTGGAACTGCTGCCATACCTGGGACACGAGCACCTCTACAGCCAGTTCCAGCTGGATCAGCCTTGGGACAGTCCGCACAACCGGGCCTTGCTCGCGCAGATCCCCCGCGTGTACCAGTCACCCGAGCGATGTGACGAGAAGACCAACTACCTGGTCTTCCGGGCCTCCTATACCCCTTTCGGTCAGCGCCCGCCGGGAATGAGTCTGAGCCGCATCGAAGACGGACTGGCAGACACGGTGGCGATTGTGGAAGCGGATGAGGGGGCGGCGGTGCCCTGGACAAAACCCGCCGACCTGGACGGCGATCTGGACGAGTTTCGCAGGCAGGTGGGGAACCTGCGCGAGGACGGCTTCTTCGTCGTCTGGCTCGATGGCAGCGTGGGACGCATCCTGCGCCAATACGCCGTCGCCGATCTCCGCGCTGCCCTCACGTGTGATGCGGGGGACGTGTTTGCAGCCCACGCCCTGCGCGCGGCGGCGTCAGCCACGCCCGCAGTGGCGGAACCGTCAGCGGATCTCGAACACCGTCCTGCCGCTGCCACCGACGCGCCAAGCATTTCGTCCGAGACGCCGGCTGCTGCCGCTGCCGCGGCACCGGCAGCAGCCGGCGCCGAACGGCCTGCTCGCCGTCCCGTGCCGGACCCGGTGAGCCTGGAGCAGGCCCGGCGACTGGTGCGGGACTTATACGAGAAAGAACATGCGGCGCAGCAGCACGTGTACCAGCAACGTGCGTTGGCGCAGAAGATGATCAGACAGTGCGACGAGATGCCGGATGATCCGGCCGGCCAGTACGCATTGCTGGAAGCTGCACTGAAGACCGCCATACGTGCCGGTGACTCATCGACTGCCGTCGCAGCCGTGGAGCAGCTGGCGGCGCAGTACGCGGTCAACGAGCTGGAGATGATGCGTGCGACGCTGGTCGCAGTGGCCCGGAAGAACCGTGACCAAGCGACGACGGCGCTGGTGCTGACGAAGGCCGGCGGTTTGATCGAGCAGGCGCTGCGGGAAGAGCAGTACGAGACGGCCGACAGCCTGTGCCAGATCGCACTGGCCGCAGCGCGGCAATTGGGCAACCGGGAGGCTGCCGGTCAGCTCTTGGCACTGTCGGCATTGGTTAAGAAATGCCAGGAGGCGTTTGCCGACGTCCAACGCATCCTGCGGTCGGCCCAGGACGCGGATGATCCCGAGGGGAACCTTCGCGTCGGACGGTACTACGGCCTGCTGCGCGGCGAGTGGGACAAGGGCTTGCCGCTGCTCGCCAAGGGCAGCCACGCGCGTTTGCGCGAGCTGGCTGAGGCTGATCTGGCCGCCCCGACGATCATTGAAGAACAACTGCAACTGGCGGACGGCTGGTGGGAACAGGGCGCAGCCGACGAGACCTGCCAGGCGGCGCTCTACGCCCGGGCCGCATTCTGGTATCAGCGCGCGCTGCCCGCGTTGCCGACGGGGCTGTGGCGGGCCAAGGCCGAAATGCGCCTGCAGGCGTACCACCGCCTGTACGGGCACCGGGACGACGCCGTTCAGTGATCTCCAGCGTGCTCTCCATCTCCCTCCAGGATGCCGACGATTTCCATCGGCCGGCTGTAGCCGTACGCGGATGCGACCTCGCGCAGCGTCTGGTCGGCAGACGCTTCGATTCCATGAGCCTGCAGGCGCGTCTGCGCCGTCTCCAGTTCAATCCCGCGTGAAACGCAGTACTCGCCAAGCGTCATCCGTCCCACGCCCCCGCCGCCGCCCCCACCGCCACCACGTCCTCCCTGACCGCTGGCTGCTCCTTTTCCGCCGGATGCGCCGGCCGATCGATGCTGTCCTGGGTGGGTGTTCGAGCTGGAGATGTCGCACAGGATCTCAAACAGGCGTTGGGCCGAGATGCTGTTCTGGGCGGCCAGTTCCGCGACGACGACTGCCGGGTCCACACCCTGGAGCCCGCTGCGCGTGAGCCGCTCGGTGGCCGTCTCCAGCGGCACGCCCGCCTCGGCAGCCAGTTCCTGGACCGTCAACAGTTCGGCATGGGGCATCGGGGCAACGGCGCGCGGATCCTCCCAACTCTGTTTGACTCGTTCGTTGAAGGCCAGGAAGCTGGAAAAGGGTGGTACCCCGGCGCGCGTACCGGCGAACACGGCACCGGCGACTGCCAGGGCCACGACCCACTCCCGGCGGAAACCGATGCGCCGTGTGAGCCGGCTGCGAAAGTAGCTCAACAGCAGACGGATATTGAACACCGTATGCAGCACGGCGGCGATGGTGAAGACGACGGCGAACCAGATGTGCAGGTCGGACCATTCGTGTTTGGTGTAACCCAGCATCCGCCAGCCGCTCCAGTTGGCGACTCGCCCCGGTGGAGACAGAAACAGAATCCCACCGCTCACGACCAGCACCACGAAGGCCAGGCCGATCAGGACCGACGTCATGGCCCGCCAGGAATACCGCGTTTTGCGTTCTGACATGGTGCCTCTCCCCCATCTCCCTGAAAAAACAGCAAAGCAAAAGGACCTGCAACAGCCCAGCGTGCGGCGGGCCTGACCGGCCGTTCCCTCGTCCACATCTTAGCAACAAATGCGCCGCGACAAGCCGGAAAAACAAAAGGGCCGCCATGTTCTGGGATCATGGCGGCCCTGGTCACGTGTTGAACTCATGCCGCTGGGCGGCAATATCCCCCGTACTGGACGGGTCGTCCGTAATCAATAGAAGAGAATGGCGTCGATTCCCAGCATCAGCTGGCTGGAGTCGGCCCCGTCGTCGAACGGGTCGACCACCGCATCGCCGTCAAACCAGTCGCACCGGATTTCCGGACGCACCATGAGGTTCGTGCGCGGTTTCCAGTTCAGGCCGAGCGCCAGCGAGTAGAAGTCGCCCACGTAGGGCCCGTTGTTCGGGTTGTTCGGGCGATTCAAGCCGACACGCGTGCCATCATCGTCCCGGAACCACTCGAACCGCGCGCCCAGCTTCCAGCAGTTGTTGATGGAGTAGTACAGGTACTGGTCAATGCCGTACCAGTAGGCCGTGCCGCCGTCCAGTGCGCCATCCTGTTGGGCGCCCAGCCAGTGGTGGAACACATACTCCAGCCGGCACGTCAGTGGCAGACCGACGAGCCAGCTGTAGCGCGTCCGATTCTCGAAGTCGTTGCGGGGCAGGTTCAGGTTGGCCTGGTTGTTGTATTCCTTCCCGGTCAGGACGGCGAACGACGACCAGATGCCGGTGGGACCTTCATACTTGATCTTGCCGATGAAGCTCAGGTCGTCGCTGACGCGATCCAGCGCATCCCAGCCGTTGACCAGACCGAGTTGCACGGACCACGACTCGTTGAGGTTGTAGTTGACCTGGCCGCCCCAGTGCTGGAACGGGCCGGCAAACTGGTAGCTGTACGACTTGCTGTAGAAGAAGTTGTCCGGCGCCATCACCCCTTCATATCCCATGATGGAATAGAAGTGACCGAGCTGCAGCGACAGGTCCTGGTTGCCGAAGTCGATGTAAGCCTGCGGGAACGCGACCCCGTAATACTCGGGATTCCAGTGCGCGGCGCCTGTCTGACGGCGTTCGAAACCGGTTGACTCGGCCAGGAAATAGTCTTCGCCGTAAAGCACGTCGACGCGGCCGCCCATCCCCCAACCGTACTGCGGCAGCGCCCGTTCGCCGATCAGGTAGAACTGGTTCAGCATCACTTCGTTGCTGCGATCCACGCCGTTATACGGGCCGTTGAACTTGCTGCCGGGGTCCGACACATTGCCAATGAACCCGGCGTCGATCCAACCGCGCAGGTTGAAACCGCAGTCTTTCTGGGGAAACAGATAGGCTTGGTCACAGAATGAATAATCCGGGCACGAGCATACGGTAGCGCCGCATTGGCTGCAGTCTTCCAGGCAGCCCGCTTCAAAACGATCGCTGGCGAACGCATTACTCGCCAGACAGGTACTGGCCAGCAGTACCAAGCACCAAGTGGAAATTAAACGAGTCCTTGTCATTCCTTGGTTTCCCGATGGTAAGAGTTTGCAGACGTCGTCCTGGACAACTCACGACGGTTGGGGGCAGCGATCCGTCGCCCGCGAGATCGAAGCACTCACCGCAATACACGTACAAAAAAGTCCGGTCTCACTGTTTCGTATCGGCTGATCGTACGTTCGGTTGTGCCTGCTTTGCAGGTGATAACTACGCGCTGCCTAACCGTCAGCCCTTTGGTAACCGCTACAGCTTGCCTGACCGTAACGCCTTGGCAGGCACGCTCCCCCCAGGGGCGGCAGACGCTGGCGTGGTGAAAGGCCCGAAGAAACGGCCCTGGTGCCGGTTTTGACATTTGTTCCACCGGTGAGCCACTTCGCATTAACGGTTTACTTATCACTGCGAACCCTGTGTCAGGTTGGCGACCCTGCACCAGGGGTGCGGTACCGGGATAGCTGTCGTCTGGCCGAAGGTCAGTTCTCACCGTAGCCTGGGGCAACGCCCCAGGAATGGAAGTACAACGAGGTGTTTGGCCGAAGGCCATATTCACACATGGGAGACCATGCCGTAGGTGAGTTTGGCCTTCAGCCAAACGTGTGCTATGGCTTCGATTTCCTGGGGCGTTTGCCCCAGGCTACGTTGATAGTGGCCTTCGGCCAATTGCGGGATGGAACCGCTGCACGGTGAGGAGGTAGGCAGTCCATGCGAATGGGCCCATCCATGGCATGGATTTGTCCAC
>JAAYDI010000130.1 GCA_012729315.1 Planctomycetaceae bacterium
CCGGCCGCCAAGAGACTAATTCACTGCAAAACTGTGCCTGTTCCCAGGCTTGCTCCCTTACGACTGCCGCCTCCGCAGCCGCGCGCCGGCCACGCTCAACCCGAGCACACCCAGCAGCACCGCCCCCGGAACCGGAACGGCGGCGATCCCAAATTCACCGATAGCAAAATCTGTTGCGGAAGTGATTGCGATCGTGGCGATACTGTCGCCGTAGAAGCCAAACCCGGCGGCACCAGCATAACCGTCCACATCCTGCGAAGCAAACGTGCCATCTTGTGCGGTCGCCGTAATCGTGTAGGTGGCCCACGGATTTGGTTCGGCGTAGAAGTAGAACGCTCCGGTCATAGCAGGCAGCGTCAAGGTCACCGATGTCGCGCCCTTAGTGGAGAGAACGTCGCCGGTGTAGCCATGGCTCCAGGTGGCCCAACCCGGACCGATCGTACGGATTTCCATCGCGCTGCTGAAATCAACTGTCCCACCCAGCGGCGAGGCTAGGGATGTGATATCTGTATAGGGTGTTCCATAATCGTCTGGGAAAGCCGTCATGGTGTAGGAACCCAACGTCGCAGGCGGGGCACCAGTTCCTAACGCCACGCCCGTAATGTCTGCCTGGGCAGTCGTAGAAATTCCCACGATCGCTGCCACGATCAAACACGCCAGTAGTATCCTCTTCATCATCTCTCTTCTCCTTTTCCTATTCAGCCATCGAATGTTTGACGTGTGAGCTACAGACAAGTACCCTTATGATCGCTTGCGCAGCCTCGCTCCGGCGACGCTCAACCCGAGCACACCCAGCAGCACCGCCCCCGGAACCGGAACCTCGACCGACTCGACCATCACAACCATGTCGGTGAAATCCCAGTCAGGATTCACCAGCAGGTCTTCAAACGCCAACACGTACTCGTTGACCGTCCATGTGCCTGGGCTGAAAGGAAGGATTTGTGTCGGGTCGCCTTTACCCTGGTAGGCATAGAAGTGATCCAATTTGTCGTCGTTCAGCGTTGTGTCGCTGAAGAACACAGCGTCCGGATCGTTGTTGCCCGCCGTCGCATCAAGGTAGAATCCAAACCAGGTGGACGAGAATGTCGCCGAGGTTTGAGCTCCGCCGAGCGGCCAATTGGTGGTCACGATAAAGGTGCCGTCTGCAAGCGAACTCAACGTGGCCTGAGCGCCTACTCCCGGCGGATCGCTCAACTTGCTGCCGGCAGCGCCGTCGAAAATGACCAGGCGCTTCGCAGGATCGGCCAGATCATAAATCCCGAACACGTTGGTACCTGCAAAATCGGCGATCTCAATGATCATTGTGGAGATCATTCCGCCCGTCGCCGTGATGTGCCACTGATCGTCACTCCCATCAGGGACGAAATCTGTGGCCACGTTGACACTACTGGGGCCACCGACCGTGATACCGTCCAGTACGTCCTGCAAAGCTGCTCCTGGAGGGCCACCGGGACCGGCCAGGGTTACGGCGTTGAGGGCCAGGACGGCGCTCAGAGCTACAAGTATCATCGTTCTTTTCATCAGTCTATCCTCCACCCAAAAAGGGGCTGCCTCTTGAACTATCTGTTCTTACGAAGCCGGGCGCCGGCAACGCTCAACCCGAGCATGCCCAGCAGCACCGCACCCGGAACCGGAACCTTCGTGAAGTCGCCGGCAAGACGAGAGTAGTCCAGTTGGACGCCCGAACCACCCTGGTTGAAGACCTGAATGCTAACGCCGAGCTTGCCATCAGCGGTAAACCAGTCAACAGTGATGTCAAAATCAGGCGTCAGATCGATGCCTGTAAGTTGCCAAGCGCCACCCGCAATACTCGTAGCTGTATATTCTGTACCCCTACCGTCGTAGAACCCCAAGGACAGGGTCGCACTGTTGACAACATCACCTGCGGCGAGGTCCACTGAAGGGTCTGAATCCAGAAGGACGTGCTCGTATTGAAAGGACGGTCCAGAGGGGTAGTTATTGGGGATGTTTATGCGCGCGCCCCCAGCAACCAGCGTGAAACCGCCATACTGATAACCTGTCCAGTTTTCGATGTTGTTGTTGAACACGTCGGCGGAAACGGACCCGGCGGTCAGGGCGATCAGTGCGGCGACGAGGATTGCGATACTGTACTTCTTCATTGTACTTGCTCCTTTTCCTGTGAAAGCTTGTCAAAGTCCATTTCCCCTCCGTCCGCACGGCCGGAAGGGTGGAATCTGCGACGGCGCTGCCCGCAACAAACCAGGGCAGGCCATCAGTGCTCATGACAAGCTCGGAGGTGCCCGGGAGGCAAGTACATCGGAGATGAACTGCGAGGTGCGCACCAGGATCGGGATGGTC
>JAAYDI010000131.1 GCA_012729315.1 Planctomycetaceae bacterium
AGAAGAACAGCGACGGCTCCTACGCATTGCCGTCAGCGAAAAGCTATCTCTAGCGGAATTTAGAAAGCGACAGCTTCGCCGCCCTTGGTGGCCTGGTTGACAGCCGGCCGCCGGCGGTGGCACAATGAACGAACCGCCGAGGTGCGGTTAACACCACGGCGGCTCTGACCACTCGCAAACCTAATCAGGAGGTTCGCATCATGGCTAAGTCCAAGTCTACTTCACGCGCTCACACACCGAAAGTTCGGATTGTTCAAGTTGGGAATCGGACGTTGCAGTTGCGATACCGAGACCCCGATACCGCGAAAGAGGTGCGCATCAGCACCAAGACCCACGATCGGAAAGAGGCGGAACGGCAACGGCAAGGTCTCTTGCGGGACCTCCGCCGCGGTGAGCGACCGAGGCCGACGACTCCCCAGATTCGGGGCGCGTTGTCCTGGGAGGAGTTTCGACAGCAGTATCGGCAACTGAAGAAATTCCGAAGTCCCGCCGCGCTCACCGCATCCGAAGTCCGATTGGACATCTGTGAGAAGGTCGTCCGGCCGAGGCGACTGCGAGACATGCACGACACAAAGACGCTGACACGCTTGCAAGCGCACCTGGCCATGACGCGGAGCCCCCATACGGTGCGGAGCTACATGCTGACGCTGGTCGCGGCGTTAAACTGGGCTCACAAGCTAGGGTGGTTGCCATCTCGCGCCACATTCGAGTTGATCTCGACGACCGACCTAGAGACCCACAAGGGGCGCCCGATTACACCGGCTGAGTTTGAGGCGATGCTGGCGGCGGTGGACGTGGTATGCAAAGGCAAGGATCCGGATTCGTGGAAGTTCCTGCTGCGAGGTCTCTGGCATAGCGGTTTGCGATTGGGCGAAGCGCTGGCGATGACGTGGGACGTCCCCAGCACCCTGCGGCCGTTCCGGCACCGCAGCGGGTACGTGGTCCTGGAGATCCCCGCCGCCGCGCAGAAGAGCAAGGCGGACAACACGATCCCGACGATCCCCGAGTTCGCCGCGCTGCTGGAGGAGGTGCCGGCCGAGCTGCGGACCGGCTTCGTCTTCTCACCGCGGAAACTGCACGGCAACGGACGGTACAACGATCCCCGACAGGCGGGACGTGTCATCACCGCCATAGGCAAGGCGGCTGGGGTGTTGGTCAACGAGTCCAAGCCGGCATCGGCCCACGATCTCCGGAGATCTTTCGGTCAGCGGCTGGCTGACGCGGGGGTGACGATCCGGGATCTCCAGGCGATCATGCGGCATCGACACTTCGGCACGACTGAGAGATACTACCTCAAACAGAATGCCGCCGAGCAGGCGCAGCGGATCTCGGAGAAACTTGGGTACGCCACCCCGAACCGTACCCAACAATCGGACGTGGCCGAAACGACGGAACCTGTTGACAAATAACACGTTGCGAGAGTGGCGGAATTGGCAGACGCGCTGGACTTAGGATCCAGTGGGGAAACCCGTCCGGGTCCGAATCCCGGCTCTCGCAATTACTTACCACGTAGAGACTTACGGCGATACCCGACGACCGATAGCAGTGCTGGCACATTCCAGTTGCATACCACCCCGAAAATCGGGTAAGATAGCCCCCATAAGCAAAACGCCCCGCGGTGCGGTCAACACCCGGGGCAATGGCCCACCGAGGCAAGAGCTGGTAGGCACCTGATTGTACCCGCCCGCCCCTGCCGCATCCAGCGAGGGGTGATTCATGGCAAGGGTATGGATTTTCCAGCAGCCACGCGAGAAGAAGGCGCTTGGCGACAAGGCACCCTGGTACGTCGGCTGGTACCAGGGGCGAAGCCGGCGCTCAAAGAAGATCGGGACCAAGACGGCGGCGCGGGCGTATCAATCCCGACTGGAAGCCGCAGCCAACGCCGACGAGTTCACCGGCACCGTCAAGACGAGTTGGGCGCAGGCCCGGGCCGAGTACGATAGCGACGTAATGGCCACTCGCCGGTCTGCTACTCAAGTTCAAAGTCGCATTGCCCTAGATCACGTCGAACGGATCTTGAGGCCGACTACCGTGGCGGATATTTCCCGGGCCGAGCTGACGCGGTTTGCGGCAGAGCGAGTAGCCGAGGGTGTCAGTAAGCACACCGTCAACAAAGACCTGCGCATGCTCCGGGCGTTCCTGCGGGAAGCGGCGCGGCGGAAGTACATCTTTCGAGCGCCCGAGATTCCCTTTCTCAAAGCACCTGGCAAGGTGCCGACGTACGTTAGCCCCGAGGCATTCAGCCAGTTGTACGCCGCGTGCTGCGTCGCCACTGAGCCGGCCGAGCAAGGGTTCACCGCCGAACAATGGTGGCAAGCCTATCTGGTTTTTCTCTACCTGACGGGGTGGCGTGCCTGGGAACCGCTGGCACTGACGAAAGGCGACATCGAATGGACGAAAGCGCGCGTGTTCCTGCGGGCTGAACTCAACAAAGGTGATCGTGACGAAGTTGTGCCCCTGCATCCCCTGGTCATCGAGCACCTTGAGCAGATCAAGAGTTTTGGCCCGCACCTGTTGCCCTGGCCGTTGCCGCGCCGCAAACTCTGGGACATCTTCCACCGGATTCAGGATGCCGCTGGCGTCAAGCGACGTGACGGAAAGCACTATGGGTTCCATGACCTGCGCCGTGGTTTCGCGACCATGAACGCCGACCGCATGAGCAGTGACGCGTTGCAGGTCATCATGCGGCACCGCGACTACAGCACGACGAAGCGGTACATCAACATGGCCCGCCAAATGAATCCCGCTACGCAAGCCATTTTCGTGCCAAAGCTGCCGGGCAAGGCGGGTGGGGCATGAGCAAGCACAAGGATCCTGATGCGTATATCGCAGCCCTAGAGGCCCGCGTGCGGGAACTGGAAAAGATACTCCGCCGCATGAAAGCCAACGCCAAGCGGCGAACGGCACAAGCCACTGGGTACCGACAAGCCACCGCCGTTCAATGTCGTTGGTTGGCCTGGGCATTGTTTGATCGAATGGGGGCTGTCCGCAGTTACGAGGTTTACGACAAGATCGCGCGGGATCTGACCTACTGGATGCGCGTCGAGTTGGGGATGACTCGTGACGTGTTATCCGTAAGGACGGTCCGCAGACACCTACAGAAACGCCCCGGTGGCCGTGTGCCTGAGTATCTTCTTGAAACCGGCTTACAGCGCATCGACGCCCGTCGGCCGGAGGAGAGCTGATTTTTTTTATTTGCAGTTGGCCATTTCGTGACGTAGTGGCCAGACCGTCATCTAAGATTCCGCCATCGACGCAAACGTCTGTTTTTAAGGGGAGTGCAGATGACTCAAATACTGCTAGATCGCGAGACGTTGAAGCCACTCGTCAACGAGGTTGTCCGGCAAACGCTGGCCGAATGCCGGGAAATGTTTGAGAGCCAGCCGGCACGTCTCGCCTGGAAAGAGGATGAAGCCGCGCAGTTGATCGGGATGCAACCGCACCAGCTCAGGGACCGCCGGTTGGAAGGTCGTGTCTTGGCCACCAAGATTGGGCGCTCTTGGTACTACTGCCGCGAAGAGCTGATGAAGCTGTTTGCAGATCGGCGGAGGGCGTAGGCGGGCACGACACGGCGTTCGACGCTCGATTGACCGAGACACACGGAAGGCTGACCAGTGACCAAGAAACCGTTCACCGACAAGACGGAACTAGCCCGGGCGGCCCGGCTGTTTCTCCCGCCTGGCACGGTGTGCGAACTGCGGGCCCTTAACGCTCTGGTGCCGGGGCTCAACGGTCGCTACCCGTGCAAGACACTGACCGG
>JAAYDI010000132.1 GCA_012729315.1 Planctomycetaceae bacterium
CCGGTCAGTGTCTTGCACGGGTAGCGACCGTTGAGCCCCGGCACCAGAGCGTTAAGGGCCCGCAGTTCGCACACCGTGCCAGGCGGGAGAAACAGCCGGGCCGCCCGGGCTAGTTCCGTCTTGTCGGCGAACGGTTGCTTGGTCACTGGTCAGCCTTCCGTGTGTCTCGGAAAAACGTACTCGGAACACTACTTCGAAACTGTGAAACCAAGTCCCCGTAGTTCGTCGCGGTGTAACTTGGAAAACGCCAATGCGTCGGCGGGTGTTTGCAGTTTCCCCCAGTTGGTCAACGCCGCAAGCGACACTGCCAGGTTGAGTGCTTCGGCGAGAGAGAGTGTGTCACTCGGGACGCGGTAGCCGGTCGGCAAGTGCGATATCGCCCACTCGCCCGGCTCGTCAGTCTCGGGGTCCTCGTGCACGACCAGGCCGAGGAACATTTTGCTGCCAACGCCAATGGTCGAGATTGACTTGCCTACCGTGGTCGGCATCTGGAACACCAATTCCGTAAACGTCTCGCTCATTTCTCGGACTCCTCGGATTCCACCAGGTCCAACAGCCAGTCGGCCAGCCAACACAGCAGTTCGTCCGATGGCGTGTCGCCGCCGACCACGGTGAACTCGACAGGTTCAGGGGGACGCGTCATTTCTGGTCCCCCTGTTTTGTCAGCGTGATGTTCGCCGGCTTCTGCTGGTCGCGGTTCGCACGCCGGATGACCTCACGTCGAATGATGGCGGCTTCGACAGACTTGACGCCGGCCGTTTTTTCGGTCGCACGCAAGATGTCCAGCAGTTCGTCGGTCTGAATCTCGCTGAGTTTCATGGCGGTCAGCGTAGAAATGAAAACAGCCGGCGTGTTGCCGGCCGTTGTTCGTTCGTCGCTAAACTGTCAGAAAACCTCGGGAATTATGGCGTCAGAAAATTCCCGTTCGTCGCTCGTTCGTCGCCGTCCGTCGCGGATTTCAAGGAAAGAATCACATCTCTGACAGCGTCGACCCGATAGAGAAATCTCGGTTCGTTGACCTTTGGCTGGTCGTGTTCAATCCATCCGTTCCCAGCCGCATTCTTGCTTCGCCATCGCCGTAGTCGAGATTCGAGAGATTGCCGTGGAACCGAGAACCTGTCCGCCAGTTGTGAGGTACTCAAAAACGCGTCCGGCAACTCGGCTTCCGCGTCGTCCGTGGTCGCCGGCGTCGTCGCCGCCAGGGCTACAACCTCGATTCCGTGCAGCTCGACGGCTGCCACGTTCCAGTCCCACCGCTCTAGTGGTTCATCCACACGGGACAGTTCCCGCAGGTTTCGACCCTCGGCGGGTAGGTGTCGGTAGACCAGCGTCAGCAGTTCACGCAGATGACCAGCGTACTCGTCAACAAGTGCACGGTACGCGGTGTACGCGTGCAGTGCGTGTGCCGTCAGCCGGTCGGTTGTGTATTCCGGTTCGTTGCGGCACTGCTGTAGCGTTTCCCCCGCGTTCCTGAAATTTGCGACGTCGCCGGGACACGCGGCACGCAGGGTTCTCGCCAAGTCGGCGATTCTGACCAGGGTTGATTCGTCTGCCATGTTGCCACCCTCGGTTGGTGACGTCGGAAATTGAAAAGCAGCACGGCAACCGTTCCGAGTGTCGGCTTTCGGGTGCCCCCTAGCCGTGCTGTTGAGATTCTAGCGAATTACGCGGCTTTCCGCACCTCGAACGGGATTGTCAGCAATTGCATAACTTGTGGGGTTCTACTGCGAGAAGCCGCTCTCGCTGTGCGTCCGGGACGGACAGGCAATGGTGGCGGCGGTGCGCAGACACCAGCGCATCCTGCAGACCGGCAGCATGCAGCGCAGCAATCCGCTCAATCAGTTCGTGTCCGAGACGGTGCTGGCGGGCCGCATCGGCACGGTGCAACAGGTCACGGCCTACATCGCGCCGAACAACTTCTTCGGCCCCGGACCGGGCTGGCAACCGATGCCGGTCCCTGCAGGTTTCGACTATCCCCGCTGGCTGGGACCGGCCCCCGACGCCCCCTACCACCACGACCGCTGCCTGTACCGGTTCCGTTTCATCTGCGATTACTCGGGAGGACAGATCACCAATTTCGGTGCCCACTCGAATGATCTCGCGCAGTGGGGTCTGGGAGCGGACGCGACCGGCCCGGTGGAAATCGAACCGGTGCGCGCCGAGTGGCCGGCAACGGGCAGCCTGTTCAATACGGCGCTGGTGTCTGAATTCCGCTGCCGCTACGCCAGCGGAGCGGTACTCACCTGCAAGACCACCGATCGGGAGCAGGGAGTGGGAGTGCGGTTCGCAGGCAGCGACGGCATGATCGAAGCCGTCGGATATCCCTGGACGGCGCGCAGCGAACCGGCGTCGCTGGTGACCGACAAGTTCCCTACCGGCCGGTTTGCGATCGATGAGACGACTGCCCACGTGCGGAACTTTCTCGATTGCGTCAAGTCGCGGCAGGAACCGGCCGCACCGGTCGAGATCGGCCACCGCTCCGCCACCGTCTGCCATCTGGGCAACATCGCCCTGCGTCTGGGGCGCACGATCAAGTGGGATCCAGAGCACGAAGACATCGTGGGAGACGACGAGGCGCGGGGGATGCTGGAGAGGCCGCAGTCCGATTTCCGGTTCTGAACGTTCGCCATGATTGACATGCGCATGCAAGTTGACCTGGGCTCCCCAGACGTGGCAGATTGCCGGCGACGAGGAGGCGAACAACTGGCAGCGGCCAGGCGGTTGCCCAGAAACTGGAATTCCAGCCCCGGCGCGGCGGAACTGTAGCCGATACCGGATGGGTTAGTCTATAATGGCGCCCCGGACACAGGGAGGCAGAGCTCACGGGGGGGCAGACAGGTCGCGTGTTCTGGGTTCGAACGGAGCAACCGAGAGACACACATCGGCTGATGATAGGAGCTGATGATGGGTCGCGAACGGCGCTCGGTTGGTAATGAGGGCACGACCGGTACTGCGCCGCAGGACGTGCCGAGAGTCAGAGGTCAAAGATGGGTCTGTTATCACGAGTGTTGGGTATGTTTTCGACACGGGGCAAGGCAACCGCGTTGTTCAAGCGGGGAGTGGACAAGGCCGAGCACCGGGATCTCGAGGGGGCGATTGCAGACTACACCTCGGTCATCGACCTGAAGGGGGCTCCGGAAGACGTGATCGCCATGGCGCTGTTCAACCGGGCGCTGGCGTACTCGCGCGAGCGCGATGACACGAAGGCCACCGCCGACCTGGATCGCGTGTTGTCCATGTCCGGTGCGACGCAGCAGGTGATCGATGCCGCCCACGAGAAGCTGCACCGCATGAAGAGACGCGCGACGAAGTCGGTCTGAATCGCACCGCGTGTCACTCGGAACGACACCCAGCCGACGATACAGGCCACTTAACCTGCCACTTGACTTCGTCATTCGTCATTCGTCATTCGTCATTCGTCATTCCCACGTCCCTCCCGCACCGCCTCATAGTACATCAGTCCCACAATGGTCTTGGCATCCTCGATCTTCCGCTGCCTGACCCACTGCAGGGCCTGGGCCCAGGGGACGACCAGGTTTTCGATCTCTTCCGACGCTTCACGTTGGGGTGTGCCGGGTGTGAGTTGGCTGGCCAGGAACAGGTGGATTCGTTCGTCGAGGATGCCGGGGGAGAGGAAGAAGGTGTGGAGTTGTTCGAGGCGGGTGGCGCGGTAGCCGGTTTCTTCGGCCAGTTCGCGGCGGGCGGTGTCGCGGGGGTCTTCGCCGGTTTCGAGCGTGCCGGTGGGCAGTTCGATCAGCGTTCGATCGACGGCCGCCCGGTAGTTGCGGATCAAGCAGACATGGTCGTCGTCGACCAGCGGCAGGACGGTGACAGCGCCGGGATGGCGCACAATTTCGCGCTGCACCGTGTTTCCCGCGGCCGTTGTCCACTCGATGGTTTCGACGCGGAAGCGCTGGGTCGCGAGCAGTATCCTGGGGTGGCGTGCCACTCGCTTCATGGAACCAGCTCCTCGGACGTCGACGTGGTGGCAGCTGTTGCTCACTCGATGTCCGGCAACTTCGCGATCGCCGCGCTGATCTTGTCCTGCGGGTATTCGTAGTCCTCCAGGTCGCCGCTCAGGTAGCGGTCGTAGGCACTCATGTCACAGAGTCCGTGTCCGCTGAAGCTGAACACGATGCACTCTTCCTTGTTCTGTTCCTTGCAGCGCTGCGCTTCCACGATCGCCGCGCGGATGGCGTGTGACGTCTCCGGCGCGGGGATGATCCCTTCCGTTTCCGCGAACAGCCGAGCCGCTTCGAAGCACTCCAGCTGATGGCAGGCGGCCGCTTCGACGAGCCCCAGTTTCAGGCTGAAGCTGACCATGGGAGACAAGCCATGGTAGCGCAGTCCACCGGCGTGAATACCGGGCGGCACGAAGCTGTGGCCGAGTGTGAACATCTTGATCAGCGGCGTCAGCTTGGTGGTATCGCCCCAGTCGTACCGGAACTCCCCGCGGCTCATCGTGGGACAGGAACACGGCTCGACAGCCACGAACCGCAGATCTTTGCCGGCGATCTTGTGGCGGATGAAGGGGAAGGCCAGCCCGGCAAAGTTACTGCCGCCGCCGCAGCAGCCGACCAGAACGTTCGGGTAATCACCGAACTCCTGTATCTGCCGCTCCACCTCCAGGCCGATCACCGTCTGATGCAGCATGACGTGGTTCAACACGCTGCCCAAAGAATAGTGCACACCTTCGTCATGGACCGCGGCCTCCACCGCCTCGCTGATCGCGGTGCCCAGGCTGCCCGGCGTGAGCGGATCCTCAGCCAGGATCGAGCGTCCCGACTCGGTCTCTGTCGACGGACTGGCGGTCACTTCGCCTCCCCACAGCTGCATCATCGAGCGGCGGTAGGGCTTCTGCTGATAGCTGACCTTGACCATGTACACTTTGCATTGGAGGTCGAACTGTTTGCAGGCGAAGGCCAGCGCGCAGCCCCACTGGCCGGCACCCGTTTCGGTGGTCAGCCGGTGGATGCCTTCGATCTTGTTATAGTAAGCCTGCGGGACGGCCGTATTCGGCTTGTGGCTGCCGGGGGGGCTGTGGCTTTCGTCCTTGTAGTAGATGCGGGCAGGGGTCCCCAGCGCGCGTTCCAGGTTCCTGGCACGCACCAGGGGGGTGGGACGCCACATCGACAACACGTTGCGCACGTCGTCTGGAATCTCAATCCAGCGTTCCTGCGACATCTCCTGCTTGAGCAGCTCCATCGCAAAGAGCGGCGCCAGATCCGCCGGGCCGACCGGCTTCATCGTGGTCGGGTGCAGGACGGGGGGCAGCGGTTCGGGCAGGTCCGCCTGCAGGTTGTACCACTTAGCGGGCAGTTCACTTTCAGACAACACAACGCGTCGATGGTTCATGAAACGCTCCTCGTCACCTACTGTTTACCGGGGGCTGGCAGACCGATCTCTGGAATATTCATGGTCGTGTCTCGCCCACAGCCCACACGCGGCATCCAACTATAGTATCGTCTGGCCCAGCGGCACGCAAACCGGTCCTCTCGCTTGGCCCACCCCGGTGGCGTACCATGGGGGTGGTGGGGCAACTCCGGACGACTCGCAGGAACAGTACCATGGAACTGAGCCCTTCTGAGCTGAGGTGGCGTTGCGCGGCCGACCAGCTGGACTTCGAAACGACGAACGACCTGGAAGAGCTGCAGCAGATCCTGGGGCAGGCCCGGGCTCTGGATGCGGTGCAGTTTGGCATCAGCATCCGGCGTCACGGGTACAACATGTTCGTGCTCGGTCCACCCGGTCTGGGCAAACGGACGACGGTCAACTACTTCCTGAGCGACAAGGCGGCAACCGAGGCGACTCCGGACGACTGGTGCTACGTCAACAACTTCGAGCAGGCGTACAAGCCGCGGGCGCTGCGTCTGCCGCCGGGGCGCGGGGCCCAGCTTCAGCGGGACATGACGCAGCTGGTGGATCAGCTCAAGACCACCATCCCGTCGACGCTGGAACTGGAGGAACACCAGAGCCGCATCCAGGAAGTCGAACAGGAGGCGAAGGAGCGTCATAACCGGGCGTTCAAGGAGCTGGCGGATCGGGCTCTGGAACGCGGGATCCAGCTGGTGCGCACGCCGGGCGGCTATGCGATGGCCCCGGTGCGGAACGGGGAGGTGATCGGGCCGGAAGATTACGAAAAGCTGGCGCGGGGGGAACAGCAGCAGATCGAGGAAGCCGTCAAGGAGCTGCAGGAGGAGCTGAAGGAGATCATCGAGCGGATTCCGCGCTGGCGGATGGAGACGCGCGACAAGATCAAGGAACTCAACCGCCAGGCGACCCAGCACGCGATTGCCCATCTGCTGTCCCAGCTGCGCGCGGACTACGCCACGCTGCCGCACGTACTGGACTACTTCAACGCGCTGGAGAAGGACGTCATTGAGCACGCGGAGGACTTTCTGCCGCAGGAGGAGACATCCCCCAACATCCTGGGGATACCGATGCCCGGCCAGCCGAACTTCCACCGCTACCGCGTCAATCTGCTGGTCGACAACAGCAAGAGCCAGGGAGCGCCGGTGGTATCGGAGAACCATCCCAGCTTCCAGAACCTGATGGGGCGCGCGGAACACGAGGCGCGGATGGGCACGCTCGTCACGCAGTTCACGCTGATCAAGCCAGGGGCATTGCATCGGGCCAACGGCGGCTATCTCGTGCTCGACGCACTCAAAGTCCTCCAGCAACCCTTTGCCTGGGACGCCCTGAAACGCGCGCTCAACGCCAAACAACTGTGCATCGAGTCGCTGGGGGAGTCGCTGAGTCTGGTCAACACCGTGACCCTGGAGCCGGAGCCGATTCCGCTGGACGTGAAGGTCATCCTGGTCGGCGACCGTATGCTCTACTATATGCTCTACCAGTATGACCGGGACTTCGCTGACCTGTTCAAGGTGGCGGCCGATTTCGACGAGCAGATGGACCGCAGCCCCGAAAACTGCGCACTCTACGCGCGGTACATCGCCACCATGGCCCGCCAGGAACACTACCGGCCGTTCGACCGGCAGGCGGTGGCCCGCGTGATCGAGCAGAGCGCCCGGCTCGCTGGCAACGCGGAGAAGCTGTCGGTCAGCATGCAGTCGATCGCGAACCTGCTGCGCGAGGCCGATTACTGGGCCTCGACCGACAACGCTCCGACCGTCACGGCCCGGCACGTCGAGCATGCGGTGGCCCAGCAGATCTACCGGGCCGACCGGGTACGCACACTGGTCTACGAACAGATCCGGCGCGGCACGGTGATGATCGACACGCAGGGAGCGCGGACCGGACAGGTCAACGGGCTGTCGGTGATCGACATGGGCAACTTCTCCTTCGGCCAGCCCTCGCGCATCACCGCCACCGTGCGGATCGGCAAGGGGGAGGTCATCGACATCGAACGCGAGGTGGATCTGGGCGGGGCGATCCACAGCAAGGGGGTGTTGATCCTGTCGTCGTACCTCGCGACCCGCTTTGCCCAGAACCGCCCGCTGTCCCTCTCCGCCAGCCTGGTCTTCGAGCAATCGTATGGCCGCGTCGACGGGGATAGCGCTTCGGTCGCCGAGCTCTGTGCGCTGCTCTCCGCCCTGGCCGACGTGCCGATCCGGCAGACGCTGGCCGTCACCGGGTCGGTTAATCAACACGGGCAGGTGCAGCCAATTGGCGGCGTGAACGACAAGATCGAGGGGTTCTTCGACATCTGCCAGGCGTGCGGCCTGACCGGCGACCAAGGGGTGTTGATCCCCCGCACGAATGTGAAGCACCTGATGCTGCGGCAGGACGTTGTCGACGCGGTGGCGGCCGGCCGCTTCCACGTGTATGCCATCGAGACGGTGGACGATGCAATCGCGCTGCTCACCGGCCGGGAGGCCGGCGCGCCCGATACCGCTGGGCATTATCCGCCCGAGACGGTGAACTGCCGCGTGGCGGCGCGCATCAACGAGCTATTCGAGATCCGTCAGCAGCTTTCCCAGCAAGGCATGGACAAGGCGAAATCATGAAACACACGCCCCCCCTCCCGGCCGTCCGCTGCATCCTGGTGGCCTTGGACGACGCGTGCTCCGATCATGAGACGATGGAAACGGCGGCCCGGCTGGCGGCCGACCTCCAGGCGGAACTGCAGGGCCTCTACGTCGAAGATGTCAATGCACTGCGGCTGGCAGCGCTCCCCTTCACCCAGGAAATCACGACGGCGTCCGGTGTGGCGCGGCGCATTGACCCGGAGTCGATGGAGCGCGCGATGCAGAACAAGGCGGCCCACGTGCGCCAGCTCCTGGAGCGGTCGGCCGCCCGCGCGCATATTCGCTGCTCCTTCTCCGTCACTCGCGGCCACGTCACCCAGCGGGCTCTGCTGGCCACCGGCGAGACCGACCTGGTGCTGTTCGGCTCGCGGAGCCATGCGCCGGCCACGCGGCTGCCGGCCGCGGCGCCGGCCCGCTCCGCCGTCCGACCCGTCGTGGCGGTCCTGGACGCGGCAGCGCCGCGCATCCAGACGCTCGATACCGCGGTCGCGATCAGCCAGCGCCAGCAGCGCGGGCTCGTCGTCCTGGTCCGCGGCGCACCGCCCGGGGCGGTCGAGCTGTGTGCCGACCGCGTGCGCGATCGGCTGGCAGACCGCGACGTGAACGCGCGCGTCTCGCGCATTCCCATCGACACCCTTGCCGACCTGATCCGGGCCGCACATACCCACGGCGCCGCCCTGCTGCTGCTGAGCCGCACCTGCCGGCTGCTCGATCAGACCGCAGTGCACACGCTGCTGGAGAACCTGGACTGCCCGATCGTCCTCGGGTAACCGGGGAACGGGAGACTGGGAAACGGGGAGTGGTACCGTTGTGCCCGCCAACGAGGCAAAACAGGCCCGTTCGCGCCCGTCACACTCGATAAAAAATATTGCCCCGGCGTGTGGGCCGCGTTAGACTTGGTGTGTCCGTACCGACCGAGCATGTCGCGATGTCTATCGTGTGTTCGCGCCGCGGGGGGTCAACACTCATGATGCGGTCAGCGCCCAAGTTCGTGTTCGGGGTGGCGTGGATTGTCGGGGTGGCCTGGGGCCTGGGCAGTACACGGGGCGCCGTGCCAGCCGCGCCAGCGGAATCGCAGGTACTCTACCTGCAGACGGAGTTCCTCCCCTACACGACGGACACCGACCAGGTGCTGCCCTATCGACTGGGCCGCGAGCTGGTCCGGCAGGCCATCCTCATGGCGGCCCGAGACGAGATGGGGCTGGCCACGCGCGATGAGACACTGCAGGAGGCGGTGCCACAACAGGCGCAGGTCACGTGGGTAATGCCCGTCGAGCGGGCGCTGCTGACCGGCAAGTGGCAGGTGAAGTTGCTGCCGGCGGAGCAGCAAGGGGATGTGATTTGGGAGAAGACCTACGACTTCGTCGTGCACGGCGGGAAGATCTACGGTGACATGGTTCCGAAGCTGGAGTCGGACACGCGCGGCGCGCTGTTGGAGGGCTTGCGGGCCGCTGGCCTGACGGGGGACAAACCACCGGTTCAGGATCCTGCGCCACCTGGGCCGGAAATCGAGCAGTGGCTGGGCCAGGTCGATATGGTGCTCCAGTTCGCTGCGGTGCGGGCGGCGCATGAGGCGATCGCGGCACATGGCGAAACACCCGAGTGGCTCGGTGTGTTGGCTCGCGGCTACGCTCACCTGGCGCTGTTGACCAACCATTACTGGAACTCGACCCCCGAAGTCTACACCGCGCGCGCCTGGCTCTACGCACAGCGACTGGTGACGGTGAGTCCATCGAGCGACCTGGCGCTGTGGCATCGCGCGTATGCCTGGGCCCTGGGGGGCACACTCCAGCACGCGCTGGAAGATCTGGCCGAACTGGAGGCACGGCAGGCTGCCACAGCGGAGGCAGCGGCAAGTGACACGCCGGCCGCTCCGCCCGCCTGGTCGAAGCTGATCAAGCCGTACTGTATGTGCGACCGCGCCGCGCTCCGCCAGCTGGCGACGGACGATGCTGCCTGCCGGCCCTGGGCTACTTTGCTGCGGTTTGCGCTGGCCAGCTTCGAGCGAGAACCGCAGTGGATGTGGGACGCCATGCAGGAACTCCAACCAACCTGCCCGGCCGCCTATTGTGCATACAGCGACCTGGTGTATTACGGCCGCTACCTGGCCTTGTCCCGTTCGGGGGCCGCCTGGGCGCCCATGCTGTTCTCGCGCTGTGTCCCCACCAGTGTCGCCCAACTCGCCGGCTTGCCCGCTCCCGTCCAACAGCTTGTCGCCGACCAGAAGCCCACACGCGGCTGGTTGAGCAACTGGTTTTCCGGTCGCGACGGAGAGGAGTTCGGCGAGCCGTTTTCACAGGTGCCGATGGAGATCGCGCGGCTGCTCAGGGCCGACTCGGAACAGACTGCACACGGCGAACCGTCCTGGTCCGCATTGGCCAGTTTGCTGGAGGAAGAGCAATTCGTGCAGATTGCGCACTATTTCGGTGATGCGGTGAACGCGACAGAGTACCCACTGGCGGACGAGGTCGATCGGTTGTTGCCGCTGATCAAGAACCATCGTTACGCCCTCTTCATCGATGGTTTACGCTATTACTATGATCGAGATGTCGTGCAGCAGGCCAAACTGTACGGCGGCATCCGCGTCGTGGACCCGCGTATGAACTTATGGCCGATGTTCACTACGATGGCGAACATCCCCGATGCGCAGGGGCAGGGCCTCGGTACCGTCGCCATTGACAACGCTCATCGCAATTTCACCCTGCAGGGCATGCGCGAGTACCTCGCCGGCTACACAATGAGGTCGAAACCAGAGGACGAAGCCTACATGAGCATGCTGGCCAACGAAATGCACGAGGTTGCTCCGCACGCGGACGTGGCTATCTACTACGCGATCACTTTCACGAAGGAGCCGACCATCGAGCAGTTGAAGACGTGGGAAGACCAGCTCAAGGAACATCCAGTCTCGTTTTCCGCACTGGCATTCCACTACTGGAAACTGAAGGACTGGGACGCCGCCGTCCGGTGCTGCAAGCGTTCTCTGGCCTCCGTCCCCACCTCCGACGCCACGACGCTGCTGGCCGAACTGTACAAGCAACGGAAAGACTATGATAACTGGGAACGGACGCTGCTCGATTATCTGCAGACCGACGATCTGGGGCTCAAGCATCAAGGGGTACAGTCGGTGCTGGCCCGCGGTTACGCGACGCGCGGGCAATGGGCTAAAGCAAAACCGATCGCCCAAAAGTGCGCTGCGACCTGGTCTTTCACGGGCCTGTATCTGGCCAGCGAAATCTGCGAAGGACTGGCCGAGTGGGAGGCGTCGGAGCAGTACATGCGTGATCTATGTGAAGGCTACCCCACTTCCGCGGCGTACCTGTGGTACTTCTGGTGCCGGCGCACCGGGCGAGGTGACGTGGCAGCAGCGCGCAAGATGGCCGACACCTACTTTGCAGCGCCTCATCACGAGACGCGCGAGCGTGCGATCTATGAGGGTGTCTTTCACCTGCTCAACGACGATGCCGCCCAGGGCTTGGTGGCTTACCGCAAAGCGTTGTCTCCCCGGCCGTCGTTCTCCTGCACGTACATGGTCGCGCAGCTGGCACGCGCAGCAGGTGACGAGAAGCTGCGGGCAGACGTGCTCAGCACGATGCGGAAGGCCAGTGTCGAATACGCAGAGGGAGAAGACATGATCGAGCCGGAGGTGCTCGCCCTCGGCATGGCCATCATCCAGCTCTTGGAGTCGGGGGACGCTTCGGACGAGCGGCTGAGCCGACTGGACGAACTGCTGGGCGCCGTCGGCGCGTTGGAGCGCAGTGCGTACGCCTACTATGTGGGCAAGGAACTCGAGGCACTGGGCAAACAGGCCGAAGCAGAGCAGTACTGGCGGCGCTGCCTCCAGACGCCTGGACACGATTTGCCGGCCGCAACCTTGGCGGGATATGCACTGGCCAAGCTGCACGGCACCTCGCGCCCAGACGCTGACGCGCTCGATGCCGACGACCTGTGGCCGCCATTGTCGGCCGCCCAGCCCGAGCCGTGACGTAGCGCCAGGGGAACTCGGCCGCCCGGAGTTGTGTTGGGCATCCCACACGGCCGGCAGCCTCTCCCGGTGGGCTCCGGCTTCCCTCACCATCTGCCGTGCGATATCCTTGATCCGCAAGACGACAGGGGCCGGACGAGGCGCGCGTGCCGTGTGGGCCGGCCGTTTTTCGCCGGGGGGATCCCGCGGATGTCGAAGCCGACGTCGATGTACATCAATCGCGAGCTGAGTTGGCTGGAGTTCAACCAGCGCGTCCTGGACGAAGCGCTGGACCGGGAGATTCCGCCGCTGGAACGGCTGAAGTTCCTGGCCATCACCGGGTCCAACCTCGAGGAATTCTTCATGGTGCGCGTGGGCGGCCTGCAGATGCTGGCCGACCGGAACCCGGGGAAGCGTGATGCGGCGGGGATGACGGCCCACGAGCAGCTCAGCGCGATCAGTCACCGGGTCCACCAGATGATGACGGACCAGTACCGGTGTTTGCAGGAGGATATCGAGCCCGCCCTGGCCGCGGCGGGCATCCGGCGGCTGACGCCGGCGGCGCTCGACGCGCAACAACTGCAGGCAATCAATGCGTTCTTTGAGCGCGAGATCTTCGCGGTGATGACGCCGATGCTGGTCTGCCCGGGCGAGCCGTTTCCGCTGTTGGTGAACCAGCCGCTGGTGGCCTGTGTCGAACTGGCACCGGTCGAGCCGGGGGCGGCATCGCGTTTCGCCATTATTCCGTTGGGACGCACGCTCGACCGGATCATCACCCTGCCGTGCGACGGGCAGTACCACTATCTGCTGCTGGAAGACGCGTTGCAGATGCACGTGCAGCGTTTCTTTCCGGGGCTGGAAGTGCGCGACTGCACGTGTTTCCGCGTGACGCGCAACGCTGACATGCGGGTCCAGGAAGACTCGGCGTCCGATCTTCTGGCGGGCATGCAGCAGGTGCTGATCGCCCGCAAGCAGAGCGCCTGCGTGCGGCTGGAGATCGCCGCCGGCGCCGGCCCGACGATCCGCGAGTTCCTGCAGGCAGCACTGCGGGTGCGGGACCGCGACGTCTACCTGGTGCCCGGACCGCTCAATCTGTCGGCCTTCATGCCGTTGACCGGACTGCCCGGATACGATCACCTGCGGTACGAGCCGTGGCCGCCCCAGCCGTCGCCGGCCGTCGACCCGCAGGTGAGCATATTCGAGACGATCGCCGATCACGATGTGGTGCTCTGCCAGCCGTACGAAAGTTACGAGCCGGTGGTCCGGCTCGTGGAGGAAGCGGCGGATGACCCGCAGGTGCTGGCCATCAAGCAGATCCTCTACCGCACGAGCCGCAACAGCCGGATCGTGGCAGCGCTGAAGCGGGCAGCCGAGAATGGCAAGCACGTGACCGCCCTGGTGGAACTCAAGGCGCGCTTCGACGAAGCCCGCAACATCGACTGGGTGAAGCGTCTGGAGCCGGCCTCCGTCCGCGTCCTCTACGGCGTCAAGGGGCTCAAGACCCACGCCAAGATCTGCATCGTGCTGCGTCAGGAACCGACCGGCCTGCGCCGCTACGTGCACTACAGCACCGGCAACTACAATGAGATCACCGCGCGGCTCTACAGCGACGTCAGCCTGATGACGTGCGACGAGGACCTGACCAGCGATGGGATCAGCTTCTTCAACGCCATCACGGGCGATTCGCAACCCCAGTCGTATCGCAAACTCGAATCGGCGCCGCTGGGACTGCGGGAGCGGATTCTCGATCTGATCGAAGGGGAGACCCGCCGTGCGCGGAGCGGGCAGCCGGCCCGGATCATGGCGCAGTTCAACTCGCTGGTCGATGCCAAGGTCGTCAATGCACTCTATCGCGCGTCCCGCGCGGGGGTGAAGATCCAGTTGAACGTGCGGGGCATCTGCTGCTTGCGCCCCGGCGTGCCGGGGATCAGCGAGAACGTGCGCGTGGTGAGCATCCTGGACCGGTACCTCGAACACTCCCGCATCATCTACTTCCTGGCCGGTGGCAAGGAGTTGATGTTCATCTCCAGCGCCGACTGGATGCCCCGCAACCTGGTGCGGCGGGTAGAGCTGTTCGTGCCGGTCGAAGATCCCGCGGCCCGGCAGCGACTCAAGGAGGTACTCGAGTCGTACGCGCGGGACAACGTCAAGGGACGCTGCCTGCGGCCCGACGGACGCTATGACCGGGTGCGGCCCCGACCGGGACAGGCCCGGCACCGGCATCAGCAGCACCTGTTCGAACTGGCTGTGGCCGCTAGCCAGATCGCCACACAATGTTGAGCCCGCTGGCAATTAAGCCTATGATAGAGTGTGGTTTCCGGCTGGCGGGGCACTCGGCTTCCGAGCCTGTCGCGGAACAGTCTGTTTGAGGCGGCAGATACGTGAGTGCGGCTTTCAACCCCTACCATGAATGGCTGGGCCTGGACGACGGTATCGAGGCGCCCAACTACTACCAGTTGCTGGGCACCCCCCTGTTCACCGACGACCACGCCCAGCTGATGGCCGCGGTCGACAGGGCCCTGGTCCGGGTGCGCAGTTTTCGGCCCGGCCCCCAGGCCGCTGCGTGGGCCAGTCTGCTGGACGAACTGGCACAGGTCAAAGCCTGCTTCCAGGACCCGACGCGGAAAGCACAGTACGACGAGCGGCTGCGGCAAGGGCTGGCGCGCGGCCCGGCGAATCGCCCCGCGCGCGACAGCCTGCCACCTCTGGCCTCGGTCAATCAGAACCCGGACCTCTATCCTCCGGGCATGGCGCCGGTCATGTCACCGGCCGACTCAGACACCCACACCGCCCTGCCACCGGATCGCCGTCTACCGGATGGTGATCTACCGGATAGTGACCGACAGGGCAGGCCGATTGTGCACACGCCTGTCGCGCCGGGGCCGGTCAACGCACACGTCGGACCGCCACGTGACAATCCCGCGTCACTGCTTCCGATGGCGGCCGCGGTAGCCGCCGTGCTGGTCGTCGTGACGCTGATCGTGCTGATGATCGCCCTGCGCGACAACGCTGCGGGGGCATCGCCGGCCGCGCCGCCTCCCCTGCCCTCGAGCGCCACAGCGGCCCCCGCGCACCATCGCCAGGTGGCTGCTCCGCCGGTCGCACCGGAGTCCGCCCCCTTGCCGGCGGCGGCCCGACCGTTGGAGATCGTGCCATCCGGGCCCGAACCTCCGGTGCCCGCAGACGACCTGCAGCAGGCCGTGGCGTCCACGCCAGTTCCGGACGCGCCCGCGCCACCCGGCAATGGGCCGCCGGTGCCGCCGGAGAACGGTTCAGTGCCGGAAGCAGCGGCGTTACCAGCGGAGCTGCCAGCGGCGTTACCAGCAGAGCTGGACAAGGCGCTGCGGCAGGCGCGCGATGCCCTGGCCGATCACGACTTTCGTGTGGCGGGCCGGATCCTGGAAAAAGCGGCCACGCTGGCGGGAGACCCGGATCAGCGGGCGATGGTCGAGCGGGTGCGCGAGCTCGGACAGCGTGCCGAGCAGTTCTGGGCGGTCGTGTCTGACGCTGCAGCGCAGCTGCACGCGGCGGAAGAGCTGAGCATCGGCACGGCGGGAGAGTTGGTCGTGGTCGTGGTGGAAGCCGGGCCGGATGCGGTCACGATCCGCCGCGACGGCCGCAACGTGAAATATGCGCTGGCCGAGATGCCCGCGGGCCTGGCCCTGGCCATCGCCCGCCGGGTCGTCGACACGCGGGAAGCCGAAACGCTGGTGCTGTTCGGGGCTTGCCTGCTCACCGCCCGCGATGCGACTCCGGCGTACGTCGAGCAGGCACGACGATACTGGGAACAGGCCCAGCAGCTTGGCGCCGACGTGGATGGCCTGCTGCACCTGCTGAACGGTGTTTAATCGCAGCGGTTACGGGCAGCGGTTACGGGCAGCACCGAGCGGGAGCAAGCGGAGGGCGAGGCACGGGATCCGGCGCCCTCCGGCCCTGCACCGCCTCAGGCCGGCGCACAGCTACCGGTGGTCGCGGTCGCGGTTTCTATCTCTAATCTAAGATCCTCGGGCCGACGTTCTGGCGTTCTCCGTCCCGGTTCCTCACTTGACACCCATACGGTACAAATGTACAGTAGCAGTGAGGTACTGGCGTGAACTCACCAATTCCCATCCTGAACCCGCCCACCGCGTTGCTCGTGGATTCCCTGCGTGCCCGGCTGGCACGTTGGGAAGCCGGGCGACCGGAGCGGGATCCGGCCCGGATTTCGAGTGGTTGTCCGGCCTTGGACCGTCTTTTGCCGTGGGGTGGCTTGCCGCGGGGTGTGCTGATTGAGTGTCTGGAAGAGGAGGAGGAGGCGGGTGCCGGGGGAGCCGGCATGGTGGCGCTGCTTCTGGCTCGGCAGGCAGCCTTGGAGGGGGGCGCGATTGTGGTTCTGGACCCGCAGCATGTTTTTTATCCGCCGGCTGCAGTGCTGCTGGGAATCGACCTGGACGCGTTGCTGGTGGTACGTGTTTCGCAGGTTCGCGATCAGTTGTGGGCGCTGGACCAATGCCTGCGGTGTCCGGCCGTGGCAGCGGTCTGGGCTCCGTTGGCGCAGCTTTCCGCGCGCGATTTTCGGCGTCTGCAACTGGCGGCTGAAAGTGGCAGCGGGCTGGGGATCCTGGTACGGGGCAGTGCCGCGCGGCGGCAACCTTCGTGGTCTGCCCTGCAGTTGTCGATTCATCCGTGCGTCTGTGGCCGGGAGGAGGTGCGTACGGGTCGGCGACTGCGTGTGGAGCTTGCGCGGTGTCGGCAGGTCTGGAGTGGTGGAACGGTGGAGCTGGAAATTGATGAAGTTACTGGCGTGATGCAGGCTGTGAGTGGTCCTCATGAAGCGTATTCTGTGCCTCCGGCTGCCGAGTTGGCCTATTCAGCGTCTGGTCGTCGCTCAGCCCGCGCTTAAAGGTCGCGTGATCATCCTGCACGATCACGAGCCGCGTCGCGGGCAGTGTGTGTTGGCTTGTTCTCAGGCCGCCTATCGACTTGGCGTGCGGCGCGGCATGCCGCTCAGCGAAGCCACGACCTTCGACCCGGCGGCGTACATCGCGCCACACGATGCGGCTGCAGACGCCGCAGCGCTGGCCGCACTGGCTCAGTGGTGCGAGCGGTTCAGTCCGCTGGTGGGGCTGGACCAGCACGCGTCGTTTGCACCGGGGATTCAGCCTTCCTCCGGCGTGCCCGATTACCTGCTGCTCGACGTTACCGGCCTGGCTTCGCACTTCGGCGGCGAACCGGCGCTGGCGCGTCAGGTGGCGGAAGCGTTGGAGCAACGGGGCTACTGTGTTCGAGTGGCGCTGGCCGGCACGCTGAGTGCCGCATGGGCATTGGCGCATTATGCCACGCAGTCAGCGCAGCGGCTGGTTCCTGCGGACGCCGATCCTCCAGGTGGTGGTTCCACCTACCTGGTGGTATCAGCTACCGACAGCTGGACCGTCTTGCAATCGTTACCGATTCGCGCGTTACGCCTGCCGGCCGACACGATCGCGCTGCTCGAACAACTCGGTCTGCTGCAGATCGGCCAGCTGGCGGCTTTACCGCGAGGAAGTCTGGCTTCGCGGTTTGGCGATCTCCTCCTGCAGCGGTGGGACCAACTACGGGGGCAGGCGGCCGAGGTGCTGGTGGCACATCGGGCGCCGCCCGTGTTCCAGGCCGACAGGTTCCTGGAACATCCCACCGATCGTCATCCGGTGCTGGTTTCGCTGCTGGCACAAATGCTCGTTCAGGTGGTTCGCCACGTGGCAGCGCGCGGCGCGGGCGTTCTTGCGCTGGAGTGCCACTTGCGCTGTGCCATGTCGGCGCGGCGGCAGCAGGCGCGGCCGGATCCATCCTCTGTGACGGCAGAGGCGGAAACCGTGACCCTGCGGATCAATCTGTTTCAGCCGACGGTGTCGGTGGAGCACCTGACGCAGCTGGTGCAGCTGCAATTGGAGCAGCTGGTGCTGCCGGGACTGGTAGAGCAGCTGGTGTTGGAAGCTGTGCACACGGCGCCTCTGGTGCGCCGCCAGCGAGAGTTGTTTCCGGACCGTGGCCGGTCTGCACCACTGCAGCTGGCGCAGCTGGTGGATCGTCTGAGCAGCCGGCTGGGATCGGCCGCGGTGGTGCGTCCCCAGCTGGAAGCTGACAGGCAACCGGAACGGGCCTTCCGTTATGTCTCGCTCACTGCACGGCGACGTACACGCAGCCGCGCGCCGCAGCCGGCGTTTCAAGGGCTGCACGGAGCGTGTCTGGCACGCCCTCTTCATCTGCGTTCGCCACCCCTTGCGCTGCCGGTAATCGCTGTTGTCCCCGACGGCCCTCCCGTCCGTTTTCACTTCCAGCGGCGTACGCACCACATCGCCCGCTACTGGGGTCCCGAACGGATTGAAACCGGCTGGTGGCGCGGGCGATCGGTACGGCGCGATTACTATCGGGTGGAAACCGACCAGGGGCACTGGTTCTGGATCTTTCGGCAACTCGATGACAACCAGTGGTTCCTGCACGGCTTGTTCGGTTGAGGGGCTATTCCGGAGTTCGTAGGGACATTTTCGCCGGGGCAGACGGGTCAGGCGGTCTGGAGGACGTGGGGAGCCTGGCGCGCCGTTCGCCTGTGCAGAAGGACCGCTGTGATGCATTCGTATCAAGATCTGTTGCTGTGGCAGCGCGCTATGGAGCTGGCTGAAGTGATCTATCACAACACGGCCACACTGCCGCTGGCCGAACGCCTGGGGCTGGGGTTCCAGCTGCGCCGTCTGGCGCTCGCGGTTCCCCTGCATGTAGCCGCACATGACAGCCAGCGTGCTTCCACGTTCCTGCGGGGGCTGCAGCGTGCGCAGCGCACGTTGCGGCACCTGGAACATCAGCTTGTAATGGCCGGGCGACTGCAGTACTGGTCCGGCGAGCAGGAGGAGGAAATTACACGCCATCTGGCGGAGGTCCAGCGCCTGCTGCAGGCATTCCTGCATTCGCTCTGCCCTCCCTCGGAGTCGTAGCGCATGGAACCTGCCAAAGCATCCACGCACAACAGCCGCCGGGCAGGCCACATGCCTGGCCCGCGTTCTGGCCCGCGCACCCGACGGGCGGGCAACTCGTCTGTGCTGCCGGGCTATGCCGAGTTGCACTGCAAGACCAACTTTTCGTTTCTGGAAGGGGCATCCCATGCGCAGGAGCTGGTGGAGCGGGCAGCGGAGTTAGGCTATGCCGCGCTGGCGGTGACGGACCGCAACACGCTGGCTGGCGTGGTTCGCGCGCATGCGGCCGCTCGCACACACGGGCTGCCTTTGATCATCGGGGCCGAGATCACGCTGCAGGACGCCCCTCCCGTCGTGCTGTGGGCTCCCGACCGGGCCGCGTACGGCCGGCTGGCGCGTCTCATCACGCTGGGCCGGCGGCGGGCAGGCAAGGGAGCCTGCGTGCTGTGTTTTGACGATCTGGCGCAGCACGCGCAAGGATTGCTGGCCGGCCTGGTGGCGACAGCACAGTGGGAGCCGGGTCCGGCACCGGACCGCGGTGCGGCCCCCACGGCGGCCCCTGCAACCACGTGGCGCGATGCGTTGAGTCAGTTCCGGGACCTGTTCGGGGATCGCGGCTATCTGCTGGCCGCGTTCCATCGCGGTCCAGATGATCAGCGGCAGCTCGACGAGTTGCTGTCCCAGTCACGACGCAGTCGTCTGCCATTAGTGGCGTCCGGCAACGTGCTCTATCACGTGCGTGAGCGTCTTCCGCTGCAGGACGTGTTGACCGCCATCCGTCACGGGCTGACGGTGGCCGAGGCCGGGGACCGGCTGCAGCCGAACGCCGAGCGGCACCTGCAGACGCGGGAGGCCATGCGTGCGACGTTTTCCCGCGTGCCGGCAGCGTTGCAGCGCACGCTGGAAATCGCTTCCCGCTGCCAGTTCTCGCTCGATGAACTGCGGTACGAATATCCGGCCGAGCTGGCCCCGGCCGGGCAGACGCCGTTCGAGTACCTGCAGCAACTGACCTGGCAGGGCGCGCGCCAGCGCTATCCCGTGGAGGTACCGGACAAGGTCCGTCGTCTGCTTGAGCACGAGCTGGCGCTGATCCGGGAACTGCATTACGAACCCTACTTCCTCACGGTCTGGGACCTGGTTCGCCTGGCCCGCCACCGCCACATCCTGTGCCAGGGCCGCGGCTCGGCCGCCAATTCGGCCGTCTGTTACTGCCTGGGGATCACCTCGGTCGATCCCGAGCAGATGGACGTCCTGTTCGAACGGTTTGTCAGCCGGGAACGCCAGGAAGCGCCGGATATTGACGTCGACTTCGAGCACGAGCGGCGGGAGGAGGTGCTGCAGTATTTGTACAGCAAATACGGGCGCGAACGGGCGGGCATGACCGGCGTCGTGATCACGTATCGGACCCGTTCCGCAATCCGCGACGTCGGCAAGGCACTTGGCCTGTCGCTCGACTGCGTCGATGCCTTGGCCCGGCAGGTGGACGGCCATGCAGACGAGGCGCACCTGGCGGAACGGTGTCGCCAGGTGGGGCTGGATCCCGCCTCCGAAACGGGGCGCAGGCTCGTCTATCTCGTCACGGAACTGACCGGCTTTCCGCGGCATTTGTCGCAGCATGTGGGGGGCATGGTGATCACGCAAGGCCCGCTGTGCGAGCTGGTCCCGATTGAGAATGCGGCCATGGCCGGGCGGACGGTGATCCAGTGGGACAAGGATGACCTCGACACGCTGGGACTGTTGAAGGTCGATTGCCTGGCACTGGGTATGCTCACCGCCATTCACCGCTGTTTTGATCTGATCCACCAGCACACAGGGCGTTCCTTGACGCTGGCGCGGATTCCCGCCGGGGATGCACGGGTGTACGACATGATCTGCCGCGCCGACACGATGGGCGTGTTTCAAATCGAGAGCCGGGCGCAGATGAGCATGTTGCCGCGGTTGAAACCCCGTTGTTTCTACGACCTGGTCATCGAGGTTGCGATTGTGCGGCCCGGCCCGATCCAGGGCAACATGGTGCATCCGTACCTGCGCCGCCGCGCCGGCGAGGAGGCCGTGCAGTATCCGACGGAAGCCATTCGCCAGGTACTCCACAAGACGCTCGGCGTGCCCATCTTCCAGGAACAAGCCATGCGGTTGGCCGTGGTGGCGGCCGGTTTCACCCCCGGCGAGGCAGACCAGCTGCGCCGGGCCATGGGCGCGTGGCGTCGCCCCGGTGTGATCGATCGATTTCGCACCCAACTGTTCGATGGCATGCGTGCCCGGGGACTCACCGAGGAGTTCGCCGAGCAGGTGTTCCGGCAGATTCGCGGCTTTGGCGAGTACGGGTTTCCCGAATCTCATGCCGCCAGTTTCGCGTTGCTGGTGTACGTTTCAGCCTGGCTGAAACACTACTATCCGGCCGCGTTCGCCGCCGCTCTGATCAACAGCCAGCCCATGGGGTTCTACGCGCCGTCTCAGTTGATTCGCGATGCCCAGCAGCATGGAGTCTCGGTCCTCCCCGTGGATGTGAATGCCAGCCAATGGGAGTGTACGCTCGAGCAGCAGCCGGCCGGCGCGCACGCGCACAGCTTCGCTCCCCGACCGGCTGCGGCGCTGGCGCTGCGACTCGGATTCCGGCTGCTCAAGGGACTGCCCGGCGCGGCCGCCACGGCGATCGTCGCGGCGCGGCAACAGCAGGGCCCCTTCGTGTCCCTGACGGATTTCGCCCGGCGCACCGGTCTCGGACGCGCGCTGATCGTCCGGCTGTCGGAAGCCGATGTGTTCGCATCGCTGCAGCGCGACCGGCGCCGTGCATTGTGGGAAGCGCTGTCCCAAACCCGCACAGCGGAACACCTGCCGCTGTTCGCCGCCCTGCCGCCGGACGACGAACCGCCTGCCGCCCTGCCGGCGTTGAGTCCGCAGGAGGAAGTATTGGCCGACTACCGGACAGCCGGCCTGTCGCTCAAGGCACACCCGCTTGCCTTTCATCGCCCACGGCTCGATCAGATGCAGGTCGTGCCCGCCGCCAAGCTGCGCGTGTTCCAGAACCGGCGCCGTGTCAGCATCGCCGGACTCGTGCTGCTGCGGCAACGTCCCGGCACCGCCAAGGGGATCACCTTCGTCACCCTGGAAGATGAAACCGGTACGGCCAATCTGCTCATCCATCAAGCCACCTGGGAACGCTATTACCAGGTCGCCCGCCGATCGGCAGCATGGCTGGCTCACGGACGGATCGAGACCAAAGATGCCGTACTGCACGTGATCGTGGAAAAACTGGAGGATCTGTCCAGTACACTGGGAAATCTCCACGTCCCGGCCCGTGATTTCCGATAGCGGTGGAAGGCGACAGCCGGCGGGCGATCGCGTAGAATCAGGACTGGGGTCTGATTCTGTCGTGGGCCACGGAGCGCGCGATCGCCCGCCGACCGATCAATGCCCGCGGCGAAACGGTGGCCGAGAAACCGGCGTTTCACAGTGCCTTTCGGATCTGGTGGTGCCAGCGCCGCTGGTCAGCGCCAATTGGTTTTTTCCTGACGGCCCTTTGGCCGCCGTCGTCAGCCACAGAGGAGCTGCTCGTCATGCCACCCTTGGAACGACTCGGCCCGTACCTGATCCAACGTCCGCTCGGCAGCGGCGGGATGGGGACCGTCTTTCTCGGTGTGGACGAAACGACGGGGAAACGCGCGGCCATCAAGGTCCTCTCACCGGCGTTGGGCGGTGACGCGAGTTTCCGTGAGCGGTTCGCCACCGAGATCGAGACGCTCAAGAAACTGGAGCATCCGAACATTGTCCAGCTGCTTGGGTTTGGCGAGCAGGATGGGCAATTGTTCTATGCCATGGAGATGGTCGACGGGTGTTCGCTGCAGCAGGAGCTTCGCACCGGCCGGCATTTCGGCTGGCGGGAGGTAGCGCGGATCGGCATCCAGGTCTGCCAGGCGCTCAAACATGCGCACGATCGTGGCGTCATCCATCGCGACCTGAAGCCGGCCAACCTGCTGTATGCCACCGACGATCAGATCAAGCTGGCCGACTTCGGCATCGCCAAGCTCTACGGCATGTCGCAGCTGACGGTGGTGGGCGGGGTCATTGGCACCGCCGATTACATGTCGCCGGAACAGGGCGAGGGGAAGGGAGTCACAGCGCGCAGCGACCTGTACAGTCTGGGGAGTGTACTCTACGCGCTGCTGGCGGGCCGGCCACCGTTTGCCTCCCGTACGGCAGCGGAAGTCATCCACAGGCTCCGCTACGAGGAAGCGTTGCCGGTCCGCCGCCTGGCCCCCGACACGCCAGAGGAGTTCGAACTGATCATCGCCCAGTTGCTGGAGAAAGACCCCGCCAAACGCGTGGCGACGGCACTGGCGGTGGCCAGCCGGCTCAAGGCGATGAAGTACGGCCTGTCGGCCGGGCCGCCGGCGGAGAAACAACACCAGCACTTCTCGCTGGCGGCCGACGAGGAGTACCGGCTGGTAGGCGAGACCGACGAGCATCGCGAGCTCATCGCGCAGGGCGACACGCGGCTGGTCAGCCCGACCGAGCACGAGATCATGCGGCAGCGCGATTCGCTCGAGCGGCACGGCAACCCAACGGTGGCCATGTCCGGGCTGATCGCGCCGTCCGAACAACCCCAGGAGGCGGGCAGCAAGGAGTCAGCGGAGGCGGAGCAGACGGCCAACACGCATTTCACGACGTTCGATGAGGCAGCGCGGCAGCGGGCGACCGCGCTGGCTGAATCGGACGAGAGCACGCCGCTGTGGCTCAAGATCGCCCCGCTGCTCGCCGCAGGCGCCTTGATCGCGACCGGCATCTGGTATCTCAGCCGCCCCCTGTCCGCCGAGGTGCTCTACAGCCGCATCATGGAGGTGGCCAAAGAGGGAGAAACCAGCGATCTGGCCAGGGTGGAAGACCAGATCCGCGAGTTTGCGCGGCGCTTTCCGCAGGACGAGCGCGCCGGGGAGGTCCGCGCGCTGCACGAGGAACTCGAGCTGTATCGACTGCAGCGGCAGTACGAGCGGCGAGCACGGCTGCGGGGTGGCCGCGATTCGCTCGGACTGCTTGAACGTGCCTACCTCGAGGCCACGCAACTGGCTGCCACCAACCCGCGGCGCGCCATGGCCAAGCTCGAAGCGCTGTTGGAGGTCTTCTCTGTCGGCCAGCTCACCGATTCCGACCACCGCTGCCTGAAGCTCGCCCGCGAACAACTCGGTCAGCTGCAGGCCAAGAACCAGGGGGTGGCTACGGCCGATCTGAAGGAGATCCTGCGCCGGCTGGACGACGCCGACCAGTTGTCGCAGGACGACCCGGACCGCGCGCAGGCCGTCCGGCGCGGCGTCATCGAGCTCTACGGAGACAAGCCGTGGGCTGAGTCAGCCGTAACCAGGGCCCGTGCCGCGCTGCAGCCCTGAATGGCGACCGCCTACTCGCCGGCGCGCATGGCACGCCGGATCAGGTCGTTGTCGAAGTAGTTGATCGACATGCCGGCATCGGCCACGACCGACTGGGCGTTGATGCCCGAGGACCGTGGGCTGAGCAGGAACACCGCTACGTTGGCCACCTCTTGCGTCTCCAGCGCCTTGCGCCGCGGAATGACCTGTTCCGCGTACAGATAGGCGTCCACGTAGCCGGGAATGCCGGCCGAAGCGGACGTCTTCAGCAGCGAGGCGGCCACGGCATTGAAACGCACGCGGGAGAACCGGCTGAACGACTTGGCCAGAAAGGCCAGCGACGAATCGAGGGCCGCCTTGACCGGCCCCATGAATCCATAGCTCTCGCTCGCCATGCGCGTCGTGGAGATCGAGATGGTGACCACGGACGCGTCGGGATCGAGCAGGTCCTGGAACGCGTTGGCGATCGCCATGAGCGAATAGCACGAGATGTCGATGGCCCGCAGGAACTGGGCCTTGGTCGTCTGGTGAAATGGTTTCGCTTCACCTTCGTAATCAGCGAAGGCGATCGAGTGGACGATGCCGTGCAGTTGCGAGCAGCGTTCGCCAACCTGGGTCCTGACCGCCGCGATCTCCTCCTCGCGCTCCACATCGCAGGTGAAGATCTCGGCACGGCCGAGCAGCCGCGACACGCCGTCACGCTGTTCGGCGCTGCGCACAACGTACCAGACCTGTGCACCACACGCTTCGAGCGTGCGGCCGACGTGATACGCCACGCTCTTGCGATTAGCGACGCCGAACACCAGAAACGGTTTGCCGGCCAACTGCAGGAAGTCGGGGGGAGTGGTCATGAACGATCGGTCCTCTGTCCTGTCGCGGGCGGGTCCACGGGTGTCGGCGCATCGGCCACCTGGGCAAGCGTGCAGGCGAACTGCAGCCGCGCGGCGACCTGCCCGGCGCACCGGACCCAGGCTTCCAGGTAATACGCCTGTGACACCTGATCGCGCAAGCGAACTTCGATGTCGATGGTTTCTCCAGGCCGGACCATGCGGCGGAACCGCACCTGGTCCATCCGCGTTGCCACGGGTACCCCCGCCGCGCCCGCCACCTGCTGGGCGATCAGCACGCCCCCCGCCTGCATCGCGCACTCGCACAGGATGACCCCCGGCACCAGCGGGAAGTTGGGGAAGTGTCCCTGCAGGAACGGCTCGTCGGCCCGGAACGTCTTACGGCAGACGATGGTGTCGGCCGAGCAGGAGTGCACGGAGTCCAGCAGCAGCATCGGGGCGCGATGAGGGATCGCATCGGGAATGGAGATGGTGCTCATCGTCAACTCTCGGGCGCGAGGATCGAGCCGGCCGGATGACTTGTGGAAGCCGTGTGCGTGAGCAGGGCATCGACGTCGTTGGCGACGATGACACCGTAGTTGATGGCCCCCAGCCAGCCGGACATGATAATGCCGACGCTTCCGGCGTGATAGAGCCCGCGAATCTGCTCCGGCAGCCCGCGACTGACCGCCAGCCCTTCGAACTTGGTGCCGAAGCTCGCGCCCCCCGGGTGCCGCGTGTAGCGTGCGAACGTACGCGGCGTGGCGGCCTCCACATACGCGACCCGCCGCCGGCAATCGGGAACGTACTTTTCCAACGCGTCGAGTGTCGTCTCGATCAGGTTTTGCTTGCTGGCCGCGTATTCCTCCGCGGACAACGTGGCCCAGTCGGCATGCCGGGCATTGGTGCTCGAGACGATCAGGCACTGGGGACGCGCCTGCGGACGCGTCCGCGGATAGTAGAACGAAAAGGTCCGACTCGTGATGTGGCGACTCAGCAGCAGATCGGTCTGGAAGGCGGGGGCGACCGAGCTGAACAGCAGATCCCCGGTGGATTCGTCCAGGAGGTCGTCCGGCTGGAGGGCCATGTAGACCTGCGTGCTGGAACAGTTCAGGCGGACGGCCGCCGCCTGTTCGACAAAGTCCCGGTCGAAGTGCCGGGCCCCCACCATCCGCTGCACGGTATCGCACAGATTGGCGTTGGAGATGACGGCCCGCGCCTGGATCTCCCGTCCTCCGACGCGGACGCCCGTGACCGTGCGCTGCGCGACGCGGATGGCCTCCACATCACTGCGAATCGCGATGTCCACGCCGTTGCGCAGCAGTTCGTCGCGCATCAGCGCGATCAGTCGATCGGTGCCCCCCTGAAACGTGAAGACCCCCTGGGACATGAAATTCGAGAACACGATGCCGTAGGTGATGGCCGGGTCCTCCAGCGTCGACCCGTTGGCATAGGTGATCGGTTCCATGAGCAGCCGCACGACATCACCGCGCCCGGGAAAGAAGCGTTCGAACAGCTCGCGGTTACTGAGCGACTGGTCGTCGTAGAAGTTCATCCCCCGCGCCGTGTCGAAAAACGACTCCACTGTCCGGGGGTCAATGCCAAAGCGTGTGACCAGCAGGCGCGTGAAGTCCTGGCGATGGAACTCGGTCGTCAGCGAGAACATCGGGTTGTCAAACCGGATGTGTTTGAGCTGCACCACGGAGTCGGCGATTTCACGGGTCCAGTAGCGGCGGCAGCTCTTCCGCATCCCCACCGGGAAACCGTGCAGGGAGATGTCGAAAATCAGCCCGCCCGGCCGGCGAAACCAGGTCGCCAGACCGCCGAGCTTGTAGTGTTGCTCAAGCAGCAGCACCCGGTGCCCCGCGCGGCCCAGCACGTTGGCGGCGGTCAGTCCGGCCAAGCCACTGCCAATCACGACGACATCGTACTCGGGCTTGACGTGTTGCAGGAAATCTTTCGGCATGAGTCCGCTGCTTGCTTCGTTCAGGAATCGCCCAACAGGTGGCGATTGGCTACGAGAATGCCGCTCAGAAGCGACCCGACAATCCCCACGTACCCCTGGTCCGTCCCGCAGATGAACAGGTTGGCGAACTTGGTCCGGCCATCGAGCCGTTTTTCCGGAGCGCCGTAGACGGCCCCGTTATCGTGCCACGTGTAACGCTGGATGGTCCGCGGCGTGAACATGTCCATGTCGATCACGTGCTGCCGGCAATCGGGCACGAAACGCGCCGCGCTGGCCAGCGTCCGCTCGAACCAGTGCAGCTTCGCCAGGCGGTACTCGTCAGCCGACAGCTGGCACCAGCGATCGTAGTCGGCCATGAGCGTGACACGGAGGATCCCGTCCGGCAGCACGTCCCCGTCGTACAGGAAGTTGTTAGGGGAACAGATCACCCCCGATCGCGCGTCGCAGATTTCATCCTGCGGCCGCTCCCAGTGGAACGTCTCGCTGTCGTTGAAGAACACGATCGTCTGGTGGTGCCCCAGCTCGCGCGGCAGGCGGTCCAGCACGGCGATCGACTCGATGAACGACATCTGGCCCGGCTCCGGCGACAACTCCTTCCGCTCGCCGCTCATCCGCATGGTTTCCACGATCCCGGCGGACGAAAGGACATGCCGCGCCTCCAGCTGCTCACCATTATCCAGCTCGACCCCCACCGCACGACCATCCTCGATCTGGATCCGCCGGACGCCGGACCGCAGCCGCAGCTCGCCCCCCAGGCTGCGAAACCGCCGCACGAGATTGCGGAGGATCAGTCGGACGCCGGCCAGCGGGCGGGCGAATCCTTCCAGGAAGATGCTGCGAAACATGATACAGAACTGGCCGAAGTCCATGTCCCGCTCGCGCGCGTTGCCGTACCACATCACGGGGCAGAGGATCATCTCGCGCAGCAGCGGATCGGTAATCGACTCCGCGAGCAGCGCCCGCGTGGAACGCTGGAAGAGCGATCCATCCAGGTCGTCGTAGTCGATCAGCTGGGCCACCAGTTTCCGCAGATTGTCCTTCTGGTCCGGGAACTGGGCAGCCACCTCTGCTTCGAACAGCCGAAAGTCGTTGTTGAAGCGCAGGGTAACGCCCGGGAACGCCACTGACGAACCGGCTTGCGGCACCAGCGCGAAATCCTCCCAGCGAAAGCGCAACTGGCGCAGCAGGCGGGCCAGCGGCCCACGCCTGCTCCCCTGGGGCGCATAGTTCGTCACGGCGTGCAGCCCCACATCGAAATCGCGGCCACGCTGACGATAGAAGGAGTTCAGACCGCCAATGGTCGTGTGCCGCTCCAGAATGCACACGCGTTTGTCGTAGTGAGCCAACCGGATGCCGGCCGCCAGCCCCGACAGGCCGGCACCAATGATGATCGTGTCATACATGGCACATACTACGAAACCCGCTGCATGTCCTTCATGATCGGTTCCAGGTAAGTGACCGTACTGCGCATGCTGGCCAGCTGCGGGTAGTCAGCCTCTGGAACCTGGATGCGATACCGTTTGCGCAGCTCCATCACGATGTCCAGGAAGTCCATGCTGTCAAGTTCCACCTGGTCGCGGAACGCCACGTCATCCTGCAACGCGCTGAGATCTTCATCGGGCGCAATGTCTGACAGGATGTCCAGGATCTCTTCTCGAATCTCGACCGGCGTCATACCGCGTGTTCTCCCACAAGATTATCCGACGTACCGTTTGACAATGACGGCTGAGTTGATTCCCAGCATGCCGAAGGAGTTGTTCAGCACGACGTTGGCCGGGCCGATCTCCCGCGGCTGGTTCAGCACGAGCCCCGGGCCGGGAAGCTGGCACTCGGGATCCAGTTCGTCCACGTTGATCGTGGCATGGCAGACACCGTCGTCGAAGCTGCCGAGGTTGCCGGCCAGTTCCAGCGCTCCGGCAGCGCCCATGCTGTGCCCGATGAAACTCTTCGTGTTGTTGAAGTGCGTCCGATCGGACGCGCCGAACACCGTCCGTAACGCGATGCACTCCTGAGCATCGCCGCTGACCGTGCCCGTCGCATGCGTGCTGACGATGTCGACCTGAGCGGGCACGAGGCCGGCGCGCCGGAGCGCCAGCTGCATGCACTCGGCCTGCCGCTGGGCGTTGGGCAACACGAAGTCGGTCGCGTCGGTGTTCATCGCATAGCCGGCCACCTCGCCGTAAATGCGTGCCCGGCGCCGCCGCGCGTCGCTCAGCCGCTCCAGCACAAACACACAACCCCCTTCCGCTACGACAATTCCGTTGCGGTGCAGGTCGAACGGGCGCGAGGCACGGGCGGCGTCGGCGTGTTCGGCCAGCGCCCCCTGACTGCGAAAACCGGCGAAGATCCCGAACGTGTGAATGCTCTCGGATACCCCACCGGCCAGCGCAATGTCGCACTCGTCAAGCCGCAGCATCTGGACGCCCTGGATCAGCCCCGCATTGCCGGCCGCACAGGCCGCGCCGATCGTGTAATGCGGGCCGACGATCCCCAGATTCAGCGCCACTTCACCGGCCGGGTTGTTCGCCACCGTGCGCGGGTTGTGGTGGTGCGACCAGAAACTCGTGTCGTAGTCGTACCCTTTGAGCTCGAAGATCTCGTTCTCCGTCTCCACGTTGCCGTGCTCGGTGACCCCCAGGAACACCCCCACACGTGCCGGATCCACGGTCGGCCAGTCGATTCCCGAGTCACCGATCGCTTCGTGCGCGCTGTACACGCCCACGCTTCCCGCGCGCGTGCCCCGCCGCAGGTCTTTGCGGGACTGGTACTTGCCGGTCTCGAAATCGCACACCCCGGCCAGCGTCTTGCCGACATAGCGAATCTCGTAGGGCCGCACGCCGCTGCGCCCCGCCAGCAGCCCCTCGCGAAACGCGGGCAGACCGTTGCCGTTGGGAGCAGTCAGGCCGATCCCCGTGATCACAATCCGCTGCTGCTCAGGCAGTTCGGGCGGCATGTCCGTGGCAATCATCCGGCCAAGTCCTCGTTCGCGTAAAACCACTGAGGGTAACTACTTCCGCGCGATCTGACAAGCGGCAACGCGCGCGAACCCACCGCGCCCCTCACCAGCCAGTCGCCAACCTAAGATCATACGCCATAGTCGTGTGTTGGCGTGTCGTGCGTTTCCCTAAGTGCTGGCGTAGCCCCTGGTTGTAATCCTGACAGCAGGGGGTATGCTAGCAGGCTGAATACACGGTCTGTATTCAGGCGAAAATGGCGGTCCCCGGTAGGTGCCGGAAACCGCCCAACGCCACCTGGCTCTAACCCCAGAGGTGACGACATGACTCATCCTACCGATTCCCGGCGGTCAAGCAAGCCGGAGAAACCCAGCCCCGATTTCCCGCTGACTCCCCGTGCTGACGGCCGGTGGATGAAACGAATCTACGGCAAGCTGTACTACTTCACTGGGACAGCCGACGAAGCCCGGGCCAAGTACGAGGCGAAGCTCCTGGAGATTGCCGCTCCTGAGCCAGCCGGCGAAACCCAGATCCGCCATCTGCTGGAAGCCTTCGCGGTGGCCAAAGAAGCGGACGTCGAGATCGGCCAGTTGTCGCGCAACACGTTCAACGGCTACCGGCGTATGTGCGACATCGTGTATACGCATTTCGGCCGGCTCCGCCCTGTAGCATCCCTGACGCGTCAAGACGCTGATGCACTGCGGCTGCGGCTCTGCAAGGGCGTGGGGGCCAAGACCCAGCAGGACCACATCACGCGGACCCGTGTGGTGTTCAAGTGGGCGTATGACCGGGAGCTGATGACACAGCCTTTTCACCTGTGGATCAAACAGGTGAGCATGAAAACGCTCAAGCGGTATCAGGCCCAACGCCCCAGCCGCCTGATGACGGCCGACGAGATCCGCCAGTTGATCGACGCGGCTACGGTGCGCATGCGCGCCATGATCCTGCTGGGCATCAACTGCGGATTCGGCGGCACGGACTGTAGCGACCTGACGACCGAGTGGCTGGACCTGGACAACGGATGGCACACATTCGCCCGCCCCAAAACCGGCGAACCACGACGCGCGAAACTATGGCCCGAGACGGTGGCAGCTCTCCAAGTGGCGATTAGCCAGCGACCACGACCACGCAATACGGCCCATGCCGACCGGGTGTTCATCACACGCAAAGGCACGCTCTATGTGTCGGAAGATCGGACCCGGGACTCACTGGGGCGGGAGTTCACAACGCTGGCCAGACGCGTAGGGGTCGCCCGACCAGGTGTGAGTTTCTACTCCCTGCGGCACTGCTTTGAAACGGTCAGCGGGGATGCCTGCGACCAGGTGGCCACCAACCTGGTGATGGGCCACGCGGACGGGACGATGGCAGCCAACTACCGGCACGGCATCAAGGATGACCGCCTGGCAGCTGTGGCCGATCACGTGCACCGCTGGCTGTTCGGCGCGCCGATGGGAAGGGGTGGCAGGACGTTCAAGGTGGTTGGGTAATCCAGTACAATACACAACAGCACGGCTAGGTCGACGGACCGAAAGCCGCTTTCTCGGACGGTTGCCGTGCTGCTTTTCATTTTCCGAGGGTCACCAACCGAGGGTGGCACGATGGCAGACGAATCAACCCTGGTCAGAATCGCCGACTTGGCCCGCACACTACGGGCACTGTGCCCTGAGACCGTCAACAGGTTGAAGGAAGAAGAAGAAACACTCCGGTGGTGCCGCAATGAGCAAAACCAGGCGTCGGACTGGATGAGGGGCAACGCCCGGCACGGTCACATTGTCTATCGGGCAGCCTGTGACCAGTGCGCCGGGATGCTGCGCGGACTGCTGGCCCTAACCTATCGACACCTACCCGCCGAGGGGCGCGCCCTGCGGGAATTGTGCCGCGTGGACGCACCGCTTGACGCGTGGGATTGGGACGCGGCAGCCGGCGAGCTGCACGGCATCGAGGTTGCGGCACTGGCCACTGTGACGCCGGCAGCCGAACCACCCGCCGCGACCAAACAGGCAAAGCGTCGACGCGGGAAGGCGAATGCGGCCATGCTGGACATGCTAACGAGAAACCCGGAATGTCGCGGGTGGACCATCACTCAGTGGGTAAACGGAATAGGATACTCGCGTGCCGCTATCTGGAAGTGCAAGACGTGGAAGGAACTGAAAGCCGCGAGGGACCTGATTGCGGCCGAACACGCGACCACGAAACGACGGCGTTCGCCAGGCCGGCGGAAGTAAACGGCGGTAGGTGAACGGTAAACGCTGAGAATTATTCCTTCACCACACAAAGCGGCGTTTCCTCCGGGGAATAGCCGCTTTTTCATTGCGTCGTGTCGCATCGTTCACATCAAAAAGTGAACGAACGCGGAAATGGGTAGGGAGACATCCGACCTATGACGCGAGACACGGACATGACCACGACGAACCAAAAAGCCGAGAGCCGGGATACCGCCACCCTGGTGGCAATCCTGGTGGCGGCACGTCAGACCGGCGACCGCGACTTAGAGCGGTACGCACGCGACCAACTGGCCGACCAGGGTATTCGGGTAGCGTTCGCACGCCGCGGTCCCGGGCCGGAGGTGTCGCGCCATGACTGAGACCTGGGTCCCCGTCAGCTACGTGACGGCCCGCTGGTCGTGCCGGCGGCCGCACGTTCTGGGACTAATTCGGTCCGGCAAACTGCCGGCAATCGACATATCGGCCGGCGCACCCAATTCACGCCGGCCGACCTACCGCATCGCGCTGGCGGCAATCTCCGAGTACGAGACGCGGCGACAAGTGGCCCCACCAGCTCCCCATGTGGCGCGACCCCGGAGACTGGCCCCCGCAAGGTTTTACCCCTGACGGCACGAAAAAACCCCGCGCCGACTCAGGCGGACGACGCGGGGGTGAATGGAAGCAATGGATCATACCGACCCACCCCCTGAGAAGCAATCGCAAGCCGGCTGGACGCGTGTCGATAACGCGATACTGCCGGTGTTGGCCAAGATCGGGCAGGGGGCCATCGGCGTATACGTCGCGCTCAAGAGCTACGCCGACGCTGACGGCGTGTGCTGGCCATCTGTCTCCATGATCGCTCAGAGATGCGGCGCGAGCAAAAGCACAGCCGAGCGCTGCCTCCGGCAGATCATCGCGCAGGGGCTTGTGCAACGGGAGCGGCGTAATCTGGGGACGGGTCGCATCTCCAATCTATACCGATTCCCAACCGTCATATTGACGGATGGGGTGGAAGCCCAACCGTCAGAATCGACCACCCCAACCGTCAAAAGTGACATGACCCCAACCGTCAATATGACGGAGGAACAAGAACCAGTATCTGAACAAGAACCAAAGAACAAGAACCAGCTCTATAGCCACTGTAATGCCCAGTTGGTGGGTTTGATATCGGCGTGGAACGAAATCGCCCCAACAATCGGCGCGCCAGCCGTTCACAGCGACCCGCCATCCAAGGCCGTGCTGGCCAGCTGGAAGCGGCTATCCAAGGACCGCGAGCTGCGGGAGGCGTTTGCCGACGTCCCTGCCATCATGTCGGCCGTTCGCAAGGCCAAGTTCTGCCACAGGCAAGGCTGGTTCACCCTGCCATGGCTTTTCACCACGGACCCCAAGACGCGGGAACTGCGGGTCCACAAGCTTTTGAATGGAGCATACGACGTAAATGGAAGCATTAAGCAGCGTTCAAGCGGATACGGGCCTGGGCAAGTTTTCGATCCCAATAGTGAACCCCAGGGCGGACGAGTCACCGATTTCTGATCGGGAGAAAGCCTGGCGGTGCCGGCAGGCAGAAAGCCTGATCGCGCTCTGCGGCGAGCGCTATGCGGGGTGCCGGTTCGCGACGTTCGAGGTTACGACGGACGCGCAGCGTGAAGCCCTGGCGTCTGTCCAGGACTTTGCGGGCCACCTGGACGACAACTTGAAGGCGGGCGCGAACCTGATCCTGTTCGGGCCGAAGGGAACCGGAAAAGATCACCTGCTGTTCTCGTTGATGCTCTACGGAGTAATCCACGACGGCTTTTCGGTGCTGGCCGTGGATAGCGGCTACCGCTGCTTGCCGCCTGAACCTGACAAGCCGCGTAGGTCAATCTCCTGGACGAACGGAATGGACATGTTCCGCCGTCTGCGCGACAGCTTCGGCTCAGGTGGCGACTCGGAATCGGACTGGCAAACGTCCTACACGCGGCCGGACGTGCTGGCTATCAGCGACCCACTGCCGCCTGTCGGTGCGCTGACGGATTTCCAGAAGGCGGCACTGTTCGGGATCCTGGACGTTCGCTACCGCCGCTTGCGCCCGGTGTGGCTCACGGCCAACGTGGCCAGTGGTGCCGAGCTGGACGAGCGACTCGGCCCGCAGAACGCCGATCGGCTGCGGGACGGCGCGGTTGTGGTGAGATGCAACTGGGACTCGTATCGGAGGGCGAGGGCATGACCAACCTGAGATACGACGGCCGCGACCTGGCGGCGATCAACACGGGCTGCTACTTGGCCGAGCTACCGCAGAACCAAAGTATGAGCACCACCATCACCAAACCGCGAGGAGCCAAATCGATGAGCAAGAGCGATTACGAGTATCTGTCCCATGAAGACTACCACGTCGTCCAGCTGATCCCGGCGAACGAGACGGTGGCTGTCTACCGTCAGCTGGACGGTTCGCTGTGGGTCGACCCTGTGGTGGCATGGGCGCTGTGCGACGTCACCCATGTTTCTCGCCGCCGCCGCCGAGGGACAGATGACCACTTTCGCGAATACGGCGACAACGAGCTGTACCGGAAGGTATTGGCGTTCGTCGTCGATGAGTACGGGGACTTAGAGCCGGCCGCCGAATCGTGCAACTTCTTGGGCTGCTGCCGTTCGTCCGACGATCCGGCCGAGCGACTTGCGGACGCGATTGCTGAATGCGGGGAGCCGAACCCCAGACGCCTCTATGTCAAGGTCCATTACGAGGAGCCGACATGAGCACCATCACCCGCTGCTTCACCTTCGGCTGCACCGGCATCCCCGAGGGTACGTGCTGGGAATGTCCAGCGTGCAAGCAACGCATCCACCTCGCATCCCTCGCGGCCACACGGCGAGCGCAGCAGGCGAAGCAGCTGTCTGGCTCCGTGCCCCCCCCATTAAATGGTGGGTCCTTCCTGGGGGCGGGCGCGTAGTTTCCCACCCTAGGCTCGCGCTGGTTAGAGACACACTTGCTGTGACATTGTGACAGGAGCCCCCCCGACCATGACGTACGACCCCGACAGCCTGCGATTGGCTATCGCCCGAGTCCGCAGCGAGCTACTCCAGGAGGCGATTGACCACGGTGGGGGACGATCCCCCGACCGCCACTTGTGGATCGACGCCCAAGCCGGCTGGATCCCCGTCCGGATGCTCGACGGCGGCGGGATGGCGGCCGAGCGTAAGGCCTTCTCCCGGCTGTTGCATCGACTGGCCGCCTCGGGTCAGATCGAGACACGTGCCGACTCGGGGCGCATCACGCACGTCCGGTGGGTGTATCCGCCCGGGGAGGATCCCGACCGATGACCGCCCTCACCTGGTCGTCCGCACCGATCTGTTTTGTGCGGGCCATCGTGTGTCCGTACTGCGGCAGCGACAGACACACGATCGTCAGATCGAACCGAGAGACCGATCGTAGCATCACGCGACGGTGCGTTTGCCGAACGTGTTCAAAGAGGTTCCTCGTCGTGATTGAGGTGCAACCGCCAGATCGTGGCAGTGTTGTATTTCCAGCAGAGTAAGATGGCAGCAGGAGGGTCAATCCCATGTGCGATGAGAGACAGTACGTCTGCGGTTCCGACGCGACCGATGCGGACATTGAAGCGTACGACCGGGGCGAGCTCGTGCCCTGGCGGATCGCGGCGGACGGTACGATGTGGTATCGGCGTGCAGCCGCCGGCGCAGAATACCCCGAGATCCGGGCCGTGCCGGCCGATGACGTGCAGGCTGCTGATGGGCCAATGGAGCTGACCGACGCCGAGCGTGACGCGCTCTTGCGGTGGGCCGACGATCTGCGGCACGCCGGCGATGATCTCGAGGAGGCCGGCAATGCTGACGATTGACCAGGCCGAGCAACTGGTGGCCAGCATCGCGCCCGAATTGCTGGGCCGCGTCCAAGTGCTCGAGTACAGCGAGCGACTCGGACCGTGCAACGCCGACACAACTGGGGCCTATGCCGTCTACGACGTCCGGGGCGGCAATCCAATCATTCGGCGTGAGCTCCAGCGACAAGGCCGGTGGCGAGACAGACCGACCGACGCGATTGTCTTCCTCGAGCCACCCACGGCCGCGACGGTGATTCACGAGGCCGCACACCTCGTGCCGATCCGGACGCCGCTGCCAGATTCACCACTACCCGCGCCGTTGGCCGAACTGGCCACCTTGCGCATGCTGACCCGCTGGGCCGCGCAGCCGTCCCCGCTCGAGCCCTGGGCCGGTGGGCACGATCTGCCGTTCCTGCGGCGCTGCTGTCACCTCTGGGCACGCTGCGAGGCCTTGGGCGTCCCCGTCCGGCAAAGCGACATTCATCGGGCAGGGGCGGAGCTACTTCACGATATCAGTGAGTACCGTTCCAGACTCGGTTGGGAACCCACCCGCTGCCGCAGCTGGACGTTCGCCGAGATTGAGGCCCTACCGATTCCCGAGGCGTTCCGAAAATTGTTTGACGATGACAAGGCCCGCTGGGCCAGACAGGAGACGCGCGATGAATGACAAAATTTTGGCCCTGGACGAAATGGCGGCCGCGGTTGGCGCGCGGGAGAAGACGTCCCCCTCCGCACCAGCAGCCGGCGACTCCGCAGCGGCGAGACTGATTGCCGACGACCAAGCCCGGCGCGAGCGCGAGCGACTCGCCCGCCGCGCGGAGATTCGCCAGCAGATTGCGGAGCGAGGCGGGCTCGAGCGACAACTGGCGGACTTGGCGCAGCAGCTACAGCTACTCGACGAGAAGGCCGATAGCCTGGCTGCGGAGCACCAGGAACGCACCGGGCCGATCCAAGAGGCATTGGGCAGTGCCGCCGACAGCAAGCGGGCCGGCCTGCTCCAGAAGCTTTATGAAGCGAACTACGACCTAGAGCAAGCCCTGGCCGTGGTTGAGCGGATGCGCCGGCCGCTCAGAAAGCAACACTCCGCAATCGGGATTGAGTACGCCCGGCTGCCCACTGAGCAGAGGCTGTCCAGTGAGGACGTGGCAGCGCCCGAGTTGCGATGCGAATTGTTCGTGACAAAACAACGCCTAGCCGCGGCAGAGCAACGCATTGAACGCGCGAGGGATTGGGTAA
>JAAYDI010000133.1 GCA_012729315.1 Planctomycetaceae bacterium
CCGTGCCCGACGCCGACATCACCTGGACGATCAAGGAGGGCGCGGGGCGCGTCGCCTTCGCCGGCGGCAGCACCGGCCCCGAGGTCGCCGTGACCGCGACATCAACCGGTGCCTTCCGGCTGGAGGTGGACATCAAGGGCCTCGTCATCACCCCGCCCCACGTCCGGCCCTACTTCACCGGCACCGTCCTTCCCGCCGTCAACGTGCCCGTCACCGTTTTTATTGTGCAGAGGACAACTACTAACTATCCGGCCCGTGCCTCATCCGAGATCCCCGGTCTTCTGGCCGACGCCAACAAAATCCTGTGGCAACGCGGCTTGACGCTGGTCCAGAGCGGCCCGATCCGCTATCTCAATAACACGGAGTGGCTGAACCATCCGGACGTGAACAACAACACCAACCTTACCGCGATGCTGAACACGACCAACAGCCTGGGCAATGCTTTGGAGTTTTACTTTGTCGACACACTTGAGGGAGGCGCCACTGCGGGCCTGTGCTGTTACGGGGGCATCGTGCTTTCTGGTGATGCGACTGGGCGTGTCATCGCCCACGAGGTGCTGCACGCCTGCAACGATGCCGTCCCCGGTGTGGAGGACATTTACCCAGTTAGGAACGATTCGGATATCGGCACCGACCCGGTGACCGGCGTTGCATGTGAAGACTGGCTGCCGATGGACTGGGGCGGGGGCTACTACCCGCCGGGGCTGACGCAGCGGGAGCTGATCAATCGCTTGGTCATGAAATCAGGGGGATGGGCTGAAGCACCGTCCGACGCATTTGACCTGCCCATGGGCCCGGTCTGGGGATATCACGACATGGTCTCGAACGGAGTTCCCGTCCGCGTCCTCGGACTGTCCGCCTGCGGCCAGGCAGCCTGTACAAAAACACCGGGGAGTCACTGATGAAAAATAAACTATGTATAAGATGGTTGGCCGTCGGCCTCGCCGTCCTTTCGTTCGCAAGGTCGGCCGATGCCGCCACCAATGATCCGAACGCCGCTTATAAGATAAACCTCGAAAGGGCTATTAGCCTTATAAACACAGGAAAAACGTCCTGGGCATCTGATTTATCAACTGAAGCGGTACTATGTATTAACGCACTGGAGAAATCGGGCGACCGTTCGCTCCTGCCCTATCTTGCGGAGAAGAGCCTGAACGCCGCCAATCCCAAGACAGTGCGGAGACGCGCCGCCGCAGCTTACGTTAACATGGCAGACATGGAGGAAACTGTAGCGTTCATGAAAAAAATGAACGCAGCCCCTTCGGTAAAGGGGACTTCGTGGCTGTATTTCCTAAACCGACAGATTCTCGGGAAGTTTGCAGCGCAAGAAAAACATATGAACGCCGACACAAAAGAGAAATTCTTTTCATGTCTTTTGGACATCATACAAAGCAGTAACGATTCGGAGGAAGCCGAAATGGCGAACCGATTTCTGCTTGACCGTATTCCCGAATACGCCAACAGTAGACAGCGGGCGACACTGTGCAGATTCGCCAACACAGGCAATGCCTGGGTGACGAACACCTACAACCCCATCAAGGCGCACTTCGATGTAATCCCTCCAAAACAGCGCACTGACCTTCGCAAGCGTTTCCCCGATCTGCCACCATTGCCGGGTGACGCGCCCGCTAGAAGCAGCATGAAAGTCGCGTTAGCCATCATCGCGGGGGTTGTCGCGCTCGCGGTGTGCGCTGTAGCGGCGTGGCTCGCCGTTCGGCGGAGAAGGGTGCGCAAAGCGGTGTGACAGCATGGACAGCACCAACAGCATGGGCAACGCGGTGGAACTCTATTTCGTGAACACGCTGGACGGAGAGACGACTGCCGGTGTGCGCCACCCGAAGGGCATCGCCGTCGCGGTCATCGGCGACGGCCGGACGATCGCGCACGAGGTGCTTCATGACTGCGGGCTTGAGGACATCTATATCGCGGACGGCCAAGGGAATCCTCTTCTCGAACAGGTCTCGGAACAGAGC
>JAAYDI010000134.1 GCA_012729315.1 Planctomycetaceae bacterium
CCCGGCATGATGCCGCCCGGAGGACCCGGCATGATGCCGGGCGGGCCCTGGATGGGCGGCGGCCCGATGGGATTCGTGTCCCGTCTGGACACCAACGGCAACGGCATGTTGGATCCTGAGGAGTCGCAGGGGCGGGCGCGGATGTTCCTGGAGCGTACCGGCCTGGATCTCTCGCGTCCCATTCCGATGGACCAGGTGGGGCGGGCTTTTGAGGAGGCGCGAGGCCGCCGCATGGGGGAAATGGGCGGCGAAGGTGGCCGTGATCGCGGCGACGAGTGGGGTCGTGGGCCGGACAATCCGGAACAGGGATCGGGCAGTGCCGCAGTCGAGCCGCTCGTGCCCGGCTTCGGAGAGCCCGATCTGTTCGATCCGGTGCCTGGATTCGGTGATCTGGGCGAAAAATTTGCCGTATCGATCGAGGAGCAGGACCGCCAGGAAGCGCAGCGGACCATGGGGCGCAGCGACGCCAATCAGGACGGAGTCCTGGACGCGGACGAGATTCGCAGTGGTCGGTGGAGCGGCGATCCGCTGCAGACGGACCGCAACCGGGACGGAAAACTCACGCTCAACGAATTGGCCTTGCGTTATGCGATTCGGCGGGTGGAACGGGAAGGCGACACATCGGGGTCGCGGGCCAGATCGGGGGGTGGCGCGTCGGGTGAACGGGCGAACCCTTCGGCAGACGGTGCGGGTCGAGCGCAGGAGCGTATGGTACAGATGGCATTTGGCCGCCACGACCGCAACGGCAACGGCGTGCTGGAGAAAGACGAATGGGAGGCTCTCGGCCCGGATCCCTCCAGCATGGACACAAATCGAGATGGCCGGATCACGCGCGACGAGTTCGCCGCCGCAATGGTGACCCGCTTTGGAGGCCGCGGGCGTGGTGGGGAGGGAGACGGCCGATTCTTCACCCGGCGAGAAGGTGAGGAGAACCCGCCCAGGGCCGAAGGTGAAGCGGCCGCCAGACCGGGCGCTGCCAACGGCCGGAAATCGTTGCGAATGCGGACAGCCGCCGAACGCCTGGCGGAACTGGAGGGGTTGCCCGAATGGTTCGCCCGGGCCGACGCCAATTGCGACGGCCAGGTCCAGATGTCGGAGTACGCCACGTCCTGGTCGGAGCAGGTGGTGGCCGACTTCTCGCAGTTCGATCTTAACGGGGACGGCATCGTGACGCCGGGCGAGTGCCTGAAGGCGGTCGAGGCAGGAGCCGTGCAGGGGGGCGTTTCGGCGGCCGCCTATGAAGAGCAGCCGCAGCGCGATCGGCGCGCGCGGCGCGACCGTGATGGAGACGCCACGGGAGCAGCGCCGGCCAGCTCGGAATCGCCCACACCGTCCGCAGCCGCGGCCCCGGCGGCCGAAGCGACCAACGCTGATGCCGTGACGGCCAAGGTACCGCCGAAGTACATCACCTGGGCGGTCGGGACCATCGCGAAGTACGACACCAACAAGGACGGTGTTCTGACGCAGGACGAGTGGACGAAGATGAACACGGACTACTCGTCAGCCGACACTGACCAGGATGGCCGCATTACGCCGGTCGAACTGGGCGCGGCAGTGATGAAGAAATAGCCTGCCGGGCAGTTCGATCGCAGCGAGAGTTATCATCCGCGTGGGTCATCGGCGTCGCTATCGCGCGAGGCCCGCGTGGACTACAAAGAGCGCTTCCGCGGCGACGTCTGCGCCCAGCCGACCGCCAGCCGGTGGCACAGCGCCGGGCCAGGGTGGAGTTGCCGCGTGCTCAGCTGGCTTTCGCTGCTCCGGCCGCGGGCCGAGCATCCACTCGGGCACCGCACCCGTGAGGCCGTCGAGCCCCTGCAGTTTCGTTACCGGCGAACCACGCCAGCTGGGCGACAGAGTGAGGCGGTGTCCGGCGGCACGGCGTGCACGGTCGGCCACCGTTTGTGCCGACAAATCTGCCGCCTGCCGTTCGACAGCCTGCCGCATTTCCCGGAACATCGACTGGTCGTCGGCCAGGAACGCGATGTCAAGCGTCGTTGCGGCGAACGCGCCCGGATTGGTCTGCATGGCACGCCAGATCTCGTCAACGTGCCCGGCCTGGGTCTTGACATAGAGCAACGTCAGGTCGTTTTGCGCGGCGGTCGCTTCTTCCGCCGGTCGTGTTTCCGCCGGCTCGAAGAAACGGCTGGCCAGCAGCGAGGCCTCCAAGGTCGCGTCCACTTCCACGGTCCCTTCGATCACCACGCCGTGCGCGGCCAGCGTCCGGTCGAACGCACGTTGCTCGACCCCCTGGGGAGTGAGTGCCACGTCGACCACCAACAACATCTGGTGCGTTCCCGAGAAAGGGACGTCGACCAGCGCCGGGCCCGGCGCCGGATCGTCGCCGGGTGGCGGCGGAGGGCTATCGAGCGACTGGGGCGCGGCCCGGTCTGCAGCCGGTGCGGGCGTGGTGGATGCATCCGCGGCAGCCCCTGCGGGAGGTGGCGCAACCATGTCGACAGGCATGTCGACAGGCACGTCGACGGGCGGCGGGGGTGCCCCCGGTCCCACTGGCGCTGCAGTGCCGGTGGGAGGCTCCGCCCGGCCCCTGTCCGCCGCGCTGCTGGTCTGAGTCTGATCGGCGGCGAGCGGTGCGGCTGCGGCGTCTGCCGTCACCGTGCGATCGGCCGGCGCTGGCATGTCGCTGCGCTGCGTTTCCAGCGGCGGCGGCGGTGCTCCGGCGGGACCGCCAGGACTGGCCGACGGCGTCTGAGAGACCAGCCGCTGGGGACTGGCGAGCCAGGAACGTGCTCCGGGGCGCCACACCAGAACGGCGATCAGCACAGCGGCCGCGGCGGTGGCCAGTAATCCTGTCGCGGCCGGCCAGTGCCACGCATGTGTGGCGGGGCAAGTCGCAACTGTCGCGCGTGCCGGGGGCGAAACCTCGAACCGCACCCCCGCTGCACGTGCGGACGCGACGACGTGGTGGGCAAAGGCATCGTCCAACTGATAGGCCGGCAGGCTTTGCATGCCCGCTACGACTGCGCGCAACTCGTCGAGCGTCTGACGGTGCTCGGCGCTGGCAGCAACAAGCTGCTCGACCCGCACACGCTCGTCAGCCGTCAGTTCACCATCCAGGTAGGCGCTGATCAGTTCGTACGAGGACTCGTCCCGCTGATTCATGGGTGCGATCACGTTTCGTCTTGGGGGATCGATGGCCGGTGGCCGGGCGGCGCACGGCCCCTGGCGATTCAGGCTCCGCCAGACTGTCGTGTACCTGCCGACGGCTCCGCATCCAGGATGCTGCCGTGCGTCCGCGGGACTGCCAGGAGTCCCGCAAACCATACCCTCAAACCATACTATGATCGGCATGCTCGGCCGATCGCCTCGCTCTGTCCCCCCGGTACAAGCAGCGGTGGCGGTGGGGGTCTGTTACACCTCAGCGGGTGATTGGGACCTGCCGACGGCTGCCTGCAGATTGATCTCTGACCAAATCTTCCCCATCTTGGTGCGAGGCCGGATTGCTGTCAAATGATTTGCGTTTGGGCCCGGCGCGTCGTGCCTCAACCTTCGATGTCGTGGGCCGCCATGTACTCGGCGATCCAGGACTCCAGTTCGTCGAAGTCGACCGGCGGCAGTTTGCTGAGGTCTGGCCTCAGTAGCCTGGCCTCTTTGATGAACACATGCGCGACGGCCGACTGTGGTTTATCGGTATTCCAGTGGATGAGGATGCGGACACAGCGCGGGAGGCTCGCGGGGACGGGGATTTCGTTGGTGCACAGCAGCGGGACATCGAGCCAGCCGAGTTGCCGCGCGGCGAGAGCCGGAAACTCCACGTTCAGATCGGGTGTGAGGCTGAAGATCGCGCTGGCGACGTCTTCTGACTGGATTCCGTTGAGGCGGATCATCAGGGCCAGCAGCTGTCGAGTACCGCGCAGGATGGCCTCGCGCGAGTTCTCTTCCACGGTTGTCGCTCCACGTACACCACGGCACGGCATGAGAGTATCCTTCGGCAAGTGTCCAGTTGACGGGGCAGGCAGCGAGGGAGGATTGCCGGCCGCGCGAATTTTGGAATTCCGTCACAATACCCCCTTGCGGCAACCGGGGGCAATCCGTTATTTTCTCCCGCTTGCAAACAAGGGTCAGCGAGGCGTGGGCTTCGTCCGACCGGACAGGTTGCGGTCGCGAATTGACGCGAATTGGGGTGGCGCGAATTAGAGTGAGTTGTTCGGCCGGGAAAAAAAGCTCTCGCAGCCAGTTGACATCCAGCCGACAATCACTATGATACCAAGTCTACGTGCGGCATACTGCCGTACGAAGCAGATCTTTGACAATTTGGCAGAGCTTTTCTGAGATACCTCGTTTTAACGCGAGTAAGCCAAGCAAGAGATTGTGCTTTTTCGGCTAGACGCTTCGCTTGACCGGTGAAGCGTCCGATGGTTTCAAGCCATCAGTTGATCTCTGCTACGCGACGGACTCGGGGCGATGAGTTTCGAGTGCGTTACAAGCATAAACAATTGAAGGGTTTGATCCTGGCTCAGAATGAACGTTGGCGGCGTGGATTAGGCATGCAAGTCGTGCGGAAAGGCTCCTTCGGGAGTACTCGAGCGGCGAAAGGGAGAGTAATGCGTGGATATCTGCCCCCTGGTCTGGGATAGCGGTGGGAAACTGCCGGTAATACCAGATAATGTCTGCGGACCAAAGGTGTGATTCCGCCGGGGGATGAGTCCGCGTCCTATTAGCTAGTTGGTAGGGTAATGGCCTACCAAGGCGAAGATGGGTACCGGGTGTGAGAGCATGGCCCGGCTCACTGGGACTGAGACACTGCCCAGACACCTACGGGTGGCTGCAGTCGAGAATCTTCGGCAATGGGCGAAAGCCTGACCGAGCGACGCCGCGTGCGGGATGAAGGCCTTCGGGTTGTAAACCGCTGTCAGAGGGGAGGAAATGCATGGGAGTTATCTCCCATGTTTGACCTATCCTCAGAGGA